>NZ_JAZKRM010000042.1:0-19081 GCF_036628635.1 Thiohalorhabdus sp. | reverse complement strand
TACCGATCTCCCAAGGCCTATGAGCAGGCCTGGATGGCAGCGGCATGAGCCAAGCCGTTACGTGTCCACGGAAACGGGGTAACTCCACAGAGACCCGATTGTAACCTTATGGAGGTCAGGCTCCGTTGGCCCAAGGGTTACCCGGGCGGAAAGCTGCTGGGCGGGGATCGAAATCGATGGAGAGGCGGTGGCACCTGGGGGCCATGGCCGGATTTTAGGGAACAGGTCTAACCGTCGGCCCATTTAACCCGTCTTTTCCACCTGGTCGGCGGGCCCGTATTGTCTGGTCGTCGGCCTAAAAGCTCAGCGGAAAGGGTAGGCGGCTCAAAAAGCGTCGCCGTGCAAAGCCACGCTTGCCAGCCGATTGGTAGGTTTAGGGAGTTACCTGGCCCTTCTTTAAAATCCATGGTCAGCGGCGTAACGGGGTTAGCCCATGATTCCCGCCTTCCAAGCTACCTCGCCCGGATACATAAGCACACAAGGCGGCCCATCTGTCCGATTAGCCATGCTCGGTTGCCTCTTAAATGGGGCAGACCAGGTCCCCCAGGTGCTCGGTTAGCTTGAGGTTTTCGCGGGCGTCCACCGGGACCTCCAGGATCACCGGCAGGTCCTGGTCCAGGCCCCATTCCAGGGCGGGGCCAAGCTCGTCGCTAGCGGTCACACGGGTGCCCCGGGCGCCGAAGCTCTCGGCCAGCTTGACCCAATCGGGATTGCCGATGCCGACCTCGGTGGAATGGCCGTAGCGCTGCTGCTGCTTCCATTCGATGAGGCCGTACATGTTGTCCACGAACACCAGCAGGACCACCGGCGTGCCTAGCCGGACAGCAGTCTCCAGCTCCTGGATGTTCATTAGTGCCCCCCCATCGCCGGCAATGGCCACCACCTTGCGCTCGGGATGGACCAGCTTGGCGGCGATGGCCCCGGGCAGGGCGATGCCCATGGACGCGAAGCCGTTGCTGATTATGCAGGTGTTGGGCACCGACGAGGGGAACATCCGGGCCACCCACACCTTATGGGCACCGACGTCGGAGACCACGATGTCCCTAGGATCGAGCGCTCGGTCCAGGTCGGCAATCACTCGCTGCGGTTTGAAGGGCACCGAGGTGTCCTCGTCATAGGCGCGCAGCTCCCGCATAACCGGGTCATGGAGCTTGGGGATGATGTTGGCCTTGCGCGGGGTGACCGCATCCGAAAGGTAGTTCAGGGCCTCGGCGATGTCACCCACCACCTCCACCGCAGTGGTGTAGTGGGAATCCAGCTCGGCCGGGGTCTGGGCGATGTGCAGCACCGGCTTGTCGCGGTTGGGGTTCCAGCTCTTGGGTGCGTACTCGGTGGCGTCGTAGCCGATGCAGATGATGGCGTCGGCGGCCTCGAAGCCACAGGCAACATAGTCCCGGGCCTGAATGCCGGCAGTCATGATGGCTAGGGGATCATCATAGGGAAATACGCCCTTGGCCATGAAGGTGTGTGCCACTGGGATATTCAGGCTGCGCGCGAACCGGCGCAGGGCCTCGGAGGCACCCGCCCGGATGATGCCGTTGCCGGCCAGGATCAGGGCATTTTGGGAGCGGGCCAAAAACTCCGCCGCCTGCTTGAGCTCATCCTCCGGCGGTACCGGCTGGGGCAGGGGCTGCGACGGCAGCGGGGTGGCGTCGGCGCGCACGGGCGCGTCAGCCACGTCCTCGGGCAGGTCCAGGTGGGTGGCCCCAGGTTTCTCCAGGGCGGCCTCACGGAAGGCGTGGCGGACCATCTCCGGGACCACGTCGCCGCGCTTGATCTGGGCGTTCCACTTGGTGATGGGCCGAAACAGCGACACCAGGTCCAGGTACTGGTGGGACTCCTTGTGGGTCCGGTCCAGGCTCGCCTGGCCGGTAATGGCCACCACCGGCGCGCGATCCAGGTCGGCGTCGGCGACCCCCGTGATCAGGTTGGTGGCGCCCGGGCCCAGGGTGGACACGCACACGCCCGGGCTGCCCGTCAGGCGACCGTGGACATCGGCCATGAAGGCAGCCCCCTGCTCATGGCGGCAGGTCACAACGTGGATGGAGCTCTCGCGCAGGGCCTCGTAGAAGGCCAGGGTTTCCTCGCCTGGCAGCCCGAAAACGAAACGAGTTCCCTCGCTCTCCAGGCAGGTCACCAGGCAATCGGCGCTGTTCATCGGGGTCTTATCCGTTCTAGGGGAAGCCGCCGGTTGCGGCGGGGGGTATGGCTCAGGCGGCGTCCTCCGGCCGTTCGCCATGGGTGCGGCGAATCCGGTTGGCCTGGTCCACCCAGACGATACGCGGCTCGTGCTCCGCCGCCTCCTCGGCCGATAGGCCGCAATAGGCGCACAGGATGACCTGATGCCCCACGCCCGCCTTGTGCGCGGCGGCGCCGTTCATGGATAGGGTCCCGGAACCGGCCTCGGCGCGGATGGCGTAGGTGGCAAAACGCTCGCCGTTGGTCAGATTGTAGATCTCGACGCGCTCGTAGGGGTGCAGCCCGGCGGCCTCCAGGAGGTCGGCGTCGATGGCGCAGCTCCCCTCATACTCGAGGTCCGACTCGGTGACTGTGGCGCGATGGATCTTGCTTTTGAGCAGCGTCAATTGCATGGCGCGCTCCTGATGGCCATGACCGGCCCGGGTCACTCGACCGAGCCGAACTCCAGGTTATCGATCAACCGGGTGGATCCCAAGTGGGCCGCGGCCAGAAGGACGCGCGGGCCTTCGAGATCGGTAACCGGCTCCAGGTCGCCGGCCCGGCGGACCTCGGCGTACTCGGGCCAAAGACCCGCCTCGGCGATGCGCCGGCGGGCCACCTCCTCCACCGCCTCAGGGGCAAGGCTACGCTCTGCCGCCTCGGCCACGGCGTGGCGTAGAGCCTGGTAAAACCCCGGGGCCACGGCCCGCTCGCCAGCGCTCAAATAAGCGTTGCGGGAGCTGACCGCCAGGCCGTCCTCTTCCCGCACGATTTCCACCTCTTCGACCCCGGTGGCGAAGAGCAGGTTGGACACCAGCCGGCGGACCGTCACCAGCTGCTGATAGTCCTTCTTACCGAAAACCGCCAAATTCGGGCTCACCCCCGCCAGGAGCTTGGTGACCACCGTGGCCACCCCGGTAAAGAAATGGGGCCGGCTAGCCCCTTCCAGGCCCTCCGTCACCCGGTCCACCGCCACGGTAACGGCCCCTTCGCCATCGGGGAACATGACCAGATCACCGGGTGCGAACAGCACATCCGTCCCTTCTGCAAGCAACCGCTCCCGGTCGGCCTCGAAGGTCCGGGGGTAGTCCTCGAAGTCCTCTGACGGGGCGAACTGGGTGGGATTAACGAACAGCGACACCACCACCCGATCGGCCACCTGCCGGGCCCGTTGCACCAGGGCCATGTGACCGGCATGCAGGCCGCCCATGGTAGGCACCAGGGCAATGCGGTCGCCGGCGTCGCGATAGGGCGCCAGGGCTTGTTCCAGCTGCCGGCGATCGTAGGCGGTCTGCATGGTTTTCGCGCCCGCTAGTCGAAGCTGTGCTCGGCATCGGGGAAGGTCCCCGCCCGGACATCCCGGCAGAAGGCGCCCAGGGCCTCTGTGATCTGACCGGCGCCGTCCATGTATCGACGGGCGAAGCGCGGCTGGACCCGTTCGTCCAGCCCCAGGACATCGTGCAAGACCAGGACCTGGCCGTCGCAGTCGGGCCCGGCGCCGATACCGATAACGGGAATGGCCACAGTCTCGCTAACGCGGGCCGCCAGGGTGCGTGGCACGGCCTCAAGGACCAGCGCCCGGGCCCCGGCCCGCTCCAGATCCAGGGCCTCCTCCACCATTTGGGTGGCAGCGTCGGCATCCCGGCCCTGCACCCGGTAGCCCCCGAGCTGGTGGATCGATTGCGGGGTAAGGCCGAGGTGGCCCATGACCGGGATATCCCGCTGATTCAGGAAGGCCACTGTGCCCGCCATGGGCCCGCCACCCTCCAGCTTGACCATCTCGGCCCCACCTTCGGCCATGAGGCGGGCGGCGCTGTCCAGGGCCTGGGCGGGCCCCGCTTTATAGGCCCGGAACGGCAGGTCAGCCACTACCAGGGCCCGCTCCCGGCCGCGATTCACACACCGGGTGTGATAGACCATATGGTCTAGGGTCACCGGGAGGGTGGTTTCCTCCCCCTGGACCACCATGCCCAGCGAATCCCCCACCAGCAGGAGGTCCGCGCCGGCTCGGTCGGCCAGCCGAGCGAAGGCGTAGTCGTAGGCGGTCACTGCCGCCAGAGGCCCTGCCGGGGTGCCCCCCTTTTGCAGATCATCCACTCGAATGCGGCTCATCCGCCCCCGCCCTCGCTTGTCGACCTTTCCGCGACCCATTCCGGGCCAGACGCCCTCGCCACCGCACCCTCATCCGGGCACAACCTAAGTAGGCGGGAGACCGATAGGCCGTACGGCAATAGAAAATCCGGTGCCAGTTCGGCCCAAGGGACGAGAACGAACCGGCGCTCCTGGATGCGCGGGTGGGGAAGGGTCAGATGCGGCGTTTCCAGGGACCGGGTGCCGACCGCCAGGAGGTCAAGGTCCACCGGCCGAGGCCCCCAGCGCGGTCCCTCCCGAAGTCGCCCCAGCTCGCCCTCCACGGCCAGCAGGGAGTCGAGCCAGTTCCCGGGCTCATCCGCACCATGGAACAGGGCTACGGCGTTAAGAAAATCCGGTTGGCAAGTGTAGCCCAAGGGCTCGGTCCGGTAAAGGGAGCTGACCGCCGCCAAATGGCCTGTAGCCCGGGCCTGTAGCCGCACCAGGGCGTCCCGGAGCAGGGCGCGGGAGTCGCCCTGGTTGCTGCCGAGACCGACGAAAACCTGGGTCATGCCGGAATCTCCCCAGCCCGCACCAGGGCCTTCTCGTCGTCGCTATCATGGACCTCGCCCCTGACCCGGGCCCGGGTCAGGGCCTGTAGCCACTCGCCCACGGCCGGCCCCTGGGGCACACCCAGTGCCTGAAGCTGGCTGCCGTCCAGGGCCGGCCGGATGCCCCGCAAATGCTGCAGGTAATGGCTGATCCCGGCCTTGACCTTTTGGTCCTCGCTAGCTGCCATGCAGGCCAGCAGCCCGTCCAGCGAGAGCTGTTCAAGCCACTCGAACAGGGGCACATCCTCGTCCGGGATCAACTCTCGCCGGCTCATGGCGGCCGTGAAATCGGCCGCCCAAGCCCGGTCCCGGGCCAGGGCCGCCGCCTCCCGGCTGCGGACCTCGTAGTCGCTGAGCGCGCTCTCCAGCCGACGGGAATCGAGTCCCCAGAGCAGGAGTAGGGTCAGGACCTTCCACTGGCTGGGGGCCTTTGGCCGGTAGAGGAGCCGGTACCAATCGAGCACCTCCTCGCCCCGCTTGACCCGGTCTATGGCTACTTTTCCCTCGTCTCCCGCCAGGACGCCATGGATAAAGAGCAGCATGCCCAATTGGCCCAGTCGCGCCACCCCTAGCCCGGGCGCCGGGCAGTCCAGCAGGTAACGCAGCTCCCGGAACAACCGGTGGCCGGACAACCGGGCCGGCATGTCCAGATCCACGGCATTGCGGATGAGCCGCTGGCTCGCGCCATCGATCTCAAAGCCGAGCTCGGCCTCGAACCGCGCCGCCCGAACGATACGGGTGGGGTCCTCGACAAAGGACAGGCTGTGCAGGACGCGGATGATCCCTTGGCGGATATCCCGCAGCCCGCCAAAGGGATCCAGCAGGCGCCCGAACCGGGGCCCGTCGAGCTCCATGGCCAGGGCGTTGATGGCGAAGTCCCGCCGGAACAGGTCTGCCTTGATGGAGCCGGCCTCCACCTCCGGCAGGGCTGCGGGATAGGGGTAGTGCTCGATCCGGGAGGTTGCCAGGTCGAACCGTTCGCCTCGGGGCCCCTTCAGCACGGCGGTGCCGAAGCGGGGATGGCTGTGGGCGTGCCAGCCCTGCCATTCGGCGAAGGCTTCGGCCAGGGCGATGGCGTCGCCCTCCACGGCGATATCCACATCGGTATTGGGCCGGTTAAGGATGAGATCCCGCACCAGTCCGCCCACCAGAAAGGCCCGTACGCCTTGCTCGGCGGCCAGACCCCCCAGTTCCCGCAAGGCACCCACGGTATCCGGGTCCAGCAGCTGACGCAGTCGTCCCTCCAGATTGCGCTTACCCCCCCCGCTGCGCTGTTGGGGCTCGGGCACCTCGCCGGATTCCTCGCGCCAATTGCGCACCAGATCCGAGCGGGTAACCACGGCGGTCAGCCGCCCCTCCTCCACCACCCCCACCAGCGGGTAGTCCCGGTCCAGGATCCAGGCCTCGGCCTCATGCAGGGAGGCGTCGGGAGCCAAGGTCGGGAGGGGGGCAACGTAGTCCGACAGGGCCTGATCCCCTAAGCCGTGGGCATGGGCCCTTCCCAACAGCCCCTGTTCCACCCAGCCCAGGGGCCGACCGTCATCGGCCACCACCGGCATGCGGGCCAGCGGATAGCGCCGCAGGCGCTGGGCCGCCTGGTCCAGGGTCAGATCCGCTGGCAGGGTATGGACCGGCCGGCTGCCAAGCTCTCCCACAGTGCGAACCTGCCCGTCCTGGAGACGAAGGGCGGCTTCGGCGCGCTGTCGCGTCTCCGCTAGGGGCACACCCGGCAGCGAGGCGGAGGCGGCGTAAGGGTGGCCGCCACCGCCGAGCTCACCGAGCACCCCCCCCATGTCCGGGCCGTCGGGACGGGCGCGGCCAATGCCGAAGACCCGATTGCCCTGCTGGATGAGACCCAGGAAAGCATCGGCCTCGACGCTGTCCATAACCCGCTGGACCACGCCGGCGGCGTCCTGGACCTGGTTGGGATCCTCCACGCTGGCCAGAAGCACCTCATGGCGCAGACCGGGTACCCGCCTGGCCCCTTCCAGGAGCTGGTGAAACAGCCCTACCTGCTCCGGGGACAGCTCTTGGCGCAGCAACTGGCCGACCAGGGTCAGATCCGCCTCCCGGTCGAGCAGCCATCGGGCGGCATCGAAATCCGAGCCGGTCACGCCGGCGTAGGTCAGCATGCCGGTATCCTCGTATATCCCGGCCGCCATGACTGTCGCCTCTTCCGGACCCACCGGGGCACCCTGGCTGCGGAGCTCGGCCACCATACCGCTGGTATTGGCCCCGCCCCGGCTCGCTTGGACCTCAGCATGTGGGGGCAGCTGATCCAGGTCGCCGCCATGGTGGTCGTGGACCACGAGTCGGATCCCGGAAAACCCGGCCAGCTCGGCGAAGGGGCCTAACCGTCGGGGGTCGCTGGTATCCACAATGACAAGCGTGGCGACGCCGTCCAGAGCCACCTGGCTGGCGTCAAAAATGGCGGGGGCCGTCTCGCCCAGCCACCGCAGGAGGGTGAGGGCCTGGGGCTCAGCGCCCTGGGACAGGACGGCCACGGCCCCCGGATACAGGTGACGGGCGGCAACCATGGAGCCCAGGGCGTCCAGGTCGGCATTGGGATGGCTGGTCACCACCGTCTCGGGGTGTTGCCGATTCGCCAACGGGGTCTCCCTAGATCAGGCGGAACGGCTCCGACGGCCGGCCATCAGGCCGATTCCCTACCCGAGCGGCTTTTGCCACCCTCGGACTTCAGCCCCAGCTTGGCCGGACGCTGCCCGGACGGCGTATCCAGGAGGTCCTGCCACCAGGCCACGGGGTCAGGGTCAGCCTCCCCCGAACGGCCCCGGACCAGGAGGAAGTCGAATGCCGCCCGGAAGCGGGGATGCCCCAGCAGGCGCAGGGCCCGCTTGCCCCGGGCACGCTCCATCCGGGCCTGCAGGCTCCAGATCTCGCGGGCTCCCTCGGAGAAGCGTTTGGGCATGGCCACCCGCCCTGTCTGGCGGCCCATGACCTCGGCGGCCGCCTTTTGCATAGCGTCGTCCGGAGCCATACCCTCCGCTTCGAGCCCCCGTCGCTCCTGCTGCAGGGGATGCCACAGCAGGGCCGCGAACAGGAAGGCAGGGGTTACGGGCAGGTCCCGCGCCACCCGGCGGTCGGTATCCTCCAGGACGTGGGTGAGGAAGGTGTGCGGGAAATGGTCACCCTCCTGCGAGAGCAGCTCGGCCGTTTCCGGAAACAGGCGCTCGAAAAGCCGGAAGCGGCGAAGCATTTGATAGGTGGTGACGCCGTTGCCCGCCAGGAAAAGCTTGTTCACCTCTTCGAACAAACGGGCGGCGGGCACCCCCTCCAAAAGGCTGCTCATCGAAGGGATGGGGGCGGCAGTTCCGGCTTCGATGAAAAAGCCAAGCTTGGCCGCGAAGCGTACCGCGCGCAGCATGCGCACCGGGTCTTCGCAGTAGCGCTGCTCGGGATCGCCGATGAGCCGAACCCGGCCGGCCTGCAAGTCGTCCACCCCGCCCACATAGTCGAGCACCGAGAAGTCGGCGATACTGTAGTATAGGGCGTTTACGGTGAAGTCCCGGCGGCAAGCGTCTTCCTCCAGGGTGCCGTAGACATTGTCCCGGAGGATCATGCCGTCCTCGGAGCGCCTCTTGCCCTCCCCTTCCGGATCGCTGCCGCTGCCCCGGAAGGTAGCTACCTCAACGACACCGTCCTGGAAGTAGACATGGGCCAGGCGGAAGCGACGGCCGATAAGCCGGCAGTTGCGGAAGACGTCCCGGACCTCCTCGGGGGTGGCATCGGTGGCGACATCATAGTCCTTGGGCTCCCGCCCGAGAAGCAGGTCGCGCACGCTGCCGCCAACCAGATGGGCCTGGTAGCCCCGCCGGTGGAGCCGATAGAGCACCTTGAGGGCGTTTTCCCAGATTTGGCTACGGGAGACAGTGTGCTCCGGGCGCGGCAGGATGCCCGGCGTTCCCGGCAGGGCCTCGCCGGAGCCGTTCGCCGCCGAAGCGGGGCTATCGGCCGTGGGCATTCCTTTGGCGTCGTGTCGTTGTTGATCCAAAAGGTCGGGGCCCGAAGTGGTTCCGGGGGAGGCGTCGATCATGGGCAAAGGGTAGCCGAGCTTGGGGAATCCGTAAAATCGGGGCAGGGTTTGCCTTTTAGAGGGGTTGAAAGGAAAAGAATTCCCTTATAAAGTTGCGGGCTGTCGTCGCTCCCATCGTCTAGTGGTCTAGGACGTCGGCCTCTCACGCCGAAAACAGGGGTTCGAGTCCCCTTGGGAGCGCCAAACCAGCCGTCCAAAAAGCCCCGGCGGACCAACCGCCGGGGCTTTTTTGTTTTGGCCGACTGGCCGACTGCGCAATCCGCGCATCTAGCCGCGGGGATGATGCTTTCCGTGCAGCGCCTTGAGCCGCTGGCGGGCGACGTGGGTGTAGATCTGGGTGGTGGAAAGATCGCTGTGGCCCAGAAGCATTTGCAGCGAGCGCAGATCCAGGCCGTGGTTGAGCAGGTGGGTGGCGAAGGAGTGGCGCAGGGTGTGCGGCGACAGGGGCTTGTGGATTCCGACCTCGATCGCGTATTTGCGCAGCCTGTACCAAACGGCCTGCCGGCTTAGCTGGCCCCGTTTGCGGGATACGAACAGGCGGTCGGAAGGGCGACCGCCTAGCAGCAGGGGCCGGCCGTGGGTTAGATACCGCTCCACCCAGTCCAGGGCTTCCTCGCCCATGGGCACCAGGCGTTGCTTGCCGCCCTTGCCCGCCACCAGCAGATAGCCGGCATCACGGCGCACCCGGTCCAGGGGCAAATCCACCAGTTCCGAAATCCGCAGCCCGGTGGCGTAGACCACCTCCAGCAGGGCCCGGTCGCGAAGGCCCACGGCCTGCGCGGGGTCGGGGGCCGCCAGCAGGGCCTCCACCTCCCCCTCGGACAGGGCCTGGGGGAGCCGCGCGTCCAGGCGCGGCGCCTCCACCTCACGAGTGGGATCCTCGGTGATTGCCTCGATGTCCAGCAGAAACCGGAAGAAGCGCCTAAGGGTAGACAGCTGCCGAGCCATGGTCCGGGGGCGGGCACCACTACGCACCTGGCTGGCCAGAAAGCCGAGCACCTGCTCCCGGGAAACGTCGGCTGGCGAGCTGCCCTCTTCCAGCCAGGCACCGAACCGGGCCAGATCCCGGCGGTAGGCGGCCAGGGTGTTCTCCGACAGCCCGGCCTCCAGCCACAGGCGGTCCAGGAACTGATCGATCAGGGGATCCGGCGTTTCCATCAACCGTGCCTCGGATGGTCCCGCAGGGTTTCCGGATGCCCTTCGTGGGCCAATAGCCGGCGCTTGATGGCCGGACCCATGCCGTGGGCTTGCCCAAGGTAGCCGCCCAGTCCATTGCTGGCGACGATGCGGTGACAGGCCACCAGAAGCGGCCAGGGATTGGCGCCGGCGGCTCGACCCACCGCCCGAGGCGAGCTCCCCAGCCAGCGCGCCACCTCGCCATAGGTCCGCACTTGGCCCGGGGGAATGGCGGACATGGCGCGCCATACCCGGCGCTGGAACGCGGTGGCGGGGACCGGTGCCAGAGGAAGGCAAGGCGGCGTTGCTGCCGGATCGGCGAAATAGCGCTCGACCGCGGCCTGGCAGCGGTCAAGCAGGGCCGAAGGGCCCGCCTCGCCCGGGTCAGTTACGGGATCGGCTAGCCATTCCAGACGCAACAGTCCCCGGGGCTCGGCAGCCATCCACAGAGGTCCGGCAGGGGTGGTCAGGATCCGCTCACCCCTGGCCATGCTCATTGCCCCGAATCGGCGTCCAGTTGACGCAGCTGACGCTGGATGGCCAGATCCTGGGGCGAGCTGCCGGTCCCCAGAAGATTGCGGAAAAGGCGGCGTGCCTCCGCTTTATGCCTTGTGTGGGTAAGGGCCTTGGCCGCCCGGAAACGGGCGGTCCGGGACCAGGGGTCCCCCATGTCCCCGCCCGGATGGGCCGCCGAGCGCAGATAGAGGGTGGCGGCCTGCCGGTAATTCTCCAGCGCCTGCCGTGACTCGGCCATCCAGAAAAGCAGCTCCCGGCGGGCGGAGGCCTCCTCTACCACATCGTGGATGGCCCGGAACAAACGGAGGGCGATCTGGTGGCGGTCGGCCTCCTGGAGATCGAACAGGATCTGCAGCAGCCGGTCCCGGAACCCATCGTCGGCCAGCCACTCGGAATGATCCCCGATGCCCTCCACATCCCGGGCGGCGCCGGAGAAGTCACCGAGCCGGACGCGCAGCCGGGCGCGATTGAGCCACCAGCCGCGTTTCTCCCCTTTCCCGGGAGGAACCTCCACGCGGTCCATCCAGGAAAGGGCATGGTGGAAGCGCTTCTCGGCAAGGGCCAAGCGGGCCAGACGGACCCTGGTCGGATCGGTCAGCGAGCCGGGAGCCTGGAAGGCCGGCCCCTGGGCGAACAGGCGGATGCCGGTCACCCCCTTATCCGCGTCGGCAAGGGCATCCGCCAGCGCCAAACGGGCTGTCTCGCGGGCCTGGGCGGTGCGCCCCAGAAGGGCCACCGTGGCCAAGAGGGAGCGCCGGTCGATGCCATCCTCGGTCTCGCCGGCCAGCTCCAGCCACCGCTCATCGTCCCCCACCAGCAGGCCGGCCTCGTTACCCACGTGCTCGCCCCGGCGCAGATAGGCCTCCCAGGCCCGTTCCACCCGGGTGACACGACCCTCCCCAACCCGTACCGGGGACCGTAGCACCTCCTCTCGGGCTTTAACCCGTAACCGCGGCCGCCCTAAGCCTTCAGCCGCCTCGGCGACAGCCTCCCAGGCCAACCGGGCACCGCGCCCCGTGGCCGCGTCCGCCCACTCCCGGGCCTCCTTCAGGGCCTGCTCACGGGCGCCGGTGGCTATCAGGAGGCGCACCCTCAGACGCCGTCGCTCGGGGCCCTGGGGCTCATCGCCGAGCGCGGCGAGGGCCTCCTCCCGGGCGCCCCCCTCGGCCAGGATCCGGGCCTGCTCGAGCTGGGCGGAAGGCGATAGGTCCGCCGCATCGCCCGAGGCCCCCATCCGATGGCGCATGACCGCCACGCGGGCGGCTTCCTGGCGATTCTCCCCGGCGTAGGCTTCGTAGACGCCCCGGAGCCAGCTGCGAACGCGGGGATCCTCCGGAAAGAGGGCTACCAGGGCGGCCAGACGCCGGCGGGCATCTCCCGGGCGATCGTGGGCAAGCTCCTGGCGTGCGGCGCGGACCTGGGCCCACTGGCGATAATCGCTGGGGGCCTCCTCATGGGGGTCATCCGCCAACTGAATAACCCGGCGCCACTGACCGTCCGCCTGCAGGGCCCGCAGCCGCAGCCGGGCCCACCGGGCCCAGGACGGGTCGCTCAGTTCTGGCGCCTCACCTTTGAGCTCTTTCAGAGCCAGAACGGGAGCTCCCGCATCCACTAGGCGCTCAGCGGTAACAAAGTCGGCAGCATGCGCCCAGCCCCAACCCATCAGGGCCAATAGGGCAACAAAAAAACGCGAGGGCCGAGCCTTCGCGCTTCCAAAGCGAGGAAGGATCGGACGGCTACGGAGGCCTTCGGCCAGCGCGCCGATCGCCCTTCCGGCCGAATCCATGCCCCGACCCCCGTTTTTACTTGCTGACGAACTTTTCCGGGATACGCGCCGCCTTGCCCTCACGCTGGCGCAGGTAGTAGAGCTTGGCCCGCCGGACCTTGCCCCGGCGCGTAACCTCGATCCTCTCGATGCGTGGCGAATGCAGCGGGAACACGCGCTCCACCCACTCGCCATAGGAGGATTTGCGCACCGTGATGGCCGAATGCAGGCCGCGCTTGCGATAGGCCAGTACCACCCCCTCGAAGGCCTGCACCCGCTCCCGGTTGCCCTCAACGACGCGGGTGTGGACCCGCACGCTGTCTCCGGGCCCGAAGTCCGGAATATCGGACTTCATCTGCTCCTGTTCCAGCTGCTGGATGATGTCGGACATCGTCCCTTGCTCCCTTCTGAGAATTCGGGCTACTCGCTTGCGAATCGGTTCTATTCCCGGACGGGCAGGTTTGCCACGGCGTCCGTGGCCATCCCCTGCTCCCGGAGGTATTCGGTCAACAGTCGGCGCTCTTCGGCGGTCACGCCGCGGATCTCGAGGAGGTCGGGGCGGCGCTGCCAGGTGCGGCCAAGGGCCTCGCGGCGGCGCCACCGCTCAATGGCGCCGTGGTCGCCGGAGCGTAGGATCTCCGGGACCTCCCGACCCTCGAAGGAAGACGGCCGGGTGAAGTGGGGGCAGTCCAGCAGGCCCGCCACGAAGCTGTCCTCCTCGGCGGAGGCGGGCTCGCCCAGCACATCGGGCAGGAGCCGGGCCACGGCGTCGATCACCACCAGGGCCGCGAACTCGCCCCCGGAGAGGACGAAATCACCGATGGACAGCTCCCTGTCTACCCGGCTTTCAAGCAGGCGCTCGTCCACCCCTTCGTAACGCCCGCACATCAGGGTCATGCCGGACAGCCGGGCGAGCTCCGCCACCCTTTGGTGGTCCAATCGTTCGCCCTGGGGCGACATGTAGATTACTGGCGCGCCCGCCGGCATTTGCTCACGAGCGTGATCCACGGCCCGGGCGACGATGTCCGGGCGCATGACCATGCCGGGCCCGCCGCCGAAAGGGCGGTCATCCACCGAGCGGTGGCGATCGGTGGCGAAGTCCCGGATGTCGGTGACCGCCACATCCAGACGGCGGTTCTCCCGGGCCCGGCCGACCATGCCGTAATCCAGGACCCCCGCCTCGAACAGCCCCGGGAAGATGGTCACCAGGTGGAAGCGCATGGCTCCGGTCCGCGCGGGGGCTTCAGAAATCGGGATCCCAGTCGACCCGGATTATGCCCCGCTCCAGGTCCACCTCCGGCACGTAGTCGCCCAGGAAGGGAATCAGTCGCTCGCGATCCTCGCCGGATACCACTAGTACATCGTTGGCCCCGGTATCCACGAGGCTCGTCACGCTTCCCAGCGGCACGCCTTCCACCGTCTCCACATCCAGGCCCAGAAGATCGGCCCAGAGGAATCCTTCCTCGTCCTCCCCGGCCTCGGGAAGGGCGGAACGGGGAACCTGGACCTCGGTGCCGAGCAGCGTTCGGGCCGATTCCCGATCCCCCACACCCTCGAGCCGCGCCACCAGGCGGAGCCCCTTGCGTTCGGTATCGAGCACCCGGCGGGCCTCCCGCCCTTCTTGGGTAACTAGCCAGAGCCGGTCGAATCCCAGGAGGTCGGGCGGGCGCTCCAGATAGGAGAACAACCGCAGCCAGCCCTGAACCCCGAAAAGGCCGTGAATGCGCCCCACGACCACCCAGCCCGTCTTTTGATCGTCCGTTCGGGCCGGTTCCTGGCTCTCGCTCATGGGCTTCAGGCGGTGGGAACGCCTTCCTTGCGCAGCAAGCCCTTTACCGAATTGGACACGCGGGCGCCGCTGGCTACCCACTCCCTGGCCCGCTCCACATCGAGCTTATAGTCCTTGTTCTTGGCCGTCGGGCTGTAGTAACCGAGCCGCTCGATGAAGCGGCCATCGCGCGGGTTGGCGTGCTCCGTCACCACGATCTGGTAGAACGGCTTCTTTTTGGCGCCGCCGCGCGCGAAGCGAATGGTAACCATGAAAACGTCTCTCCTGCTGGTGCCTTCGGGCTCACGAAAAGGCTGGAATATACCGGATTTTGGCTAGAACGGAAAGTCCTGGCCGCCGCCGGCGCCCATCTGCTCCATCATTTTCTTCATGCCACCCTGCTTCTTCATGCGCTTCATGGCCTTCTGCATCTGGTCGAACTGCTTGAGCAGCTTGTTCACCTCCTGGACCGAGGTGCCGCTGCCCCCCGCGATGCGACGTTTGCGGTTGGCCTTAATGGCGCTGGGGTGGCGGCGCTCCCAAGGGGTCATGGAGCCGATCATGGCCTCCATACGCTTGAGCTGATCCTCGCCCACATCGGGCATGGCACCGCCCATCTTGCCGCCCCCGGGGAGCTTGTCCATGATGGACCCCAGACCGCCCATCTTCTTGATCTGGCGCAGCTGGTCGCGGAAATCCTCCAGGTTCATCCCCTTGCCGGACTTGAGCTGCTTCTCCAGGCGCTCGGCCTCGTCCTCGTCCACCGAGCGCTGCGCCTCCTCCACCAGCGACAGCACGTCGCCCATACCCAGGATGCGCTGGGCGAGCCGGTCGGGGTGGAAGGGCTCGAGGGCGTCGGTCTTCTCGCCCACGCCCAGGAACTTGATGGGCTTGCCGGTGACATGCCGGATGGACAGGGCAGCACCGCCCCTGGCATCGCCGTCGGCCTTGGTCAGCACCACCCCGGTGAGGTCCAGGGCCTCGTTGAAGGTCTCGGCGGTCTGCACGGCGTCCTGGCCGGTCATAGAATCGGCCACCAGCAAGGTCTCAGCCGGCTCAAGGGCCTGCTGCAGCCCCTGGATCTCGTTCATCAGGGCCTCGTCGATGGCCAGCCGTCCCGCCGTATCGACGATTACCACGCCGGCGTTACGGATGCGTGCCTGCTCCACCGCGCGCCGGGCGATAGTCTCCGGCTCCTCGCTGGACTCGCTGGGGACGAAATGGGCGTTCACCTCGCCGGCCAGGGTCTCCAACTGATCGATGGCGGCCGGCCGGTAGATGTCGGCGCTGGTGACCACCACCTCTCGGTTCTCCCGCTCCTGGAGGTAGCGGGCCAGCTTGGCCACGGTGGTGGTCTTGCCGGAGCCCTGGAGACCGGCCATGAGGATCACCGCCGGGGGCCGCGCTGCGAGGTTAAGCGAATCGTTCTCGTCGCCCAGCAGGTGGACCAGCTCGTCGCGGACGACGCCGATCACGGCCTGACCGGGGGTGAGACTGTTCATCACTTCCTGCCCCACCGCCCGTTCGCGAACGCGCTCTATCAGGGCCTTGGCCACGGGCAGCGATACGTCCGCCTCGAGCAGGGCGATGCGCACCTGGCGCAGCGCATCGGAAATGTTGCTCTCGCTGAGCTTGCCCTGACCCTTGAGGGTCTTGAAAACCCCCTGAAGTCGATCGGATAGATTGTCGAACATGGTCTCGTGCGCGTCCGCTACTAGCTGGGTTTGAGTTCAACCGGAAACGAAAGTATTTTACGGGGGATACCGCCAACAACCAATCATCCATTGGGTCCGGGGCTGCCAAGCCCCGGCCCCCTCCCGCAACCGCCTTGGTCACGGCCACGAATGAACACCGCGGTCATCTTCGGGCTGCAGCTTCTCGGTACCCTACTATACGCCGCCGCCGCCCTGCGCGAATGGCTGGTGGTACGGGGTCCCGGCCATTGGGGCGTGACCCCGGCGTTGTGGCTGGGTGCCGGCGCCCTGATCGTTCATACGGTGGTCGTGGCCGGCCAGGTATTCGCCGCCAGCGAGCTCCTCAACCTGGATCTGTCCTACGCCCTGTCCCTCTTTGTGTGGCTGGCCATCCTCCAGTTCCTCCTGGCCACCCTTTTTCTGGAAGTCCAGCTGCTGGGCCTGATCCTGTTTCCCTTGGCGGGCGTGGTGCTTCTGATCGAGGCCTTCGCCCCCAGCGGCGAGTCCCTGCGGCTGGACCTCAGCCGGCCCGCCCTGGCCGGCCACCTGGTGCTTTCCCTGCTGGCCTACGGGACCCTAACCCTGGCCGCCGTCCAGGCCATCCTCCTGCGTATCCAGGAAGGCCAGCTACGCAGCAAGCGCTTTGGGGTCATGGCCCGCATCCTGCCGGCCCTGCAGCCCATGGAGGACCTACTGTTCCACCTTTTGCGGGTCGGCTTCGGCATGCTAACCCTGGTCATCCTCACCGGGGTGGTGTTTTCCGAGCAGCTCCTCGGCCGGCCTTTGAGCTTCGACCACAAGACGGTGCTGTCGCTAATCGCTTGGGTAGTCTTCGGCCTTCTGCTGTGGGGCCATCGCCGCTACGGCTGGCGCGGCCGCGCCGCGGTGCGCTGGACCCTATCCGGCTACGGCATCCTGTTGCTCGCCTATTTCGGGGTCCGGATTATCATGGAGCTAAAGGCCTAGCCTTTCCCTGAATGGACAGCCCCTCCCTGACCGCGCTGTTCGTAACCCTGGTGGTGCTGCTCGGACTCTCCGGCTTCTTTTCCGGGTCCGAGACGGCCATGATGGCGCTCAACAAATACCGCATGCGCCATCTGGCCGGCCAGGGCCATCGCGGCGCGCGCCTGGCCACCGCTCTCCTGGAGCGGCCCGACCGCCTCATCGGCGTCATCCTGCTGGGCAACAATCTGGTCAACATCGCCGCGGCCAGTGTCGCCTCGGTAATCGCCCTTCGCCTCATGGGCGAGGCCGGCCTTTTCGTTTCCACGGTCATCCTGACCGTGGTAGTGCTCATCTTCTCGGAGCTGGCCCCGAAGACCTTAGCCGCCAACCACCCCGAGCGCCTGGCCTTCCTTGCCTCCCCGATCCTGCGGCCGTTGCTCGTGGTGTTCTATCCGGTAGTGGTGGTCATCAACGCCGTCGCCAACACCCTGCTGCACACCCTCCGGCTGACCCAGGCAAAATCCCCCCACGGCCTATCCGAAGAGGAGCTGCGCACGGTGATCCTGGAGGAGAGCGCGCTGCTGTCCTCCCGGCGCCAGCGCATGCTGCTCAATATCTTCGAGCTCTCCCGGGTGACGGTGGCCGATGTCATGGTCCCCCGCACCGATATGGCCAACCTCAATATCGAGACGGATTGGAGCGACATCCTCGCCCAGTTCCGTGCCTCCCCGCACACCCGCTTCCCGGTCTACCGCAAGGACCCCGACCACATCGTGGGGGTCATCCACGGCAAGGACCTGCTCAAGCTGGAAGGACTGGAGGAAGGTCCCCCTTCCCGCGAGACCATCCAGTCGCTGATGCGCGAGCCCTACTTCGTGCCGGAAACCACACCGCTGCAAGAGCAGCTCATCCAGTTCCAGCGCAAACGCCAGCACATGGGCCTGGTGGTGGACGAATACGGCGATGTGGTGGGCCTGGTCACCCTGGAGGACATCCTTGAGGAGATCGTGGGCGAGATTCAGGACGAGCACGACATGCCCATGCGCGGCATCCGGCCGCAGAAGGACGGCAGCCTGCTGGTGGAAGGCCAAATCGAGTTGCGCGACCTCAACCGCCAGCTGGACTGGGATCTGGATACCTCCGGCCCCCGGACGCTGGCCGGCCTGATCATCGAAGAGTTGGAGGCTATCCCCAACGAGGGTACCAGCCTCAAGGTGGGCAACCACCCCATGGAGGTGGTGCGTGTGCGCAACCAGACCGTCACCGTGGTGCGCGTCTATCCCGACGACGCCGAACGGGGCTGGACCGATTAAGCGGAATCGATGCGTCGCCGGACGGCCTTAAGATCCTCCCACGCCTTGGCCTTGTCGGCGGGACTGCGCAGCAGATAGGCCGGGTGGTAGGTAATCAGAAGCGGGGTCTCGTGGTAGCGGTGCTCACGGCCCCGCAGCTTGGCGAGGGGCTGCTTGCTACGCGTTAGCTCCTGGGCCGCGACGCGACCCAGGGCCACCAGCAAATCCGGGGCCACCAGCTCAATCTGGCGCCGCAGATAGCCCTCGCACTGCGCTACCTCTTCCGGGTCCGGATCACGGTTGTTGGGAGGGCGGCACTTGAGCACGTTGGCGATAAACACGCCGGCACCGCCACTGCCCCCCGGTGGACCCGAACCGGTCCAATCGTCCCCCGCAACGGCGTTGCGGTCCAGACCGATGGCCGCCAGCATGGCGTCCAGGAGCTTGCCCGCCCGCCCCACGAACGGCTCGCCCAGCCGATCCTCTTCGGCGCCCGGGGCCTCGCCCACGAACATCACCGACGCCTGGGGATCGCCGACCCCGAATACCGTCTGGGTCCGGCCCGCGTGCAGGGGGCAGGCCGTGCACTCGGCGACCTCGCCACGAAGGGTCTCCAAGGCCGCCGGGCCTTCGGGACCTTGGCGGGCCGGAGAGGCCGCCTCGGCCCCATCCGCGATCCCCTTAGCCGTGGCCTCCTCCCCAACCTGTCCGGCCGTCCTTGCCGTCTCAGGCTCGGAGTGGATCCGGTACAAGGGGATGCCCATCGCTTTCAAATAGGCCTGTTGCGATCGCGAATCCAAGGTCAGCCCTTTGGTGAGCAACGTTCCGAATCCGCATACTACCACGATGCCGACCCAGCCCCAGGCCGAGGCACCACCTTGCCCCCTTGCCCGAAAGACCGGCCCTGGTTAAAATACGGGCCTGTTTGGGCGGATAGCTCAGCGGGAGAGCACTGCCTTCACACGGCAGGGGTCGCTGGTTCGATCCCAGCTCCGCCCACCAGAAAATCAAG
>NZ_JAZKRM010000041.1:0-19247 GCF_036628635.1 Thiohalorhabdus sp. | reverse complement strand
ACCGCGACCCCACCCCGAGCGGCTCGCCCAATGAATCGGGCTCCTACGGGTGCCGAATTCGCCATAATCGCCGTTCGTAGGAGCCCGGCTCCGCCGGGCGAGCCCTATGTCGGACCGCGACCCCACCCCGAGCGGCTCGCCCAATGAATCGGGCTCCTACGGGTGCCGCACCCACCGCCCCAGCGCCCTTCGTGGGAGCCCGGCTCCGCCGGGCGAGCCGGTGGCCGGACCGGGGCGCCATCTTCAGCACCTCCCCCGACACAGCCACACTAGAACCAAGCCTCCGGGATGATCAGGATATCGCCCGGGTGCATCTTCACATTCGCGGAGATGTCCCCATCCTGAAGCAGGTCGTCCAGGCGGACATTGAACTGGCGGCGCTCGCCGTCCACTTCCCGAATCAGCACCGACCGGTCGCCGGCGGCGAACTCGGTCAATCCGCCCACGGCGATCATGACATCCAGCAGGGTCATGGTGCTCCGGTAGGGGATGGCCTGGGGCTGGGCAGCCTCGCCGACCACCCGGATCTGCTCGGAGGGCAGCCCCCGGAACCCGCTCACCATCACCGTCACAACCGGGTTCTTGAGGTAAGTTGACAGCTCCCGCTCCACGGCCCGCGCCAGCTCGGTCGGGGTCCGGCCCGCGGCGCGCAGGTCCTCCACCAACGGCGTATTGATCCGGCCGTCGGGACGCACCGGTACGGAAACGGAGAGCTCCGGGTTCTCCCACACGAAGATATTGATGCTGTCACCCGGGCCGATATGGTAGTAGGCGGTCTCTTCGGCGGGCTGCATGTCCTGGGACGTCGCCGGAGGCAGCCCGGGTGACGCGCACCCTGTAAGCCAAATAACCAAGCTGAAGATGAGTGCAGCAGGAAGCTTCCCCCGAAGGGATCGGGGTGAATGCCCTTCACTGCGTCCTGAATCGTTTCGCAAGGGTATGACCTTTTTCCGAAGATAAATAACCCGCCAGCCTAAGGGGTATTGATACCATAGAAACCGCTCAAGCTCACGGTTGGACGAACGAAAACAGATTTCGGACCGCCCCGATGCACTGTCCTCAGACGCCTGGCTTTACCCGGGCCGTTTGGCGGGCCCGACCACGGTCCCCGAACGGCTCGCCCGATGAATCGGGCTCCTACGGGTGCCGAACCCACCGCCGCAGCGCCGTTCGTGGGAGCCCGGCTCCGCCGGGCGAGCCCTATGTCGGGCCGCGGCCCCACCCCGAACGGCTCGCCCGATGAATCGGGCTCCTACCGAGGCTGGATCGGCCGCCGTCGGGTTGGTTGGTGCCCGGCTCCACCGGGCGAGCCGTTTGCCAGATCCGAACCCCCACCTCAAAGCTCCCGTAGCGAAATCCGTGCCAGCATTTATTCCCTAGCGACTAGCCACCAATGCGGCCTGTGTCCGCACCAACGGCAGCAGCGGGGACGAGAACCGTCACCGCAAACGACATAATTCGCCGCCTAGTAGAAGCTTCGCCAGCCGAGCACCGCCATATCATGGTCCTCATGGAATCCGCCGGGGGTCTGGGCAGCTCCCGAGAACAGGTAGGCCCCCAGGTAGAAGGTATGGGGGTCCCAACCCTGAAAGGCGATCTCCGGGTTGGCGAAGTTGTCCCTCTCATCTATCCCCACGGAAAAATCCAGCTTAGCGTTCCATCGCCCGTGGAAGAACGGCCATTCCAGGGAGCCGGCCAGATGGTAGGCATCGCGGCGGTCCAGGTACGGCCCGGATCCTGTGACTCCCCGGCCAGCCAGTTGCAGATTGACCCGAAAATCGCCGTCCCCCGGGAAGAACTCGTTGCCCACCACCGCTTCCCATCCCCGGGGGGTGACCATTTCCAGGTCGGGCGTGGTGCGGGGGACATTGCTTAGCCCGGCGACTTCCAGGCGCCAGGTTCCCCAATAATCCGGGATCACCAGATCGCCTCCCAGCAGCCAGGTGAGGGGGTGACGCTCCCGGAAGGTGGGCCCGGAAGCGCTCTGCACCGCCTGGGCGGGGGTGCCTCCGGCCAGCAGGGTGCGGCGGGCGGTGGGATCCAGCTCGTAATACGGGTCGCTTCGTCGGACTCGCTGGACGACGAAGGACCCCTCGGCGCTTCGGCCGGTGTAACCAATGCGCAGGCCGAACTCGCCGCCCCCGTATTCGTCCCCGTCCTCCACCGTGCCTTGGCGAACCAGTCGGGCCAAGAAGGGATCGTCATCCAGGTTGATCACCCGGCCCCGCCGGGAGTCTACGGGGGACCAGACGCTATCCCGGTCCGGCAGGAGGGCGTGCCGGGCCGCAGGGACCCACACCAGATCCGTCTTCCACGGGCCCTGGAACCCCTCCAGGCGCAGAGCCGGGACCGGCAGCCGGCGATCGGTCAGATCGTCGAGAACATAGCGGCGCAGATCCGGGGTACTCATGCGATCGGTGGGCGGCATGGCGTCCACTCGCCCCCACAGGATCTTCTGGGCGCCCATGGTGAGGCGCAGGTCCCGGCTTTCGTAGCGGACGTAGCTGGGCCCGTAATCGAGGCGCCCCTCGCTGACTCCCGGATCCCCCGTTTCCCAGTAGCCGTCCGCCCGGGCCCCGAGGCGCGCGGACCAGGCGCCCTCCGGCTGCCACTCGGCGTAACCGGCCGCATGGAGGTAGTGACTGCCGCGCCGGTCCCCCGCCGGGTCGATCAGCCGACCGCCTTCGGCCCGCATGGTGTCCAGGCGCACCCGGAAGTTGTCCCGCCCTTCGGAACCGGTGTCCTGTTTTGCGCCACCTTCCCCGGCGGTTGCCGGCTTCTGGCCCGGGGCGGCCACTCCCGCCTCGCCGAACACCAGGACCTCCGACGCCTCTTGCTCGCCCGCCTTTTCCGTTTTTCCCGTCTTTTCCGCCGTCTCCTGCCCCGCTGCCGGGGTGGCGGCGCCCGGCGCCTCGGCCCCGGTAAGCGGCTCAACCCGATAGCGGGTAACGGTGGTGGTGAGCGTACGGATCCCCGCCCTGGGGAAGCCCAGCTTGCGGACGCGATTGCGGTACTGCCTTGCCTCGTCCCTGTCCAGGAAGGCATCCAGCGCCATACCGTAACCGCGTTGGCCCCGCAGGGGGTTGGGATCGGCCAGATAGCCAAGGCGGCGCAGGCGGGCGGCATCGGCCTGGGCCCGGCCCCAGTCCTGGTAGGAGGTAATCTGGACCTGATAAACGCGCCTGCGCCGGGTTCGGCGGTGGACCCGGAAGCGCTCCCCGGATTCCAGGGCAACCGTTTCCCTGCTTTCAGCGCGTCCGGCTTCACGGGAGGCTTGGGCCAGGGCGGCCCGGCGCTTGTCGGAGGATATGGGGGTGCCCTCCTCCGCCGAATCGGGCAGCCACACCAGGCGGACACCGGCAACCTCCTGGCTGCGGAGGCGCCGGACCAGGTCGGCGGCATTCCGGGAGCTGGCAAACGCGCCGGCGCTGACGCTGTAGCCACCGGCCACCCGGATTACTTCGTAAGCGATGCCGGCGCGCTCCAGCTCCCTCGCCAGCCGGCGCGCCCGATCGCGGGAACCGGGCGCGCCAGCGCGCACCTGGAGCAAGCCGCCGAAGGCCTCGCCGGCCTCAGCCGCCCTTTCGGGCAGGACCACCAGACGCACGGAATGATATCCCAGCTTGCGAAGCCTCTGGCGGCGCCTCCGGGCCTTCTCCGGACTTTCGAAGACCCCGGCGACGACGCTGTGGCCGCCCACCACCCGGTTGACGGCGGTCTCCACCCCTTGAATGTCATCGGCCAGGGCCCGTGCGGCGGAGCGGCTGCCCGGTTCCCCGATCCGGACCTGGATGCGCGGCGCATCGGGGGCCGCCAGAGCCAAGGCGGGAACGGCGAAGCCCAACAGCGTCAGCAGGCCCGCCAGCGCCGTCAGCCCAGCGATCCCCCCATCCAGGGCGCCGGCAGCCTTCACCTTGGATCCACCAGAAGCGGTTACCATCAGGGCTGGAACCGATCGGCTTCGCCGGGTGAAGACAGGACCCGCCGGTTGAAAAGGTCTTCCGGCAGGCCCTGATCGTAGCGGAGCTCCTCCACGCGGATCCGGGTCTTGTGGCCGCTGCGCAGATCGGTGGTGGTGCTGTCCATGACCGTCCAGTAGCCCTGGACTTTCTCGATGCGGTGAACGCGCATGCGCTTGATGGGCTCCTCCCGAGCCTTTTTGTAAAAGTCCACCCGCAGGTCGATGAGGGTTCGCGGATGGATCCAGCGCACCCGCTTGCTGTAGGTGGAGTTGCCGGGGTCGACGGGTGTGCTGACCAGGACCTTGGTGGTCGTGCCGTCCAGGGATTCGGTGCCCCTCAGGCGGTGGCGGTCCATGCTGGCCTCGCGGTCGCGCAGGTCCTCGTAGAACAGGTCGGAACCCACAAACCGGCCGCCCTTGCGATCCCCGGCGATGCGGCGAACCTTTTCCAGAGCGGGCAGGAAGAGCCACTGGTCCGTCTCCCCACCGGCGTAATCGCGAGTCAACAGACCGGTTCCGTCGATGTTGGCTGGCTCGACAAAGCGGGTCAGAGACCAAACCTCCTTGTCCCCGCGGTCGAGTCGGAATGTCCGCAGCTTGCGCACCCGAGGCTCGGCCCCGGAGGACTGGAGCACCATGGTGGAGCGTATCGCCGCGTCCTCGCCGTCGGGTCGCTGGTCCACCTTGCGCGCCAATTCCCTGCCGCGCTCTCCGGCCTCCACTGGGGATGCCGGAAGAACAACGGCCAAGGCCAGAAGACTAGCCAGGAAGCCACCGACGGTGCCGCGCGGGATTGGAATCTTGTCGGCCATACCTTACCCCTGATTTCCTCGGACCCCAGGATAGGCCCTTTGCGAGGAGAAGTGGATCTGTAAGCGGGCACCGGCCACCAGGAGCGCGGGCAGGAGAAGCAGATCGAAAAGCCAAGCGGCGGCGATGCCGGCGGCACTCAGGAGCCCGAAATGGGCGATGGGCTGGAAATCGGAAAAGGCCAATATGAGAAACTGGGCAGCCAGGATCAGGGTGGTGGCCGTCACCGCTTGGCCCGCCTGCTGGTAGGTCCGGGCCAACGACAGAGCAAGCCCGCGGCCGGCTCTTCGGCGCTTGTGAAAGCCGTGATAGGTGTGGATAGTGTCATCCACGGCGATCCCTACGGCGACGCTGGCGATCAGGGCGGTGGCCATATTCAGCCAGACTCCCAAGAGCCCCATCAGGACGAAGATCAGCGCGACCGGGGCAAGGTTGGGAACCATTCCGAGTAGGGCGCCCCGCAAGGATTTCCAGGCCCAGGCCATGAGCAGTAATATTATTCCGAAAGCCGCCAGGATGCTGCGCACCTGGCCGCTGATCAAAAGATCCTCCTGATCGGCGAAAAGGCGGCCGGTTCCCGCCAGGCGCCACTGCATACCGACCGAATCCCGATTTTGCAAGCGCGCCCGAATCCGATCCATAACCCCCTGAATGGCGTTGGCGCCGTGGACGTTCAGGCTCATCGCCAGGCGCGCCGTGCTTCGCTCCCGGTCCAGCAGGTCGTAGAGATCCCGGCCATCGTAAACCAGCAGGTACTGGGCCACTAACCGGCTGGAATCGGGGATACGCCGGTAGTCGGGATCTTCCTCGTGGAAGGCCCAGTTCATTTCCGCCACGAAGTCCGCCGGCGAAAAGGTCCGGTCGATCTCGGGCTGACTTTCAAGCCAGCTCTGGAATTCCGCGATGGCCTTCAACCGCTCCGGCTCCAGCAGGGCGTCCCGCCCCGATCCCTGGAAGACCACCTCCAGCCGAGTCACTCCCGCCATCTTGGTCTCGAATCGCTCCATTGACTGGATCAGGGGATGGTGGTCGGGGAAGAACCGGTACAGGTCGGTTTCGGCTCGCACCGCCGCGATCCAGGGCAGACCGACCGCCAGTCCGGCGCCGAACACGAGGAGCACCAGCCCGGCCCGGCGCATGCCCAACCGGGCCAAGGCCCGAACGGTGGTCTTAACAACCCCCATGGTGGGGGCCGGCGGCCAGGACCGGCGATCCCAGCGGGCCAGCAGGGGCGGCATCAGGAGGATGAACACCCCCCAGACGAGCAGGACCCCGGCCGCCGTGATCAAACCGAAGCTGCGGATGGGGGGGATGGGGCTGAGGCCCAGAGAGGCCAGGCCGGTGGCGGTGGTCAGGGCGGTTAACCGGGCCGGGCGCGCCACTTCCGCCAGGGCCCGGGCGACACGCGCCCGGCCCTCCAGGCCGCGGCGGCTGGCCAGGGCCACGCCGTTATACAGGTGAAGGGCCAGGGCAACGCTCAGGCCGGTCAGCAGCGGCCCGACCATGGAATGGACCAGGGTATAGGGCTGTCCCCAAATGGCCAGCAGGGCCAGGCTGGGCAGCAGCACCACCGGGATACCCAGGGCGGTCAGGGCGACAGGCAGCCACCGCCGGAACAGAACCCCCACCAGGGCCAGCCCCAGAACCGCCGTAACCGGCAGAAAGCGCAGGGAATCCTGGACCATTGTCCGGAACTCGGCAGTATCCAGGGCGACCTCTCCGGCCAGGGCCGTTAAACGGCCGGTCAGGCCCGTCTCCTGAATGGCTCGCTCCACGTCCCTCTGGAGGGACGCTCGGGCGGGACTGGTTTCCAGAGGTACGGGACGAACCACCATAGCCACCGAGGACCCGTCAGAGCTGACGATCCGCTCCGTGGCCAAGGGGTCCGAAGCCGCCCGGCGCCGGCGCTGCTCGGGCGTGGTCTGATCCAGGTCATCCGGGTCCACCAGGGGGCCTACCCTGAACGCCTTCCGGGTACCCCCGATGTGATCCACGGTGGTGATCCCCAGGACCCGTTCCACCCGTTCATGGGCCTCGAGGCGGCGGGCCAGGCGGTCGAGCCGTTGGATGGCTTCGGCTTGCCACAGCCCCGGCCCTTCGAACAGGGCCACCAGCACCTGATCCTCGGGGAACCGGGCCCTTAGGCTACGCTCGAAAGTAACCGTTTCCGAGCTCGGGGGCAGATAGGCCTCCGGGGCATTGTTGAACTTCACAAAAGGCACCCAGGCCAGGGAGACCAGGACCAGGGCCGCCATCACGGCCAGGGCCAGTCCGGCCGGAATCCGGGTCCGGTCGGGCCCCTTGCGGGATCTCAAAGGATGCCCCTACACCGGGTCTTGGAGCTTGGGGAATGAGTCTTGGGACAACCCCTCAGGAGCATGGGGCATCCCGGGAGTCGTCGGCGTCTTGGGCAAGCCAGGGACCGTTCTCTTCCAGACCCGGGAAACGGCCCTTGTCGGAGACGATCGCCCAGATGTCCGGCCGTTCGGAATGCACACCCCGGATCACATCCTTGACCCGCACGGTTGCGGGCCGCCGGTTGCCGTGGTGCTGGACCGGGGGGCCCACCTGCTGGAAGTGGATTCCGAACCGGGAAAGCAGGCGAAGCAGGCTGGGCTCCAGAAAGGCATACCAGTGGGTAACCCCTTGCTCCACGCTCATCTGGATCCCCGCCGCTATCAGCCCCATGGTAATGGAGGGCAGGGATCGATGAAGCAGTTCTGAATCCGGGCCGGCATCCTCATAAATCGCCCGCGGCGAGGTTCCCGAGGGGGACTGGGCCTCCTCCAGGCGCCTTTTGAATTGGCGGGAAACCGCGAAGCGGGAGACCTCCGCCAAGCGGGTACGCTCGATACCCGAACGTTTGGCCCTGTGCCAGCCATAGAAGTCCTGGTGGCATTCCGCTTCCACGGGCAAAGGAGCTGCGGAATCGGACCTATCCGGCAGGATAAGCCGTACGCAGCCAGCGACGGTACCCGTGTCCCGATGGCGCACCAGACTGTGAACGGACTGGGCATCGTATTCGTCCATCTCCCGCTCGTCCCGGTGCAGGGTGGCGTCTTCGTACGGGTTTTCCAGGCAGTAGACCTGGTACCGCAGAGCGTACACCGCATCCCGGAGCTCCCGGGTATTCGCGCGCTGTATCTGGAAATGATTATGAAAGAAATCGGGCATTCGGGTTACACGCTCTTTTTAATCCAATTTCGACAATCGAAAAACCACCCCTTTGGGGGCAGTTTTCCGGAACAGCCGGGGAAACCTGTGAAAATCATGCGCGATGGATGGGGTACGGCAATTGATTAGCCGCCGGCCTTGGCTTCTGCCTATAGGGTCCGACGCTCGCCGCAGAGCCGGCAAAGCGGGCCACTTCCCGGCGAGACTGAACCACCATTTCCGGCGATAGGCAAAAGGGTTGCCAAACCGCCCCAAAGAGGCCTTTGCATCTAAAGGCGGCCAGCCTTGCCCACTTAAAGCGGATTACCCAGGGGCCTGCCCCGGAGCCAATGCAGGCAGGGCAAGCTCGGCCCAATCCCCCACGACCCTTTGGCCATATGCTGGTTTTCCTGGTTGTCCGAGGCCTTACCAAGGCGCTTTCAGTGCGCCGAAGGACCCAGAGCATCCCTGCCCCGCCGCCCAGGCCGGACCCTCAGGCTACGGGAGCTTGCCAGGGTTTTCCATCCGTTCGTTAAGCCAGGGCCCATTTTCCTCCAACCCCGGGAAACGTCCCCGGTCAGAAACGATCTCCCAGACATCCGGACGCTCGTCATGGATCCCCCGGATCACGTCCGCAACCCGGGCGGCGGTTGGCCGCCGGCGCCCATGGTGCTCCACCAGCGCCCCGACCGGGTGGAAATGGATGCCGAACCGGGACAAAAGGCGCAGCAGGCCGGGCTCCATGACCGCATACCAATCGGTCATGCCGTGCTCCACGCTCGTCCGGATCACGGCCGCAAAAAGGCCGACGGTTATGTAAGGCATTCCCCTTTGGCCAGCGCCGGACCGGGAGTCGGCGTCCTGGTAGACCGCTTCGGGGGAGGTGCCCGAAGGGGACGAGGCCTCGTTGAGGCGGCGTTTGAACCGCTTGGAAACGGCGAAACGCGAGATCTCGGACAGGCGCGATCGATCCAGGGCCACACTGACCGCCCGATGGTCCTTGTAGAAGGCATGGCCGCATTCAGCCTCGATCGGAAAAGGGGTTTCCGGGTCGTCCTGTTTGGGCAGGACCAACCGAACGCAGGCGGCGAATTCCCCCGATTCCCGATGGCGGATAAGGCTATGCACGGCGCGAGCGTCGTATTCGTCCTGCTCGCGCCCGCACCTGTGCACGGAGCCATCCTCGAACGGGTTCTCGACGCAATACACCTGATAGCGAAGGGCGTAGGCCGCGTCACGCTCCGCCCAGGACACTGCCTGAACGATCTCGAAATACTTATCGAAAAAATCGGCGGCAATGCTCAAGAGACCCCCCTTTCGCTAGAGGACAGGGGATACATTCCCCCGCACACATGCTTCCTAAAAAAACGCAAACCTGGCCTCGACGCAACACCAGAGGCGATGCGGATCCGATCGGAGGTGGAGCTGGCCCGCTGGGGCCGCAAGGGGGTTCTGCAGGCACGGTCGATACCCTAAAATACGGAAGGTCCTCCCAGGGAGGCCCCGGCATCCGCGGGGCAGCCCTGTGACCGCCCGAGTCATCGCGGCGCGGGTCCCTTCCGGACCTCACCGGGGACCAAACCGCCGGGCTTGGAAGCCGGCTTGGCATCTCTTTCCAGCATACGGGGAGCAAGGCATGACCCAGGGGTTCCAGTTCCGGGAGGCCTTCGGCCGGACCATCGGTTGGGTCGACGAAGGCGAGCTGGAGCTCCTCGGCCAAAAACGGGTCGCCATCGCCGGACTCGGCGGCGTCGGGGGAAGCCACCTGCTGACCCTTGCCCGGCTGGGCATCGGTGCCTTTACCGTGGCCGATCCGGATCACTTCGACCTGGCCAACCTGAACCGCCAGGCAGGGGCTTTCGTCTCCACGCTGGGTCGGCGCAAGGTGGATGTCCTCGCCCATATGGCCCGGGACATCAATCCGGCGCTCCACCTGCGGACCATGGGAGAAGGGGTAGAGCCGGATTCGATCCCCGATTTCCTGGAGGGGGCGGACATCTTCGTGGACGGCCTGGACTTCTTCTCCCTCTCTATCCGCCGCCAGGTATTCGCCGCCTGCCACGACAGGGGCATCCCCGCCGTCACGGCGGCCCCGCTGGGGATGGGCACGGCCGTTTTGACCTTCCTCCCGGGCGAGACCTCCTTCGAGGACTATTTCCGTCTGGAGGGCCAGCCCGCGGAGGAGCAGCTGCTGCGCTTCCTGCTGGGCCTGGCCCCGGCCGGGCTACACCGTCCGTCCCTGGTCGATCCCCGGGCTATTCAGCTGGAGGCCCGGAGGGGTCCCTCCACTCCCATGGGGTGCGAGCTGTGTGCCGGAGCGGCGGCCTCGGAGGTCCTCAAGCTGCTCCTCGGGCGGGGAAGGGTCCGGGCCGCCCCCCGCGGCATGCAGTTCGACGCCTACCGCAATCGAACGGCCCGAACCTGGCGGCCCGGGGGCAATGGCCATCCCCTCCAGCGCCTGAGCCTGAAGGTGGCACGGCGGCAGTTCCAGAGAACCGCATCCCGCTCACCGCTGCACTCGGTGGAATCCGACCATGCCGAGCCCCTGGAGCGCATCCTGGACCTGGCCCGCTGGGCCCCGAGCGGGGACAACACTCAGCCCTGGCGTTTCGAGCCGCAATCCCCCGATCGGGTTACGGTGCACCTACAGCCTCCGGAAGGCGAGGACCCCTACGATTACGCCGGGCGGGGGACCTGGCTGGCCGGCGGAACCCTGCTCGAGAGCCTGCGCATCGCCGCCGCCCACCACGGCCGAAGCATGCACTGGGAGCTCGGCAACTCGGCCCTGCCCGCCCGCATCGAGGTGGAACTTGCCGAGGACGAGACCCTCGCACCCGAACCCCTCGCCGACTACCTGGGCAGCCGCAGCGTCCGCCGGGAGCCTTACCGCCTTCGGCCCTTGTCCTCACTGCACAAGGAGCTGCTGAGGGCCAGCCTGGGGGGAAAACTGGAGGTGCATTGGGCCGAGTCCCTGCCGGAGCGCTGGCAATGGACCGCCATCAACGCGGCCGCCTCGGGCATTCGGTTAGGCATACCCGAAACCTTCGCGGTCCATCGCCGGGTCCTGGACTGGGACCACCGCTTCAGCAAGGAAAAGGTCCCGGTGCAGTCCCTGGGCCTCGATCCTCTCACCAGGCGCCTAATGGGGTGGGCCCTGGGGGAGTGGGAGCGGGTGCGGTTCCTCAACCGCTACCTATCGGGAAAACTGCTGCCCCGCCTGGAAATGGATTGGGCGCCGGGCCTTGCCTGCGGTGCCCACTTCTGGCTGGTCGCCGACGCTGTGGAGGGGGAAGACGGCTCCCCGACCCCGGTGGGGATCCTGGAGGCGGGCATGGCCCTGCAGCGCTTCTGGCTGACCGCCGAGCGGCTGGGCCTTGCCCTGCAGCCCGCCTACGCTCCCCTGGCCTTCGCCCATTACGCCCGCAACGGCGAGGCCTTTACCCAATCGGCCTGGGCCCGCAATAAGGCCGATCACCTGGCCGACCGGCTGGCCCGGGCTGTAGCCCCCGCGGATCCCCAAAGGGTGGTATTCGCCGGGCGCATTGGCCTCCCCCGCCACCCAGCCCCGGGCTCCCGCTCCGTCCGCAAACCGCTGGAGGAGCTCCTCTTGCCGACCGCCGGCTGAGACCAGGCATCCCCTCCCAAAACCAAGGTTATTGAAAAAAAGCGGCTCCCCGACGCGGCGGGTGGAAAATGGGTACGGACCGACAGGCTTTCCGACCCGTCCCGTACAGGCGCCGGACCGAATGTCGCCGTAGGTCCGGCTTTAGCCGGACTTGACCGCCAGCGTCCCGTCCGGCAAAGGCGAAAATCGTCGCCCAGCCATGAAACCCCTTGTGGGAGGGGCTACCAGCCCCGACTCGGCCGGGCCAACGTCCAACGGCGTCGGGGCTAATAGCCCCTCCCACATCCCAGCCCTCGGGTGACCGGGGGACCCCGGAACCGATGGTGATGATACGAAAATCGTCGCCCAGCCATGAAACCCCTTGTGGGAGGGGCTACCAGCCCCGACTCGGCCGGGCCAACGTCCAACGGCGTCGGGGCTAATAGCCCCTCCCACATCCCAGCCCTCGGGTGACCGGGGGACCCCGGAACCGATGGTGATGATACCCGGGCCGGGCCGAAGCCCGAAATCCCCATTCAGCGTCGAAGGGCCAAAAAAGCGGGGCCCGTAAAAGGGCCCCGCTTTTGTTGCAATCCCGGGATCAGGGATCAGAGGTCGGCAGGCGCCTTCTTCCGCCGGCGACCCATTCCGCCCAAGGCAACCAAGCCGATGCCGAGGAGGGCGACAGTGGCCGGGGCAGGAACCGCCTTCTTGTTGGAGCCGTCATTGGACGTCAGAAGAACGTCCCCATCCGCCTGACCAAAGCGATCCTCGAAGGCACCCTGAATATTAGAATTGCTAACTTCTTCGTTGTTGGTGTCGGTGAGGGCATACAACAGGTCCCGGCTCTCGCTCGGGTCGGTGACGAAGTCCTCGACCAGCTGCTCCTCCTCGAACTTGGGATCGGTCCGGCCGTCTCCCTGGTCGAAGTCAAAATCGCCGTCGGACCCGTTACCGAACAGGGAGCCGATCAGGTTGAAGTTCTCCACCTGCTCGCCGTCCTCGAAGGTGGATAGATCGGTGAAATCCGAAGGGGTATAGGAAGCGCCGCTGTTGAGGTTGGCCGAATCCAGATACAACTCCAGGGAGCCGCCGGTGAAGTCGAAGTCCACCTCGTCATTGCTCACGCTGGTGTTCTGGCCCTGCAGGGTTCCGATGGCGGTGAGCTCGAAGTTATCCTCGGTCCCGTTGCCATAACCGCTGGGAGTTGCGTCGTTCTGGTTAAAGGTATTGAAACCCTCGAAGCGAACCGCGATGTTGTCTGTGAATTGGGCACCGGGGTCCCTCAAGAGGTTGCCCCCCGTGGTACTGATGTAAGAATGGCCCAGTACACCCCACTCGAAGACGTCGGTGGCATCCGGGAGGGCGGAATCGGCGTTGGAGAAGTTGATGTTGTGATCCTCCACTACCTCGGCCTGCACCTGACCCGCCGCGAGCAGCGTCCCGGCAACCAGGCCCGCTGCGATGTTCATCTTGGTTTGTGCCATGGTTCTACCCTTTTTGTTGATTTTTCGGGTGGCCCTAGCCCTCGCTTCCCTAGAAGCAATCTCCGTACCAAATTTTTTACTCCTTTTAATTCAAGGGGTTGAGATAGCCCTCTTGGATCCAGGCCCCCAACCCCTGCCGCTGCTGTAAATCTACCCGACACCTGCCACCCGCTTGCTGGGGGATTCCGGCTCCCGCGGCCCGGGACTCGGGAGCGGCATGGCACCTGCTAGAGCCCCCAAGCGAAAGGCGAAACCCCTGGGACACTTGCTTCCGTGACCACCCATGAGCCGAGCGCGGGGCCAGGCTTGGGGTGTCCGGTTGCGGAGACTCTTCTGCAGGCCTCGGCTTGTATCCGATCTGGAGAGGGTCCGCATCCCGTTCGGCGGGCGAGTAGGTGTAAAGCCGTTCGACAGTCCAGGCCACCGTTGGGCGAATTGGCCCTCATTACCCAGAAAGGCCCTATTCGGCCTCCAGCTTCTCGAGGACGGCCCGGGCCTCCTGGCGGTGGCTGAACGCCGATCCCTCGTCCAGCAGCCCCCGGATCAGCCTTTTGGCCTCCTGGTTCCGGCCGGCCTGCCTCAGGGCCTTAGCCAGGTGCCAGCGCGCTTCCAGGTTATCGGGAGCCCCGTCTACCACCTCCCGGAGCAGTCGGACGGCCTTCCGGGACTGGCCCTGGCGATTCAGCAGCACCGCCAGGGTATCCTTGACCCCCGGATGCTCCGGTGCCAGCTGGTGGGCGCGCCGCGCCAGCTCGAGCCCCTGGTGAGGATCCTCGTCGCGGAGGAGCCAAGCATGGTTGTTCAGGGCGCCCACATGCTCGGGGCTGTTTTCCAGGACCTTGCGGAAGGCGCGTTTGGCCGCCGCCTCCTCTGCCGAACGCAGCTGATAGATCCCCAGGCGGAAACGCGCTGCCGTGTCCTTGGGATGTTGCTCGAGCCATTCCCGCAAAAGGGTGCGGGCCTCACCCCGCTTTCCCATCTGCCAATAGCCATCGGTCAGGGCCAGTTGCCAGTCGCTGACGGGTAGCTCCTCCAGGGCCTCCTCCAGATGCCCGATGGCCTCCGTCGCGCGCCCCCGAGACAGGGCAAGCCTCCCGGCAAGGGCCTTCGCCTGCGGGGTCATGGAGGCTACCTTTTCCAAATCCTCCAACCGGCTTTGGGCCTTTTCCGGCTCACCGCGGGCCATGAGCAGGCGCACCTTGGCAAGATTGGCATCAACGCTTTTTGGTGCGAAATCCAGGGCGCGATCCACAGCTTCCTCCGCCGCCTGGAAATCCTTGCTAGCGGCGTAGGCCCGTCCGAGGAGGTAATATCCCAAGGCCTTTTCAGGGATTTCCTCCGTGAGCTTGCGGAAGGCCCGCTCGGCCCCGCCGGTCTCCTCCAGGGCCAGGTAGGCCTTGCCGGCCTGCTCCAACAGGGCCGGCTCATTCGGGAGTACGCCCGCCTGGTCGCTGACCGTATTGAGTGCCTCCTGAGGATGGCCTGAATACCGCTGGAGGCGGGCGAGCAAAGCACGAGCGGGGGCGGACTCCGGATTTTTGTCGAGGGCGGAGCCTAGGACTTCTTTGGCATCCTCAAGGCGCCCCTGCTCCACCTCCAGGCGCCCCAGGGCCAACGAGGCCCGGAGGTTGCCAGGCTTATTATTCAGAATCTGCTGGTACAGGCTGCGGGCCTCGGCAGGTTTCCCTTGCTTGCGGTACAGCTGCGCCAGGTTTAGGCCAGCGGCGGTGTCTCCTGGCTTGCTCTTTAGGGCCTTCCGGAAGGCTTTCTGGGCCCGAGCCGGATTATCCTGGCCCAGGTAAACCAAGCCCTTCAAATTCCAGGATATGGCTTCCCCCGCACCGGTTTGCTTGAGCTTTTCGGCCACCTGTAGCGCCTTGTCGAATTCGTCGGCCTCCAGATGGGCAAGGGCAGCAATGAGCCGTGGCTTTCTGAGCTCGGAATCCAGCTCCGCCGCCTCCGTCAAGGATTGCATGCCCTCGGTCCGCTCGCCGTGCATGAGCTGGGCCAGCCCCAGTCGCATCTGCGGCTCCGCCGCGCGGGGCTGGAGCTTGGCGAGCCTACGATAGAGCTCCAGTCCCCTGGCGGTATCCCCCTGGTACATGGCGGACAAAGCCGCCAGATTGAGGGCGAGCCTGTCCTCGGGGCGCCTTTCCAGAACCGGATCCAGCTCCCTTTCGGCTTTTCCGGGATTTCCCTGCTTCAGGTGGAGAGCAGCCAGGATGCGTCGGGCGGCGATCCCCATGCGGGGCTGGTCGCGGACCCCCTCCAGGTACCGTTGCGCCTTGTTCCAGTTTCCCAGAAGGTACTCAGTGGCCCCCAGATAGTAGCGGGCGACCTGGTAACCCTCCCGCTTGTTGGCCGCCTCCTGAAATCGGGAAGCCGCCTCCTCCATGGCCCCTAGGCGAAACTGGCGAAGACCGACCACAAAGTGGAAGCGAGCCCCATCGGCTCCGCGCTGGCGAAGGGTTTCGAGATCCTGACCGGCGCTTTGGTGTTCCTCCATGGCCAGGTAACCCAAGGCCCTTTGCAGGCGGTCAAGATTTCGGCTGGTGCCGTTGTTGATGGCCTGCCCGTAGTGCCGAACGGCCTTGGGCCAATTGCCTTCCCAGCGGGCGATATCTCCGGCAAGGCTCCAGGAATCCGGGTTATCTGGCGCGATCTCCCTTGCTTCGGCAAGCAAGTCCTTGGCCTGCTTGATCCGGCCCTCCTGAGCAGCTTTCCGGGCCAGTCCCAGGCGGGCCTCAACCGAATCGGGATTGGCCTCCAATGCCCGGTTCAGGCTTTTCCCCGCCTCCCCCCTTTCACCGTTAGCCAGATAGGCCCGCCCTCGCAAAGAAAGCAAATGCGCCCTTGTCTCATTAGGCCATTGCTGGGGAACCGAGACCTCTTCGATAAGCCGCTCCGGCTTGCCCTGAAGCCGTAGGGAACGGGCCAGATCAACGGCCACCTCCCGGCGGGGAATACCCAGCTCGAGAGCCTTCCGCAACTCCTTCTCGGCCGCTTCGCCGTTGCCCAGGTCCAGATAGGTTCGGCCGAGCAGCCAGCGCGCTTCTGCGTGGTCCGCCCGCTGCTGAAGCAAGTTTTTCAGCTCGATGGCTGCGGCCCGATTCTCCCCTTCCGCCCGGTAGGCCTTGGCCTCCTGGATACGCTGGAGAGGGGTGGGGCCTTCCTGGCCTTCGCACCCGGCCAAGGTCAGCAGCAGCAGGCCGGCGGCACAAACAACCGCTGCCTTAATTGCAAGAACGGACCATTGCGGCATGGTTACCCCCACAGACCAATGAAAGACGGCCGGCAACCTTTCTCCAATAATCGGGCAGAGGCGCTGGCTTGGGAAAAATCGAGGCGGATAGGCCTCCCGCGAGGCCCCAATCTAACGTTAGGCCATGCAAAGTTAGGCATTTCGACAGGGATGGGCAGTTTTAAACGCTACGGTCTTGGTGAGCCCAAGCATGCCCAATTGGCAAAAGCACCCTGTTCCCCCAGATCCTCAACCCCCCGCTAGCAAATGGAAGGGGCAATCCCCGGCTGCCCTTTCAAAGCCGGCGATGGCTCGGGCGGCCGCTAATTCGAGGCAACTCCCAGGAACCCGAATCTGTATTTCGAGCCAGGTGGTAGTTAGCGAGAAAAATCACGCGTCCAGATCCCCTCGGCGCGCCAATCCTTCACCCAGTCTTGGGCCTGCTGCTTTTCCTCGTCGGACAGCGTCTCGCCCACCTTCTTGGCCTTTTGGGCAGCGCTTTGCTTGTAAACCCCGGACTCGGTGGCGCACAGCCGGTACCAGCGGTAGGCGGCGAGCTTGTCCGTGGCCACGCCCTTGCCCTGATCGAGGAGCTTGGCCAGGGACAGCTGGGCCGGGGCGCTGCCGCGCTCGGCGGCCTGGCGGTACCACTGCGCGGCCTTGGCCGGATCCTTGTCGCCGCCGTGGCCGTCCTCGTGCATGCCGCCGAGGCGCAGGGCAGCCTGGCTGTGCCCCTGCTCCGCGGCCCGCTGGTAGAAATCCCGGGCCTTGGCGGGGTCGGCCGCCACACCCCGGCCTTCGGCGTAGAAGTTGGCCAAATTGTACTCGGCGTCGGCGAGACCGGCCTCGGCGCCTTCCTGGTAGAAGGCGACGGTCTTGGCCACATCCGCGGGCACCTCGGCCCGGTAACGCATGCCCAGCACGGTGTAGGCGCTGGCGTGACCGGCTTCGGCGGCCCGCCGATACCATTTCCGGGCCTTGTCGGTATCCCGGTTGACGCCCTCGCCCTTGGCGTAGGCCTGGCCCAAACGGAAGGCCGCGGTGGGGTGGCCTTGCTCGGCGGCCTTGCGGTAGAGGGTGGTGGCCTGCTCCGAATCCCCTTCCACACCACGGGCGTTGGCGTACAGCACCGCCAGGCCGAACTGGGCGCGGGCGTCGCCCGTCTCGGCCAGAGGGGCCCAGGCCGACCGGGCCCGTTCGAAGTCGCCGTGCAGGTAAGCGCGCTGACCCTTGGCCACCTGCGCATCCGTGTCGGCGAGCCCCGTTCCGGGCACGAGGGCCAGGACCAGGGCTGCGGCGGCCATACCGAGCCAGCGCCCGGTCCATTCTTGCCTCCAGGGCATGGTTTTGTCCTCCGTTTTGCCGGTTCTTGAAGAGGTAACTGGGACTTCTGGAAGCCTCGCCCGATGAATTGAACCCCCCAACGGCGGACCAGCCCCCGCAGGAGCCCGGCTGCGCCGGGCGAGCCGGCGACGGGCCGGGGGCGAAGCGACGGCTCGCCCCATGAATTGGGCTCCTACCCCAGGGCGCTCCTGGCTACGGTACCATTGATGCCAGCCCGGCTCCGCCGGGCGAGATTGGGAAAGCCTCGTCCGATGAATTGAACCCCCCAACGGCGGACCAGCCCCCGCAGGAGCCCGGCTGCGCCGGGCGAGCCGGCGACGGGCCGGGGGCGAAGCGACGGCTCGCCCCATGAATTGGGCTCCTACCCCAGGGCGCTCCTGGCTACGGTACCATTGATGCCAGCCCGGCTCCGCCGGGCGAGATTGGGAAAGCCTCGTCCGATGAATTGAACCCCCCAACGGCGGACCAGCCCCCGCAGGAGCCCGGCTGCGCCGGGCGAGCCGGCGACGGGCCGGGGGCGAAGCGACGGCTCGCCCCATGCATTGGGCGCCGACACCGGTTGGGTAGCAGGATACCCTGCGGAGGTCCTCTTTTTCGAACCCGCAACCCCCTGAGGCAGACCGCCATGACCGATAACGCGACCCCAACCTTCCGCGAGCAGGCCATGGGCCAGGCCCAAGGGGCCATGGCCCTGCAGGTGGCCTTCATCGGCGTGACCAACGGCCTGTTCGCCGCCCTGGCCGAGAAGGGCCCGGCAACCCCCGCGGAGCTGGCCCGGGCCGCGGGCATGGACCCCGGCTATGTCGCCCGCTGGGTGGACGCCGCCTACGCCTTCGGTTATTTGTCCGAGACGGGGGCCGAGGAAGGCGACCGTGTGGCGTTGACCGACGCCGGCCGCGGCTTCGCCGGCGAGGCCTCCAGCGGCCCCCTGCCCTTCGCCGTGCACAGCCTGCTGGGCGCCCACATGAGCGAGCGCACCGCCCACTTCATGCGCACCGGCGAGCGTCCGGGCGAGGCGGTCCTCGGCGAGCGCGAGACCATAGCCGGCCTGTTCGGCACCATGCTGGAGGGCATGTTCGGCCCCGTCTTCGAGGACCAGATCCTGCCCGATCTGCCGGTTTTCCGGGAGATGGACGCCAGCGGGGGAACCGCCGTCGATCTAGGCTGCGGCAACGGCTGGTACCTGCGCCGGCTGGCGCGGGCCTATCCCCATCTGCGGGGCATCGGTCTGGACCTGTTCGACGACGCCATCCACGAGGCGACGGCCAAGGCCGCGGCGGAGGGAACGGGCGACCGCCTCGAGTTCCGCAAAGGCGACATGCACGACTACACCGTCGCCGAGCCGGCGGCCCTCATCGCCATGAACCGGGCCCTGCACCACGTCTGGGACGACAAGGACCGGGTGTTCGCCTTCCTCCGCGACAATCTCGCCGACGGCGGCACCGCGGTCATCTGGGAGCCGAACTGGCCCGGCAAGCGCGCCGCCCTCGCCGACCCCAGGCGCCGCGGCATGGCCTTCCAGAACCTCATGGAGCACGTCCAGGGCAACCACTTCCTGAGCGCCGACGCGATCGCGGCCGAATTCGAGCGGGTGGGCATGACCCCGGAGATCCACCTCTACGCCGAGGGCAACGAGGCGGTGGTGGT
>NZ_JAZKRM010000040.1:0-20169 GCF_036628635.1 Thiohalorhabdus sp. | reverse complement strand
GCACGCCGTTCCAGCGCGACCGCGATCGCATTATCCATTCCACCGCCTTCCGGCGCCTGGAATACAAGACCCAGGTGTTCGTTAACCACGAAGGCGATCACTATCGGACCCGCCTGACCCATTCCCTGGAGGTGGGCCAAATCGCTCGCTCGGTGGCGCGCGTCTTGCAAATCAATGAGGACCTGGTGGAGGCCATCGCCCTCGCCCACGACCTGGGCCATACGCCGTTCGGGCACGCCGGGCAAGCGGCCCTGAACCGGTGCCTGACCGATTACGGCGGCTTCGAGCACAACCACCAGTCGCTGCGGGTGGTGGATCAGCTGGAACAGCACTACGCCGAATTCGACGGTCTCAATCTGACCTTCGAAACCCGGGAGGGCATCCTCAAGCACTGCTCGCGTCAGCGTGCCGAAGCCCTCGGCGAGGTGGGGCGGCGTTTTCTCGAGGGGGGTCAGCCGTCGGTGGAGGCCCAGCTGGCCAACATCGCCGACGAGATCGCCTACAACAACCACGACATCGACGACGGCTTGCGTTCGGGCCTGATCACCCTGGACCAGCTATGCACCGAGGTGCCCCTGTTCCGGGAGACCTTGGAAACGGTCCGCGTCGGCTATCCCGATTTGAAAAGCGACCGGCGGGCGGTCCACGAAACCATCCGCCGGCTCATCGATCGGCAGGTGAGTGATCTAATGGCCAATACGAGCCACAATCTGGAAGACACAGATTGGACCCATCCCGATCAGGTGCGGGCTTCCAAGGAGCCAGTGGTCGCTTTCTCCCCGGCCATGGCCGAAGCCAACCGCGAGCTCAAACGCTTCCTGCACCGGGAGCTGTATCGCCACTCCCGGGTCATGCGTATGGCCCTAAAAGGCGGCAAGGTCATAGAGGACCTGTTTACGGCCTTTTTGGAGGATCCGGTCATCCTGCCGACCGACTTTCGGCGCCGCAGCGAGAAGGTGGAGGCCGAGCTTGGCCGCCAGGGTCGTGCCACGGTGGTAGCCGACTACATAGCCGGCATGACCGACCGGTTTGCCATCCATGAGCACGATCAGATCTTTAATCCCGGCTCGGTGTCGCCTGGATAAATACCCGAACCGCCGAAGGGGCCTGGCCGCGCGCCGCTGGGCACCGCAAAACCCCCTAAAAACGGTCCCGTAGAAGCCTTTTCGGGCACCTAATTGACACTCCGTTCCAGGGCACCTAGGTTGAATTGGTTATGCTCCAAGATTTTCTAAACGGCGTCGGCAACGGGTTTGGCCTGCTGCTGGGGCTTGCCCTATCGGCGCTGTTTATCTTATGGATCGGTCTTCCGTTCCTGGTACTTCAGCTGGTGCGGACCAACCGCGCCCTGACCACCGAGGTCCACCGCCTCCGACTTCTCCATCAGGCGGAAGCAGAGCAAGGCCAATCCGGCCACCTAACCCCGTCTGGGCCAAAGGAGGATGGCGGTTCCTCCATCGCCAATGAGGAGGATCATCATGGCGAATGACGTCGATCGGCTGGACGAGCAATTGGCCCAGGAGAACGGTCACTTCCACGCCTTGCTGGAGCGCCACCGGAGCCTCGACGGCGAAATCGACAAGCTCGAAGACGGCCGCGGCCATGTGGAGGACCTGGAGCTGAGCCGGCTCAAGCGCGAGCGCCTCTACGTCAAGCAGCAGCTGGAGTTCATGCGCCGACGCAGGCAGCCCAACGGCCAGTAGCCCAAGCTGACGACCACCGTTTCATCAGGGCGCGTAAGCGCCCTTTTTTGTGTACAATTCCCCACGCCGCGCAGCCAGAGCCCGGAACCCAGCGGCCGGAGGCAGCCATGCTGGCAAGCGATGTGATGACCACCGACTTTTTCATCCTGGATCCGGAGGTGCCCGTCTACCAGGCCCTGGAACCGGTCTGGGAGCGCCGGCGCCGGGAGATGCCGGTCGTCGAGGAGGGGCGCTTCATCGGGGTGCTGACCATGCGGGAGCTGATCCACCGCGCCCTGCCCTCCTACATCCGCGACGACCGCCATTTCGCCAACCTGACCTTCGCCCCGGATCTTCATCAGATCACCGATCGCATGAAGGACCTGGGTAGCAGCACCGTTCGCGAGGCCATGAGCCGGGAGGTGCGCACGGTAGCCCCGGATACGTCCCTGCTTGCAGTGGCTACCGCCCTCATCCGGGATGAGAAAAAGGAAACCCGAAACGTGTGGGTGGTGGACGACGAACACAAGTTGGTGGGCCAGATCTCGGAGTGGGAAGTCCTACGCCATGTGTTCCAACAGCTGGACTTCACCGACTAAGGTCCTAAGCCACCCCCAACCCAAGAGGTTCGGCATGCAGAGTCCAGCCCAAGGGGGCCCCGAGGCCGCCCACGGCGCCGCCGAAGCGCTTTTTGGGCTCGACCCCTTCTGGACCGCCACTGCGCTGTTCGTGGCCAGCTATCTGATCATCATGACCGAGCGCATCAACCGCGCGGTGGTGGCGCTGCTGGGCGCCGGTCTGCTGATCGTGCTGGGCATCCTGCCGCAGAGCACGGCGGTGGCCGGCATCGATTTCAACACCATCGGCCTGCTCACCGGCATGATGGTGATCGTGGCCATCAGCCGGCAGAGCGGCGTCTTTCAGTACCTGGCCATCAAGGCGGCCAAATGGTCCGGGGGACGGCCCTGGGGCATCCTGGTGACGCTGTCGGTGGTGACGGCGGTGCTGTCGGCCCTGCTGGACAACGTCACCACGGTGCTGCTGATCGTGCCGGTGGCGCTGCTCATCTGCGACGAGCTGGAGGTCAAGCCCTACCCCATCCTGATCGCCCTGATCATGGCCGCCAACGTGGGCGGCACCGCCACTCTCATCGGCGACCCGCCCAACATCATGATCGGCACCCAGACCGACCTCACCTTCAACGATTTCGTGCTGAACCTCGGCCCCATCGTGCCGCTCATCTTCGTGGCCACCCTGGTGCCGCTGTACCTCGTCTACGGCCGCTACATGGGGGCCAGCGCCGAGGGCATGCAGCGGGTCATGGCCTTCCGCGAGAATGAGGCCATCACCGATCCGAGCCTGCTCAAGCGCTCCCTGCTGGTCATCGGCCTGGTGGTGGTGGGCTTCGCGGGCCACCACCAGCTCGGCCTGCAGCCGGCCACGGTGGCCATGTTCGGCGCCGCCCTCCTGCTGCTGCTGTACACCGTGGGCTTGGCCCCCGATACGGCCAGCGAGCGGGTCCACGAGGTGTTTGCCGAGGTAGAGTGGGTGACCATCTTCTTCTTCGTGGGCCTGTTCATGCTGGTGGCCTCCATCGAGCACGTAGGCCTGCTGCAGATGCTCGCCGATTACGTGCTGGAGGCCACCGGCGGCGACTTCTTCGCCGCCTCCATGGCCATCATGTGGGTATCGGCCATCGCTTCGGCGGTGGTGGATAACATCCCCTTTGTGGCCACCCTTATTCCCATGATCAAGTCCATGCTGCCGGCCTTTCAGGAGGCCGGTCTGGGGGCTGCCGATACCTCCGCCATCTGGTGGTCGCTGGCGCTAGGGGCGTGCCTGGGCGGCAACGGTTCCCTCATCGGGGCCTCGGCGAACCTGATCACCGCCGGCTTCGCCGAGCGGGCGGGCCACCCCATCCGCTTCCTGCCCTTTTTGATGATCGCGTTCCCGATCATGCTGGGGCAGGTGGCCATCGCCTCGGTCTACCTCTGGCTTCGCTATTTCTAGCGGTCTAGCCTGGGACGGCATTCGACCCCATTTAAAGCGGAGAAGCGCATGACCCGGCCGGACAACGATACCTTCCTGCGCGCCTGCCGGCGCGAGCCCACCGACTACACCCCGGTGTGGCTCATGCGCCAGGCCGGGCGCTACCTGCCCGAATACCGCCGGGTGCGGGAGAAGGCCGGGGATTTCATGAGCCTGTGCCGGAATACCGAGCTGGCCACCGAGGTGACCCTGCAGCCGGTGGACCGCCTGGGTGTGGACGCCGCCATCCTGTTCTCGGACATCCTCACCATCCCGGCGGCCATGGACTGCGGCCTGCGCTTCGTCAGCGGCGAGGGCCCGGTGATGGACAAGCCGGTGCGCTCGGAGGCCGACGTGGGCGCCCTGCCGGTCCCCGATCCCGGCGACGAGCTGCGCTACGTTCCCGACGCCGTGGCCTCGGTGCGCAAGGCCCTCAACAACCGGGTGCCGGTGATCGGCTTCGCCGGCTCCCCGTGGACCCTGGCCACCTACATGGTGGAGGGGGGCTCGTCCAAGACCTACGGCATCATCAAGCGGATGGCCTATGATGAGCCGGCGGTGCTGCACCGCCTCCTGGACAAGCTGGCCCGTTCGGTGACCGACTACCTCAACGCCCAGATCGCGGCCGGCGCCCAGGCGGTCCAGATCTTCGATACCTGGGGCGGGGTGCTTACCCCCGAGGCCTTCCGCGAATTCAGCCTGACCTACCTGCGCCGGATCGTGAACGGTTTGACCCTGGTCAACGACGGCGAGCGGGTGCCGGTTATCCTATTCACCAAGGGCGGCGGCGCCTGGCTGGGGGATCTGGCCGACACCGGGGCCGACGTCCTCGGCCTGGACTGGCAGACCGATCCCGCCGAGGCCCGCCGGCAGGTGGGCGGCCGGGTAGCCCTTCAGGGCAATCTGGATCCGGCCATCCTCTACGCCCGGCCGGAGCGGATCGAGCGCGAGGTGGCGCGGACCCTGGACGCCTTCGGGCCCGAGCCCGGCCACGTGTTCAACCTGGGCCACGGCGTCAATCCGGACGTGGACCCGGCCCACGCCGAAGCCCTTTTGGCAGCGGTCCACAGCCTCAGCCGGCGGTAAAACCGCCCGCGGACCTCGATTGGGCCCTGGCAGTCTGTACCAAAGACCTTATAATGGTTGGGCTTTTTCAACCGCCGGGAGTGGGCCATGGCCGGGCAGCGCACCGAATTCGATCTCGACCTCATCCGCAAGTACGACACCAGCGGGCCGCGCTACACCTCTTACCCCACGGCGCCGCAGTTCCACGAGGGCTTCGGCCCGGCCGAGTACCGCGCCGCCGCGGCCGCGAGCAATGCCGCGGACCCCGCCCGGGGGCTGTCGCTGTATTTCCACATCCCCTTCTGCGACACCCTTTGCTTCTACTGCGCCTGCAACAAGATCGCCACCAAGAACCGGGAATGGGCGGTCACCTACCTGGATTACCTGTTCCGGGAGATCGAGCTGCAGGGGGCGCTGTTCGACGGTGACCGCACAGTGGATCAGCTCCATCTCGGCGGCGGCACCCCGACCTTCCTCGACCCCGAGCAGATGCGGGCGCTGATGGCCAAGACCGGGGAGCACTTTCGCCTGCGCGAGGACGATACCGGCGATTACGGCATCGAGGTGGATCCGCGGGCGGCCGGGGCCGAAACCATCGCCGCCCTGCGCGAGATCGGCTTCAACCGGCTGTCGGTAGGGGTCCAGGATTTCGATCCCAAGGTCCAGGAAGCGGTGAACCGCATCCAGCCGGCCGAGATGACCTTCCAGGTGCTGGAGGCCGCTCGGGCCCAGGGGTTCCACTCGCTGTCCCTGGACCTCATGTATGGCCTGCCCCACCAGACCGAGGCCAGCTTCCTGGCGACCCTGGACGCGGTCATCGAGGCCCGGCCCGACCGCCTGGCGGTGTTCAACTACGCCCACCTGCCCGATATGTTCCCTGCGCAACGCCGGATCGACGAGGCCGATCTGCCTGATCCGGCGGACAAGCTGGCCATCCTCCGCCGCAGCATTGAGCACCTGACCGAGGCCGGTTACGTCTACATCGGCATGGATCACTTCGCCCTGCCCGACGACGAGCTGGCGGTGGCCCAGAGGGAAGGTAAGCTGCACCGCAACTTCCAGGGTTACTCTACCCACCCCAATTGCGACCTGGTCGCCATGGGTGTCACCGGCATCGGCAGCGTAGACGGCACCTACAGCCAGAACGTGCGGGGGCTGGAGGCCTATTACGCTGCTCTGGATGCTGGAGGGCTGCCCGTCTTTCGGGGTTATGAGCTTACCGGCGAGGACCACCTGCGGCGCGCCGTGATCACCCGGATCATGTGCGATTTCGCCCTGCACTTCGGTTGGGTGGAATCGCGTTATGATATCGATTTCCGCGAGCACTTCGCCGACGAGCTGGCCGACCTAGCGGAAATGGTCGACGACGGCCAGTTGGAGTTCACCCGGGAAGGGCTTAGCGTCACCCCGCGAGGCCGCCTCCTGATCCGTAACATTGCCATGGTCTTCGACGCCTACCTGCGGGCCCGGGAGGGCGCCCAGCGCTACTCCAAGGTGATCTGATCCGGTCCCTGTAAACTGCCAGGCTCCCGATCTCCGGTGGATGCTGGTAGGATGCGGCGGACGCGCTACCCGGAGAAGGCCATGCCGCCTACGCCCCAGGCCGTCGTGTTCGATTTCGACGGCATCATCGTGGACAGCGAGCCAGCCCACTACCGCGCCTTCCAGGTGGTTCTGGAGCCGCGGGGGTTGGGCTATGCCTGGGACCGTTACATCGATTACTACATGGGCTTGGACGATCGTGACGGCTTTCGGGAGGCCTTCCGTGCGGCCGGGCAGGAGGTGGGCCAGGACGAGCTGGAGGAGCTGATCGCGGCAAAGCATGCCGCTTTCGAAGGCGAAATGGCCGTAGGGTTGGATCCCATTCCCGGGGCCGTGGACTGCGTACGGCGGCTGAGGGAGGTTTTCCCTCTGGCGGTGTGCAGCGGTGCCCTACGCGGCGAGGTCCTGCCCACCCTGGAGGGGTTGGGCATCGCTGCGGCCTTCCGGACCGTTGTTTCTGCGGAGGATGTGGCCCACAGCAAGCCGGACCCGGCGAGCTACCGCTTGGCCGTGGAGCGCCTCGGGGCGGACCTGAAGCGGGACCTGGAGCCGGGCGCCTGTGTGGCCATCGAGGACACCCCCACCGGCGCGGCCAGTGCCCGCGATGCCGGCCTCCTCGTCATCGGTCTGGATCCCCAAGGCGCGGGCCCGGAAGGCGCCCACCGCACCGTGCGCTCCCTCGACGAGCTGACCGCGGAAAACCTCTAACCTTCGGTACCCTGGGCCCGGTTCCGGGCTACCAGCAGCTGGATGGCCTCCAGCCGCTTGCCGGGGCCCTTGGCCGACTCTTCCTTATGGTTAGGCGCCACCTCTTGGTAGATGGCGGCCACGGCGTCGCCCTTCCGGATTTCCTCCAGCTGGCCCCTGCGGCCGTCGAGGAAGCGGATTTCGGCCTGGCGGGGGACGTAGAGGTGGGTCCCGCCGATGCCGAGAACCCCACCGAGGGTAATCTCGTGGGTTAGCGGGCGGTTGGTGTGGACTTCGCCGGAGTAGGCCCCGACCTTGCCCGTGGTTGTCGTTGCCGTGATTTGGTTCTCGGGTACCGTGTCCTTGCGGACCGCCGCATTGGGGTCGCGGTTGACCTCGAAGCCGGTTCCCCAGTGCTCGTTTATGGCCATAGCGCATCTCCTGCGAGGATGGAATGGGTGACGAGGTAGCCCCTAATTCTTATAGTACACCCTACGGTCCCTGTATCCAGAGCCCGGTCAACGAGCCAAGGTCAGTACGCGGGTGGGAAACGGTCCCCCGGTGGATGAGGGAGGCAGGTAGACGGTGAGCGAGCCCTTCGACGCGGCGGTGGTAGGTGGAGGCATGGTGGGGGCCGTGGCCGCCGTGGCCCTCCGCCGCCAAGGCTTATCGGTCGGCCTGATCGAGCGCGGGCGACCGCCGGAGGGGCCCGGCCAACCGGGTGATCCCGAGCGGGTGAGCGCTGTCAGTGAAGGCTCCCGCCGCATCCTGACGGATCTGGGCCTGTGGCCGGCCATTGCCGACAGTGAACCGGCAGCGATCGAGACCATCGAGGTCACCGACGGGGGCCGCGGCGGTCGGGTCTTGATGGACCGGGACGAGGCCGGTGTGGATGCTTTGGGTTACGTGGTGGCCAACCGTCGGATCGTCGCCAGTGCCTGGGAGGCCGTCCGCGCCGATCCGGGGATCGTGGTACACGCCCCGGCTGGGGTGGCGGATTGGCAATGGCAGGACCGGGGTGTCCGCCTCCAGCTGGAGGGGGAAGGCGGCGGGCAAACCCTGAGCACCCGCCTGGTTATCGGCGCGGACTCCGAGCATTCGGCCACCCGGGCGGCTGCGAGGATCGGCATGCGGGGCTGGCACCACAACCGTTACGCCCTGGTAGCCACGGTGGAGACGGAGCGCCCCCTGGCCGGCCGCGCCTTCGAGCGTTTCCTCCCCGAAGGCCCCCTGGCCTTTCTGCCGCTGGGCGGAGCCACCGCCTCCATCGTCTGGACCCTCACGCCCTCGGCCGCGAACCGGGCCCTGAACTGGGACCAGGCCACCTTACTGAGCCACATTCAGGACCGCTTCGGCCCGGCCCTGGGCGGCCTTCAGCACGTCGGGGGACGGGCCACCTTTCCCCTCGCCTTGCGCCTCGCCCGCCGATTCACCGAAAAGCGTACCGCCCTGGTGGGCAACGCCGCTCACCTGCTCCATCCGGTGGCGGGCCAGGGCCTCAATCTGGGTTTGCGCGATGTCCAGGCCCTCGCCGAGGAGGCCGGGGCCGCCCGTTCCTGCGACTGGGACCCCGGCAATACCGCGGTCCTGAACCGCTACGAGCGGGCCCGGTGGGGGGACACGGCCCGGGTGATGGCATTCACCGAAGGCCTTAACCGCCTGTTCGCCAACGACTGGGCCCCGGCGGTGGGCCTTCGCCAGCTGGGACTTTCTGTGGTGGGCCAAAGTCGTCCCCTCAAGCGGATCCTGATGAACCAGGCCATGGGCCTTGCGGGCCGGGATAGGCATACCCAAGGCATCGGCAACGGGAAGGTCTCCCGGTGAGCGGAGACCGGCAACAGGCCGACGACTACGATCTGATCGTGGTGGGCGGCGGGATGGTGGGTGCCGCCATAGCGGCGGCCCTGGCCCCCACCCCCCTGTGGGTGGCCGTGGTGGAGGCAAGGGCGCCCGAGGCCCAGCCCGCCAGCGACGGCCGCCGGGTGAGCGCCCTGACCGCCGGCTCGGTGCGTATCCTGAAGGGCCTGGGGGTGTGGCAAACGGTCGCCGCCGGGGATACCGAGCCCATCCGCGCCATGACCGTGTGGGACGGCGACCAGGCCGGCGGCGTGAACTTCGAGGCCGGGGAAGTGGGCCTGGAGGCCCTGGGGGCCCTCGCGCCCAACGGCACCATCGCCGCTGCCCTGCACGGGGCAACCCGGGAAGGCGCCCATGTGGACTGGTTCTGCCCGGCGCGCTGGACCACCCTGGAGCCAGGCGACGAAGCGGTGACCCTGAACCTGACCACGGAGGGCAGTGAGCGGACCCTTCGGGCCCCCCTGGCGGTAGCAGCCGACGGCCGCGACTCGGCCGTGCGGCAAGAGGTGGGCATCGCCACCGGGGGCTGGGACTACGGCCAGAGCGGCCTGGTAGCGGAGATCCGGCCTCAGCGACCCCACCGCGGACGGGCCTTCCAGCGCTTCCTGCGCGGCGGTCCCCTGGCCCTGCTGCCGCTGTCCGAGGGGCGCTGCTCGATGGTGTGGTCGCTGCCCACATCACGGGCCGAGGGCCTGCTCGATCTGGAGGATGCCGCCTTCGGCCGCCGCCTGCAGCAGGCCTTCGGCCCCGATCTGGGCGAGCTGACGGTGGCCGGCCCGCGCGCGGCCTTTCCCCTGCGCCTGCAGCACGCCCGCGCCTACGCCCGCAACCGGGTGGCCCTGGCCGGGGACGCCGCCCACGCCGTCCATCCTCTGGCCGGCCTGGGCCTGAACTTGGGGCTGCGCGACGCCGCCGCCCTAGCCGAGACGGTGGCCGAGGCCCATCTAGCGGGCGAGGACTGGGGCGAAACCGCCGTCCTGGGTCGCTACCAGCGCCGGCGCATGCCGGACAACCTCCTGGTCTCCGCCTACACCGACGGTTTCCATCGCCTGTTCGGCGGCGACAGTGAGGCACTGGCTACCCTACGCAGCCTGGGCATGAACCTGGTGGACCGCGCCGGCCCCCTCAAGCATTTGCTCATGCGGCAGGGCATGGGTCTGGCTGGCCTCGGTCGGGGCCGCCTGGAGCGCGGCGAGCCGCTGGCCTAGCCGCCGCCTTCGAACCCCTGCTGCCGCCAGGCCTCGAACAGGGCCACCGCCACCGAGTTGGACAGATTGATGCTGCGGTTACCGGGCACCATGGGGATGCGCAGGCGCTGCTCTGCCGGCCAGGAATCCCGCTCGGCGGCCGGCAGGCCCCGGGTCTCGGGCCCGAACAGCAGGGCATCGCCCGGTTGGAAACCGGCCTCCGTATAGCGGCGCTCGCCGTGGGCGCTGAACACCCACACCCGCTCGGGGTCGATGGCAGTCAGGCAGGTCGCAAGGTCCGAATGCTCGGTAACATGGGCCAGCTGGTGGTAGTCCAGGCCGGCCCGCTTGAGCCGGGTGCTGTCCATGGTGAAGCCGAGGGGATGGATCAGGTGCAGCCGTGAGCCGGTGTTGGCTGCCAGGCGTATCGAGTTGCCGGTATTGCCGGGGATCTCGGGCTGATAGAAGATGACGTGAAACATGGTCCGCGAGTTACTAATGCATTCGAAGGTTTTGTCAGGGGTGCCGCCCGGGGCTTGGGGCAAACCGCTCCGGTGAACCCTGCCTGACCACTCGCAGAGTGGTCAGGCATCCCCCAGTCGTTCCTTGCCCCAAGCCCCGGGCGGTTCTCATGACGTTACTCCTATATCTATTAGTAGGCGTGAGGAATGAGGTGTGAGGCGCAATCCGAATCATCCGGACGGGGATGACGCCAATGAGCAATGAGAACGGCAATCCCCTGGCGGTGGATTTCGCCGGGCTCGCCCTGGCCAGCCCCATCGTCTTGCTGTCGGGCTGCGTCGGCTTCGGCGAAGAGTATACCCGCGTCGAGGGCTTTTCCAACGCCGACGTGGGCGGTATCTGCCTCAAGGGCACCACGCTGGAGCTGCGCCTGGGCAACGAGCCTCATCGCATCTACGAGACCCCAGCCGGCATGCTCAACGCCATCGGCCTGCAGAACCCGGGAGCCCGGGCGGTGGTGAACGACATCCTGCCGAACCTGGACTTCGCCGAGACGCGCTTTTTCGCCAATATTTCCGGCTCCATTGTGGAGGAGTACGTCGAGGTGGCGCGGGCCTTCGACGACTCGCCCATCGACGCCATGGAGATCAACATCTCCTGCCCCAACGTCAAGGCCGGCGGCGCTGCCTTCGGCAACTACCCGGAGATGTCCGCGCAGGTGGTGGCGGCGGTGCGCGCGGTCACCGACAAGCCCCTGATCACCAAGCTCTCGCCCAACCAGACCGACAGCGCCGACAACGCCCGCCGCTGCATCGAGGCCGGCACCGACGCCCTGGCGGTGATCAACACCGTCACCGGCATGGCGGTGGACCTGGAAAGCCGCCAGCCGGTGCTCGGCAACGGCGCTGGCGGACTGTCCGGGCCGGCGATCAAGCCTATCGCCCTGCTCAAGGTGCATCAGGTCCACCAGGTAGCCGCCCCGCACGGTGTGCCCATCCTGGGCCAGGGCGGCATCACCGGCCCCGAGGACGCCCTGGAGTTCATCGTCGCCGGGGCCACCACCGTGGGTCTGGGCACCGGCCTGTTCTACGATCCTCTCCTTTGCAAGAAGGTAAACGACGGCATCCGCGCCTACCTCGCCGACCACGGCTTTGGCCACGTGCACGAGCTGGTGGGGACCCTGGCGTCCCCGGGGTAATCGCCATAATCTCCCTTCGTCTGGGGGGATGAAACCCCACAATTAGGCGGTTGATAGGGGCAAAGGAGCAGTATGCACCAGTATCATTTTGGCTATCTCCTTATTGCCCTGGCCGTCGTTTTCATGGGCCTGGGTTATTGGCGCGCGCATCAACTGGGGGCGGGTTGGCGGGGCTGGGTGGCATGGGGGTTTGCAGCGGTTCTTGGCGGTCTGGCCGCCTACCCCTTTTCCATCCCCACAACCCCTCAGAACAACATCCGGGTCGACCTGGGCCTTATTATCTACTTCCTCCTTCCCTTCCTTTCCCTCCTCGCCCTTGTTGGCCTAATGAAGGCGATTGTCGATACGAAGGCTCTCGGAACCACGAGTGGAAAGGGGGATAACGCCGGAGCGACTGCTTGGCGGGACTTCGGGCTGCGCCTTATTGCCGGGGGCAAGGGTCTAAAAAGACCGCTATGGGTTGGTCTGGTCTTCGCCCCGTTAGCGGGGGGCGTTGTCTTCTTCGTCCTCGTTAGCCTGGTCTTGGGGGCAAGGCCCCCCGGGAACGAGCTATCCACCTTGGTGGGGGTTCTTGCTCTGGACCTTTTCTGGACCGCTCCGGTTAATTACCTCGGAACGCTCCTTTTCGGGCCCCTTCTGGTGATCGGCTTGCGGAAAGCCGGCGCACTGAGCTTCCGAGCCTTGGCCCTGGGCGCGCTCCCCTTGGGTGGTATCGCCTTCCTTGGTTGGCGGGTTTGGTACTGGGGGCGCTTGGAAGAGGTTACAAAGGCCGAAGGGGTGAAGATAGTGAAGGGTTGGGCCTACCTTTAGGAGGTTGGATGGGCCCAGATCCTCGAAGGGATTGGGACCGGCGCGGCCATGGGGCTGGCGGTGGCGGTAACGTTCTGCTGGCTGACGGGCGTTGAGAACAGTGATCCGGGCAAATCGGGCGAACAGTAATCTTCTGGCCGATTTACCCCACTCCCGACCTGCCCTCTGCTTCTCTGCGGTCACTCTCTCCCCAGAACCCCCTCAGGCCCTGGCCACCGCCACCACATAGACCGCTGCGGCGCCCGCCTCCAGCAGCGCGGCCGCGGCGGCGTCGGCGGTGGCGCCGGTGGTGATGACATCGTCGACGAGGGCGATGCGGCGGCCGTATACGGCCTGACCCTCGGCCCGGAAGGCGTCCCGCACATTGGTCCTTCGGCGGCGATCGGGAAGGGCGCTCTGAGCCGGCGTTGGCCGGTGGCGCACCAGACCGCGGCGCAGGTGGGGGAGTCCGTGCATCCGGGCCAGCAAGGCGGCCAGTCGGTCGGCCTGGTTGTAACCTCGCTCCCGCAGGCGGCCCCGGTGCAGGGGGACAGCCAGGAGGGCATCGATGCGGTAGGTCGCCAGCCAGTCCGTTAGCTGTTCATCGGCGAGGTCGGCCAGTGTCCGTTCCAGACCCAGCTGGTTGGCGTACTTGAAGCCCCGGATCCAGCTCGCTAGCGGTTCGCGGTAGCGCCACGGGGCGTGAACGGTGACGAAGCGCGGCGGTTGACGCTGGCAGGAGCCGCAGGGGCTCTCGGCCGGGCTGTCCGGGCGACCGCACCGGGGGCAGCTCGCGTCGACGATGGCGGCCAGGCACCCCCGGCACCCGTCGCAGATCTGTACCCCTCCTGCAAGGCGCTCGCCGCAAACCAGGCAATCCACCGGATAGAGCTGCTCCACCAGGGCGCCCAGCCGGGCCCGAAAGGCTTGCGGGAAGCGGTTGCGTCGAGCACCTATGAGTTTCGTTTTTTTAGGGCCTTTGACCATTTTAGTATTTGCCTATAAGCTTAAGTGCGCTTTCGGTCAGAGGAGGGACCCGCCCGATGGAAGAAGCCAATCGTGACCATCTCCACCAAATGAGCCCGGCCCGCATCCGGCTCCGGGCGTCGCTGTTCCATGTGGGCAATCTGGTCTGCATGGCCGCCGCTTTCGGTGCGGGGGTGGCCTATTACCTGGATCTGGGCCTGGTCAGCATGGTCCTGTCAGTGGCCCTCCTCCTGCCCACCATCCTGTGGTTCGGCGCCTCCATGGCCCTATACTCCTTCTTTGCACAGGATCCCCACACCCTGGTCAGCCGCCATACCCGGCGCGCCGGGTACTTTTTCTACGGCGGATCCGGGGCCGGTCTGATGGTCATCGCCTTCCTCCAGAAGGTTCCCGTCACCTATCTCTTACCCATTCCCGCCCTTGTCGTGGCCTTGGTCATGGCGCTGGCGGTTAAGGATCTGGTAGCCATTCTTCGCACCGACCTGGAGGCCGAGGCCATTTATTAGGTTCCCGGCCCATTGCGTCCCTCCCTGAGGGCCAGGCTTTGCCGGGCCCTCGACGTTTCGGGGTCGGATGCGTTCCAATGAATGGAACCATCTAGTTTGCCGAGAAACGGCAACGACCCAAAACCGGCCCATGCCTTCAAGCGATTCCGCCGACGCCGCTGGTCCTCGGGTTGACTCCCGAGCCCTCCTGCGGGCCCTGGCCCGCGCCGCGGGCACCTTCGATGATACCGCCATACTCGCCCATGAGGTGGAGGCGCGCCTGCTGGAAAGGCTGGATCTGATGCAGATGGATCCAGCGCGGATCCTGGTAAGCGACGCCCGCGCCGGGTCCGGGGGGCGAACCCTGGCACGGCGATTCCCCAAGGCCGGCAAATACGCTACCGATCCGTCTCCCCTGATGTTGACCGAGGCTCGCCGCCGGCGGGGCTGGCGTAGCCGGCAGCATTTCTCCGCTGCCTGGAGCCGGTCCCTCCCCTTTCCCGCCGGCAGCTTCGAGCTGGCCTGGTCCAACCTGGGTCTGCAGTGGGCCAACGACCTGGACGGTGTGCTGCGAGAAGCCCACCGGGTGGTCGCACCCGATGGCCTGCTTATGTTCGCTTCCCTGGGTCCGGATACCCTCGCCGAACTGCGCGCCGCTCTTCCCGTGGCCTTCGACCGGGTCCCGGAAATGCCGGTGTTCATCGATATGCACGATGTCGGCGATGCCCTCTCTCGAGCCGGTTTCGAGGGAGTGGTGATGGAGAACGAGATCATCACCATGACCTACCCCGATCTGCGCACACTGCTCGCTGATGCCCGGGCCACCGCCAGCGGTGCGCTGCTTACCGATCGGCCGCGTGGCCTGATGACGTCGGAGCGGTTGGCTGCCCTGGAGAAGGCATTGCCGCGCGAGCGCGGCCGGATCCCTGCCCGCTTCGAAGTGGTGTACGGCCATGCCTGGCGGCCCGCCAGCGGTGCCGTGGCCGCGGATACCTCGGGTACCGCCCGCATCGGAGTGGACCAGATCGGTCGGCAGGGAAGCGTGTAGGCAGAGTCTTCGGGTGATGCTACAAGGAGAGAATTGGGTCTTCGCCTAGTGCTCTCGAGGGGGAAGTTCATGAAAGCCGTAATCATGGCAGGGGGCCAGGGCTCCCGCCTGCGACCGCTTACCGAAGGTGTGCCCAAGCCCATGGTCCCTATCCTGGGCCGGCCCATGATGGAGTACATCCTGGAGGCCGTTCGTGACGCCGGCATCACCGAAATTCTGGTTACCCTCCATTATCGCCCCAACCTGATCCAGGACTATTTCGGTGACGGTGCCGACTGGGGGGTCCATATCGAATACGCCATCGAGGACCACCCGCTGGGGACCGCGGGCTCGGTGAAAAACGGCGAGCATTTCCTCGACGAGCCTTTCCTGATCATCAGCGGCGACGCCATGATGGATTACGACCTGAAGGCCCTGGCCCAGAGCCACACCGATAGCGGGGCTCTGGTCACCTTCTGCCTGGCGCGGGTCTCGGATCCCAGCGAGTTCGGCATTGTGGTTACCGACAACGACGGCCGGGTCCAGCGCTTCCAGGAAAAGCCGGCGCCCTCGGAGGTGTTCACCGACACGGTGAACACCGGCATCTACGTCATGGATCCCCGGATCCTGGCCGACATCCCTGCCGATACCGAATTCGACTTTTCCCACGACCTGTTCCCAACCCTCCTCGAGCGCGGTGAGCCGCTTTGGGGCCAGGTGGCCCGAGGGTACTGGTCCGATATCGGCAATGTGGACCAGCTGGAGCAGGCCACCTGGGACCTGCTCGAAGGGTTGGTGGATCTTCCCATTCCGGGGGAGGAGATCCGATCCCAGATATTTGTGGAGGGCAAGGCCCACGTCGAGGAAGGCTGTTCGTTGCAGGGGCCGGCCTGGATCGGCCGTGACGCCATCCTGCGCAGCGGGTCGGTGGTGGGGCCCTACGCCGTGGTTGGCCGCCATTCGGAAGTGGATGCCGGGGCTCGGCTACGCCGCTCCATCCTGCTGGACTCTTCCTACCTCGGTGAGCATGCCGAGGTCCGCTCCGGTTTCTGCGGCAACCGCGTCCTGGTGGAGCAGGAGGTGGAGATCGAGGCCGGTGCCGTCATCGGCGATGACGTCCACCTCGGTCGGGGTGTCACCATCGAAGCCGAGGTCCGCGTTTGGCCCCACCTGCAGGTGGAGGCCGATACCCTCATCGACCAGAACGTTGTGTGGGAGTCGGTGGGCCGCCCGGCCTTGTTCAGCGAGAACGGCGTCGCCGGCTTGGCCAATCTGCGCCTGACCCCGGAAACCGCGGCGCGCATCGGCAAGGCCTTCGGCGCCTGGCTGGGTCGCGGCCAGCAGGTGGTTGTAGGCCACGGATCTCATCCTTTTTCCCAAACCCTGGAGAAAGCCTTCGTTTCGGGGCTTTTGTCGGTGGGCATCCAGGTCGAGCCACTGGGTGTTTCCAGCCACGCCATTACCCGCTTTGCGGTGTCCCGCAACATCGAGTTCGAAGGTGGGGCCTTCGTTCGCCAGGGCCCCGAGCACGCCCAGTTGGCCGTGATCGAACTCTACGACCGCAATGGCCACCCTCTGCCCCGCAATGGCCGGCGCAAGGTGGAAGCCACCTACCGTCGGGCGGATTTCCCCAAGGTTGATGCCGATCACGTCGGCCGGCTGCTGTCCACAGGGGACCACGAGGCGCGCTACGTCAGCGAGCTGGTTTCCGAGCTCGACCGTGACGCCCTGCGGGCCATGGAGCCCAAATTGGCGGTGCTGTCGCGCAACCGCTGGAGCACCCGGGTTCTGGACATCCTGCTTGACGAGATCCAGACCGAGGCAGTGACCGTCTCCGGGGAAACGGGACCACCCGGAAGGGATACCGAGGACCCGGGTCAGCGCCTGCGGGAGGTCTATGCTCTGGGTGGGGAGCACCGCCGCATCGGTTTGTACCTGTCGGCCGACGCCCGGCGCATGTGGCTGTTGGATGAATATGGGCGGCTCTACCAGCCCGGAGAGGTGAACCACCTTCTGATGCTGGCCTACCTCAACGACGGCCCCGAAACGGAAAGGGATCCCCACGTTTTCCTTTCGCCCCAGACCCCGGACCGTATCCGGGAGCTGGCGGCGTCCCAGGGCTGGGAGATCCGGGAGCGGCGCCTGGGTCTGGCTGAGACCATCGCCGAGAGCCGGGGTCCCCGTCCCCACCGGTGGCTCGACTTCGAGCACTTCTATTTGGCAATGGCCGCGGTTCCCGCCTTTTTCCGGCTACTTGATTACCTGGCCCGGAACCGGATGGACCTGGCCGAGCTGGCCGGTCAGCTCGGCGAGACCGATACCGGGTTCATTGATGTCGATTGCTCATGGCGGGATATGGGCTGGGTCATGCGCCACCTCACCGAAGAGCACGCTGACAATCTGGAACCGGTCTCCGATGGCGTGAAGGTCCGCCATCCCGAAGGGGGCTGGACCTATGTGGTCCCCGCTAGCGGCGAGCCGGTGCTCCGGGTCTATGCCGAGGGCACCAACGAGGCCCGGGTCCAGAATCGACTGGAGCAGACTCGTCGCACCCTGGTCCGCATGATCCGGGAGGCCGGGTAGCGGTGGACCGTATGCCACGCCGAAATCCCCCGTATGTGGTACCCATCCTTGCAGCGGGAGGCTAGCCGGAGGTGACCACGTGGCTGCTCGCCACCGACATGGACCGGACTTTGCTGCCCAACGGACTGGTGCCGCCCGAGACCGGGGCCTTGGACCGGTTCCGGGTCTGGGCCGGACAAAGGCAGGCGACCCATCTGGCCTATGTCACCGGGCGCCATAGGGCTTTGGCCCGGGAGGTCATGGCGGACTACGCCCTGCCCGAGCCTGACTGGCTGGTCTGCAATGTGGGGACCGAGATCTATCCTCAGGGGCAGGACCAGCCCCTGGCCGCCTGGCATAAGCGGCTTCAGGGCGGCTTTGATGCCGGGGCTGTGCGGGAGTGGGCTAGGCGGCAGCTTACCGGTGCCAGGCTTCAGGCAGCGGCCAAGCAGTCCCCTTTGAAGGTGAGCTTCTACACCGCCGGCACGGAAAGCCCGGCCGAGGACCAAGAGCGGTTGAAGCTGGCCCTGGCCGGAGCCGGACTTGATGCTCGGGTCGTTGTATCCTTTGACGAAACCGAGGATGTGGGCCTGGTGGATTTTTTGGCGCCGGGCTCGGGCAAGGCTCGGGCGGTGGCCTTTCTGCGCCAGCATCTGGGGGTGTCACAGGATGACGCCTTGTTCGCGGGTGATAGTGGCAACGACGCCGACGCCCTGATTTCGGGCATGGGCGGCATCCTGGTGGGCAATGCCACCGAGGCCGTCCGGGCCCAGATCCGTGCTGGTTTGGAGCAGCATACCCAAGCCCGCGTCTATGTCGCCGAGCGCCCCTACACCGCCGGCATCCTGGAAGGCATGGCCCACTACGACTGGGAGGTCCCCTAGTGTCCAGGCGCAGGGACTCGTTGCAACCCTGCGAGCCGGGATGGCCGGGGCCGCAAGGGAGCGGGGCAGTGGGGCGGGCTCCCTGTCCGTCAAAGGCCGCTGCCGCCGGGCCGTTCGCCATGCCCGTTCGCCCGGAGGGAGCGTCTGAGCCGGCCCAGCGCCGCAAAACGCCTCCACTTCCTGGGTTCACTATCCCGCCCCTGAACCCTTTCCTTCCGGGGCTAAGGGAACCCTCCCTAAGAGGCTCAGGGGCGGGACGCCTTGCTCTGACCCGGCTCAGGCGCTCAGAAATGTAACGAACCACTGCGACAGGGCACTTAACCATGCGGATCGGTTTCGTCAGTCCCCACAGCGACCCCCTCGCCGAGCCCGGTGAGCCCGACTCCGGGGGCCAATGCGTCTACGAGGAACGCCTGTCGGCTTCGCTGGCCGAGGTGGGGGCGGACGAGGTTCGCACCTACACCCGGCGCTGGGGCGGCAAAGAGGCTCACCGGGGCATCGCGGAGGGCGCCGAGGTGCTCCGCCTCGATACCGGCAGCGAAGGGTTCCTGCGCAAGGAGGATATGGCCCCCGAGCTGCCAGGGTTCATCGAGGAGATGTGGCGCCGAGACGGGGATTGGCTTGGAAAAACGGACTTGTTCCATGGCCATTACTGGGACGGCGGTGCCGCGGCCCTTATGGCCAGCCTTCGCACCGGCCGGCCACTGGTGTTCACCGCCCATTCCCTGGGCCGGGAGAAGCGTGATCGGGTCCCCGAGGATGGCACGCTCAATTACGCTTTGCGCATTGGCAACGAGCACCGGATCATGGGGGCGGCTGATGCCATCATCGCTCTCACCGAGGTGGAAAAGGGCATTCTGGAGCGGCGATACGGCGTGGACCCGGGCAAGGTTGCGGTGGTGCCGGGGGGAGTGGACACCGCCATCTATCGGCCCACAGCGGATCCCGCCGAGATCCGGACTCGCCACGGCCTGGCGGAGGACGAGCGGCTGGTGTTTACCACCGGACGTCTGGATCCGCGCAAGGGCTACGACCTGTTCCTGCAGGCCATTCCCGAGGCCGCCCGCCGCTTGAAGGCCGAGGGGGTGCATGCTCGCTTTCTCCTGCCTGGCGGAGGGCCGGAGCTCAACGCCCTCGAGCGACAAGTCCGGGACCGGATGGAAGCCCTCATAGCCGAGCACGACCTCCAGGACCGGGTGGTGCTTTTCCCGCACCTGAACTTCGACGAGCTTGTGGCCCACTATACGGCGGCGGATCTATACGTTTTGCCCTCCCCTTACGAGCCCTTCGGCCTGGTAGCCGTTGAGGCCATGGCCTGTGCCACGCCGGTGCTGGCCACCCAGCACGGCGGACCGCCGGAGATCGTTACCCCCGGCACCGACGGGGATTTGGTGGACCCTACCGACCCGGAAGGATTCGCCCGGGCCCTTGCGGAACTATTGCGCGACCGCCGGCAATTGGCCCGGATGGGCGAAAACGCCCAACGCAAGGCCCGCGAGGTATTCGATTGGCGGGCCGTGGCCGGGAAAATCCGGGAAGTTTATGCCCTAGTATTGGAAAACGCGCCCGGTTGACTCTTTGTCCCGCCTCAACTTGGCCGTCCACGCGTTTCTCCGATGCGCCTAGCGTAGGGTTCCCGTCAGTTGAGCCTCCTCCCGCCCGTCTTTAAATTTTGGGATCGGACCATCAGTCCGGACCAGCTTTCAGTAGGTAGTAGAGGTGTTCAA
>NZ_JAZKRM010000039.1:0-21396 GCF_036628635.1 Thiohalorhabdus sp. | reverse complement strand
CCGCCGCAGCAGCCGTGGCGCGGCGAGGCCCGCAGGGTGACCGCCCCGCCCCGACCGGCCAGCCAGCGGGCGGTGGCCGGATCCAGGCGCACCGCGGGGGTGGTCATCCGCGAGCCTCTTCCGCAGCCGGAAAGCGGTGGCGGGTGCGGTTGGCGATCTTCACCAGGGCCAGCATCAGCGGCACCTCCACCAACACCCCCACCACCGTGGCCAGGGCCGCCCCCGACTGCAGGCCGAACAGGGCGATGGCGGCGGCCACCGCCAGCTCGAAGAAGTTGCTCGCGCCGATCATGGCCCCCGGCGCGGCCACGCTGTGCGGCACCCGCCAGCCCCAGGCCCACCCGTAGGCGATGAGGAAGACCAGGAAGGTCTGCACGCTGAGCGGGATTGCGATGAGCACGATGTGCAGCGGGCTGGCCAGGATCACCTCGCCCTGGAAGGCGAACAGGAGCACCAGGGTCAGGATCAGCCCCGCCGGCGTGACGGCGCCGATGCGGGGCATGAAGACATTGTCGAACCACTCGATCCCGCGCCGCCGGATCAGGGTCACCCGCGTGAGGTAGCCCGCCGCCAGGGGGATAACGATGTAGAGCACCACCGACAGGGCCACGGTGTCCCAGGGCACGGTGATGTCGGAGATCCCCAGCAGGAAGACCACGATGGGGGCGAAGGCGACCAGCAGGATGAGGTCGTTCACCGCCACCTGCACCAGGGTGTAGGCGGGGTCGCCCCGGGTCAGGTAGCTCCACACGAAGACCATGGCCGTGCACGGCGCCGCCCCCAGCAGGATGGCCCCGGCCAGGTACTCGCGCGCCAGATCGGCGGGGATCAGCGGCGCGAAGACGACCATCAGGAACAGCCAGGCGATGGCGAACATGGTGAAGGGCTTGATCAGCCAGTTCACCGCGGTGGTGATGACCAGCCCCTTGGGCTGGCGGCGCACCCCCAGGATCGACGAGAAGTCGATCTGCACCATCATGGGGAAGATCATGGCCCAGATGAGGATGGCCACCGGGATGGAGACCTGGGCATACTCGAAGCGCGACAGCATCGCCGGCACCGCCGGGGCGAGCTGGCCCAGGGCCACGCCGGCGACAATGGCCAAGGCCACCCACAGCGACAGGTAGCGCTCGAACAGGCCCATGCCCTCGCGGATGCCGGGGGCCTCGGCGCCGTTACGCTCTCGCTTCATGCCGGCTCCCCGTCAGGCGCAGCAGGTGTTTTCGGGCCGGTCGGGCATGCCGTGCAGGGCCCGCCGGTCGTCGGCGTAGGGGGCCGCGGCGACGGCCGCCCGGGCCCACTCATCGACCACGGCCCGCGCCCAGTCGGGCAGGTCCGGGTTCACCCGGTAGTGCATCCAGGCGCCGTGGCGGTGCGCCTCCACCACCTCCGCCTGGCGCAGCTGCCCCAGGTGGCGGGAGATCTTGGGCTGAGCCAGGTCCAGGGCGTAGGTCAGCTCGCACACGCACAGCTCGCCCTCGGCGTGGAGCAGGGCCAGGCAGCGCAGGCGGGTGGCGTCGCCCAGTGCGCGGAAGAAGGTGGCGGCATCCATGGCGGCCCTCCTTTGAATGATGGGGGCATTATATACGGTTAACCGTATATATCAATATCCAGATTTCCAGATATCTTTACCGGGGCCTCGATCCTCCCAGGCCGGAGTGGGCCTGGCTTAAGCCGGACCTACGGATTGTGGGCGCCGCGAAAGCCGCGACGCCTCACCCCGAGCGCGGCCCCAGCAGGATGACCCCCGCCCCGGCCAGGCAGATGGCCGCGCCCACGACGTCCCAGCGGTCCGGCATGCGCCCCTCCACCGCCCACAGCCAGCCCAGCGAGGAGGCGATGTAGACGCCGCCGTAGGCGGCGAAGGCGCGCCCGGCGAAGTCGGCCTCGATGCGGGTGAGCAGGTAGGCGAAGGCGGCCAGGGCGAGCAGCCCCGGCACCAGCCACCAGGCGCTCTTGCCCAGGCGCAGCACCGCCCAGAAGGCGAAGCAGCCGGCAATCTCGCCGGCGGCGGCGCCCAGATAGACGGCCAACGGCCGCAGGAACGCGGTCAAGCTTTCCACGCCGGGCCCCTCACGCGATTACCCCGCCGGCGCGCAGCAGCGCCCACCCGCCGAAGGCGAAGAACAGGACCGCGGCGCCGCGGTGGACCCACCGCGCCGGCAGCCGGCGCAGCAGGGTGGCGCCCACCGCTACACCCAGCACCGACACCGCCCACAGCGCCAGGGTACCGCCCACCAGCACCGCCCAGGTCTCACCGGTGGCGGCGGCCATGGCCACCATGGCCAGCTGCGTCTTGTCGCCCAGCTCGGCCACGAAGATCAGCCCGAAGCTGGCCGCGGCCACCCGCCACCAGCCGCTGGCGGCCACCTCGTCGGCGGCCTCCTCCGTCTCCTCACCGGCGCGCCAGATGTGCACCCCGAAGCCCAGGAAAAGCACCCCGGCGAACAGCAGGACCGCCCACTCCGGGACCAGCTCGTACAGCGCCGCCCCCACCGCCACCGCCACCACGTCGAGCACCAGGAAGGCGGCGCAGATACCGGCCAGGACGGGGCCGGCGCGGTGGCGGTGGGCCAGCGCCATGGCCACCAGCTGGGTCTTGTCGCCGAGCTCGGCGAGGAACAGCAGGGCGAAGGCGGAGGCGGTCGTCGTCGGGCTCACGGCAAGGTCCAGGGTTGGGTGGGGGCGCAAGTATGCCAGCGCGGCCCGGCTGGGCCCATGGCCCCTGCCCGGGCTAGAATCCCCTTCCCCCACGGAACGGATCGACCCATGAGCACAGAAACCCCGCTGCCCTGCCATGTCATCGCCGGCCCCCTGGGGGTGGGCAAGACCACCGCCATCCTCGACTACCTGGCTCGGCACGCCGGCGAGCAGCAGGTGGCCGTTCTGGTCAACGACTTCGGGCCGGTGGGCCTGGACGGCGCCATCATGGCGGGCGAATCGGACGACAGCGGCCTTAAGGTGACCACCGTGCCCGGCGGCTGCGTCTGCTGCGCCGCCGCCGAGGGCCTGGTGACCAGCCTGCAGCGGTTGCTCACCATGGAGCTGGACCGGCTCATCATCGAGCCCAGCGGCATGGCCGACCCCGCCCAGGTGCTCCACCTGCTGCGGCAGGTGGCGGCCGAGTCGCGCCTGGAGCTGCGGCCGACCATCGCCCTGCTCGATCCCCGCGACTTCGACCCGGACCGCGGCCAGCCCAGCCCCTATTTCCGGCTCATGGCCAATGCCGCCGACATCCTGGTGCTCAACCGCACCGACACCGCCGAGCCCGGCACTGCCGGGGCCTTCCGGGCCTGGGCGGAGGGCCTGGAAACCCCGCCGCTGCGGGCGGTCACCACCGAGCACGGCCGCCTCGCCGACGAGCTGTTCGAGCTGGAGGCCGACCCCGTCGGCGGCAAGGGCCACGACGGCCACGGCGCCGCTGTCCATGACCCGGCCGGACGCACGGGCGGTCTGACCTGGCCGGCGGACGCTGTCTTCGACCACGGCCGGCTGGTGCAGACCCTCACCGACATCGCCGAGAACGGTGTGGACGGCATCGAAGTGCCCCGCCTCAAGGGCATCTTCCACACCGACAAGGGCTGGTTCGTCATGCAGGTGGGCGATGGCCGGCTGTCCCTGCGCGAGACCCCGGCGCGCAAGGACAGCCGCGTCGACTGGGTCACCGAGGGCGGCAACGTGGACAGCGAGCGCTTGGCCGCCCTTCTGGGGGCGGCCGGAACGGTGGCCTAAGCGGCGGCTCCCGCGGCTAGCCGTCGATCACCAACTCGGCCGGGCGGCGGGGGGCCGGCCGGCGGGTGCCGCCAGCGTAGCCCAGTCGCAGCAAGACCTGAGGCTGACCGGTGCCGCCCAGTTGCTCGCCCAACCTCTGGCGCAGCTCGGGCACCTGCACCGCCTGGTTGAGATAGGCCGCCTGCACCCCGTCCTCCGCGGCGCGCAGCAGCACCGCCGCCAGGGCCTGGCCGGCGGTGAGCCAGCAGGAGATGCCGTCACGGGCCGTGGTCAGTACCGCCAGCAAGGGGGCCTCCCGGGCCCATTGCCGGTCCTGGCGGGCCTGCGATGGGCCCCAGTTGATCCAACGCAAGTAGGCCGGGAGCACCAGCGACATGGCCAACCCCACCCCCAGGGGGCGCGGGTGGAGACCGTCCCGTTGCCGGCTCAGCCCGGTGCGCAACCAGTCCGCCAGTTCCCGCCGAAAGGGGGGATCGCCGCCCTGGTGGCGGTCGCCTTCGGCCACCAGGGCGGCGACTACGCCCTTGGTCTCGGGCCCGGACAGGCAATGCAGCCCGGCCCCCTCGTGCGCTGCCAGCGACTGCATCATGTTCTGGAGGGCGGGAGGCACAGGGGTAGCCTGGAATGGCCCGCGATGGGTAAAACGCCGGGGGACGGCCCGGAACAGGGATCGATCGGTATCGTCCGGGGCGTGGGGGCCGGCGAGGGTCACCGTCGCCAGGAGCTCGGGGTCCTCGGGATCGGGCGCCGCCTCCACGGTCTCCGCCTGGCCGAAGTAACGCATGGCCAGGCGCAGGTGGAAAAGCGCCGCACCGCAGCTGATGGTCAGCTCCCGGTCCTCGGGATCGGCGATGGGAAGCCTGCGGCGACGATCGGCGTAGAGGTAGGCACGGCCGTCCGCCACCCGGAAGCGCCAGGGCTGGCTGTTGTGGGCCGAGGGCGCCAGCACAGCATAGCGCAGGAAGAAGCGCAGGCGCTGTTCGGTAGTGCCCGCCGAGGGATAGTCCGATTCCCGAACCCGCCAAGGATCGTGGGCCATGCTCATTCCTCCCAACCCTCCTGGGGCCGATGGTGGCGCCGGCAGGTAGCCCTGGGTGAAGCCTCCAAGCCAGGCCACATAGCGGCCAGCTTACCGTAACGGCCAGCCTTCAGTCCTTCCGAAGGCGGCTTCGGACCATGTCCGATTCCAGCTCCCGCTGGGCCTCCCGGCCCAGCTTGCGAGCCTCGTGCCCGCGCTGCTCGGGATCCTGAATGCGCTGGGCCAGCTCGATGGCGGCGGCGTTGAGCTCCGGTGAGCGCTTGCCGATCTGGCGAATGGCCCAGCCCAGCCCCTTGCGCACGTGCTCGCGAGTATCGTCGGCGCCGGCCTCGATATACGGCCAGAAGGGGGCGAAGGCATCGTCGCCGGCGGTGGCGTCGGTCATGGCCAGCACGGCCATGAGGGCGAACCCGGCCCGGCGCACCAGAGCCTCTTCGCGCTGGGCCCATTGGACGGCCTTGTCCCAGGCCGGCTCGGCCTGGGCGAACAGGTTGGCCACCGCCTGGTCGGCCACGTCCCAGGCATCGAGCTCCCCCGCCCACTGCTCCATGAGAACGGCGTCCACCTGGTCCGGATCCGCCACCATGGTGGCCAGCAATCGGGCCTCGTGGATGCCGCTATGCCACAAGGCAAGTGCCAGGTCGTGATCGGTGTCCAGCTCGCGGGCGATCTCCCGCAACCGGGGTACCCGCACCCCCAGGGCGTTGCTGATTGAGATGCCCAGGTGGGCCAGGGCCTGGCGGGCCCCGGGCTCCGCCTCCCGGCGCAGGCGCTGGATGACAGTGTCGGCGTCCATGGGCTCAACGCGGTGGGGACAACAGCGTTCCCATTCTGCCTTCCCCGCGGGTCGGATTACAGGGCTGCCAGCTCCCGGGGATCGTAGTCACTCCTGTTATTGCTCGGTATGGGGATCGGGTCCAGCCCCAGGGAGGTTACCTTCCAAAGCTGCCGGGCCACCGAATCATCGGTGGCGGTGAAAAAGAGCCGATCTTCAAAGTCGGTGAATTCACGAGGTAGCGAGGCCGTTCCTTGAGCCGTATTCAGATCATCGATTTGCTTGGGGGCCCTACCATCGAAATACCACGGCTCGGCCCCGTCGGCATCGGTGGCCTGGAAAACCAGGGTCCCGCCGAAATCGGCCAGCTCGCGGGGATCGGAATCGCCGTTGGGATTAACCACTAACTGACTGGCCTCTTGTAAGCTAGCGGAGGAAACGGTCCAAAATCCCACAACAATGCCGTCGTTCGCCGCAAAGAAAAGCCGGTTTCCGGAAACCCGGAAATTGTGCGGATTGGATCCGCCCCCCACTTCTATATTGATATTTTCAACCATTTCGTGGAAGCCACTTGTATCGGCTCGCCACAGCTCCTCGCCATTGTTGTTCGGTCCGCTGGCCCCGAAATATACGAAGTTACCGAAAGCCGTGATGTGGGCCGGATTGGAATCGCCGGAACCATCATTTATATCGATGGCCACCGGATTGCCGCTGGTGCCATCGGAACGCCAAACCTCCCTTCCCCTCGGTCCGCCGTCGGTGGCGCCAAAGAACAGAATGCCATTCAGGTACGTCAGATAGTCCGGATCGGCGCTGCCGGAGCTGTTGATATCCGCGACCTGCTGAGTTCCGGCAGGAGTGCCGTCGGTCCGCCATAGCTCCACGCCATCGGTGCCGTTGGTGGCACTGAAGAACAGAGTGCCGCCGGCTTCGGTGAACCGGGCCGGATCGGAGCTTCCCGGCGATACGGCCCGGTTGATGTCCCTCACCTGCCTAACCTGCTCTCCGGAAACGTCGTAGACCCACAGCTCGGTACCGGTGGCACCGTCATCGGCCGCGAAGTAGAGATCCCCTTTGAAAACAGTCAGGTCTGCCCCGTCGGCAATGCCGTCGTCGTTACCGGGATTGATATCGGCCACCTGCTCCGTGCCGGCGGTGGTGCCGTCGGTGCGCCACAGCTCGCGGCCGTCAGCGGCCGTGCGGGCGGTGAAGTAGACGGTATCCTGGATGCGGACGAAGGACTGGGGGTCGGAGCTGCCGCCAGTGCCGTTAATGTCCATGAGCTGCACCGGCGACAGGCCGGGGCTGCGCAGGATCCACGGCTCGCGGCCGTCGGTTCCGGCATCGGCGGAGAAGTAGAGGCCGGAGACGCCGGGGGGTAGGCTCCCCGTGGGGCCGCGGTCGCCGCAACCCCCGGGCCCCCAGAGAAGGACCAGGCCGAGAACGACGGCGAAGCCGCCGGTGCCCGAATTGGCGTTGCCCTCGGTCATACCCCCTCCCTACGCCTAGCCGATCGGACCCGTTGCCCCTCCTAATGCCACTATGCCCCTTTGCCAGGCACCAGGCCCTACCCGCCCCGGCCGATGACCGCTGAACCGTCACAATGTGGGGATCCATAGAGACTAGTAGGCGATGGGGTGCCGGCTTGGCGGGACCCGGTCCGCGGGAGCAGCCGCCGCACCCCGCGGTGCCGCCTTCTGATGACGCGGTCGGTGTCCATAGCGCCGCCCCCTTCCCTGTTCAGGATTCGCTTCGTTTTGAACCGAACACCAACGCGCTCGGGAAGGCCGACCCTAGCGGCCCATTTTGCCTAAGCAACAAACCGGGTACCTTGTGGCATACCCTTTGGGCAATATTCAGGAACACCCATGCCCGCCTGGAATCGCGTCCTTTTGCCCCTCGCTGCTGTCCTTCTGGCCACGGCGGGAGCAGCTGGGGTCGGTTTTGGCGTGGCGTGGCCGGACGTTGTCCCGCAAACCGCGCTGGCCACCGGGTTCTGGGCCGAGGCCTTCGGTGGCGGGCTGGGGCTTTTAGGGGTGGCCGCTACCCTGGGGCGGGCCCAGCGGCCTGAGGGGGAAATCGAGCAGGGCCGCATCCTCTCCAATCTTCAGGGCATGGTCTACCGCTGCCACAACCGCCCGGACTGGCCCATGGATTTTGTCAGCGAGGGCGCACTCGCGCTGACCGGCTACACCCCCGAGCAACTACTGGCAGGCCACCCCTCGTGGGGCGACCGGATCCATCCCGAGGATGCCGAATACGCCTGGGAGGCGGTCCAGAAGGGCCTTGCCGCCGGAGAAAAGTTCCAGGTGACCTATCGGTTTTACCACGCCGACGGTTACGTGCGCTGGTTTTGGGAACAGGGCGGGACCGTGGGCACCCGCGAGGGCCAGACCGTACTCGAGGGCTACATCAACGACGTCACCGAGGCCGAGGCCTATCGCCGCCAGCAGGAACGGCTGTCGGCCATCGTCGAGGCCTCGCTGCTGGTCGTCGGCATGGCCGGCCCCGACGGCCGCTCGCTCTACCTCAACCGGGCCGGACGGGCCCTGATGGGCTTCGAGGCGGAGGAGGACATCAGCCGCTATTTCATCCGCGACTACCATCCCGAGTGGGCCTATCGGCGGGTACGCGACGAGGCCCTGCCCCACGCCGCTGAGGTGGGCCCATGGCACGGCGAAGTGGTTCTGCTCAGCCACAACGGGGAGGAGATCCCCATATCGGCGGTGCTCCTCGCCCACCGGGATCCCCGGGGCAGCCTCGAGTACTACTCCCTGGTCGGCACCGACATCCGGGCCCTCAAGCGCACCCAGGAGGCACTCCAGCAGGAACGGGACCTCTCGCAGGCCCTGCTCACCCACCTGCCCGGGCTTTTCTACCTCATCAACGTGGACTTCAACCTGGTCCACTGGAACCAGGGGCTTGAAACCGTCACCGGCTACCGCAGCGAGGAACTGCGCGGTACCTCGGGGCTGGCCTTCTTCGGACCCGAGGACGCCGCATACATCCGCAACCAGCTAAGGCATACCCTCACCGAGGGCCACGCCACCGCCGAAGCCGAGCTGCTGACCAAGAACGGCGACGCCATCCCCTATGCCTTCGAGGGCCAGCGCGTCGACCTCGAGGGGCGGCCTCACGTCATCGGCTTTGCCTCGGACATCACCCTTCGGCGCCAACAGGAGGCCGAGATACGACGGCTGGCCTACGGCGACCCCCTGACCGGCCTGCCCAACCGGACCAACCTCCATCACCAGGTCCACATCGAGATTAGCCGGGCTCAGCGCCACGGCGGCATCGGCGCCCTTGTGTACATGGACCTGGACGACTTCAAAGCGGTCAACGACGCCTTCGGCCACCCCTCTGGCGACCACCTGCTCAGGGCGTTTGGCGGGACCCTGGCAGCCAACCTTCGCGAAGAGGACACCCTAGCCCGGGTAGGCGGTGACGAGTTCGTCCTGCTGCTTCCGGACCTGGCGGAGGAGGTCGACACCGCTGCCGTCCGCGCCCGGCAGGCGGTGGATCGCATCCACAATGGCCTGACGACACCGCTTTCCATCGGCGATCGCACCTTGCAGGTGAAGGTCAGCTCGGGCATTGCCCTGTTCCCGGAACCCGAGGCCGAGGTGGACAACCTGTTGCAGCAAGCAGACACCGCCATGTACCAGGCCAAGAACCAGGGCAAGGGAGAAGTGCGCTTCTACGACCCGGCCATGCTGGAGGCGGTGCGCAGCCGTCTGGATCTGGAGCAGGAGCTGCATCGGGCCCTGGACGAAGGGCATCTGGCCCTGCATTTCCAGCCCATTATGGCCGCCGACGGGCACCGCGTGACCGCTCTGGAAGCGCTGGCGCGCTGGGAGCATCCGGAGCGCGGCTGGATCTCCCCGGCGGTCTTCATCCCCCTGGCCGAAAAGACCGGCTTGATCCATCGGCTGGGGGAGTGGGTCGTGACGAAAGCCCTGGCCCAGGCTCGCAAACTCCAGGAGGCCGACTTAGCGGTCCCCGTGTCGGTAAATGTCAGTCCCCAGCAGCTCCTCTACACCCGCATTGCGGACGTCATCGGCAACGCCCTGCGGGAACAGGGTCTGGATGGCACCATGCTGGATCTGGAGGTTACCGAGCAGGCCCTGCTGGAGAATCCGGAAACGGTAGCCGAGCAGATGGGCGAGCTGCGCCGGTTTGGCGTCCGATTCTCCATCGACGACTTCGGCACGGGGTATTCCTCGCTGATCTCCCTCAAGCAGCTGCCCCTGAACGCCCTCAAGGTGGACAAATCCTTCGTCCAGGACCTGCTGGACAGTGCCCAGGACAAGGCTATCGTCGAGACCATACTGGCCATGGGCAACCAGCTGGGGCTCGCCACCGTTGCCGAGGGTGTGGAGACCCGGGAGCAAGCCCAGCTCCTTACGCAATGGGGCATCCAGTCGCTTCAGGGCTTCCTCTACGCCCAGCCCATGCCGCCCGAGGAACTGGATCACTTCCTGGCGGGCCGTTTGCCCGGCTAGTGGGTTAAGCCTTGCCTCGCCGGGGGCCGCCTCAGCATCAGGAGAAGATGGAGGGGCTCCGGAACCGCCGGGGAGGTGGGCCGCCTAGGCCAGCCGGAGGGGAAGCAACACGGCGGTCACCCCCAGCCAGGCCAGGATGCCCAGCAGGAAGACCCGCTGCAGGAAGCCCTCGAACCCCGTGCCGATGGCACCCAGGGTGGTGAAAAGCAGGGCCAGGCCGGCGCCGCCGGTGATCAGGGAATAAAGGGTAAGGCCCCAGGTCGCCATCCGATCCGCGGCCCAGAACCCCAGGGCCAGGCAGGCCACCACCGCCCCCAGTACCGCCAGCAGCCCCGCGAGCGCATGGATCCGGCCAGAGGTGGTGCGGGGACTGGGCGGGCAGCCGGGCTCGCAGGGAAACAGGCCGGATACCAGGGTGCCCGCCGCGAGGATCCCGACCCCGCCGGTGACCACCGGCAGGCCCACCAGCCACCAGAGTCCCCAGGCGTAGAGCCCTATCAGGGCACCGGCCACCGCCCAGGCGGCATTGAACCCGCGCGCCCGGGGCGAGGCCGAGGTTCCCAGCTCGCTGACCATGGCGGCGCGGTGACGGTAGCGGGGATATTCGGCCCCGGCGGCGACCACCGCGATGACCATGAGCACCGGTGGAACCGCCCCCCCAGGGTCAGATAGGGCCCGAGCGCCGCCAGCCACTCGTTCAGCAGCTCCCTGACATCCCCCCTTTCCTCGGTTAGGTCGGCAAAACGGGGCCAGAGGATGCGCCTTGTCCCGGCCGCAGCAAACACCCCGATGGTTCCGTCCGATCCCCTGGCCGCTTTCTCCCGCCGGCGGGATTAGTGCTCCATATCGCAGCAGTCTCGATCGGCGGAGCGACCTTTATCGGAGGGATCCGAGCCCTCGGGCCGAAAGGGCCGGTCGGACAGGCGGGGGCCCGGGAGGGCCTCGGTGGGTGGAGGGCGGTGTTCGGCCTCGGCCTCCTCGGTCGGCGGGGCCTGGTCGTCACCTGCCCGGTCACCGGCGGGCTCGCCCGCAACGGCGGCGCCCACGGCCAGAAGAAGCAGGCCGGCCGCCGGAGGGAGCAGCGCATCCAGCATCACACGCCGTCCTCCCCGCACCGGGTGCTGGCCCGGCGCACTCGCTCGGCGTCGATGGACACCATCACCCCCAGGGCGAAGACGGTCACCGCCACCGGACCGATGAAGCCGCGGGGCAAAACGAAGGCGGCCACCACCGCGGCCGGCAGGGCCAGGGCGAACACCCGTCGCCAGCGCACCCGAAAGCGGGCGCACCCGCTGCAGTGCGGGCACTCCGTTTCCATGCGGATCCAGGTAAGCGGCAGACGGTGGCCGCAGAACGGGCAAGCGGGCGTCATGGGCCCCTCTTCTCGACGAACCGGACATCCTTACAGCCTAGCGGGTTCGCGGCAGGGAATGGACCGATTGAAACTAGGGGCTTTCCCGGGCAGGCCGAAGCGCCCTTATCAGGCGGTGGCCAGCCAGCAGCAGGAAAGCGTTCAAGGCGAGGGGCGGGAAGAGAATGGCGGCACGGATCGGAGGACCCATCATGTTGTCGCGCGCCAAACCACCGGCCAAAAGCTCCTGGAGGTACAGACTCCAGGGCAAAGCCAGCCACTCGGGTAGGTACAGGGCCAGGTATAGAAAGGGAAAGGCGAAGAACGCAAGCACGGCCCCCTCCCCGCCTCCCGGTTCCGACATCGAGCCAAGCAGCACTGCCAACAGCACCACCCCGAGCCCAACCCCGTAATAGATCACCAGAGTCAGGACCTCCAGCAGCGCGGCGTAGGCCATGGCGCGCAGGGGCAGCCCCAGCCATCCCATATCTCTCCCCCTTTTTTGCTTGCTCCCGTATCGGCTAGATATTGGGTGCCGGCGCGGGGTCGGGGACTCCGGGCTCCGGGGAGCCCTGACCCGCCCGCTGAGCGGGCGGGCCATCCCCCAGTCGCCCTACGCCCCCGGCCCCGCGCCGTTCCGGCCGATAGGCCGGTCAGACCGGCACAGGCAGGCTCACCCGCACTTGGAGTCGCCGCACTCCAGGCACATGTTGCAGCCGTCCATGCGCACCACCGCCACGGCATTGCAGTTGCCGCACATGGTGGCGTTCTGGAGGGCGCCGGTCTCCTCGGCCTTCTCCTTCTTCGCCTTCATCTCGCCGGAGAGCTCGGGCTTGTCGATCATGCCGATTTTCTGCAGATGCATCTCCAGCACCTCGCCCAGCTCGGCCACCAGCGAGGGCATGTAGCGCCCGCCCTTCTTGAAGTAGCCGCCGGCGGGGTCGAACACCGAGCGCAGCTCCTCCACCAGGAAGCCGACGTCGCCGCCCTTGCGGAACACCCCGGACAGCACCCGGGTCAGGGCCACGATCCACTGGAAGTGCTCCATGTTCTTGGAGTTGATGAAGATCTCGAAGGGCCGCCGGTGCTCCTTGCCCGTGCCCTCGTGCATGATCACGTCGTTGATGGTCACGTACAGGGCGTGCTCGGACAGCGGCGTCTTGATCTTGTAGGTGGACCCCTCCAGCCGCTCCGGTCGGTCGTCCGGCGGCGTCACATGGACGACATCGGCCTCCTCCTGCGAGGAGGCCACCTGCGGCTGCTGCTGGCCCTGCCCCTGCTCGCTCTCGTCGGTCACCACCGAGTATCCGGTGATCTGCTGGTCGATCTTGATGGTCATTGGTCCATCTCCTGACTTTTATTCGGTTTCAGGCACCCCAAAGAAGGCCAAAGGTACGGCGACCCCCCAACACTAAAAAATCAAGCCTAGCTATCTACCAGCCATTCCCACAAAGGCTTTTTCCTAGATTTTTTGCTGTACTCGAGGGGTTGTTAAGGGGCGGAAAGGTCCTCCCCTTAAATCCTAAAATCGCCCGTAATACCCCTCCTTCAACGCGTCGTACAGATTGGCCGCGTTGTGGGTCTCGCCGTCGTACTCGACCTCCTCGTCGCCTCTTGCCTCCACCACTGAGCCGTCATCCAGCTCGAAGCGGTAGGTGGTGTTCTTGAGGTCCTTGTCCTGGACCAGCACCCCCTGGAAGGCCTCGGGATTGAAGCGGAAGGTGGTGCAGCCCTTCAGCCCCTTGTCGTAGGCGTAGAGGTAGATGTCCTTGAAGGCGTCGAAGTCGAAGTCCTGGGGCACGTTGATGGTCTTGGAGATGGAGCTGTCGACCCACTTCTGGGCCGCGGCCTGGATCTCCACGTGCTGCCAGGGCTGGATGCTGTTGGTGTCCACGAAATAGTCCGGCAGGGCGTGCTCGCCCTCGGCCTCGGTATCGGCTTGAGGGTCAACGAAGTGCTTGTAGGCGAGCAGCTCGTAGGAGTCGACCTCCACCTTCTCCTTGGATTTGCGCCCTTCGCGGATGACGTTGCGGAAGTACTTGTGGGCGAAGCTGGGCTCGATGCCGTTGCTGGCGTTGTTGGCCAGCGACAGGGAGATGGTCCCGGTGGGGGCGATAGAGCTGTGGTGAGTGAACCGCGCCCCGTGCTCGGCGATGGACCCGGTGACCTCGGCCGGGAACTGCTGCATGTAGCGGCTGTAGTGGGCCATCAGCACCCTGCCCGGGACGGTGTCGCCCACCTGGTAGCCATCACTAGCCATCTCCGGGCGCAGCCGCAACATCTCGTCATCCACGGTGAAGCTCTCGTCCATGATGGGTGCGGCGCCCTTCTCCTGGGCCAGCTCGGCGGCCGTGCGCCAGCCGGTTTCGGCCAGCTCGCGCGATACCTGCTCGGTGAAGTCCACCGAGGGGGGGTCGCCGTAGGTCATGCGCAGCATGGCCAGGGTCGAGCCCAGGCCCAAAAAGCCCATGCCGTGGCGGCGCTTGCGCTCGATCTCGCGCTGCTGCTCGGCCAGCGGCAGGCCCGAGATCTCTACCACGTTGTCCAGCATGCGGGTGAACACCGCCACCACCTCGCCGTATTCGTCCCAGTCGAAGTAGGCGTCCTCGGTAAAGGGATTGCGCACGAACTGGGTGAGGTTCACCGAGCCCAGCAAACAGGCGCCGTAGGGGGGCAGGCCCTGCTCACCGCACGGATTGGTCGCCCGGATGTTCTCCACGTACCAGTTGTTGTTCATGTCGTTGTACTGGTCGATGAGGATGAAGCCGGGCTCGGCGTAGTCGTAGGTGGAGGACATGATGGCGTTCCACAAATGCCGGGCCTTGATGGTCCGGAACACCTTGCAGGCAACGCGGCCGTCAGAATCGACGATGTAGTCGGTCGCCTCGCGGTTGGGCCAGTCGCGCCATACCACCTGCTCGGAATCGTTGAGGTCGATGGCCTCCACCTCGGCCTGCTTGTGGGTCACGGGGAAGGCCAGGCGCCACCAGTCGTCGCTCTTCACCGCCTCCATAAACCCGTGGGTGATCAGCAGCGACATGTTGAACTGCCGCAGGCGGCCGTCCTCGCGCTTGGCGCGGATGAAGTCCTGGACGTCCGGGTGGCCCACGTCGAAGGTCGCCATCTGGGCACCGCGACGGCCGCCGGCGGAGGAGATGGTGAAGCACATGCGGTCGAAGATATCCATGAATGACAGCGGCCCGGAGGTGATGGCGCCGGCCCCGGCGACGAAGGCGCCCTTGGGCCGCAGGGTGGAGAAGTCGTAGCCGATGCCGCAGCCGGCCTTCAGGGTCAGGCCGGCCTCATGCACCTTCGCCAGGATGCCGTCCATGGAGTCGGTGACGGTCCCGGACACGGTGCAGTTGATGGTGGAGGTGGCCGGTTTGTATTCCTGGCCACCGGCGTTGGAGGTGATCCGACCGGCGGGGATGGCGCCGTGGCGCAGGGCCCACAGGAAGCGGAAGTACCAGTGCTCTTGCTTGTCCGCCTCCTCCACGTCGGCCAGCGCCCGCGCCACCCGCCGATAGGTGGCGTCCACGTCCTCATCCACCGGATTCCCGCGCAGGTCCTTGAGCCGGTATTTCTTGTCCCATATATCGACCGAGGCGGCCTGGAAGGGAACGGTCACCGACTGGCTGGATTCGGCGAGGGCTTGGGCGTTGGCGCTCATCGGGACTCCTCCACTGGGGCTGGTCGGTTTGGGCTATGCGCTACGCCCCGGGCGACGCTTGGGTGTGGTTGGCGACCGGGGCTGTGGAAAATGTGGAAACTGTGGAAAACCACAATATCTAGTACTGCGTGAAAGAAGATAACCGAATATATGGGGCTTCGCAAGCCATGCCGCTGGGCGCGTAACCTCCCGTGTGACGGGGGGAAACGAGGCATTTCAGAGCATTAGAGGAAACTTAATTTTGGCCGGCTTCCGCGCTAGATATCGCCTCGTTCACCTCCTCTACTGGCATATCTCGTTGCAAACGAAGGGGAAAGGGGGCGGGTCGCGGTGAGGAGGCCGCTCCTACCAATCCATGGCGGGCCCGGGCCGTCTCCGCCCCGGCGCCCTGGCGGGGCGTTCCCCGAAGGGCGCACTGGAAATCTCCGATTTCGGAGCCCGCAGGGGAACGAGCCGCCCCGGTGCATACCCTCCGCGAATTGAAGGGCTACGGCATCTAAAGTAGGCTTCCATGCTGACCAGTTCCGGCCGACCACCCCCCCAAAGGAACCAGGGACCGCCGCATGAACGCCGACCGAAGCGACGAGGACGCACGGCCGGGGGAGACCGGCCCATTGAGAACGGATAGAAAACAAGATACCACTCACTTCGGCTACCAGGAAGTCCCCCTGGGGGAGAAGCGTCGCCGGGTGCGCGGGGTTTTCGACTCGGTGGCCCCCAGCTACGACCTGATGAACGACCTCATGTCGGGCGGGCTGCACCGCTACTGGAAGCGCTACACGGTGTGGCGGGCCCAGGCGCGGGCCGGCGACCAGGTGCTGGATGTTGCCGGCGGCACCGGCGACCTGGCCCGGCAGTTCTCGCCTATCGTGGGCCCGCGTGGCCGGGTGATGGTGGCCGATATCAACCACGAGATGCTGCGGGTGGGGCGGCGCCGGCTGGCGGACGAGGGATTGGTGGGCAACCTGGACTGGGTCACCGCCGACGCCGAGGCCATGCCCCTGCCCGATGACCGGTTCGACGTCATCACCGTGGCCTTCGGCCTGCGCAACATGACCCGCAAGGGCGGCGCCCTGCAGGAATTCCGGCGGCTGCTAAGGCCCGGCGGCCAGCTCCTAGTGCTGGAGTTCTCGCACCCGGTCTGGCCGCTCAAGCCCTTCTACGACGCCTATTCCTTCAAGATCATCCCGCGGCTGGGTCAGCTCATCGCCGGCGACCGCGAGAGCTACCAGTACCTGGTGGAATCCATCCGCCAGCACCCGGACCAGCGCACCCTGGCGGAGATGTTCGCCGACGCCGGTTTCGAGCGCGCCGGTTACACCAATCTCACCGGCGGCATCGTGGCCCTGCACACCGGCTTCAAGGCGCAGGCTTAGGGCCCCTTGGCGCGGGCAACCCCCCGACCGCCCGGCTACCGCCGCCTTAGACCGCGCCACGCTTGGCGTATGCTGGTCATCGGCCGCACCCTGGCCCGGTACGGCCTGGACGAGCTGCTGGCGCTCATTCCGGTGTTCCGGCCCTACGCCTGGGTCAGCCGCCTCAACCCCTTCCGGCGACGCTTGGTGCGGCGCTACAGCCGCGGCCGGCGCCTGCGCCTGGCCCTGGAGGCGCTGGGCCCGCCCTTCATCAAGCTGGGCCAGATCCTATCCACCCGCCGCGACCTCCTGCCGGCGGACATCATCGAGGAGCTGGCCTACCTCCGGGACGACGTCGCACCCTTCAACGGCGACATTGCCGCGGCCATGGTTGCCGAGGCCCTGGAAAGCGACCTCGACCGACTGTTCCCGGTCTTCGGCCGCGAGCCGGTGGCCTCGGCCTCCATCGCCCAGGTCCACTCCGCCAAGCTGCCCGACGGCACCGGGGTAGCGGTCAAGGTCCGCCGACCGGGCATCGAGGCCCTGATCGACACCGACCTGGCGGTGATGTTCGCCGTCGCCGCCCTTGGCGAGCGCGCCCACCCCGAGGCGCGGCGCCTTAAGCTGGTGGCGGTGGTCAACGAGTTCGCCAAGACCATTCACGACGAGCTCGACCTTGAGAAGGAAGGCGCCCACGCCAGCCAGCTGCGGCGCAACTTCCGGGACAACCCCATCCTGTTGGTGCCCCAGGTGCACTGGCGGCGCACCGCCCGCGAGGTGCTGACCCTGGAATGGATCGAGGGCGTGGCCATCGACAAGCGCGACGCCCTTGACCGCGCCGGCGCCGATGTCGATGCGGTGTCGCGCTACGCGGCGGAAGTGTTCTTTCAGCAAGTGTTCCGGGACGGCTACTTCCACGCCGACATGCACCCGGGCAACGTCTTCGTAGGCGCCGGCAACCAGCTGCAGGTGGTGGACTTCGGCATCATGGGCACGCTCGCCGCCGACCAGCGGCGCTATCTGGCGGATATGCTGCTGGCCTTCCTGGAGCGGGACTACCCGCGCGCCGCCTGGGTCCACCTGGAGGCCGGCTACGTGCCGGCAGACACCGACATGGCGGCCTTCGAGGACGCCCTGCGGGCCATCGCCGAGCCGGTTCTGGACCGGCCGCTGGAGGAGATCTCCATGGCCCACCTGCTGATCCGGCTGTTCCAGACCACCCGCCGCTTCCACATGGAGACCCAGCCCCAGCTGATCCTGCTGCAGAAGACCATGGTCAACGTCGAGGGCATCGCCCGCGAGTTCAATCCGCAGATGAACATCTGGACCGCGGTGCAGCCGCTGCTGCGGGACTGGATGATCAGCGAGAAGGGCCCGGGCCGGGCGTGGCGGGAGGTCCGGCGCGAGGCCCCGGAATGGGGCCGGCTGCTGCCGGCGCTGCCGCGCCAGGCAGCGAGCTTTCTGGACCGGGCGCTGGCAGACGACCTCACCCTCAATCTGCACGGTCCCCAGCTGGAGCAGATCCGGGACGAAGTGCGGGGCGGCATCCGGCGCCTCGCCCTGGCCGGTACCGGCGGCGCCCTGGTGTTGGCGGGCTCCCTGGCGGCCCTAGTGCCGGACCTGGAGCCGCGGCTGGGCTTCCCCGGCTGGTGGCTGGCCGCCGGCTTGGCCGGGGCCGGGGGCCTGTTGATCCTGGCCGGTTTGATTCGGGCGCGGACTTAGTTAGGGAGTCCGGATGAACCTGTCTTTCCGCTCGGCCCTCCCCGCCTCGGCTGTTTGGGCGGCCCCGGCCCAGTGGCGACGGCAACCGGGGCCCTGCAGGGCCAAGGTGATGTGCGCCAGGAGCGGCCCTGTTGATGGCCCATCCTGGCGGTATGGCGTTTGAGGGGGTCGGCCTCGAGCCCGGACCAACCGCCGGACGCCGGACGCGCCTGGCGGGCCTATTTCGTGCTCCTGCTGCTGTACCTGGGGGCTAGCGAAGTCCAGGCTTGGCGGCATCTGGCCGAACCCGGCCCCACAGACGTGGTCCTACGCCTGGCCACCCTGGCCTTGGCCGTGGTGGCCCTAACGGGACTCTACGGCTTCATCCGCCGCCGCCCCATCCTGCGTCCGGGCTTCTAGTGGCTGGTGCTGGCCCTGCTGATCGCGGCCGTCGGCAGTTCGGTCTGGGTCCTGCTGAGCCTGGCCACCGAGCCGGCCGGGGGGCCGGCCATTGCCACCGCCATGGTCCTCTACCTCCTGCCCTTGCTGCCCCTTCTTTACGCTCTCGGGCGCTACGCCGCCGACCGGGGCCTGTGGTGCTGAGCCCGGTGCCGCCCCGGCGCTTGCTCGGTCCCGGCCGGTTTGTCATAGTGGGGGAAAGGGTTACGTGATCGGATCACCATAACGGCACATGTGAGCCGAATGCGCCAGCCTTCCCGGCCCAGCGCTCGCCACCTCCGGCGGGAGGTTCGCGTGTTTTCCACGGGGAAGCTCCATGGGTGCCCCCGGCCTCCCGCGGCCCCATCAATGGGTCCGTGAACGCCCGTTTACCCCCCGTTTCAGCCCAGTTGCCGCTTATAGATATCCAAATATTTGGGAAAGCTTAAATTCACGCCCATTGACAGGATATCAGAGTGGGGTGATTTTAGACTAAGTACAAAGCAAAACGCTGTCTAAAGGAGCCGTACACCATGCGAAAACCAACAAGCACTTTGATAGCCGCCTTAGCGGTGGCGTTATCGCCATTTATGCTGTTGACCTCTGCCCAAGCGCAGGACAGCCAGGCAAAGGCCAAGTCCAACCAATACTGGTGGCCGGAGCAGCTGGACCTGAGCCCGCTTCGACGCCCCAACCCTGAATCTGACCCCAGAGATGCCGATTTCAGCTACGCCGAGCAGGTCGAGGAGCTCGACTACGCCGCTCTCAAGAAAGACCTCAAGGACATGATGACCACCTCGCGTGACTGGTGGCCGGCGGACTATGGTCACTACGGTCCGTTCTTCATTCGCATGTCCTGGCATGCCACGGGCACCTACCGCATGCGTGACGGCCGCGGCGGTGTCGGTGGCGGGCAGCAGCGCTTTGACCCGCTCAACAGCTGGCCGGACAACGCCAACCTGGACAAGGCCCGGCGCCTGCTCTGGTCCATCAAACAGGACTACGGCGACAAGATTTCCTGGTCCGACCTGCTGGCGCTGGCCGGCACCGTGGCGATGGAAGACATGGGCTTCGAGACCCTTGGCTTCGCATTGGGCCGCACGGACGACTGGGAGCCGGACCAGGTCTACTGGGGCCCCGAGAGCGAGATGCTTGCGGGCGAGCGTTACGAGGGCGGACATGATCTTGAGCGGCCCTTCGGCGCCACCCAAATGGGTCTGATCTACGTTAATCCGGAAGGTCCGAAAGGTGAGCCCGACCCGCTGGCCGCGGCCAAGGCCACCCGCGAGACCTTTGGGCGTATGGCCATGAATGACGAAGAAACCCTGGCGCTGATTGCTGGCGGCCACACCTTCGGCAAGGCGCACGGCGCTAACAAGGCCGAGGACTGCGTGGGCCGCGAGCCGGCGGCGGCGGACATGGAAGAGCAGGGGCTCGGCTGGAAGAACAAGTGCGGCAAGGGCAAGGCCGAGGACACCTATACCAGTGGCCTGGAAGGCGCCTGGACGGCCAGCCCCGCGAAGTGGACCCAGCAGTACCTGCAGAACCTCTTCAGCTTTGAATGGAAGAAGACTGAGAGCCCGGCGGGCAAGACCCAGTGGGAGCCCAAGGCCGAAAGTGCTTCCAATATGGTCCCGGACGCGCACGTCGAGGGTAAGCGTCACGCGCCCATGATGTTCACGACGGATATTGCGCTGAAGCGCGATCCGGAGTACCGCAAGATCGCCAAGCGCTTCATGGAGAACCCGGAAGCGTTCGAACAGGCGTACGCTCGCGCCTGGTTCAAACTCACGCACCGTGACATGGGCCCGCGCTCGCGCTACATGGGTCCGGCCGTCCCCGAGCAGAAGTTTGCCTTCCAGGATCTGCTGCCGGAAGCCGACTACAAGACGGTCGGATCGGGCGACATCGAGAGCCTGAAGAGCGACATCAAGGAGTCGGATCTGGGCGTTCAGGAACTGGTCCGCGTGGCCTGGGCCTCGGCGTCTAGCTACCGCGACACCGACAAGCGCGGCGGTGCCAACGGTGCCCGGGTTCGTCTGGAACCACAGAAAAACTGGGCAGTGAACAATCCGGAAGAGCTCGACCGCGTGCTGAGCCGGTTGGATGACATCCGCCAGGATTTCAACGAATCCCAGCGGTCCAACAAGAAGGTGTCGCTGGCGGACATGATCGTGTTCGGTGGCGCAGCCGCAATCGAGAAGGCCGCCGCACGGGCGGGCAACGACATCACCGTGCCCGTGAAGCCGGGCCGGGTGGATGCCACCGCGAAAATGACCGATGCCGATTCCTTCGACGTGCTCAAGCCGGACGCGGACGCCTTCCGGAACTATTACAGCAGCGAAGCGGATGACTCGCCCACCGCCGAAATGGTCGAGAAGGCCAACAGCATGGGCCTGACCGTGCCGGAGATGACGGTGCTCATCGGCGGCATGCGCGCACTGGATGCCAACGCCGAGGACGTGGACCACGGCGTGCTCACCGACGAGCCCGGCACCCTGACCAACGACTTCTTCGTCAATGTCCTGGACATGTCGACGAAGTGGGAGAAAGCCAAGGACCAGGAAGGGCTCTACGTGGGTCGTGATCGCGAAACGGGTGAGCGTCAGTGGACGGCGACACCCGTGGACCTGATCTATGTATCCAACGCCGAACTGCGCGCCGTGACGCAGTACTACGCCACTGACGACGCCCAGCGGAAGTTTCTGGACGACTTCGTCGATGCCTGGGTCAAGGTCATGCAGGCCGACCGCTTCGACCTGAAGCACTGAAACCAGCGCTTGGAGCGCTGAGCACAAGGGCCACCTATTCGGGTGGCCCTTTCTTTGGTTCC
>NZ_JAZKRM010000038.1:0-22180 GCF_036628635.1 Thiohalorhabdus sp. | reverse complement strand
TTCAGTGTTCAGTGTTCAGTGTTCAGTGTTCAGTGTTCAGTGTTCAGTGTTCAGTCGTTTAGACTAGAAGATCGGCAGGTTCCCTCTGGCGAAGCGGCAATTGGACCGGTTAATCGTAACCGGATTGGCCGTAACTGAACACTGAACACTGCCAACTGAAAACTTCTAGAACCGGTACTTGTTGGTGATGGGATAGCGCCGGTCGGTTCCGAAGCCCCGTGGGCTGATACGCACCCCGGGCGGCGCCTGGCGACGCTTGTACTCGTTGCTCTCCACCCGGTTGAGGACTTGGCGCACCACCTGCCCGTCAAAACCGCGGGCGACGATCTCCTCGGGGGCGCAGTCCTCCTCCACGTAGGCGTAGAGGATGGCATCCAGAGTATCGTATGGCGGCAGGGTGTCGGTGTCCTTCTGGTCTGGGGCCAGTTCCGCCGATGGCGGTCGCTCGATGATGCGCCGGGGCAGGATTTCCGAATTGCGGTTGAGGTGCTCGGCCAGGCGGTACACCAGGGTCTTGGGCACGTCCTTGAGGACCGAGAAGCCGCCCACCATGTCGCCGTACAGGGTGGCATAGCCCACCGACATCTCGCTCTTGTTGCCGGTGGCCAGCACCATCAGGCCCTTCTCGTTGGAAATGCCCATGAGCAGGATACCCCGGCCGCGGGCCTGGATGTTCTCGGCAGCAGTACCGTGCGGCTCGGAGCCGAACTCCTGTTGCAGGGTGTCGATGAAGCTCTGGTGGATGGTGTCGATGGGCAGCTCGTGCAGCGTGGTGCCCAAATTGGCGGCAAGCTGGCGCGAGTCCTCCCCGGACATGTCGGCGGTGTAACGCGACGGCATGAACACCGCCTCCACCCGCTCCGGGCCCAGGGCCTCCACCGCGAGAGCGAGGGTTACCGCCGAATCGATGCCACCCGAAAGGCCCACCACCACACCCGGGAACCCGTTCTTGTCGACGTAATCCCGGATGCCCATGGTGAGCGCACCGAAAACGCTCTCTTCCAGGCCCATGGCCGGCAGGCTCGGCCGCTGCAGTGGATGGAGACCGCCCTCATGGCGGCCCCATTCGCTCAGGAACACCCCGGGCTCGTAGCCCGGCGAGCGGTCCACCACATCGCCAGCGGCATCCACCACAAACGAGGCGCCGTCGAACACCAGCTCGTCCTGGCCACCCACCAGATTGACGTAAGCGATGGGGACCTCGGCCTCGCGGGCCCGGGCCCCCAGCTCCTGCTCCCGGCGGTGGGCCTTGGTGTAGTCGTAGGGCGAGGCGTTCAGGTTCACCAGCCCCTCGGCGCCGGCGTCGGCGGCCGACCGCGTGGGACCGTCGGGGGCCCAGGCGTCTTCACAGATGGTGACCCCGACCCGAGTGCCGGCCACCTCCACCACACAGGGGGCCTCGCCCGTCAGGAAATAGCGCTTTTCGTCGAAGACGCCGTAGTTGGGCAACCGCTGCTTGCGGTAGCGCGCCACCACCTCCCCGTTCCGGATCCAGCTGGCGCTGTTGTACAGTCCCTCGGCGGCACGCTCGGTATGGCCCACCACCAGGTCCACCCCTTCTACCTGGGGGATCAGATTGGCCAGGGCGGCCTCGACATCGGCCAGGAACTGGTGCTTGAGCAGCAGATCCTGCGGCGGATAGCCGGTAACTGCCAGCTCCGGCGTGACCACAACGTGGGCATCGGCCTCGCGGGCGGCCGCCAGGGCGTCCACGATGCGCTGGACGTTACCCCCGAGATCGCCCACCACGGGATCGAGCTGGGCCATGGCGATGCGCAGGTCAGGCTCGGGCACAGCGGCTCCTGATAGGCAGTGTTCAGTTTGAAGTGTTCAGTGTTCAGTAATGGCCACGGCTACTGGTCTCACTTACCGATCAATACCAAGGAGTAGGAGAACTCTCACATTTCCCCCCAAACACTGAACACTGAACACTTAACGCTTTACCACTTCCGCCGCCCGCTCCCCGATCTCCGCCGGTGAGCGGGCGATGGTGATGCCGGCCGACTCCATGACGGCGAACTTCTCCTCGGCGGTGCCCTTGCCGCCAGAGATCACTGCCCCCGCGTGGCCCATGCGGCGACCGGGCGGGGCGGTGACGCCGGCGATGTAGCCTACCACGGGCTTGGTCATGTGGTGGCGGACATACTCGGCGGCCTCCTCTTCGGCGGTGCCGCCGATCTCGCCCACTAGGACCACCGCTTCGGTGGTGGGGTCGGCCTCGAACATGGCCAGCATGGACACGAAATCCGAGCCGCTGATGGGGTCGCCGCCGATGCCGACGCAGGTGGACTGGCCCAGGCCGAGCTGTGTGGTCTGATACACCGCCTCGTAGGTAAGCGTTCCCGAGCGGGACACCACGCCCACCGACCCGGGGGCATGGATGGCAGCGGGCATGATGCCCACCTTGGACTGGCCGGGAGTAATGACACCGGGGCAATTGGGACCGATCAGACGGGTGGGGCGATCCTTTAGGTAAGCCTTTACCCGCATCATGTCCAGCACCGGGATGCCCTCGGTGATGGTCACCACCAGCTCGATACCGGCGTTGGCAGCCTCCATGATGGCGTCGGCGGCCATGGCGGCGGGCACGTACTGCATGGAGACATCGGCGCCGGTGGCCTCCACGGCCTGGGCCACCGTGTCGAACACCGGCAGGTCCAGGTGGGTCTGGCCGCCCTTCCCCGGGGTGACCCCGCCCACCATGCGGGTGCCGTACTCCAGGGCCTGGCGCGAATGAAAGGTACCCTGCTCGCCGGTGAAGCCCTGGCAGATGACCCGGGACTCGCTGTCGACCAAAATGCTCATGCCATATCCTTCCCGGCCGCCACGGCCTTGTCCGCCGCGTCCGCCAGGGTGGTGGCGGTAATCAGGTCCAAACCGGACTCCTCGAGCATGCGACGGCCCTGCTCCACATTGGTGCCCTCCAGGCGCACCACCAGCGGCACTGTCATCTCGATCCCCTGCACCGCCGCGATGATGCCTTCGGCGATAACATCACAGCGCACGATACCGCCGAAGATATTGACCAGAATGGCCTCCACGTTGGCGTCCGACAGCAGGATCCGGAAGGCCGCAGTGACCCGCTCCACCGAGGTGCCGCCGCCGACGTCCAGGAAATTGGCAGGTTCGCCGCCGTAGAGCTTGATGATGTCCATGGTGGCCATGGCAAGTCCGGCGCCGTTGACCATGCAGCCAATGTTGCCCTCGAGGGCGATGTAGTTGAGACCAAAGGCGTGGGCCTCGTGCTCCTTGTCCTCTTCCTCGTTGGGATCACGCAGCTCGCGCAGCTGGGGATGGCGGATCAGACCGTTGTCATCCAGGTTGAACTTGGCGTCCAGGGCCAGCAGCTCATCGCCGTCGGTAAGCACCAACGGATTGAGCTCCACCAGCGAGGCGTCCTTGTCGATGAAGGCGCGGTACAGAGCGGTCAGGATCTTGGTGAACTGCTTCACCTGGGGCCAGTCCATGCCCAGCCCGAATCCCAGCTTGCGCGCCTGGAAGGGCTGCAGCCCGACCGCAGGGTCCACGGTGGTCTTGAGGATCTTCTGCGGGTTGTGGCGGGCCACCTCCTCGATCTCCACGCCGCCCTCGCTGGAGGCCATGAACACCACGGAGTCCACGTGGCGGTCCACCACCGCCCCCACATAGAGCTCCCTGGTAAAGCCGTGCGCCTTTTCCACCAGGAGGCGACGCACCGTCCGCCCGCGGCTCCCGGTCTGCTCAGTAACCAGCTCCCTCTCCAGGAGGCCGTCGGCCCGAGCCCGCACCTCGTCCAGGGAATCGGCCACCTGAACGCCGCCGGCCTTGCCCCGACCACCGGCGTGGATCTGGGCCTTAACCGCCCAGCGCTCGCCCCCCAGGTGCTCGGCGGCATCCACCGCCTCGGCGACGGTAAACGCGGGGCGGCCTTCCGGGACGGGCACGCCGTGCTGGGCCAGAAGCTCCTTGGCCTGGTATTCGTGGATCAGCATGAGGGCTCTTCCGTGTTGGCAGAGAAGGCGGCGGTCTTGGTCAGGAACCGGCGTCAAGGGCATCGCGGGCCTCGTCGATCATCTCCCGCACCGTATCCACCGAGGCATCGAACTGCAGACGCTCGGAGTCCGTCAGCCCGATCTCCACTACCCGTTCGACGCCGCCGGCGCCGATTATGGCCGGGACCCCGATATAGAGGTCCTCGATGCCGTACTCGCCCTTGAGGTAGGCGGCCACCGGGCGAATCCGACGCTGATCGCGCACGATGGACTCCACCATGTCGACGATGCTGGCGCCGGGGGCGTAGTAGGCCGAACCCGTCTTGAGCAGCTCCACCACCTCACCCCCGCCGTGCCGGGTGCGCTCGACAATGGCGTCGAGGCGCTCCCGAGGCAGCAGCTCGGTGAGGGGGATGCCGCCCACCGTGGAGCTGCCCGTTACCGGCACCATGCGATCGCCGTGACCGCCGAGGACCATGGCCGTAACGTCCTTGCCCGACACACCCAGCTCCTGAGCGATGAACCGGCGCATGCGGGCCGAATCCAGGACTCCGGCCATGCCCATGACGCGGTGGGCGGGGAATCCGGTCACCTCCTGGGCGGCGCAGACCATGGCGTCCAGGGGGTTGGTAACCAGGACGATGTAAGCCTCGGGAGCGTGCCGGGCGATCTCGCGGGAGGCCGCGGCCACCACCCGGACGTTGCGCCGCAGCAGCTCGGTCCGTTCCATGCCGGGCTGGCGGGGACTTCCGGCGGTAATCACCACCACCTCGGAGCCCGCGATATCGGCGTAGTCGTCGGTGCCGCTGACATCGACGTCGAAGCCTTCCACGGGCCCCGCCTCGGCGATGTCAAGGGCCTTGCCCTGGGCCATGCCGACGTCGATATCGAGCAGGACCAGATTGCCCAGCTCCTTCTTGGCCATGAGGTGGGCAGCGGTGGAGCCAACCTGGCCGGCACCGACGATGGTGATCTTGGGAAGGTGCATCCTGCCGCTCCGCTTACCGGTTGGCTTCGATGGCCCGCCTCAGGGACCGGGGAAGCCGTAGTATGGCGTACCCCAGTGCCAGCCCTGCCCGACCCCTCTGACGCCGGCATCGGTCATAGCAATGCCGTACCCAGGCATACCGGCAAATCGAACACCCGCTGGTAGGCCTTCATCCACTCCCATTCAACCAAAACCCGTTCGATCCGGTGCAACAAGGCGAAGACCAGTCTCAGAGACGCGGCCACCATCTCCTTGCCCAACAGGGCCTCGGCGGCGCGGTAGGCTTCCAGGAAATGCAGGGAGCATCAGGCTATCACCAACACCAGGATGGCCCCGCCACCGGATTCCACCAATTGAGCGGCCGCCAGGCCAGCTTCAGCCGCATAGCCAGCCGCCAGGCGGCGGCCATCCAGCCTCAGTGCCCCGTAGGGAGATCGGCCGCAAGCGCCCAGCCCCTTCGGCGCCCCCGGCCCCGGTAGGCTGCCACCAGGGCCAGGCCCTGTCCTTCCCGGAAGCTGGCTTCAGGGAGGGGCACGGGGAATCGCCGGAGGCTCGTGTCCAGGGAAAAGCCCGCTTTCCCGTTGGCCTCGCGCCGCCGATTCCATCCAGTCAGCCGCCGCATCCCCACCCGCTTGGCCAGGATCCGGGTGGTAACGTAGCGGTCCTGGCCGTCGGGCTGTCGGCGGTTACATATTGTCGGCGATGGCCCGGGCGAACTCGGAGGCGGACAGCAGGGTGGCCTCGGGCATCTGGCGCTCGAAATCGTAGGTTACCGTCTTGTTGGAGATGGCCCCCTCCATGCCTTTAATGATGAGGTCGGCCGCATCGGTCCAGCCCATAAACCGAAGCATCATCTCCGCCGACAGCACCAGGGACCCGGGATTGGCCTTGTCCTGACCCGCGTGGCGGGGCGCCGTACCATGCGTGGCCTCGAACATGGCGTAGTCATCGGATAGGTTGCCCCCGGGTGCGATACCGACCCCGCCCACTTCGGCCGCCAGGGCATCGGAGATGTAATCGCCGTTGAGGTTCATGGTGGCGATAACGTCGAATTCCGCCGGCCGCAGCAGGATCTGCTGCAGGAAGTTGTCGGCGATGGCATCCTTGACGAAGACCCGGCCCTCTTCCTCGGCCGCCTCCCAGGCGGCGTCGGCGGCTGCCTGACCATCGCTGTTCTGGATGGCCTCGTATTCGCGCCAGGTGAAGGTCTGATCGGCGTACTCGCCCTCGGCTACCTCGTAGCCCCAATCCTTAAAGGCCCCCTCGGTGAATTTCATGATGTTGCCCTTGTGCACCAGGGTCACCGATTGGCGGTTGTGGACCAGGGCGTAGTCGATGGCCTTGCCCACCAGGCGTTTGGTGCCTTCCTCCGATACGGGCTTGATGCCGATTCCTGAGGTTTCCGGGAAGCGGATGTCCCTAACCCCCATTTCATCGCGCAGGAACTTGACCAGCTTGCGCGCATCGGGGGAGCCGGCGGGCCACTCGATGCCGGCGTAGATGTCCTCAGAGTTCTCGCGAAAGACCACCATGTCCACCGTCTCGGGCTTCTTAAGTGGGCTGGGCGTGCCGTTGAAGTAGCGCACGGGACGCAGACACACGTAGAGGTCCAGCTCCTGGCGCAGGGTCACATTGAGGCTGCGATAGCCCCCTCCCACGGGTGTGGTCAGGGGACCCTTTATGGCCACGCGGTACTCGCGCAGGGCCTGCAGGGTCTCGTCGGGAAGCCAAGTGTTGCCGCCGTAGGTGGCGACCGCCTTCTCCCCGGCAAAGATCTCCATCCACTCGATACCCCGGTGGCCGCCGTAGGCCTTGTCCACTGCGGCATCCACCACGGTCTTCATGGCCGGCGAGATATCGACCCCGATGCCATCCCCTTCGATGTAGGGGAGGATTGGCCGCGCCGGCACGTGCCACTGGCCATCCGCATCGCGCGAGATGGGCTCGCCTTCCCGGGGCACCTGGATTCTGTCGTAGGCCATCGAGTACTGAACTCCCGTTTTGCGACCGCTGGGGGCCGTGGAGGCTGGGTCAGCCACCACGACAACGGAATTGGGCTCCGGACAAGGGCCGGTCATCGAACATAGGACGAAAGGCTAACTCGCATTCAAATTCGGCGCAATTTGACCCAGCCCCGCCTTCGCCCACCCCCCGGAGCCGCGCTACAATCACCAACCACGCGCCGTTACCGCGGAGGCCACCATGGCCCAGTTGCCCGACAGGGACCAGCAGATCGTGGACGCCCATGCCGGCCTTATCCATCGGGTGGTGCTGGCCTGCCACGACCAGAACCAGGTCCCCGATCTGGAGGAGGTCCTGGGGCAGGCGGAGGCCAACGGCTGGGTGCAGCTGGTAACCGCCATTCGACGCATCCTCGACGGCTGGCGCGACGAGCGCGTCATGCAGGGCCTGGACGAGGAGGACAGGGTCGTAGCGGAGGCCATCCTGCGCGGCATCCAGGACCCCGCCAGCCTCCCGGACCCGCAAGCGGGCGCCGATCCCACCATGGCCGCCCCGGGCATCGCCTCCATCGTCCATGCCGCCGGCACCGGTCAGACCGAAGCACTGCAGTGGGCGGCCCAGATGGCGGAGCAAATGCACCAAGCCGGCGGTGAAATGGCCCAGATCGCGGCCATCTTCCGGCCCCTGATCAACGGTGAGCGCGACCGCTGGACCCTAACCCGGGGCATGGGCGAGCAGGGGCAGAAGCTGGTGGACGGCATACTGGAAGAGCTCGCCAAGGTGGAAACCCACTGACGGGTGCCGCAGCCACCTGTCTCAGGAGGTCATCTCCTGGATAGCCCGGCCTCGGATCGATGAGCTCCGCAAGGGCCTCCACCCGGGCCCCAGCCCAAGCAGTCGGAGCGCAATCCGGCTGCCGCTGTTCGCCGTAAGCACTCCGGGCCAACCCAAGCCCTTTCCCCCTTCAGTCGCTACCCTTTGGGAAAGCGGATCGACGGCAAGCCTGCCCCTGGCATCTTCGGGGCTCGCCAGGGCCGTAGCGGGCCGGTTTTTTCCAAGGACGGGATCAACCCCCCCCCCCCGAAAGGCGCCCCGTACCTACCGAATGGCGGCGCCTGACGACCGGGTCACGAACTTGGGCGGCGGACCCGCTAACCCAGACAGCAGGCCGAGGCGCCGGGCCAGGCCGGCACCGGCTCGGGCTACTGAAGCGAACCGCCATCGGGCTCATCGGAATCGGAACCGCGGGCCATTTCCAGCAAAGTCAGAAGGAGCTGAGCCCGCTGGTTCAGGGTCTCGGCCAAAAGGAGGCCCTGCTTTTCCCGGGCACCCAGAGGCAGGGCCACCGCCAATGTATTGACCAGGCTTTCGGTACGGGCTCGCCCCAGGTCTTCCCAGGAGACCTCCAGCTCGCTGGCCTCCAGGTAAGGCGTCAAGGCCTGGAAAAAACGGTCGCGGTCGAGGGCTACCGCCTCAGCGGGCTCGAGGTCCTCGGCATAGGTGCTGAAATCCATGCGCACCTGGCGGAAGGGCGTTTCCGCTTCCACTTCCGCGGCCACGGCGAAGCGGAGGATCCCGGTCAGGGAAATCAGATAGCGCCCATCGCCGGTCTCGCTGAAGGAGGTTAGGCGCCCCAAACACCCCACCCGCGACAGCTCCGGGAGGGCCGTTTCGGTTTCGGCGCCGGGATGGGCCGGCTGGATCATGCCGATGAGCCGATCCCCGGCGAGGGCGGCGTCGATCATGGCCAGGTAGCGTGGCTCGAAGATGTTGAGTGGCAGGTGGGTTCCGGGAAGGAGCAGGGCTCCCGTCAGGGGGAAGACGGGCGCAACCGAAGGTAGGTCACCCAGGCTCCGGTAACGGCTGAGATTTCCCATAGAAAGGTTTCTCCGTAAATGGCCACCGCCATCAGGGTAGAAGTTCGGCAGCGATGGCCTCCCACTCTTTTTCCAGCTTGGCCTGGCTCACCGGGCGGGCCGCCCGGCGGTACCAATAGCTGGCGTTGCCGAGGTCCCCCTCCAGACGGTGCAAATAGGCATGGACCCAGGCGCCGTCCGGGCCAGGCTCGGCCTGCGCCAAACGGTGGGCCCGGTCCCAATTCCCCTGGGCAGCCCACCACAGGGCCTGCAAGGGACGTCCCCATTCCTCCAGCGGCTCGGCCTCCGCAAGAGTGGCCTTGAATGCCTCCAGATCCATGGCTTCCTCCTTAGATCCACCTCTCCCCACCGTAAGACCCGTTGAGCCGGCAAAAAACATCTCGATTGATCGGGATCAACCGGGAAAGTCCCCAGCCGTTCTATGGTCAAAAAAGAGGGAAACCCACTTCGGAGGAGGCTCCCATGAACAGCGAAGACAAGTACATGACTCAGCATTTGGGCTATGTGCTACTCGGCTTGGTGGCTATCATGTTGGCGCTGATCGTCCTAGCCAACGTCCTGATCTGATTCTCGTCGGACCCACTCGCTTCAAAAGCGGCGGCGAGCGACTCCTTCGCCGCCGGGTTTTGTCCCCCTTTCGGTGGAACGGGCCACCGAGGATTCAGGCAGTCCGGCCCTCGGCCCGGCCTTGCTTGCTCAATCCTCAATGGCCTCTTCCCCGCCTTCCCGCAGATAGTAGCGACGCCGGACCTCCTGCCCCTGCCCGAACTCGTAGACCCGGGGGACGGCGAGGGGGATATTGAGGTTGCTGACCGCCTCGTCGGATACCCCGTCCAAGTACTTAACCAAGGCACGTAGGCTGTTGCCGTGCGCGGCCACCAGGACGTCCTCCCCGGCCCTGAGGCGGGGCATGATCTGTTCCCGCCAGCAGGGCAGGACACGATTGACGGTATCGGCCAAGGATTCCGTATTGGGAAGAAGCGAGCCCTCCACATGGTGATATTTTGGCTCGAACCGTGGATGGCGGGGATCGTCGGACTCCAGCCGGGGCGGACGCACGTCGAAGGCCCGGCGCCATTGATGGACCTGCTCGGAGCCGTAGAGCTCCTCGAATTTGCGCTTACCTTCCCCCTGAAGGGCCCCATAGTGGCGCTCGTTGAGCCGCCAATCCTTCACCACTGGTAGCCACATGCGATCCATGTGGTCCAGGGCGATCCACAAGGTTCGAATCGCCCGCTTCAGGTAGGAGGTATAGGTCAGGTCAAAGGTAAAGCCGCCGCCGTGGAGCAAGCGGCCCGCCATCCTGGCCTGCTCCCGGCCGTTATCCGACAGATCCACATCCGTCCAGCCGGTAAAGCGGTTATCCTGATTCCAGTGGCTCTCGCCGTGGCGCAGCAGGACCACATAAGCCATTAATGTCGAATCTCCTAGGGGGTCTAAGGCTTCTTTGAGTCGGGCGGAAGGCCGGCGCCACCATCTGGCTCCAACCTCTCGGCCCAATGCACCGTGTCTCCCGTCCGCATGCGGCCGGAGTGGATCACCCGCAGGCAGAAGCCACTGGAGCGACCCAGCGCCCTTGCCATCCCCCGCCGGGTTAGCCGTTCCAGATAGCCGCAGGGCGGCCGCGGCGCCACCACCGCCAGTATGGCTTCCCCGACGCGGATCCGGCTGCCCACCAGTTGCCGCCGCCGGAGCCCCCTGATTACCAGGTTTCGGCGATGCTCTCCCGAGCTCAGAGGGAGGCGGCTACGACGCTGAATGCGGTCAACATCCTCGGCCCGGATCAGGGTCACGGCACAAGCATCGGGGCCAAGCCAGTAGCCTTTCCCTTCCGCATAGCGGTCCCCGGCAAGGCCGCCAGGCTCAGCCCGCACTGCGGCCACCGCCTCCATTGGGGCACCGGCACCGGGTGCCACAAAGATGGCCTCCAAGACGGCTGGGGCCCGGCCGAGAAAACGATCACGAAGGCCCAAAAGAGCCATCCTTCCCCAGGGCACCGCAGGCACCGCCTATTGTCCTACACTTCGTCCCCCAATCCGAACCCGTGGAATCCATGCTCGCTCTCATCGCCATTGGCCTCCTTCTAGCCCTGCTTTACGGCCCCCAGCTCTGGGTGCGCGCCGTCATGGCCGCCCATTCCCGGGAACGCGAGGACTTCCCGGGGACCGGAGGGCAGTTCGCCGCCCATCTCATCGACCGCTTGGAACTGGATGGAGTCTCAGTAGAAGCCAACGAGGCGGGTGACCATTACGACCCCGACCGGCGCGTGGTGGCCCTTTCCCAGGCCAATTACCAGGGTCGCTCGCTGACTGCTGTGGCGGTGGCCGCCCACGAGGTCGGGCATGCCCTACAGCACCAAACCGGCTACCGCCCCCTGCGGCTGCGGCACCGGCTGGTTCGAGCGGTCACCGCCATCCAGCGGGTCGGATCAATCCTAGTTATGGCCTCGCCTTTGCTTCTGTTGGCCAGCCGATCGCCCACCGGCCTGGTAGTGCCGTTGGCCGGGGGCTTGGTCAGTGTCGCCGCGGGGGCGGTGGTGCACTTGGTTACGCTACCCGTAGAACTGGACGCCAGTTTCCGCCGCGCCCTGCCCGTTCTCAACCGCGATTACCTTCCGCCGGCGGACCGGCCTCGCGCGCGCCGCATCCTAACAGCCGCCGCTTTAACCTATGTCGCTGCCTCCTTGGCTAGCATCCTCAACGTCTGGTACTGGCTGAGGCTTCTCCGCCGTTAATTTGATCCGACCCTCCGATCCCTTAAATTTTGTTCAAAAGCCCCACTTGCGGATAGCCTTACGGCGGCCGTGGGCCGGTAAGGAGAGCGGCCACGGGATGCCGAGGGAGGCCTCATCCAGCCGCTGACATGTCCGTCCTAGGTCCGGATTTAGGTCACGACCCCGCTTTATGAAGCGGCTGCCGGATTCCCTCCCCTGTCCCGTCTAAGTCATCGGCGCCCATGACTACACCATTGTATTCACCAACCGAGCCACTACCCGGGGTCGAGCCGGCTAAAGCTGGGTGAAGCCCTCTACTTGGGCCTTACGCACAATCGCAGCACCCCTGTGGCAGCGCGCATCCGGGGCCGCTCGAGGCGTTCCAGGAAACCGGTCGCAAGGCGCGAACCGAGCGCAAGAACGTCGGGACAGGACCTGAGATGGGCTGCTACAGCGTTCCACCAGTCCCAGGAGGGGATCCCTCTTAGGGACGCCGAGGGCCGAAGCGAACGGGTCAATAAGGCCTTTTCCAACATAACGGGTTGGTCGCCGGCTGAGGTTACCGGGCAAAAGCCCGGGGACATCGTGGGCTGGGGCTTGCAGGAGAAGAAATTCTACCATTGCAAGCAGCAGACCCTCACCGGGCGAGGCAAATGGAAAGAGAGGCTCTGGAACCGGCGCAAGAACCGCAACATTTTCCCCGATTGGCTAACGATCTGTCGGGTTTCCAACGACCGGCGGGTGACCGCCCCCTATATATGGGGATCTTTCGGTTATTATCAAAGAGACAAAGGCCGAATCCCGCCTGCGCCGGCTGGCCTATTGCGACGCTTTTACCGATCTGCCCAACCGGGCCACCCTAGAGGGCCCCTGGGAGCGGCTTTAGTCCGCCTGGACCGGAGGCATCAGGACCTTGCCCTGCCGTTACTGGACATGGACGCCTTTAAGGCGGTCAACGATGAAAGGGGCCACAGGGCCGCAGACACGCGGTTAAGGGATGCCGCAGACCGGCTCCGCACCGCGGTGGGACAGGGGGGCGCCCTCGCCTGCATCGGCGGCGATGGCTTCGTGGTCCTGTTGGAGGGAACGGACGACTGTCGCACCGATGTCATTGCGGCCAAGCTGGTAGTCGCCTTCACCAGCTCCCTGCCCAGTGACGGTTACGCCCAGCTAGGGCTTAGCATCGGTATCGTAGGCTACGAGATAGCCAAGACCCGACCGCAGGATCCCGAGCGGCAGATCGCCCTGGCGGACCAGGCCATGCACCAGGTCAAATCCGCCGCTCGCATTACCTACCGGCATGCGGCTCCGAACGGTATCTCGGGCAAGGGCTGTTGAAGCGTCGGGCCTCGGCGCGGGCGCAGGAAAGAAATGCGCTGGTCTTTTTTTACCCGCTCCAGGAGAAACTGGCGGGGAATCGCCTGGCCGGCCTTGAAGCCCCTATGCGCAACCTTGACCAGGTCCTCGCTCAGAGCGGGATCGACCCCGAACAGCTTGAGCTGGAGTCCCCGCAACCGCCATGATCGCGGCAGTAAGTGGCAAACGCCGGACCCTAAATTTCCCGGCCGATAGGGGCATACCGCTGACCATCGACGCGTTCGGTAGCGCCACCTTGCCCCCTGGCCTGCTCTCCATGATGGCCGTTGCCAAGCTCAAGCTGGCCGCTAGGTTGGTTGGCCGTTCGCTCCAAGCCGATGGGGATACCGACCGGCCCGCTGGTTGGCAACCATCTACACCCTGGCGCAAAGCCTGGGTATTGAGTTTGTGGCCAAGGAAGTGGATACCCGAACCCGCTGGCAGCATCGCCTGCAGCGCGGCCACCGGGACGCCGAGGGCTTCTATCCGGCCCAACCCCAGCCGGCGACAGCACTTAGGCCAAGAATCCGAAGCGGCCGAGTCGGTACCCCCGCCTACTGACGGCCCCTTACCAGGGACGCCCTTCCCTGCCCTCTTACGCCTTATCCATAAGCACGGCTCAAATCTGGCACACCCGGCCGTCCCGTCGGCCCGGCCGTAACCGGTCCTGCCAAAACTAGTAAACGGGGACTAGGTGGTAGCCCTGCTCCTGATACCCGATCACCGAGATAAAGCCGTCGCTGACGATCTTCATGCCCGGCAAAAGGCGCTCGGGCGCCACGTCCATAACTTCCAGGGCCACGTTGCATACCTCCAGCCGCACATCCTCCAGCGACTGGAGCTTGTCGATGCCCTGACGGATCCGCTGGAGGGCCTCGCCGTGCTCCAGGTCGGCCAAGCTGTCGGAAGGCTTGGTAAGGTGTTTGACCGAGGGGCCGATGAATACCAGCACGAAATCGGGATCCACCCCCTGCTTCTCCAGACGCTGGTAGGTCCCCGGGATGAGATTCAAATACAGAGCAAGCTTGTCGGGGCTGCCGATGTCCACCAGGAACACACCGCGCCCCTCCGAAACCTCCGAGAGGGCGGCATCGTCGGTGTATTCCATGCCCTCGGGAGCGGCGGTTACCGGTGCCGCCGAAAGCAGCAAGACCAGGATCAAGGCGACGGGGCTGAGGCTGCGCGCTGCCGGCATGGTACCTCCATCTCTCATGGCTAGAACGTATATTCTAGCTGTTATACCCAATCCGGGGCGCTGAGGGAACCGCCCTTCCGACGGGGATGGGGATTGCCTAATCCCCGATAATCTTAACCAAAGCGCGCTTGCGGCGTCCGCCGTCGAATTCGCCGTAGAAGATCTGCTCCCAGGGGCCGAAGTCGAGCTGGCCTTCGGTAATGGCGACCACGACTTGGCGCCCCATGACCTCGCGCTTGTGGTGGGCATCGCCGTTGTCCTCACCGGTCCGGTGATGCTTGTAGGCTTCGGTGCTGGGATCATGAGGGGCCAGCCGTTCCAGCCATTGGTCGTAGTCCTGAAGGAGTCCGGGCTCGTCGTCGTTAATGAAAACCGAGGCGGTAATGTGCATGGCGTTGACCAGCGCGAGGCCCTCGACGACCCCGCTTTCGGCCAGGGCAGTTTCCACATCGGGGGTGATATTGATGTACTCCCGCCGCTTTTGGGTGTTGAACCACAACTCCTTGCGATAGCTCTTCATGGGTCTTTCCCGTTGCCTTGTAAATGGTGGGTGGCTGGGAACCGGCCTTCCCGGAGCGCAACCCTCCCATTGCGCCCTTCGAGGCGGCAAGACGGGCGCCCCTAGCTTCGGATACCATGGTCCCATGCGCGACAATCTCGGTTTCGAGCCCCGAACCGGCAGCTCGGGCACCGCCTGGCCGACCTGTAGGGCGATCGAGCTGTGGGGACGCACTCAAACAGCCGGCCATGGCTCAGCCAGCAAGTCCCGAGTGGATTGAGAGAACTCGTAGCATCCAAGACGCCCTGTCGCCCATAGATAACAGGGATTACAGCTACCGCCTGCGATGGAGCGAGCCCACCGCATCCGGGCGGCCGGCCATTCATCCCGCCGTCCTACTCTCGCACCGACTGGACCCCCGGGGTGGCAAGCCCCGCTCCGGCACAGGCCACGAATCCTGCACCCCCCGGACCCCTAATGTATCGCAAGGACTTGATTAATGCCCTTTTGGACCATCCCACCGGCATCAGCGAGCTGGCTCGCGCTTTCGGTCTGGGTGAGCGCGAAATGGCCGGTGAGCTCGAGCACCTGCGTCAGAGCTTTCGCAACGAGCCCTACCGGCTCGTAGTGCACCCCGCCACCTGCCGCAAGTGCGGCTTCACCTTTGACCGCGACCGGCTTACCAAACCAGCCAAGTGCCCCCGCTGCTGGAGCACTTGGATCCAGGAGCCGCGGATTGGCGTGGAGCAGACCTGAGCCCGGCAGCCCAGGACCTGCCTGCCCTAAAGCCGCGGGGGTAGGCTATCGGCGCGTCTCCCGAAGGCGACAGCGGATAGGCCCAGTCACAGGAAATAATACTTGCGCACACCGGGGCGAAAGCTCAGGAAAACGGCCGCATGGACCAGAGAAGCGCTGACCAGCCCGAGCCACTGAGACCAGCCAGGCAGCAGCGTTCCCAGTCCCCCCAGGGCGACACCGAGACCGGCCGCCGTCAGGCCGTAGATCAAAAGGGCCCCTATGGTGGTGCTCGGCCCGGTCCAGCCGAATACGGTGCGCAATTCGCGAAAGAGTGGCACACTCATAACCAGAAGCAGGATATAGGCCGGCACTAACCAGACCGGAGTGATGTGGTCCACGGCCAAGGCGATTTTGGGGCCACCGCGGGCGAGCTGGATCTCGGGGGCAGCCCAAACCAAGGTAAACACCGCCAGACCGGCGGCGGGCGCTATCAGGAAGGCGAACAAGGTTCGCATGGACGGACCGTTCTCCCGGTCGAAAAGCCACATTGAGATGTAGCGTCAAGCAACCACGATGCCACAGCAAGCCCTGACGGGATAGAGCGCCCCTACCGCAGGGCAGGAGCCTGGCCGGTACGCAGCCCCAGAAACACCACCATGTGAACCACGGCCCCAGCACCCAAGGCCAGCCATTGGTGGACCCCTCCGAGCAGGCTACCCACCCCCACCCAGGCCACACCGATTAAAAAGAAGGTCAGGGCGTAGACACCCAGCATGCCGGCCAGGGTGATAGCGGCCGACCAACGGGGCGCAGAAAAAGCCCCGGCCACAACAGGCAAACCGAGAACCAGTGCAAGGGGATACACCGGGATGGCCCAGGCGGCGAACAGTGTCCCCAGGGATTGGCCCTCGGGCGGGTCAAACGACCCTGCCAGGTAGGGGGCCAGCCAGACCACCCCAAAGGCTGCCAAGCCCGCCAGGGGTGGCAAGAGAAGGGTCAGGGCGAAACGCACAGTCGCTCCTCAGACGCTACGTGGCCGACGGCCGGGGCCGACCGCGGCCCGGAAGACCAGCCCGTGGACCAGCCCGCCCGCTACCAGGCCGCCGACCCAGAAAGGATCGGCGAACATGGCGCCAAACCCGAAACGCACCGCCAGGAGGGCAAAGGCAGCGGAGTATAACAGCAAACCGCCGCCCATCGCCGCCCACCAGGCCCCGCCAAACCGGGCCCGGACCCCGAACATCACTCCCAGGCTGAGGGTTAGCACCAGAACGAAGGCCGGTACCACAATGGTGGCGGCCAGGGACCAAGCCTGGCCAAAAAAGTGCAGGCCGTTGTCGGCGTAGGGCAAAAGCGGCACGGACCACACGGTCAGGAAAGCCAGGATCCCGCCAATCGGGGCGATCAGGTAGGAAAGGAAGGCACGCACGGGAGCCCCCGGGTAAAGCGTGGGAAGGTAAGGCCTTCAGTTGCCACCGCTGGTGTCGGCGTGCCACTCCTTGGTGGCTTCGAAGCGTCGCACCTGCTCCTCGGTGGCCTGGGCCTGATACCGGGCTTTCCAGTCGGCGTAGGGCATGCCGTATATTACCTCCCGGGCCTGGTCGTAGTCGAGGTCGGCACCCCGCTCGTTGGCTTCGGCCATGTACCACTTAGCCAGGCAGTTACGGCAGAACCCGGCCAGGTTCATGAGGTCGATGTTGGCCACGTCGGTGCGCTGCTGCAGGTGTTTGACCAGGCCGCGGAAGGCGGCGGCCTCGGCTTCTATGCGGGTCTGCTCGTCCATGCAAGGCTCCCAAAAATCCGATCGAATTACGTAAGGGCCGTCCTCAGACCACCAGGCTGGGCTCAGCCATACCGGTTATCGCCTCTAGCTCGGCCACCTCCCGGGCGGCGCTCGCCAGGTCGGCAAGGGTGTTCTGGAGGTCGTCGTTGTGCCGCAGGGGATCCCCCTCCCAGCGCTCCAGGTAGATGCGCAGGGTGGCACCGCTGGTGCCGGTGCCGGACAAGCGGAATACGGCGCGGCCGCCATCGGTGAACCACACCCGGATGCCCTGCTGGCTGGAGGTACGGCCGTCCACGGGATCGGTGTAGGCGAACTCGTCGGCCGCCTCCACCACCAGCCCCGCCTCCGTCCGGGTGCCGGCAAGCCCGCCCAACTTGCGGCGCAGGGTGTCGGCGATGCGCTCACCCTGCTCCGGCGTGAGTCCCGCGTAGTCGTGACGGGTGTAGAAGTCGCGACCGTAACGACTCCAGGAATCCCGCACCACCGTGGCGACGGACTCGCGACGCTCGGCGAGGATGGACAGCCAGACCAGCACCGCCCATAGGCCGTCCTTTTCCCGTACGTGGTCGGAGCTGGTGCCGAAGGATTCCTCGCCGCACACCTGGACTAGGTCGGCATCGAGCAGGTTGCCAAAGAACTTCCAGCCTGTGGGGGTTTCGTAGGCGGCCCAACCCTTGGCGGCGGCCACCCGGTCGGCGGCGCGACTGGTGGGCATGGAGCGGGCCACGCCCCCCATGCGTCCCCGGTAGCCGGGAATATCTTCCAGATGGTCGGCGATAACGGCCAGCGAATCCGAAGGGTTCACGAAGAATCCCCGGCCCAGGATCATGTTGCGATCGCCGTCGCCGTCGGAGGCGGCGCCCAGATCCGGGGGATCGGCGCCGTACATGAGCTCCACCAGCTCGCGGGCGTGGATCAGATTCGGGTCCGGATGGCCGCCGCCGAAGTCCGGCCGCGGATGGGCACGGATCACGGTATCGGCGGGAGCCCCCAGCTCGTCCTCCAGGATGGCTTGGGCATAGGGGCCGGTGACGGCGTGCATGGCATCGAACACCATGCGGAAGCTGCCCGAGCTCAGCAGGTCCCGGAGCCGCTCGAAATCGAAGAGCTCCGCCATGAGCGCCCGATAATCGACCACGGGATCGATCACCGACACCGGCATGCCCGCCACCTCGGTGTCGTGCACCCGGCTCAGATCGACGCCGGCGGTCCCCTCGGCGATGCGGTAGCGCTCCAGGGCCTGGGAGCGGTCGAAGATGGCCTCGGTTACCGGCTCCGGCGCCGGACCGCCGTTGGCCACATTGTATTTGATCCCGAAGTCGCCTTCGGGCCCGCCTGGGTTGTGGCTGGCGGTCAAAAGGATCCCGCCCGCCGCGCCGCGGCGGCGGATGGTGGCCGATACCGCCGGGGTGGAGAACAGACCGCCCCGGCCCACCAAAACCCGCGCCACACCGTTGGCCGCCGCCATGCGAAGGATGGTGTCGACGGCGGTTTCGCTGTAATAACGGCCGTCGCCGCCCAGTACCAAGGTTCCCCCGGCGAGCTCGGTGCAGGTGTCGAAGAGGGCCTGTACGAAGGCCGCTAGGTAATGGGGCTCCTGGAAGCGGGCCACGCTCTGGCGCAGCCCGGAGGTTCCCGGACGCTGGTCGGTGAACGGGGTGATGGTTTGTTCGATGATGCCCATGGTCCTCTTACCGATTGCTTGCAAGGGGGCCGCGAAAGCCGGCGCACTCCCCGGGAGGCTTTGCCGTTGCCCTTGCTACTTGGCGAAATATCGGTGGCTGATCCGGAAAACCACCGGTGACAGCAGCAGCAGGGCGATCAAATTGGGGATGGCCATCAGGGCCATGGTCACGTTGGCGATCTGCCAGACCAGGTCGAGGCTGGCCACGGCGCCCACCATCAGCGCGATCACCCAAACCACCCGGAATACCATGAGGCCGCGGACTCCGGCCAGGAACTCCAGGCAACGCTCGCCGTAGAAGGCCCAGGTCAGGGTGGTGGAGAAGGCAAAGATGATCAGTCCGAAGGCCACCACGGCGTCGCCGGGGCCGGGCAGGCCCTGGCTGAAGGCCTGGGTGGTCAGCGCCGCGCCGGTCTCCCCGCTTTCCCAGGCGCCGGTGGTGAGGATCACCAGGGCGGTCATGGTGCAGACCACGATGGTGTCGATGAAGGTCCCCAGCATGCCCACCACCCCCTGACGCACCGGGTCATCGGTGCGGGCGGCGGCGTGGGCCATGGGCGCCGAGCCCAGCCCCGCCTCGTTCGAGAACAGCCCGCGGGCCACGCCCCACTGAACAGCCATCATAATCCCCGCCCCGGCGAAACCCCCGGTGGCGGCGGTGCCGGAGAGGGCGTCGTTAAAGATGCGGGCAATGCCGGCAGGGACCTCCGTGTAGTTGGCCCCTAGGATAGCCAGGGCGCCGATGATATAGATCACGCCCATCAAGGGGACCAGAGCCTCCGCCACCCCGGCGATGCGGCGGATGCCGCCCAGAATTACGGTAAACACCAGGGCCGCCATGACCAACCCGGTTACCCAGAAGGGCAGGCCCACGGCCTGGTCCATGGCATCGGCAACGGAGTTGGACTGGACGGTATTGCCGATACCGAAGGCCGCAACCACGGCGAACACCGCGAAAGCCCCGCCGAGCCAGCGCCAGCGTTGCCCGAGGCCGTTCTTGATATAGTACATGGGGCCACCGACGTGCATGTTGCGGGCATCCACCTCGCGGTAGCGCACGGCGAGGACGGCTTCCGCGTATTTGGTAGCCATACCCACCAGGGCCGTGATCCACATCCAGAAGATCGCCCCCGGACCCCCCAAGTGGAGCGCGGTACCCACCCCTGCGATATTCCCGGTGCCAATAGTTGCGGACAGGGAGGTCATGAGGGCAGCAAAGGGGCTGATCTCGCCCTCGCCCTTGCGCGCATGCTTGCGCCCGACCCACAGCATGCGGAAGCCGTAGCCGAGCTTGCGGATGGGCAACAGCCCCAGGCCTACGGTCAAAAACAGACCCGTTCCCATGAGCAGAACGAGCATGATCTCGTTCCACAGCCAGTCGGAGACGATGTCGAGAAAGGCGCTGGTCGCTTCCATGGCTTCCCCGTTTGCCCGGTCGCGGTTTAGTGTCCTGTTTCAGAAGTGCGTTGCCTTTCGGCGAGCCGAGATGGCGGGCGCCGCAAGGAACCGGGCCTAAGGCGGGCTGTCCGCCCTAATGGCGCCCCCGCCTTGTCTTTTAGATCGGCGAAACGGAGCGGCGGTACCTGACCGTCAAGGACCGGTGACGCCGCGCCGTCCGCCATCTCGGCTCGCCCGCAGGGAGCTCCTGCGCCGGCCCAGCGCTGCTCTGCGCCTCCTCGACGTGGGGCCCCGCCATCCCGCCCCTGAGCCCCTTCCTTCTGGGGCTACGGGCACCCTCCCTAAGAGGCTCAGGGGCGGGACGCCTTGCTCTGAACCGGCGCAGGAAGCTCAGAAAGGCAACGCACTTCTGGGACAGGACACTAGCGGCGGCGCTGAAGGCAGCACCGACCGCATGGTAAAGTGACACCCCCTGCCCCGTGAAAAAGGTGAGGACCCATGGAGCTGTCCGCACTGACCGCCGTCTCCCCCCTGGACGGCCGTTACGGCTCGAAGACCGAAGCCCTGCGCCCCTATTTCAGCGAATTCGCCCTGATCCGCAACCGGGTCCGGGTGGAAGTGGCGTGGTTCAAGGCCATTGCTAGCGACCCCGGCCTCCCCGAACTGCCGCCACTATCCGCCGGAGCGGAGGCCTTCCTGGACGGCATCACCGATAATTTCGATCCCGGCGACGCCCAGCGCATCAAGGGCATCGAGGCCACCACCAATCACGACGTCAAGGCCGTGGAATACTACCTCAAGGAACGCGCCGCCGAGCAGCCCGAGGTGGCCGCCGGTGCCGAATTCTTCCACTTTGCCTGCACCTCGGAGGACATCAACAACCTCGCCCACGGCCTGTCTTTGCGCGAGGCACGCGACGAGGTACTCCTCCCTGCTGTCGACGGTATCGTGGGCCGGCTCACCGAACAGGCCCATGAATGGGCCGATGACCCCATGCTCGGCCGCACCCACGGGCAGCCGGCCACCCCGACCACCGTGGGCAAGGAGCTGGCGGTTTTCGTCCACCGCCTCCGGGCCCAGCGCGAGGCCATGGCCGGGGTTCCGGTGCGGGGCAAGATCAACGGCGCCACCGGCAACTTCAACGCCCATCTGGTGGCTTACCCGAATGTGGACTGGCCCGCCCTGGGCCAGTCCCTGGTGGAAGGGCTGGGACTGACCTGGAGCCCGTACACCACCCAGATCGAGCCCCATGACTACATGGCCGAGCTATTCGGCGCCCTATCCCGGTTCAACACCGTGCTAACCGACCTGTGCCGGGACCTGTGGGGCTACATCAGCTTCGGCTATTTCGGCCAGAAGGTAACCGCCGGCGAGGTGGGCAGCTCCACCATGCCACACAAGGTCAATCCCATCGACTTCGAGAACGCCGAGGGCAACCTGGGCCTGGCCAACGCCGTCCTCCATCACCTGGCCGCCACCCTGCCCGTGTCCCGCTTCCAGCGGGATCTCACCGATTCCACCGTCCAGCGCAACATGGGCACCGGATTCGCCTATGCTTTACTGGCCTATACGTCCGCCCTGAAGGGCCTGGACAAGCTGGAGCTCAACCGGCAGCGACTGGCCGAGGATCTGGAGGCCGCTTGGGAGGTCCTGGCAGAGCCCATCCAGACTGTCATGCGACGCTATGGCGTGGATGCCCCTTACGAGCGCCTCAAGGCCCTCACCCGGGGACGGGCCGTGGACGCCGACAAGCTGGCGGCGTTTTTGGACGACCTGCCCATCCCGGACAGCGAGAAAGAACGTCTCAAGGGCCTCACTCCCGCCGCCTACATCGGTAACGCCGCCGTTCAGGCTCGCTCGGTGTAAACAGCCCTCGCCGACCCTTTTTCGCGGCGCGGTTGCCCGTGTCTCGATACCGACTGCATTAGAAAACTAGATAAAAACAGCCTTATTATAATTTTTTGGCATCGGACCATCAGGTAGGACCTTGTTAAGGTTGCCTGATGGCCCAGAATC
>NZ_JAZKRM010000037.1:0-22798 GCF_036628635.1 Thiohalorhabdus sp. | reverse complement strand
GGCAGCTTGTCGATGACCACCACCTTCAGCGCCTCGCCGCGGACGTCCACGCCCTCCCAGAAGCTGCCCGTGCCCAGCAGGACGGCGTTGCCCAGGGACCGGAAGCGCTGGATGAGGGTGTCGCGGGGCATGTCGCCCTGCACCAGCAGGGGGAAGGCGGCCTCCCGGCGCAGGCGCTCGGCCGCCTGGTTCAGGGCGCGGTGGCTGGTGAACAGGAAGAAGGCGCCGCCGCCGGCCGCCTCGGCCACCGGCAGGGCGGCGTCCAGCAGGCGCTCGGTGTGCTCTTCCGTGCCCGGCGGCGGCAGACCCGGCGGCAGGTAGAGCCGCGCCTGCTCTTCGAAGTGGAAGCTGGAGGGCCACTGGCGGGTGACGGTCTCATCCGGCAGGCCCAGCTTGGCGCAGAAGTGGGCGAAGGACTCGCTCACCGCCAGGGTGGCGGAAGTGAACACCCACCCCTGATTGCCGGCGCCACCGGTGGCCTCCTGGAAGGGGCCGGCCACCTCCAGCGGGGTGGCGTGGACGAAGGCGCCCTTGCCGCGGGTCTCGGCCCAGAACACGTAGTCCGCGTCCTCGGCCCGGCGCAGGAAGTCCAGCCGGTCCGCCAGGTCCCCGGCGCGCTCGTGGCAGCGGGCCAGGCCCTTGCCGCGCTCGCGGTGGTGCTCCAGGACGCTGTGGAGGTGATCCACGGCGGCGCGCAGGGCGTCGGTGGCGGCGACCACGCCCTCGGCGCCCAGGGCCTGGGCCCAGGTGCCGCGCCAATCGCCCTCGCCGAAGGCCGCCCGCCACTCGTCGGCCCGCTTATCCAGGAGGTCGGCGGCGTGGCCCACCTGGGGGTCGTCGCCGGCCTCCTGGACGTACTCCTCGCGGGTGTCGCGGGCGAGCTCGCGCACGGCGTAGCTGGAGACGCTGACGCCGAAGAAGCGCCCGGCGGCGTCGGGCAGCTGGTGGGCCTCGTCGAAGATGACGGCGTCGGCGCGCGGCAGCAGGTCGGCCACGCCTTCATTCTTCAAGGCAAGATCGGCGCAGAACAGGTGGTGGTTAACCACCACCACGTCCGCCTCCTGCGCCCGGCGCCGGGCCTGGATCAGGTGGCATTCCTCGTAGAAGTCGCAGTCCGAGCCCAGGCAGTTGTCGCTGGTGGAGGTGACCCGCGGCCACACCGCGGCGTCCTCGGGCAGCGCCGACAGCTCGGCGCGGTCGCCGGAGGTGGTGGTGCGCGCCCACTCGCGCACGTAGGCCAGCTGCTGGCGGGTCTCCGGGGCCAGCAGGTGCTGGCGCTGGTGGGAGCGCTCCATCCGGTGCAGGCACAGGTAGTTGCCCCGGCCCTTGAGCAGGGCGGTGCGGAAGTCGGTGCCCAGAGCCTGGCGCAGCAGCGGCAGGTCGCGGTGGTAGAGCTGGTCCTGGAGGTTCTTGGTGCCGGTGGAGACCAGCACCTTGCGCCCGGACAGCAGGACCGGCACCAGGTAGGCGAAGGTCTTGCCGGTGCCGGTGCCGGCCTCGGCCACCAGGGTGCCCTTCTCGGCCAGCACCCGCTCCACCTCGGCGGCCATGGCCTGCTGCTCCGAGCGCGCCTGGAAGCCTTCCAGCGCGTCGGCGAGCGGGCCGTCAGGGGCCAGGATGTCGGTGGCGGATTGGGGCATGGGGCCTACTTGGGGTGGGAGAAGGACGCGCAGTTGTCAGTATTAAGTAGTTAAGTAATTAAGTTGAAGAGGCGTAAAAGCGGGTGCCGTTGCGCCTGTGGCCGTCACTTAATTACTTAACTACTTAATACTTAATTACTTTCCTAAGTCGCCCGCCGCCACACCGTCCCATCCGCTCTGTCTTCGAGCTCAATCCCGTGCTCGGCCAACCGATCCCGGATGGCGTCGGCGGTGGCGAAGTCCTTGGCCGCTCTGGCCTCACCGCGCTGGGCGATGAGGCGCTCGATCTCCTCGGCGCCCAGGCCGGCCGTGTCGCGTTGGAGGAAGGCGGCGGGGTCGCGGTCGAGCAGGCCCAGCCAGCCGCCGAGGAGCTTCAGCACGCCGGCGGCGGCGCGCGCCGCATCCGGATCGCTTTCCTTGCGCCGGTTCACTTCGCGGGCCAGGTCGAACAGCGCGGCCAGGGCCTCGGGGGTGTTGAAGTCGTCGTCCATGGCCTCGCGGAACTGGGCCACCCAGGGGCGCAGGTCCTCGTCCACGCGGTCGGGATCCTCGTATTCCACCGCCGCCACGTCCGCCAGGGCGGTGTACAGCCGCTCCAGGGCCTCGGCGGCGCCGCGCAGGTTGTCCTCGGTGTAGTTGACGGGGCTGCGGTAGTGGCTGGCCAGCAGGAAGGCGCGCAGCACCTCGGGATCGTAGGTGGCCATCACCTCGCGGATGGTGAAGAAGTTGCCCAGCGACTTGGCCATCTTCTCGTCGTCCACCCGCACGAAGCCGGTGTGGATCCAATAGCGGGCGAAGGTGCAATCAAACGCCGCCTCGGACTGGGCGATCTCGTTCTCGTGGTGGGGAAAGCGCAGGTCGGCGCCGCCGCCGTGGATGTCCAGCGGGCAGCCCAGCTCCCGGGTGGACATGGCGCTGCACTCGATGTGCCAGCCCGGCCGACCGCGGCCCCAGGGCGAGTCCCAGGCCGGCTCGCCTTCCTTGGCCGCCTTCCACAGGGCGAAGTCCAGGGGGTCGCGCTTGTCCGCCTCCGCCTCCACCCGCGCCCCGGCGCGCAGGTCCTCGGGCGACTCCCCGGCGAGCCGGCCGTAGTCGGCGAACTTGCGGACGTCGTAGTAGACGTCGCCGGCGGCGGTGGCGTAGGCATAGCCGCGCTCCTCCAGATCCCGGATGAGGCCGATCATGGCGTCCACCGCCTGGGTGGCGCGGGGCTCGGCGTCCGGGTGCAGGACCCCCAGGGCATCCAGATCCTCGTGCATGCGGGCGATGGTGCGCTCGGTGAGCGCGGCCACCGGCTCGCCGTTTTCCGCGGCGCGGGCGATGATCTTGTCGTCGATGTCGGTGATGTTGCGGACGTAGGTGACGCCAAAGCCCCGGGCGCGCAGGTAGCGCACGATCATGTCGAACACCACCATCACCCGCGCGTGGCCCATGTGGCAGTCGTCGTAGACGGTCATGCCGCAGACGTACATGCGCACATCGGTCGGGTCGGTGGGCTCGAAGGACTCCTTGCGGCGGGTGAGGCTGTTGTGGACGTGGAGGCTCATGGGAAACCCGAGGCGGAGGAAGCGCCAAGGCGCCAAAGCGCCAAGGACGGCAAAACAAATACAAAACGAATTGTCTCGAATGGTGGCGGCGGGCACAACAGCGGCCCCGGCGGGGAGCACCTGTTGTCGGAGCGGCGTCCACGCCGCGATCGGCCAGGCGGGCCCGTTAAGCGAAAGGCGATCGCGGCCTGGAGGCCGCTCCTACAGGGGCCCCGCATTCATCGGCCTTCTTGGCGTCCTGGCGTTCACCCGCCCTTCACCGCCCGGATGCGGGCCAGCGCCTTGTCGGTGCCGATCAGCGGCAGCAGGGCGCCCAGCTCGGGGCCCGAGGCCCGGCCGGTGACGGCGGCGCGCAGGGGCTTGAACAGCTGCTTGCCCTTGAGGCCGGTCTCGGCCTTGACCGCCTCGGTCACCGCCTTGGCGTCGGTGCCGTGCTCGGCCAGGGCCCGCTCGGCGGCGGGCCACAGGGCCGGGTCGGCCTGGGCCAGGACCTCGGCGGCGGCGTCGTCCGGGGCCACCTCGCCGAAGCACACCCGCGCCCAGTCCTCGCCGTCGGCGACGCGCTCCAGGTTGGGCTGGACGGCGGCCAGCCACTCCTCCCGGCGCTCCGGCGGCACCTCGGTGGTCAACGCCGGCGCCAGCCAGTCCCAAAGCTCGTCCAGGGGCGCGGCCTGGATGGCCTCGTGGTGCCAGTGGTCGAGCTGCTCCGGGTCGAAGCGGGCCGGGGCCCGGGACAGGCGGTCCACGGCGAAGTGCTCGGCCAGGCCGTCGAGGCCGAACAGCTCCCCGGACTCCAGGTGGTGGCCCAGCCGGGCCAGGTAGTTGGTGACCGCCGCGGGCAGGTAGCCGGCCTCGCGCAGCTCCGTCACCGACAGGCTGCCGCCGCGCTTGGACAGGGGGCCGCCCTCGAAGCCGGTGAGCAGGCTGATGTGGCCGTAAAGCGGCGCTTCCAGGCCCAGGGCCTCCAGGATCAGCAGCTGGCGCGGGGTGTTGGCCAGGTGGTCCTCGCCGCGCAGGACGCGGTTCACGCCCATGAGGGCGTCGTCAACGGCGTTGACAAAGAAGAAGGCCGGCGTGCCGTCCGAGCGGCGGATTATGAAGTCGCCGATCTCTTCGCCCCGGAAGGTCTGGGGCCCGCGCACCAGATCGCCGAAGGCGATCTCGCCGGCTTCCACCCGGAAGCGCAGGGTGGGCTCGCGGCCCTCCGCCGCCAGGCGCTCGCGGTCGGCGGCGGAGAGATTGCGGCAGCGTCCGGGATAGCGCGGCGCCTCGCCGCGGGCGCGCTGGGCGCGGCGAGCGGCCTCCAGCTCCTCCGGGGTGCAGTAGCAGGGATAGGCGCGACCGTCGGCCTCCAGGCGGGCGTAGTACTCACTGTAGTAGGGCAGCCGCTGGGACTGGTGGTAGGGGCCAGCGATATCGCTGCGGTCGGGGCCAGCGTCCCACGCCAGGCCCAGCCAGCGCAGGTCGGTCATCAGGGCCTCGGCGTGCTCCGGCCGGGAGCGCTCGGCATCGGTGTCCTCCACGCGCAGGACGAACCGGCCGCCGGCGGCCCGCGCCAGCAGCCAGTTGAACAGGGCGGTGCGGGCGTTGCCGAGATGGATGGGGCCCGTGGGACTGGGCGCGAAACGGGTGATGATTGGGTCGGGCATAAGCGCGCAATGGTAGCCCCGGGAGGAGGGCAAGGCAACGTTGGCAAAGGCCAGGTAAGGCCGCCCATCGTCCCTGCCATAGGCGGGCCGGTGCCCAAACCGCCGCTGTCGCCCGTCACCGGCGGTCCGGGTATGCTGGCCCGGCCGGGCCGCCAGGGAGGGTTAGGCCGAGGCCGGATCCTGCCGCGCCAGGCCCTCGATCCAGCGGCCATAGACGACATCGGCCACGCCCCGGAGGGCGTCGCAGCGCGCCGCCAGCCCCTCGGTCAGGGCGGCCGGCCCTTGAACCGTGGGATGGGCGTCGTCCAGCTCATCGGCGTTGCGCTCGCTCCAGTCCCGCACCAGCTCCGGGGTCATCTCCAGATGGCATTGGAGGGCCAGGGCCGAGCCGTGGACGAAGCCCTGGCAGGGGGTGTGGGCGTTGGTGAGGATTGGCTCGGCCCCCTCGGGCAGGGCGAACTGCTCGCCGTGCCAGTGGAAGACCTCGAAGCGGGCCGGCAGGCCGTCCAGCCACTGGTCGGCCGCGGCGCCGGCCACCCGCTCCACATCGAACCAGCCGATCTCCGGCCCGGGACCGGGGGCCACGGCGGCATCGAGGGCCCGGGCGATGAGCTGAGCGCCCAGGCAATGGCCCAGCACGGGGATGCCCCGGGAATGGGCGCGCTCGATCAGCTCCGTTTCCTCCGGGATCCAGGTAAGCGGGTCGTTGACGCTCATGGGCCCGCCCATGAGCACCAGCCCGGAGGCGCCGTCCGGACTCACCGGCACGGGGTCGCCGGCATCCACGGCGATGACGTGGTAGGGGATGCCCCGCTGCTCCAGGAACGTGGCAACATAGCCGGGGCCCTCGTGTTCCGCGTGGCGGAAGATCCATACCGGTAGCATGCAGACCCTCGGGTGGGCATTGACGGGCCGATTCTGCCCGCCCAAGGGGGGAACGTCCATCCAGCGGAAGGGATAGGCCGCCGCGGGGCCCCAGGCGCCCTGGACACAGGCCAACAGCGAGATCGCCATGAGCACCGTCCATACCGCCGAATCGGTGGCCGCCGGCCACCCCGACAAGGTCTGTGACCAGATCTCCGACCGCATCCTGGACCGGATCCTGGAACGGGACCCGCATGCCCGGGTGGCGGTGGAGTGCGCGGTGAAGACCGGGCTGGTGGTGCTGCTGGGCGAGGTCACCGCCGACACCCGGCCGGACTTCACCGCCTGGACGCGCGAGATCCTGGCCGAGATCGGCTACGACCGCGACGGCCTGGGCTTCAGCGGCGAGGGGGCGGGGGTGGTCAGCGCCATCGAGGCCCAGAGCCCGGACATCGCCCGGGGGGTGGACCGCGACGGCGATATCGGCGCCGGGGACCAGGGCATCATGATCGGCTACGCCTGCGACGAGACCGAGGCCCTGATGCCGGCGCCGCAGCACTACAGCCACCGCATCATGGCCCGCCAAGCCGAGCTGCTACACGCCGGCGAGCTCCCCTGGCTGCGGCCGGACGCCAAATGCCAGCTGTCAGTGCGCTACGACGGCGACCGGCCGGTGGGCCTGGACAAGGTGGTGGTGTCGCTGCAGCACGCCCCCGACGCCGATCCGGCCCGGGACCGGGAGACCGTGATGGACGCCCTGCTGCGGCCGGTGCTACCCGAGGGATGGCTCCCGGAGCCGGAGCGGATCCTGATCAACCCTACGGGCCGCTTCGTCATCGGCGGCCCCAAGGGCGACGCCGGCGTCACCGGGCGTAAGCTCATTCAGGACACCTACGGCCCCCAGCAACCCCACGGCGGCGGCGCCTTCTCCGGCAAGGACCCCACCAAGGTGGACCGCTCCGCCGCCTACATGGCCCGCTACGCCGCCAAGAACCTGGTAGCCGCGGGCCTGGCCCGGCGGGTCCAGGTTCGTCTGGCCTACGCCATCGGCGTGGCCGAGCCGGTGATGGTCGAGGTGGCAACCTTCGGCACCGGCACCGCCGACGACAACCGCCTGGCCGGGGCCCTGCGCGAGGTGCTCGATTTCAGCCCGGCCGGCTGCATCGCCACCCTCGACCTGCGCCGTCCCGTGTTCACCGGGACCGCCCGCTTCGGCCACTTCGGCCGCGACGGCGACGCCTTCACCTGGGAGCGCACCGATCGCACCGAGGCCCTGCGGGCGGCCCTGACCTGACCGCCTACCCCGCCAGCCAGGCCTTGATGGCGTAGATCACCCCCAGGGCCGCCCCCAGGCACACGGCGCAGACAGCGGCGATCTTGACGCCCTTGCTCATCGCCCTCTCCCGCTGGTGTTTTGGGACCCAACAGGGCCTATGATGGGCCTTTCCCCCACCCCGAGGATCCCGTCATGCGCATCGCGGTGTTCGAGCTCGAACCCTGGGAGCAAACCGCCTTCCGCGAACTGGAGGGGGCGCACACGGTCACCTACCACACCGATCCGCTGGGACCGGACAACGCCGGCGAGTTCGCCGACGTGGAGGCGGTCAGCCCCTTCATCTACTCGCAGCTGGACGCCGACACCCTGGCCGCGCTGCCCAACTTGCGGTGCATCGCCACCCGCTCCACCGGCAACGACCACATCGACCTCGAAGCCTGCCGCGAGCGCGGCATCACCGTCTGCAATGTGCCCAGCTACGGCGAGAACACCGTGGCCGAGCACGTCTTCGGTCTGCTGCTGACCATCAGCCACAATCTGACCGAGGCCATCGACCGCACCCGCCGCGGCGATTTTTCCCCCAAAGGACTGCGCGGCTTCGATTTGCGCGGGCGCACCCTGGGGGTGGTCGGCACCGGCGCCATCGGCGGTCATGTGGTGGAGATCGCCAGCGGCTTCGGCATGCCGGTGCTGGCCTACGACCTGCACCCGGACGCTCAACTCGCCGAACGCGACGGGGTCGACTACGTGGAGCTGGACGAGCTTCTGGCCGGCTCCGACGTGATCACCCTGCACCTGCCGGAGACGGAGGAGACCCACGGCATGATCGACGCCGCAGCCTTTGCGCGCATGCGCGAGGGGGTGGTGCTGATCAACACCGCTCGCGGCGGCCTGGTGGACGTGCACGCCCTGCTGCGGGCCCTGGCCGACGGCAAGGTGCGGGCGACAGGCCTGGACGTGCTGCCGGAGGAACCGGTGATCCGCGAGGAGACGGAGGTACTGCGCTCGCTATTCCAGGAGGAATACGACTACCGCACCCTGCTCGCGGACCACGTGCTGCTGCGCATGCGCAACGTGTTCATCACACCGCACTCCGCCTTCAACACCGAGGAGGCCCTGCAGCGCATCCTCGACACCACCGTGGCCAACCTCACCGGCTACGCCGCCGGCCGGCCGCAAGCGGTGGTGGCAGGCCCCTCGGCCTAACCGGTCGCCAGGCTCAGGACCAGCTGCACCACGCCCACGATGACCAGGACGAAGACCACGGTCATGATGGCCCCGGCGATGATGTAGGGACCGGCGCGGCCGCTGCCGAAGTCCCGCTCCTGGTTGGCGCGCTTCTGCACCCCGAACATGGCCGCCAGCACGCTGCCGATCACCTGCAGGGGACCGGGGCCTTTTGGGGTCTCGCTCATACCGCCCTCCTCGATCGCGGCGCCCAAGGCGCCGGTTTCAGTCGCCCGCCAGGGCCGGGTGGCGCTCGCTGTACAGCAGGGTCGAGCCCGCCACCGCCGCCGGCATGGCCGCCAGGTTGAGCACCGGCACCGCCATGGCTACCAGGGTCGCCAGGCCGAAGCCAAGGGCAACAGGCCGCTGTGCCCGCACCGCCGCCCGCTTCTGCCGGAATGAGTAGCCGCGCGCCCCCAGGGGATAGTCGGCGTACTCGATGGCCAGCAGCCAGGCGTTCAGGAATAGCCACAGCACCGGGGCCGCCAGATTGACCACCGGCACCAGGCTCAAAAGCAACAGCGGCGCCGCCCACAGCAGGGAATAAACCAGGGCCTGGGCGGCGCCGGCCACGGCCCGCGGGCCTTCCCGGAGCAGGCCCAGCCAGCCCCCTTCGGGCGACGTTCCCGCACCGGCGTGGGCCTGCACCTTCTCGGACAGGAGGTCGTTGAAGGGGGCACCCACCAGGAAGGTGAGCTGGAAGAAGGCGAACACCCACACCAGCACGATGACCACGGCGAAAAGCGGCCATAGCAGCCACTCCAGCCAGCCCCAGCCGGCGGGCAGCAGCACCGCCATCCACACGTCGAAGCCCCAGGCCAGGGCACCCACCAGGGCGACGAACACCAGCAGGCTCACCGCTACCGGAGCGGCGGCGTAGCGGCGCCAGCCCGGCCGGCGGATGAGGTCGAAGCCGCGCAGCAGGTAGCCGATACCGGCCAGGAAATCCTTCATGGTAGGCGCCCTCTCGATGGGGATGGCTTCCGCCGCCGGCGACCCGGCCCCCTAGCCCCGCGAGGCTTCCCCGGCCCGGATCAGGGCCAGCCGGGTCAGGACCGGGCCGAGCAGCTCGAACACCACGGTGGTGCCCACCACCAGCGGCAGCACGGTCTCGCCGACTTCCGGGAGCTGGTTGCCCGCCACCAGAGCCATGCCCAGGGCGACGCCGGCCTGGGGCAGGGTGGCCCAGCCCATCCAGCGGCGGATGCGGGGGGCGGCGCCGATCACATGGCCGCCCACGAAGGATCCGGTCACCAGGCCCAGGGCCCGCAAGGCGATGTAGGCACCCCCGACGACCCCGACCTGGGCCAGGGCCTCCACGTGCAGGGAGGCCCCGGCGAGGAGGAAGAACAGGATCATGAACGGCCACTCGATGTACTCGATCTCGTGGAACGGCTGCTCGTGGTGGGAGGCCAGGTTGACAATGGTGGCCCCCACGGTCAGGGCGGTGAGCAGATAGGACACCTCCAGCCACAGCGCCAGGCCGCCGGCCAGCAGAACCACGCCCAGGGCCTCCGCCTGGGTGGGCTCGCCCGGGCGCAGCCGCCCGGTAACGAAGGCCGCGGGAACGCCCACCGCCAGCCCGAGGACCAGGGCTCCGCCCAGGTCCCAGGCGCCATGCTGGATAGCCCCCAGGGCGCTGCCGTCGGCGCCCGCCGCCATGGTCTGCGCCACCGCCAGCAGCAGGGAGAAGGCGATCAGGCCCCAGGCGTCGTCGATGGCGACAATACCCAGCAGCGTCTCGGTAAACTTGCCCTCACCCCCCAGCTCCTCGACCACATTGCTGACCGCCGCCGGGGCCGTTGCCGGCCCGATGCCGGCCAGGACCAGGGCCATGGCGGGCGGCACGCCGATCAGCAAGAGCCCGAGCAGGACAAACAGGGCCACGCCGGCCACCTTGAACAGGGAGATCCCCAGGACGTTCTTGCCCACTTGGCGGAAATTAACCACGGATAGCTTGCCCCCCAGCAGAAAGCCCACCATGAGCAGGGCGATATTGCTGATCAGGGGATACCAGTCCTCCGTCCGCGCCGGCAGCAGGGCCAGGCCGCTGGCTCCGATGGCCACGCCGAACAGGATCAGAAGCGTCACCCGGGGGACGGGGATCCGCCGGGCCAGGAGGTCCCCAAACAGCCCCAGCAGGAGCAGGGCCCCCAGGATGATAAGAATCACGCCCACATTGGCCATACCGAGGGCCTCCCGGTTACCGGACGAGTGCTAAGGCGGGGGACTTGCAACGAGGGCGCCGGCAGCCCCGCGACACGGCGCCCGGGCTCACCGCCGGCGACTCTCCAGATAGAGCATGGCCTTGCCCATGAGGTGGGCGCTCACCGGAGCCGTGATGAACAGAAAGACGATGACCAGCAGCTCGTGCAGGCTCCATCCGGAGCCGTGGTGAGTGAAATAGATCACCGAAGCCAACAGGGTCCCCCCGGCGCCCAGCGTGGTGGCCTTGGTGGGCCCGTGCAGACGGGCGTAGAAATCGGGCAGGCGCACCAGCCCCAAGGAGCCCACCAGGGTGAACCCGGCGCCCACCAGCAGCAGAATCGACACCACCAGCTCGATCATGGCCGCCCCCTCATTCGATGATGTCGCCGCGCAGCAGGAACTTGGTGAAGCCCACGGTGGCGACGAAGCCGATCAGGGCGATCACCAGCGAGGCCTCGAAGAAGGCGGTGCCGCCGCGCAGGACGCCGATCAGCACCACAAGGGAGATGGTGTTGATGTACATGGTGTCCAGGCTGAGGATGCGGTCGGGCACCGAGGGCCCGCGCACCATCCGCACCAGGTTGAGGATCTGGGCCAAGATCAGCATGGCCAGCGCGGCGGTTCCGGCGTAGGCGATCACGGGAAGATCTCCTCCAGCAGGCACTCGTAGCGGTCGTGGATGCGCTCCACCAAGGCCGACTCATCGGCCAGGTCCAGGCAGTGGATGCGCAGCTGGCGGCGGCGCCGGTCCACGTCCACCGTGACCGTGCCCGGCGTCAGGGAGATGATGCTGGACAGGATGGTCACCGGCACCGCATCGCGCACGGTCAGCGGGTAGTCGATGAGGGCCGTCCGGGGCCGGCAGCGCGGCCTGAGGATAAGGGCAGCCACGGCCAGGTTGGCCACCAGGATATCCGCGAGCAGGCGCCCCAGCAGGCGCAGCCACGCCCCGGGGCGGCTCACGGCGGGGGCGCCCGGCCAGAACCGGGTGGTTACGGCCGGCAGGACCAGACCCAGGGCGAGCCCGACCACGATGGTGCCCGGGCCGATGCTGTTATTCAGCAGCACCCACACCACCGCCAGCACCAGGCTGAACACCGGATGGGGCAGCCAACGGCTGCGGTCGATCACGGTTGCCCTCCCCTATCCTCGCCGATTACGGCGGTGCGATACCCCTCGGAATGGCGGAGGTCGTCGGCCGCCGCGGCCAGCCAGCGATCGGCGGGGCCGGCGGCCGCCGCCAGCGCCACCGAGGCCGCCAGAAGCACCGCGGGCGGCACCAGGGTCCCCCAGGGGGCCGTGCGCTGCGGTCCGGAGGGCATGCCCTGCTTCCAGAACAGGGTGCTGCCCGCCCGGGCCAGGACGAACAGGGCCACCAGGGCGGCGCCCAACAGGGCTGCCCAGATCCCCAGCAGGCGCTGCCCGTGCTCCAGAGGCGCCTGCAGAATCATGAGCTTGCCCAGGAAACCGCTCAGAGGCGGCAGCCCGATGACCGCCACCGCGCCCACGGTGAACAGGGCCCCCAGCAGGAGGGGCTGGGCCAGCGGGGCTCCGGCCTGAAGACCGTCGTCCAGGGGAACCCGCTGACGGGCGATGACGCCCCCCAGCAGATAAAGGCCGGCTGTTACCAGGGTGGTGTGGACCAGGTAGTACAGTCCACCGCGCAGACCGGCTGCCTCCGGCAGGCCGAAGGCGAGCAGCAGGGTGCCCACCGACACCAGCAGGAGATAGCTGACCACGTCCGTGATGCGCTCGGCGGCCAGGGTCCCCAGGGCCCCCACGGCCACCGTCGCCAGGCCGGCGTAGTGCAGGACGGGACCGATGCCGAAGTCGAGCCCGGCGAGCACCGTGGTGTCCAGGCGCAGGATGGCGTAGATGCCCACCTTGGTCATGATGGCGAAAAGGGCCGCCACCGGCACCAGGGCGGCGCCGTAGGTGGCGCCCAGCCACACCGACAGCGGGAAGGCCGCCGCCTTGAGCCCGAATACCGCCACCAGCAGCAGAACGGCCGCCTCGGCCACCGCCCGCCCGGTCCCGGACAGCTCCGCCAGCGCCGGGCCCAGCTGGGCCATGTTGAGGGTCCCCGCAACCCGGTACAGCAGGCCCAGGGCCACCAGAAACAGCAGCGATCCCGCCAAGTTAAGCATCACATAGTGGAAGGCCGAGCGGTGCCGCCGACCGCCGCCGCCGTGCAGCAGCAGGCCGTAGGAGGCGATGAGCAGGACCTCGAAGGCCACGAACAGATTGAACAGGTCGCCCGTTAGGAACGCCATGGCCAGGCCCGCCAGCTGGAACTGGAACAACGGATGGAAGGCCCGGCCCCGCTTGTCGTCCCCCACCACGACGTAGACAAGCACGGCCGCGGCCAGCGCTGTGGACAGCGCTAACATCAACGTGCCCAACCGATCACCGACAAGGACGATGCCGTGAGGGGCCTCCCAGCCGCCCAGGCGAAAAACGGCGGGCTCGCTGGCGGCAGCGCTCAACAGCCACACCGCCACCACCGCCTGGGCCGCCAGGGCGACGAAGGCGATGACCCGCTGCGGTTCGATGCTGCGCCAGGGGACCTGGATGACACCGGCCACCAGGGGGATCAACACAGGGAGGATCAGGGCCTGGCTCAAGACTCCCTCCGCTCGCCGTCAACGTGGTCGCTCTTGAGCGAGCGGCGGTTGCGCAAGGCCAGGATGAGCACGAAGGCGGTCATGGCGAAGCTGATGACCACGGCGGTGAGCACCAGGGCCTGCGGCAGGGGGTCGGCCATGGGACCCTCCCCCGAGCCCACCAGGGGCGGCCGGACCTCGGCAGGGACGCCGCCGCCCAGGAAAAGGACCAGGTTGGCCGCGTGCGACAGCAGCACCAGGCCCAGTATCACCGGCAGGGTCCGGGCCCGGAGCAGGAGGTAGACGCCGCAGGCGGTGAGCCAGCCCACCATGAAGGCAACGGTAAGGGTCATGCGCCCTTCCCTCCGGTTTCAGGTGCGGTGGAGCCGTACGGCCGCTGCCGGCCGATGCGCTTCTGGCCCAGGCGGCCCAGCTCGGCCAGGATCAGGGTTACCGAGGCGATAACCGTCAGGTAGACGCCGATATCGAACACCAGGGTGGTATTCCAGTGGATGTCGCCCAGCAGCCGCGGGTGCCATTCACCATGGGCGGACTCCAGGAAGGCTCCTCCCCACAGCCACGGCACCATCCCGCTGACCGCGGCCAGCCCCAGCCCCAGGGCCAGCAGCACGCGATAGCGCACCTGCAGCCGGCCGCGCACCCAGCGGCTGCCGCTGGCGAGGTACTGCAGGATCAGCGCCACGCCCATGACCAGCCCGGCGACGAAGCCACCGCCGGGGGCATTGTGGCCGCGCAACAGCAGATAAAGGGAAACCAGGGTGGCCAGCGGCAGCAGGGGCCGCGACAGAGTGGCCAGGATCAGGGGATGGGCATCCGGATCCCAGCGCCGCCCCCGAAGCTCCCGCGCTGGCGGCAGGGCGAAGCCGCGTAGCATGGCGAACACCCCCAGGGCCGCGATGCCCAGTACCGTAATCTCGCCCAGGGTGTCGAAGGCGCGATAGTCCACCAGGATGGTATTGACGGCGTTGGCGCCACCGGTCTCCGCCACCGTGCGGGCCAGGTAGTCGCGCCCGATGCCGGTGGCCGGCGTTCCCTGCGCGGCCCACACCAACCCGCCCACGGTCACCCCGGCCACCCCGGCCAGCAGGGCATCCCGGCCGCGGTGCCAGGGAGTGGACTCCGGCGGCGACGATTGGGGCAGGAAGTACAGGGCCAGAAGCAGCAGGATCACGCTTACCACCTCCACCGCGAGCATGGTCAGGGCCAGGTCCGGGGCGGCGAAGCGCACGAAGGTGAGGGACACCGTTAGGCCGACTACCCCCACCCATAGCAGGGCCTGGATCCGCTGGCGTTGCTGAACCACGGTGGCCGCTCCGGCCAGGGCAACCACCAACGCCAGCAGCAAAGTGGCCAGGTCGGGCCATTCACCCCCACCGCCGGCTAGCCTGCCGCCGCTGGTCAGGAAGGCACCGCCGGCCAGGGCTACCGCGGCGGCCACCAAAAGCGCCATGTAGCGCTGCAGGGAGCCGTTCTCCCATGCCCCCAGTACCCGGCGAGCGACACGCCACAGCCCCAGCTCCACCTCGGTGAACCACTTCAGCACCGCCGGCTCTGGCAGGTAGCGGTCATGCAACCGGAAGAGGAAGCGCCGCACCCCATACAGCGTTACCCCGCCCACCATGGCGACCAAACTCATGAACAATGCCAGCGTGAAGCCGTGCCACAGCGCCAGGTCGAAATGGGGCACCCGCCCGGGCACCACGGCCTCGGCGGCGGCCGACAAGAACGGCTCCACGGTCCAGGCCGGTACCACACCCACCAGCAGGCAAAGGGCCACCAGAAGCTCCACCGGCACCTTCATCCAGCGGGGTGGCTCGTGAGGCTCTCGGGGCAGGCCCACGGGCTCGCCGTTGAAGAAGACGTCGTGAATGAACCGCAGCGAATAGGCCACGGCGAAGACCCCGGACAACGTCGCCGCCACCGGCAGGATAGTCTGCCAAGTGCCGCCCATGCCGGGCTGGAGGGTCTCGCTGAAGAACATTTCCTTGCTCAGGAAGCCGTTCAACAGGGGCACCCCGGCCATGGCACCGGCGGCCACCATGGCCAGCACGGCGGTGTGCGGCATGCGCTTGATCAGGCCGTTGAGCTGACGCATGTCGCGGCTGCCCGACTCGTGCTCGATAATGCCCGCGGCCATGAACAGGGAAGCCTTGAACACGGCGTGGTTGGCGATATGGAAGACACCGGCCACGGCGGAGGCGGGGGTCCCCATGCCGAACAGCATGGTGATCAGCCCCAGGTGGCTCACCGTGGAATAGGCCAGCAGGCCCTTGAGGTCGTGCTTGAACAGGGCCAGAAAGGCGGCGGCGACCAGGGTCACCATGCCCACGGTGGTGACGCTAAGGAACCACGCCTGCGTGCCGGCCAGCACCGGGAACAGGCGGGCCAGCAGGAAAACCCCGGCCTTAACCATGGTGGCCGAGTGCAGGAAGGCGCTAACCGGGGTGGGCGCGGCCATCGCCCGGGGCAGCCAGAAATGGAAGGGGAACTGTGCGGACTTGGTGAACACCCCCCCAAGGACCAGGCCCAGGATCCAGGGATACAGCGGATCGGCGCGCACGGCGTCGCCACTGGCGAGGACGGTAGTCAGGTCATAGCCGCCGGCGACCTCGCCCAGCAGGATCACGCCGCCCAGCAAGGAAAGGCCGCCGGCACCGGTCACCGCCAGGGCCAGACGGGCAGACTGGCGGGCCGAGGGGTCCAGGGTCCAGTAGCCGATGAGCAGAAAGGAGCTGATGCTGGTGAGCTCCCAGAACACCACCAGCACCAGCAGATTCTCAGCCAGCACCACCCCCTGCATGGCACCGGTGAATAGCAGGAACAGGGCGTAGAAGCGCCGCTGCGGGGCACTGGACGGCAGGTAGTAGTGGGCGTACAGGACGATGAGGAGGCCGATGCCTTGGATCAGCAAGGTGAACAGCAGACCCAGGCCGTCCAGCCGCAGGCTCAGATCGAGGCCCGCCGCCGGCAGCCAGGTCCAGCGCTCCACCAGCACTTCGCCCCCCATGACCGCGGGCGCCTGGAGGCCGGCCATGACCAGTCCGGCGAGCACCACGGCAGCGGCCAGACGCGCCGAAACGTGCGGCGAGCGGCCGCCTATGGCCGGAAGAAGGGCCCCCAACAGGCCGAGCAGGGGCAGCAGAATCAGGGGAGTGGATGCCATGTCGCTCCGGAGCCGCCGTGGCGGTAAGCTCTTCCCCCGGCGGGCCTGGGCCGCTCCGGGGCCGGACACGTCGGACGGGAAACCAACCGGAGCTAAGGTTAACAGCTCAGGGAAGCGGAGGGCAGGGCGGGCCCGGCACCCCCGCAGGGGGGTTAGAACATGCCGTAGGGCGTATCCACGGCATTGTCGGTGACATCGATGCCCCAATCCACCGCGAAGCTGTCGTCTTCCGGCAGCAGCAGGGCGTGGGGGCGGGCCTCGATGTCCTCATACAGCAAGAAGACCTCCTCCGGCTGACAGATACCGCCATGCCGACGCATGTGGCGAACCCGGAGGTGGTCGCGGCCCTCGACCCGGACCAGGAGGGGAAGAGGGAGCTCCAGCGGCAGGATGTGCTCTCGTACCAGCCATTGGACCGGCGCCGGCTCCCGGGGTGGCCGCCCCTGGTAAGCCGGGTGGCGCACATCGATGCGGAAGTGGCCGCCACCTCCGGGCTCGTGCACCAGCTTGCCCAGCCAGCCATCGGGGAAGCCCTGGTGAACGATCAAGCAGCAGCCCGCGTAGCGGTCGAAAAACCGCTGCCGCAAAGTGCGCGGTTTCGGCGCCGGACGGAGCGGGGCAGGAACCAGGCGTGTCAAGCTCACAGCGCGGGCCCCCCGGGCTCAGGAGTCCGCCGCCGGGCAGCTGCCCGTACCGCAGGAGGAGGCCGATTCCCGCTCCTTGGCGCTGGAGTAGCCGTCCTTGTACCAGCCCCCGCCCTTGAGCACGAAGCTCCCGGAGCTGTTGAGCTGCTTGCGCAGGCTGGCCTCGTGGCACTCGGGACACTCGTGGAGCGGATCGTCGGTCATGCGCTGCTTCACCTCGAGCTGGTGGCCGCAGGAGGCGCAGGCGTACTCGTAGGTCGGCATGGGCAGTCATCCTCCGTGGTTAGGAAACCGGTGGGCGGCGCCGGAAAAGCGCGTAGCACCTACTTATATAGGGTCAGGCGGCCCTTTTTGCAACCCTAGCGTCCTGGGGCAGATCACTAAGACCGGGCCCGGGTCGGGAAGTTCAGGCCGAGCGCAGGCGCAGGTAGACCTCCGGGAGGCGCCGGGGCAGATCGTTGACATTGTCCAGAACCAGATAGTGGCCCGGCCCGAAGATGGCCGGCAGGTAGTCGGACCCCGCGGGATCGAGGGTCAGACAAAACGGGTGGATGCCCTTGTCCACCGCCTCCTTCACCGCCATGCGGGTGTCCTCGTGCAGGTAACGCGGGTCGCCGCCATCGTCGTAATCGGCGGGGCGACCGTCCGAGAGGATCAGCAGCAGACGCCGATCGGCACCCACGTGCCTGAACCGGGCGCAGGCGTGGCGGATGGCGGCGCCCATGCGCGTGGCCAGGCGGCCGTTGATGCCCGCCATGGTGGCGCGGGCCTCGGCGTCGAGGCCCGCGCCGAACTCCTTGATGGGATAGAAGCTGACATTGTCGCGGTATTTGGAGGCGAAGCCGGCCAGAGCGAACTGATCGCCGATGGTTTCCAGGGCCTCGCTGAACAGCAGCATGCCGGCGCGCAACCGGTCCACCACCCGGCCTTCGCCGGACTCGGCCGGTGCCATGATGGAGGTGGACAGATCGGCGAGGAGCATCACCGCAGTGTCGCGATGCTGGGGCGTGCGATGCTTGTAGACGTAGGGCTCGGGGGAGCTGCCGGCCCGCTTCTCGGTAACGAAATCCATGGCCGCCTCCACGTCCAGCTCCTCGCCGTCGAGCTGACGCCGTTTGGGCGCCATGCGCTGCGGCTTCTGCATCTGCAGGGCCCGCTTGAGCCGGGTCAGTGTTGCGCCCTGCTCGGCCATGATGGCGCTTACCCCTTCGGGGTCGCGCTCGTCCAGTTCCTTTTCCTGAACCCAGGCCCAGTCGGGCTTGTAGGCCTGATCGCGGTAGTCCCACTCCGGATGCCCGGTGCCCACCTGCTCGGTGGTACGCTGGCGGCGAGTGCCCGTGACCACGGTAGCCGTGTTGATGCCGGAGCCGATGCGGCCGCCGCTGCCGCCGGTCTGCTCCGGCGGGATGGACCAGTCGGGATCCTCCTGGACGTCGGGGGACTCGTCCTGGCCGGCGCCATCCTCGTCGCGGGCCGCCTGCATTTCCTCCGCCTCCTCGGGCGTGCCCTCGCCCTCGCCGGGAGTGCGGGGATACACCGGGCGGCTGGCGTTGGGGCCGCGTCCCGGCAGATAGGCCGCGTCGCGATCGGCCATGTCCGGGGTGGGCAGTTCCGATGACGCCTCAAACAGCCGGTTGGCGATGCGGAAGGCGTGCACCAGCCGGGCATCGGGCCCCAGCAGCGGTCGCAGGCGCTCGTCGAGGGTGTCCTGGGCTAGCGCACCGCGCACGGAGGCCAGGGCCAGATCCCAGTAGGGCCGGGCGTTGCCGCCGGGCGGTACGCGGCGCCCGGCAAGTTCCAGCACACGGTGGAGGTGACCGGGGACCATGCGATCCAGGGCGGCATCCACCCGCAGGTCCTCGCACAGGTCGAACAGCAGCTGGAAGCGGAACAGCTCGTCGCCGTAGGCGGCGTACAAGGGCCGCCAGGTGATGCGCTGGTCGGCATCTACCGGCGGATGGGCCATGCCGGCCTCGGTGAACAGGGCCTCGATGGCATCGGCGTCGTAGGTGCCGAGCTCGATGTGACCGGCCACGTGGATCACCGCGGCCACGGCCTCGTCGCGATCGGGGAACACCACCGGCAGATAGATGGTGGCGCCGTCGGTGTCGGCCAGCGGCCGGCCGTCACCGGGAATCCAGGCAGCTTCGCCGAAGGGATGGCTACGGCCGAACCAGGCCTGCTGCAGCAGCTGCAGCAGGCGGGCATGGTCGCGGCTGCGATAGCCAGGCACCGCCTCCAGCAGCAAACCAATGCTCTCTGGGCTCTCCAAGCGGAAGAAGGCCTCGCCGCGCTGCCGGCTGGCCTGGAGAATGTCGCCGCCGCGACGCACCCACTGCCCCAGCCCGTCCGGCCCCACCAGGTCGCGCACCCTCATGGCGCCCGCGATGTAGCTGCCCAGGGCCACCCGGCGCTCCTGGAACAGGCGCTCCGCCGGTGCCAGCAGCTCCTCGATGCCTTCGGACCCCTTGCCGCCGGTGAGCTCCCGCCACGAGGTACGGAAGTAGGCGGTGCCGGACTCCAGATGGCGCCCCAGCCAGCGCAAGCCGATCTCGAACCAGGCCTGCTCGCCCTCGGCGCCGAGCTCGGCGATGGCCTCGCCCACCTGGGGCATGAAGGCCTCTAGGGCCTTGTCGGTGCCCCGCCAGCGTATAAAGGCCCCCGCCTGCTCCACCCAGTCCAGGCAGTGGCAGGCCTCGATGGCGGTCTCGGTGTTGCGGATGAAGGCCTTGCCTGCCTCCCGGTCGTGGAAGAACAGATCGCGGGCGTGCTCCAGCCAGTCCAAGGCCGCTTCAGCACCGAAGCGCTCGCGCACCACGGGCAGCACCTGCGACGCATCGCGGTGCGCCACGAAGCTAACGCCTTCCAGGTGCTGGCGGATCTCCTCGATGGCGAGGAGGGCCTCGTTCTCGGTCATGGGGCCTTCTTGGGGATGGCTGAAACCAGGTGAAGACACCGCGATCACCCCTTGCGATCCTCGGCGGCGGTTAGCCGGCCGGTTCCGCCTCGGTTTCGCCGAAGTGGGCGTTGACGATCTCCATCAGGGCCTCGGCCAGCTCGGGGTCGTCGGTGAGAGGCGCCACAAGGGCCGCCCGGCAGGCGTCCAGGGGCGCCATGCCGGCGTTCATGAGCTGGCCGCCGTAGACCAGGGCGCGGGTGGAGGTGGCCTCCTCCAGGCCGTGGTCCTTTAGGTTGCGGCCCTGCCGGCCAGCGGCCACCAGCTTGCGCAGGAGCTCCCCGTCCATGCCACCCACCTCCTTGCCAACGATGCCGCGCTCCACCTCCTCCGAGGGGTACTCGAAGTTGTAGGCCACGAAGCGCTGCTTGGTGGACGGTTTGAGGTCCTTGAGCACGGTCTGATAGCCGGGGTTGTAGGAGATCACCAGCATGAAGTCGGGGTGGGCGTCGATGATCTGGCCCTTCTTGTCCAGCGGCAGCTGGCGGCGATGGTCGGTGAGGGGATGAATCACCACGGTGGTGTCGGTGCGGGCCTCGACGATCTCGTCCAGGTAGCAGATGGCCCCCTCCTTGACCGCCTTGGTCAGCGGGCCGTCCTGCCACACCGTCTCCTCGCCCTGCAGCAGGAAACGCCCCACCAGATCGGAGCTGGTCAGGTCCTCGTGGCAAGAAACCGTCACCAGCGGCCGGTCCAGCTTGTGGGCCATATGCTCCAGAAAGCGGGTCTTGCCGCAGCCCGTGGGCCCCTTGAGCATTACCGGCAAGCGCTGCTGGTAGGCCGCCTGGAAGAACGCCACCTCACCGGCCTGCGCCGCGTAGAACGGGGCATCGGCGTCCTCGGGGGCCTGGATAACGTCGCGCTCGACGCCGCGCATCTTGTCGATGAACTTCTTGACCATTGCAGACTCCTCACGAGGCCCCGCCCGGCGACCGGGACCTACCGGAATATCCGAGCTTTAGAATCGGGAAAAGCGCTAATATACCAGGCCGCCCGGTTGGGGCGAAAACCCGCCCTGGTCACCCCGCCTTGGCCGGCTCCTCGGCGGCAGCTCCGGGATCGCTGGCCTTCACCACCGAGCCCAGAGTCACCTCGCCCAGCTCCCGCTCCAGCGCCTGGTCGGCCCGGTCCAGCAACTCTTCCACGGCCGGGTGGGGATGGAGCTGGTAGCGCGCCGGGGCACCTGGGCTGAAGGCCACGGCAACGCCGTCGAGGACCGCCTTGACGGTTATGCGGTCGGGATCCTTGGCCGGAAGGTAGGTGGCCGGCATCTTCAGGCCGTGGGTCTGGCGGGTAATGGCCAGCAGTCCGGCCGCTTCCAGGTCCTCCAGGACCGCTTTCAGGGGGTTGCGGGGTATCCCCATGCGCGCCTCCAGCCTCTCCAGGGTCCAGGTCTGATCTCCGCGGAAGAAGGCCTGGGTGATGAGGAACATGGCCTGCAGCCCGGCATTGCGGCGCTGGCGCCCGCGCAGGGCGGTGCCCGGCTCGGGCTGGCCCAGGTATTCGGGGTGCTGCAGGTAGAAGGTGATGCGGGCGCCGGCGAGCACGATCAGCCAGCTCAGATAGAGCCAGATCATGAACAGCAGGCCGATGGCGAAGCCGGAATAGATGGCCGCGTAGCGGGTGGAGCCGCCCACGAAGGTCCCGAAGATGGCCCCCGAAACCTGCCACAGGACACCCGCCAAGACCCCGCCCAGCAGGGCATTCCGGAGGGGCACGTGGGTGTTGGGGATGAGGCGATAGAGGAAGGTGAAAACGGCCACCACCAGGAGGAAGGGTATAACCAGGGTGGTCAGGAAATTGAGGATCAGGCCCAAGGGCCCGATGCCCCCCAGGGCCTGGAACCAGTCCGACTTCAGGACGGTGTCGGTGAGGCCGGTGGCGGTGAACACCAGCAAAGGGCCGCCGAACACCACACTGAGGTAGCCGCTGAGGCTCTGGGGCCAGCTGCGGGCCTCCCGGATGTCCCAGATGAAATTGAAGCTGCTCTCGATCTTGTAAATCAGCGAGCCCACGGTGAACAGCAGGAAGGCCAGACCCAACGTGCCCAGCACGCCCACCTCGATGTTGCCCACAAAGTCTAGGATGCGCTCGGTAAACGCCTCCCGCTGGGAACCCAAGGGCTCCAGAAAGGCCAGCAGTAGGGGCCGGAGGCGGTCGTGCATGCCCAGCGCCTGCAGCACCGAGAAGCCGAAGGCGAGCAGGGGCACCATGGCCAGCAGGGTGGTATAGACCAGGCTGGTGGTGCGTCGAGTGAGGTAGCCTTCATACAGGTCGATGCTAAGGGCCCACAGGATCTGTCCGGTCCGGACCGCCGCCGCGTGCCACCGGGGTAGCTTCGACAGATCATGCCCCCAAAGGGCCCTTTCAAGGCGGCGAAACGAGCGGGTCCAGAAATCGGCCATGGTCTCTCCGGCAATGATGGGTCCTTCCGGGCAACTGTACGCCGGTCCCCCTGGCGCTGACACCCCGGGGGCGGCTGCAGTCACCGCTGGGGGTGGGGTAGGCTGGCTGAGGACCCCCAAGATCCGGAGGAAGATCAGGGGCACCATGATCCTGCTCGCCGATCCGGGATCCCCGCGCACTGGCATATCCAGGTGGCGGACATGCCAGGCCCGGCGGCGCCGCCCCTAGGGCCCGACGGCAATCCGCTGAGCCCGGACGCCTTGTCGGCCATCTTTGCGGCCGGGATCATCGAGCAGGAGACCGCCACCGAGCGCTGGCTCCTCATCCCCGAAGCCGTTCGCAAGGCCTACACCCTGTGGCGGGCGTCGCCGGTGTACCGCACCCATAGGCTGGAACGGGCCCTGGGCACCCCTGCGCGTAGCTACTACAAGTACGCGGGGGTGAGCCCGGCCCGCTCGCACAAGCCCAATTCGGCGGTGGCCCAGGCGTACTACAACGAGCAGGCCGGGATCCGCCGGCTGGCCACCGACACCGGCCACAAAAAAGGTTCATCGCGGATTTCCGGGAAAGGCGGCCTGAATTTTGAGGAAGAAG
>NZ_JAZKRM010000036.1:0-23124 GCF_036628635.1 Thiohalorhabdus sp. | reverse complement strand
ACCTGTCTGAACGGCGAGGCCCTGGACGACGAGAAGGACTGGGAGGAGGTAGCCGCCGAGGAGGGCTATGAGTTCGTCCTGAGCATCACCGACCACGGCAACGCCACCCTGTACCGGGCCAAGGGCAACGGCATTGGCGACGCGCCCCGGATAGTCGGCTACGAGGATGTTTGGTCCGTGGTATAGGCGCCACCCCAGGGGCTCCGTCACGGGGCCCCGAGGGTGCCGCCTTGGCACCGCCACACACGGAGGACGCACCCATGGAAATCCCAGACTTCGCCAAAAAGGCCATGGCCCGAGGCATTGACGAACCCGAAGCCCTTAGCCTTCACCACTACATCACGCGAGGCGATCCGCTTGGTGGATTCCTTTCGGCCGTGATGAGTAACCAGCTAGTAGAAGCATATAGCAAAGCCGACAACCACAACCGCCAACACATGGAGGCCTACGCCTTTTTCCTTTTCAACGACGCCCCCATGGATTGCTGGGGGTCCCCCGAGGCGGTCCAAGAATGGGCTCATAAGGGCGGGCTACTGGGGACCGCGTGAGGCAGCGCACAGGGTCCGAACGCCGGGCCCTGGACGGTGCCACCCAAACCAAGGAGACAGCCATGGACGTAAAAATCACCGAACGCACCGCCGAGCGTGCCGCCCTGGCCCTGCGGAACCAAGAGCGGGAGAAGGTAGAAGCCGCCCGCCAGGTTTCAGCCATGAAGCCGGGAGGCCCCGGAGACCTTATCCAAAGCCCCGCCATGGTAGCCGACACCTTGCGACAGGAGGCCATGCGGGACGCCAACGCCGCCCAGGAGATCGAAGCCGCGCTGGGCTGGGAAGAATACATAGAGCAGGAATAGCCACCAGGCCGGGGCGCCGCACCAAGCCGGCCCCGGCCCACCACCAGGAGCGAATCATGTGCGAGCGCATCGACATACTCCAAACCGGGATTGAGCGAATCGCTACCTTGGCCGGGGAAGTGGCCGAGGCCCAAGCCATTGACCGAAAGGGGAATTACCTTCCGCAGCAGGCCCGCAAAATCGCCCGGGCCCTGGCTTATGAGCAGGGATACATCCTGGCTGCGTCGGCCGTGATCAACGTTGAGCTTCACAAGGAATGGGCCCACAAGGCGGCCTTGCTTGCCGAGGACTGCGTCACAGCGCCGGCCGCCAGCCCGTTCGCACCCTAAGACCCACACGGCGGGGCTGTTGCGGGAAGTGGTCCGGCGCCTGGAGGCCCGGACGTAGGGAGGCAGCGCAGAGGGTCCGACAGCCGGGCCCTCGACGGTGCCAACGGCGCCACATCACACACCACACGGAGGACGCACCCATGGGAACCCTGTTCGTCAAGGAGTCACACGGGCACTACCGGCCAGCGGTGACCGGCGAAATCGTGGAGGCCGCCCGCCAGGAGCTGGCGGACCGCATCCAGGCCGGCCAGTCCATCGCCAGTGCCCTGGAGGCCCAGGACTACGTCCACCTGCAAATCGGGCACCGGGACCGGGAGGTTTTCGCGGCCATGTTCCTCGATGCCCGCCACCGGGTCCTGGCTTTCGAGGAGCTTTTCTACGGGACCATAGACGGCTCGGAAGTCCATGCCCGGGAGATCGTGAAGCGGGCCCTCCACCACAACGCCGCCCGGTGCATCGTGGCCCACAACCATCCGTCCGGGGTGGCGGAGCCGTCCATGGCCGACCACAAACTGACCGATACCATCCGCCAGGCCCTGGACCTGGTGGAGGTTCGGCTTCTGGATCATTTCGTGGTCGGGGGCGGGGAAACGGTGAGCTTCGCCCGGCGGGGCCACCTGTAACAACCACGGGCCCTGCGGGGCCCGGCACACACAACGGAGGACCAAAATGGACGTTATGACAGAACCCGAAGGGCAGGCATGGAGCCCAGTAGAGAAAGCGCACCAGTACCGGAAAGCCCTGAACAAGCTGGCCGAGTTTGACGGCCGCTTTGTGCGCCGATTGAACCAAATAGACGTAAATCGCATCCAGGAAATCACCGCCGAGCACCGGATCATCCGACAAGAAGTGCTCAGCTACTCCACCGCCACCAAGGCGCCGTACATCGACCTGTCCGACTTGCGGGACACGGTCCGCCGAATCGAAGCAACCTTGGAGGCAACATAATGAATAAACAGGACCTTTTCCCTTATATCGCTTATGCCTTGGATGATTCCGGCGAGCCCCGCAACGTGGAAAACGCGCCCGACGACGCCCGGATAGTGGCGTGGCAGTGCGGCTTTGAGCCCTTAGCCGTTATTGTCTGGAGCTATACGGGGGCGGAATTGCCGGACCAAGATGCTGAAGAAATGGCCGCCGACTACTTAGAGAAAATAGAATGGTTTGACGGTGAACCGCTGGAAGCGGATTACATCCTTTGACCAACAAGCGCCGGGGGCGCCGGCTCCCGGCCATTACTGGAGGCGCTGCAATGACTACCGCAACTATCGGCCCCGTTGCAACTTCAACCGACAATGCCGATTTGATCCCGGCTCTAATGGACGAACTTGCCGACCTGGAGGGCCGGCCAGTGGAATGGGCCAGCCAGCGATGGCCCAACCTCACCGCCTTACCGGCCACGGACGAATGGTGGGAAAGCGCCGCGGCTGAACAGCTGCGCGAGGAGCTGGCGGAGCGCCTGGACGAATTGGCGCCGCTGTTTTGCCGCTTCGAGGAGCGCGACACCATCCGGGGCACCATGTACGGCTTTTTCCCGGATATGGAACGAATCCAAGAAGGCGAGGATATAGCCCACCTTACCGATTCCGGCCACCATGGCGCCGGCTTGGAATTGGACGGCGAGCCGGCGCCGGACGGTGAATGGGTCCCCATGGCCGAGTATCGCCTGTTCGTGCTGGGCATCGAAAAATATAGGCACGTCGCCTATGTCAACGATCATGGGAATCTGGACGTATATGAATGGCACCAGCCGGAAGAGTACCGCTTGCTGTTTAGCGCCGTATAATCAACAAGCGCCGGGGCTGATAGCCCCGGCCCGCAACAACTAGGAGACGCAATCATGGGAATCGGAGCCTACGGCGGATTCGACAATGACGCCAAGGCCGTCACCATCGACTGCCTGAACATGATCGAGCACTGGGAGGAGCAAGGCGAGCCGGACAATCTGATAGGCGAGCTTATACACGAGGACGTGGTGGGCGCTATTTGGGCCGCTTTGCCCCCCTCGTTTGTCGAGGCGGATCGAAGCCACAGCAAGGACCACATGGCCCTCGCGCACAATGACCTGCTCGTGGTGGAGATCATCGGCTGGGAGCACGACATAGGGCTCCGGGTCCGGGTCCGGGATTCCCTGGAATACTGGGAAGAAAACCTGGCCTACCAGACCCTGGAGCGCACCGCCCGGGGGTTTTTCGACCGGCTTTCCCGACACCTGGATTTGCGCGTCAAAACCGGCGCCTTTGCGTCCGCCCCCTACCAGCCCAAACAGGCCGTATAACTTAGGCCTTTGAAGCCCAAAAGCCCGGAGTTTTTCTCCGAGCCCGACACACGGAGGACGCACTCATGGGACACGACGAGCACCCCGACGCGAAAACGATAGGACCCCAGGCCCACGCCCTGGCCCACGCCGCCGTCATCATGGAGCGGGCCGGCTTATGCCGGGAGGCTTCCGAACTGTACGAGCGGGCCGCCGACAGGTTCCAGGCCGTCAACATGGAGAACGAGGAGGACGGTGCGCGCTCCCTGGCCGCCAAGTGCTGCCAGCAGACCGAGCGCACACCCTTTGAAGTCCTAGCCGATGAACTAGAACGCGCCGAACAGCGGGTGGAGGATGCTGAATATGCGATTCGCCATGCGCCCGCATCCTGGAGCGAGCCAGCAATAAAAGAGTATGCGAAGAAATGGCATACCCCGGATACCGAGGGCGCAATCAACCAGGCCACGAACCAGGCTGGTATTAGTGGCGCAGACCTAGAACCCGCCGTCCACGAATCGGAGGAATTGACGGAACGGCTCCGAGAGCTACAAGAAGCCATCGAGGACGAGGACTAACAACACCAGGCCCCCACACGGGGGCCCACACAACACGGAGGAGAAACCCATGAGCCTTACCACTCACAACCATCGCCGCCCCCTGACCAATCGGGACGTGGAGCAGCTCAGTATCGGGGACGACATCCTGATTCCATCGGGTCTCGGGGGCGCCTTCCGGGTGGCCCTGAAAGACACCCTGAAATGGGACGAGCACCCGGAACACGACACCTTCTGGTTCGCCAACCTGTCCCCGGGCTTTGAAGGATGGACCCTCAAATACTCGCGGCGGGCGCTGCTGGCAACCGGGTTCTACAACTACCGGCTAACCATGGCCACCAAGGCCAGTGAGATCCGCGCCGAGCTGAACTGCTGGAAGGGGCGCCAGCTCCTGGACCTGGCCCTGTTCGACCTTCTGGCTGGCGATTTCGAGTCGGCCCGGTCCAACCTGCTGACCGCCCCTTTCTATGCCCAGCTCGACGCTCCCACCGATGACCCCTACGCCCTTTTGGCCGGACGGGTGAGCCGCGAGGTGGCCCCGCGCCTGGCCGACGCCTGCAAGCGGTATCGGGCATTTCTTGGGGTATCGCTGGAATCTACGCCATAGCTCACGCAAAGCCACGCGGTATTCACACACAGCCGCGTGGCTCTCACGCACAACCACGGAGGCATAAGCCATGAGCCAATGGAGCAACGCCCGCTATAACCGCTTCGAGGAGGAGGCCGAGGCCGCCGGCTACGAGGTGGAAACCTACCAGGGCCGCAACTTCTACCACGGCCCGGCCGTGCAGGTGGACAGCCAGGAGGAATACCAGGAGCTGATCCGGGCCACCTCCATGAACCTGCAAACGGACCAGATGGGGCTCGACCTCATCGTCTATCCCCGCTAGGAGAACGCCATGGCCTACGAAACCATAGGCCGTGCCGGCGAAACGGCCGAGCACCTGGCCGCCGCCCTGGCGGAACAACCTGCGGGCCGCCGGCTGGACCAGGCCACCGTCCAGAAGATTATCCGAAGCCACCTGCTGAACGAGTACGGCCTGGCCCTCCCGTCCGCCCCGGACACCGCCCAGCGCCTGGCTAACGTGGCCGCCGAAACATGGGTCAAATTCGGGCGCCTGTACGACGCCAACGACCGCAACACGGAGGAGGAAACCTGATGGGGCTCAAGAGCAAGAAAAAGCTGTTCGAGTTTCTGGACACGGTGGATCCGACCCTGATCGGCGGGGTTGGATACTTCGCAAAACACGGCCTTAACCACGTCAAAGTAAGCGACGAGACCTACGGCAAGCGGTCCATGATCTACCTGAGCGCGAGAGGCTGGCAGGAACGGATAGAGCTGGAGCGCCAGCTAAAGCGCAACGGGTTCCACCCCCAGGAGGATTACGGGGTCCCCGGGAAGCTGGAGGTCCAGGTCAGCTACTTCAAAGGAAAAAACTGGGACGAGTGAGGAGAAACCCATGATTACGATTACGCTGCAAGGCGGCCCCCTCGAAAACACCGAGCTTTTTTCGGCCCCCAACCTGCCGGACCAACCCCTCCTGGTGGGGATCCCCAAGGAGGGCGAACAACTCTCGGAAGGCCTGGTCGGGTTAATGGCGGTTAAGGAGGAGAACCCGAATACCGCCCTGGACGAGGCCCGCCAGCACATGCCCCAAGGGGTCGCCATCTATCGGATCTTCCCGAGTGGCGATGGCCGTTTCGTGGAGATCAACGAGCACGGCAGCGAGGAGGAGCCCCCCGACGAGGAAGCCCTATGGGACTACTGGGAGGGGTGTACCGACCAGCTCATGGCCGAGGCCCAGCGCCTCACCGACAACGGCGTCCCCCTTCCCGTCGTGGCCGCCGCCATGGGCGCCGCCGCCTCGAAAACCGTGGCCAAGCTGGACGACACGCCGCATCGAACGAAGCTGCGGAACTACCTGGCCAGCCACATCTTGCAGGAGGATCAAATCGAGGAGGACCAAACGTGAACCTGGTGACCACCTGGCTGGAAATCGAGAAGGGGGCCGGCAAGGGCATCACCCACGCCGCCGAGGACCTTTCGGCAGCTACCGGCCTGTACGCCGACACCAGCGCCATCCGCAAGTGGGAGAGCGGCAAGCGCCGCGTTCCCCCGCTGGCCATGGGGCACATGCTGGAGCGCAGCCTGTACGAGGTCCTGCGTCAGGAAGGGGTGAGCATCGGCCGGCCGGCTGCCAACCAGGCGGCCCGGCGCCTGAGCCCGCCCGGCTAGGGGATATACCCGGCGGCCCGAAGCTCGGCCGCCGCCCCCTGTTCGCCCCACTCGTACCACAAATCGAGCTGGGCTCTCAGATCCCTCGCCGCCCGCTCTTGGGTGGCGGGGGAAAATCGTTTTCGGTCCCGGGCCCAGGCCCCTCGGGACCACCCGGAAGCCGTCCGTGCCCCGGCCCAGCTCAACACTTCATCGAGCACCCACATTTTCGGAAGGTTCCCCCACCGCTCGTCCCGGGTCAGGGCGACCGCCATGCGCCCGCAAGCGCCGCGCCTGCAATCCGGGGCATGGGCAGCCAGGAGGGCATCCCAATAATCCCCGGCCCCGCGCCGGGCCTTGGACCAAACGAAACCCGCCTCAGCCTGACGCTCCCTGGGGTCTAGCTTCGATTCCCCACCCCCCGACGAATAGATCCCGGAAATGCCGGCTGGCGCCCGGGCGTCAATATCGGCCGCCCACCGAACCGCCCCGGCAACGCTACCGAAGGGGGCCCAACTCTCCGCTTCCGCCATGATCCGCTCCCGTGCTGGTGGATTGCCTGGCCGCCAGCCGGAAGCGCGTCAAAGGGGCTACCTATCCGAAAAGCGGGGACCGAAAGCGCACCCTCGGCACCGCTCCCCACGGTCCGGGTCCCGCGCTTGGCTATTGGGGTCCAGGGTCAGCCGGTAAAACTGGCAGGGGACCGTCCGGCGCTCGGTGCCGGGCCGGGAGCTGTGGCAATCGTAAAGGTTGGGTGCGCTCATGCCTGAATGATTTCCACCTGGACCCCGTACTGGGCCTTAACGCAGCGCCGCTTGAACCGGGACAGGGCCGTATCCTTGCCCTTCACGTCCTCGACCCGGATCTGGCCCTCGCTGTCCCGGTACTGGAAATCGCCGTAGTAGGTGCCGACCTTCTCGCCGTTGATCTGGATGGGGAAGGCCGGCTGGAGGGTGAGCCCACTAATCCGGCCGGCCCGCTCCAGCAGCAGCAACTCGACCCAATGCTCATACTCCGCTTTGGAGTCGAATTTAATCAGGGTGCAGCCGCACCTACGGCAACTTCCATCTTTCGGGTGCGGAACCTGGCAATTCCCGCAGGCCCAGACCTTGCGGGCCTTGTACTTGTGCCCCCGCTGCTTATACCTCACCCACCACCTCCTCCCAGGTCAGGGCCATAACATCGGCCTTGATCTGCCCATCCGGCACGTCCGGGGTGTAGACCCCGATCAGATACGGCCCGTATTGGTCCAGCCGGAGCTGGTCGGTGGCGTCGAAGTGGCGAAGGGAAACGTCCCCGTCCTCGGTCTCCTGCCAGTACACCGCCCGGGGGCCCAGAAACTCATGGATCCGGCGGCGCTTGGACTTGGCCTTCACCCGCTGCTTTTTCCACTTCTCACGGATTCGGGCCTCCAGGTTCCCGGCCGTTTTCTCGTCAAAGATAGGCGTCCCGATCATGCTTCCTCCTCCATCGGCTCCAGGTCCGGCAGGGCCCAACCAATGCCGAGGATGGCAGCCGTCCCCCGGATAGCCTCCGGCGGGGCCTGGGCCAGCGACTCCACCCCGCACTCCGCCCGGAACCGCTCGTGGGCCCATGCCGAGCGGTAACGGGCCGCCTTCCGGTCAGCCCAATCGCGGGCTTCCTCACGGCTGATTGCCGTGGGGGTATGCCCTTTCTCCTCCTCGGCGGCCTGGTACAGGGCAATCCAGCCATTGTTGTGCTGGTTCCGATGGTGGTAATCGCACAACGGGAAGCCGTGGTAGGGCGGCTTGACCGACTTCCCGGACCCGGCGGAGACCCGGGTAACGTGGGCGTATTGGGTGGCCTGTCGGCCGGTATCCCGGTCGTAATCGTAGCGACCGCACACGGCGCAGGGGTGGGTTCGGACCCATTCCGCGAACCGCTCCTCGGACCCCAGCGCCTGGGCCACGGCCTGGGACCGGAAAAACCCGGCCTGGTGAAGGCGCTTGGCAACGCCAGCATAGGGGCGCTCGGTTTCCGGGGCGGGAACATCCTCCTCCCGCCACAACCGCACCCCGAAAATATCCTCCCGGCGGGTATGGTCGAGGAACCACAACCAGGTCTCCCGGGTTACCTCCAGTGTGATCCGGTACACCTCCCCATCCTTGTTCCGGCCGGCGGTTGGGTTGGGATTCCAGGCCTCCAGCTCGAACAGGAAGGTGCCGCCCTGGAAGGCCCCCTGCCCCCGGACGCGCATACCGGTGGTCTTGGTGGTCTGGAAGTAGCGCCAGCTCTCGTAGTCGGTATTGAAGCGGATCCGAAAGCGCGGTCCCGCGTCCGGCTCGGAGAACTGGAGGTTCCGGTCGGACAACCCGATGCTCAAGCCGTGGTCCGGGTAATCGAGCGGGTTCAATCCGGCACCTCATGGGGGTCGAGGTCAGCGAACATGGTCTGGTTCTCGACGTAGGCGCAATGGATCTGCCCGGTCGGCCCCTGGCGCATCTTTTCCACCAGCAGCCGGGCCTCCCCGCCCTGGAGCGGGGCGCCGGTATCGGGGTCGGTGTCGAAGTAAACGCCGGGCCGCCAGGGGAATAGGATGATGTCCGCGTCCTGCTCCAGGGCGCCGCTCTCGCGTAGATCGGCCATCTGGGGCCGCTTGTCCTGGCGTTTCTCCAACTCCCGGGATAGCTGGGCCATGACCATGACGCCGACGTTCAGCTCCTTGGCGATCCGCTTGAGCCCCCGAGAAAGCTCGGAGACCTCCTGCTGCCGGTTCTCCCCGCCCTCGGGCTCCAAGAGCTGGATGTAGTCCACCAGGACCATGTCCAGCCCCTGCTCCTGCTTGAGCTGGCGGGCCCGGCGGTAAATCTGGGAGGGGGTCAGATCGCTGGCGTCGTCAATGTGGATGGGGGCGTCTTTGAGGCGGGATACCGCCTGAGCCACCCTCGGCCATTCGTCCTCGGAGAGATCCCCCGACCGGAATTTCTCCACCGGGACCTTGGCCTTCTGGGCCCAAAGGCGGTAATTCAACTGCACGTCCGGCATTTCCAGGCTGAACATGGCGGTCTTGTAGCCGGCCTCGGCCAGGTTGCGCTGGACCGTCAGGGCGTATCCGGTTTTGCCCATGCTCGGGCGGCCGGCCACGATGATGTAGTCCCCGTGCATAAAACCGCCGAAACGGTTATCGAAGCGCCCGATGCCAGTGGGCATTCCGACCGTCCCACCCTGTTCCCGAATCTCGTGCTTTTCCCGTAGGTCCTCGTAGGCCCGCCGCATTACGTCGTTGAGGTGGGTCAGGCCCCGGTCCTTGGCCTCGTCGCCGGACTGGGTGAGCTGGAATATCTGCTGGCCGGCCCGGTCCAGGACCGCATCGAGCCCCTTCTCACCCGGCTGGGTGGCCTCCTGGGTCAGGTCCATGCCCAGCTTGGCCGCCTCGCGCTGCCGGGAAGCCTCCCGAACCACGCTGGCGTAGTGGCCGACATTGGCGGCCGTGGGGGTATCATTGGCCAGACTGGCCAAATACCCCATGCCGCCAATCTCCTCCGATTGTCCGCGCTCCTGGAGGATGGCGTCCACCAGGACGAGATCGGCCTCCTTCTGGCGCTCCAACGCGGTCCCGATGGCCTTGAATATCTGCTGGTGGTCGTATCGGAAGAAATCGCCGGACTCGACCTGGTCCGCCACGGTGTCCCAGGCCCGGCCGTCGATCATTAACCCGCCCAGCACGGCCTTCTCGGCCTCGATGTTATGGGGTGGTTCCGCCTTCAAAGTTCCCCTCCTCGCGCCGCACGGCTGCCGCTGAACTGGCTGGCCGGGGCCTTGCCCTCACCGCTGGCCAGGTCCATGAAATGCTCGACCTTGGCCCCGCCCCGGCAGATCAGCTCGATGTCGTCGTACCGCTGGCTTCGGTCGTTGTGGCCCATGTGGTGGGGGGACTTGAGGATCCCGTCCACGGCCTGCTTGAGATCGGCCACGGTGTAGCCCTCACGCAGCCGGGCCTGGATTTTGCGGCGCCTGTCGCTGGTGAGCTTGGTCTTGCCGGTCTTGCCGAGTTTCTCGCGCCAGTAGTCGAACACCTCGCGCTCGGGGGGAGGTTCGTCGGAGGCTTCCGGCGGGTCCCCCGTGGGGGGACCCAGGGGGGACTCCTGTTCCTGCTCCTGCTCCTGCTCCTGCTCCTGCTCCTGCTCCTGATTAAGGGAAGCCTTCTCGAAGGCTTCCGGGAAGGCTTCCTGGTAGGGTTTGCTAAAGCCTTCCAGGAAGTCTTTAGCATCCTGTAATACACGGGTTTTTAGATTGCACTCGGGTATCAGATCGTCGGCCTGAACCCAGGCCTTTACGACGTTTGGAGACTCGGGTGGGTTGTACTTGAGGAAGTTTGGAAGCCAGATGCACCCGGCCTTCTCGTCGGCCTTTGTCATACCCTTTGAGGAGGCTTCCTGGAAGGCTTCCCGAAAGGCTTTCTCGGACCATTTCAGCTCCGATGCGAGTCCTTCCATGGTTGCTCGCATCGCACCCAGCGCGGTCATGTGGGGGTGGGTTAGAACAAACAGAAAGGCGAGCTTGCCGCTATCCGAAATAGCCCGAAAGTCCGCATCGTTCCAAATCCTGGGATCAACCTTGCGGTATTTACCCATTCGGGCCTTCCCCGGGCAGGCCTTGAGCCAGTCCCGTTTTCATGGTTTAATCCTCCCATCGGTTTCGACCCCACACCGGGGGTCCTCCGTGTCGTGTGTGGCCCCACCCTTCTCCGAGGGTGGGGTTTTTTTAATTCAAAAGCCGGTATTGGTTGGGAAGGGGATATTGCGCTGGTCACGGCGGCGAATCACCTCAATGACTCCTTCTGCCTCCAGCTCGGCTAGGCGGAGTCGAATGGTTCGCCAAATGAGTCCAGTTGCCTCCTCGAACCCCTGGTGGCTCAGGATTGCCCCTTTTGCCCCTTTTGCCCCGGGCCGGGATCGGAGTACCTCCAAAAGTCGTGGAATTTCGTCTATACGTTGCACGACAAAACGGGCTGGCTTCAACCCCCTACCATGGATTCATCAACGAAGGCTCGTTCCAGGCAACGGTGGTTATTTTCGTGGCCTACCCTGTGTAGGACGTAAAAAGGCCCGCTCGGGGCAAAAGGGATAAACCCGAGCGGGCCGGCCAGGCTGGCGACCAGGCAGGGAAATCCTGCCTGGTTTTTTTACGTTCCGCAATATCACTGGGGTTGTTGAAAGGGGGTTGAAAAGCTTGGCATGGGGTTAGTAGGGTCGGGGAAGTCTTATTTGGCGACCGGCAAAAGGGACAGCATGGCTCTTATTCGCGTATCCGCCCTACCCCAATATCCCGACTGCCCGAGGCGGACTGCCGCCAAGCTATGGCGGAAAACCTTGGCCGATGCCGGCTACGAGCTGCGGGATTTGCCCCAGCACGTTGGCGGCGCCACCGGCACCGGAACCCATGAGGCCGGCGCATACGCCCTAAGTGAGCGCCGGGACGGCCGAGAAGCCAATCAGCAGGAAGCCGAGCAACGCGGCCTCCAGGCCCTGGAGGACGCCATCCAGGAGGGAGTGGTCTGGGACGGCACCACCCCCAACCTGAATACCGCCCAGAAACAGGTTCTGCGCCAGTACCACGCCTACCGGGACCAGATCATCCCCCATACCAGCCCGGTGGAGGTGGAGGCCCGGTTCAAGGCCACCACCCCGAACGGCCACACCCTATCCGGCCAGGTGGACGTGCTGGACCAGGCAGCCCTCCGCGATACCAAGACCGGCAACTACCAACGGGTGAACGTCGCCCAGTACGGCGGCTATTCCCTCCTGCTTCGCTCCAACGGGATGGCCGTGCCGGCCATCTACGAGGACTTCATCCGCCGGGTGAAGGTCAAGGAGCCCCAACCCCCGGTCGAGCCCAAGGCCTACCCCGTCGAAACGGCGGAGCGCGTGGCCTGGGGGATTATTCAGCGCATGGAGGCCGACCTGGCCGATTTCGAGCGCACCGGCCAGGCCGAGACCTTCCTGGCCAACCCCACCTCTATGCTCTGCTCGCCCGATTTCTGCCCGGCTTTCGGGACCGCCTTTTGCCCCGAGAGCCAGTACCACCCCAAGCACACAACGGAGGACCCATGACCCTACACCGCCGAAAACCGGAATGGCTGAGGCTTTACAACCGCCAAAACCGCGCCCTGTGGAGGTTCCGGTGGAAGATGATGGCCCACCACCTGGGCAAGGACCAGGTGGACACCTCCTTGGCCATCCGTATCCACATTCAAGACACCACCGCAACAACGGAGGAGCTGTCCCATGGCTAACCAGCCGCAAAAGACCCAGAAGTCCCCGGCCAAGACCGTTTGGGACATGATGAGCAAGCACCAGGGCCAGATTAAGGCGGCCCTACCCAAAGGTCTGGAGTCCGAAAGGCTAGTCCGGATCGCCATGACCGAGATCCGTAGCAACCCCAAGCTCCTCGAATGCGAGCCCAAAAGCCTTTTCGGGGCCGTGATCCAGTCGGCCCAGCTCGGCCTGGAGCCCGGGATCATGGGGGAGGCCTACCTGATCCCGTTCAGGAACAAGGGCCAGATGGAGGTCCAGTTCATCCCCGGTTACAAGGGGCTGTTGAAGCTGGCCCGGCGCTCCGGCCAGGTCAAGAAGATCGAGACCGGGGTGGTCCGTGAGAACGATGTTTTTGAGGTCGAGTACGGCACCTCGGAAAAGCTCCGGCATATTCCAGCGCAACAGGACCGGGGCGGCATCCAGGCCGTCTACGCCCTGGCCAAATTGCGCGACGACGAGGGCGGGGAGCCGGAGGTTCAGTTCGAGGTTATGTCCCTGGACGAAATCGAGGAGGTCCGAAGCACCTCGAAGGCCAGCCAGTCCGGGCCGTGGGTGGACTGGTGGGAGCAGATGGCGCGAAAAACCGTCGCCAAGCGCCTTATCAAATGGCTCCCCACCAGCGTCGAGGCCCAGGAGGCCGTGGCCCTGGACGAGCGGGCCGATGCCGGCGTCAGCCAGGGCAACACCTCCGTAATCGAGGGCGAATATCAGGCCGCCAGCCAGGGCGGCGGCAGCGAGGAGCCGCCGACCATGACCCAGCCTGGCGAGGACACCCCGCCGGTCGAGCCGGAGCCGGTCCAGACCGCCAGCGAGCCGGCTGCCGGCGGCGAGCCCGAAGCGACGCAGGCCGGCGGCGAACCGGAGCCGGCGCAGGCCGAGTCCGACGACGGCCTGCCGGCCTTCGGGGAGGACTGAGCCATGGCCGGGAATCCCCCCGGCGTCCCCGGCGAGGACGCCTACCACGACCGCCTCCTCAAGCGGCACCTCGACGCCCAGGAGGCCCAGGAGGCGTGGGAGGCCCGGGTCAGCGAATGGGCCGACGACCTGCAAGCCGACGATCCGACCATGCCCCGGGAGGATGCCGTCGAGAAGGCCGAGGAGCTGATCCGGGAGCATGACCGCGCCGAGGAGGAACGCCGGGCCCAGGACCTGGCCGACGACCGCGAGGAGCGAGATCAATGGACGTGCAGATAAGGAGTTATCGCGGCATCGAGCGGGCGGAGGTCCACATGGACCCCATCGCCATCGTTGCCGGACGCAACGGGGTCGGCAAGACCTCCATCACCGAAGGGGCCGCTGCGGCCCTGGCCGGTGAGCCCCTTCCGATCTTCGAGGGGGAGAAGCCGGCCATGAAAAAGAAGGACGCCAACGAGCTGGTGGCGGCCGGCGCCAAGCGCGGCAAGGCCGTGGTGGCGAGCAGCGAAGGCTCCTCCTGGGTGAACTGGCCCGGGGCCAAGGCCCAAACCGAGGGCAAGCCGCCCCAGGCCTCAGCCGTGGCCACCGGCCTGATCGACTGGCCGGCCCTGCCCGAGAAGCGGCGGGCGGCCACGCTCCAGGACCTGCTCCAGGCGGCCCCCACCTTCCAGGATCTGGAGGGGGCCGTGGCCGACGAGCTGGTGGAGTACACCGACGAGGACCGCCATCGCCTGGCGAGCGTCTGGGAGCAGATCGAGCGCGACGGCTGGGACGCGACCCACAAGGCCTACCAGGACGAGCTTTCCCGGGCCAAGGGCCGGTGGGAAGAAGCGACCGGCGAGCGGTGGGGCTCCGACAAGGCGGAAAACTGGGTCCCCGAAGGGTGGGATCCCGGGTTGAACGACATCGCCCTGGATGACTGGGAAACCGCCCTGGCCGATGCCAAGGAGCGAGCCGACCAGGCCCGGAAGGCCCAGGCGGTCAATGAGGATCGCCGCGCCCAGCTCCAGGAGAAGGCCGCCGATCTGGAGACCGCCCAGGCCGAGAAGCGCCAGCTCGATGACCAACTGAGCGAGGCCCAAACGCAGCTCCACACCATTCGGGCCGAGTACAACCAGATGGCGGCCCAGCCGGACGCCCATTGCCCCGAATGCGGGGTAGCCCTGGCCATCCCCGAGGGGGACCCCCAGGACCTTACGATTTACGAGGGGGAGCCGGCTGATACGGTCACCCTCCAGGCCAAAAGGGAAGGCGTCCAGGCCCAGCATGAGCGGCTGGAAGCCCTGCGCCAGCAGCGGGACGAGGCCGCCGCCAAGGTCCAGGCCGCCGGCAACGCCCAGGCGGAGCTGGAGGCCATGCCCGAGCCCGACCAGGGGGACGGCGACTCCGACCTGGCATCCCTGGACGAGCAGGTGGACCGCCTCCGGCAGAAGCGCCAGGCCAAGGTGACCATGGACCGGGCCCGCGAGGCCCACACCGAGGCCGTGGTGCTCGGTGCCATCGTCACCGCCCTGGCCCCCTCGGGGGTACGGCGCCAGGCCCTGGTGCGGGCCCTGGACAGCTTTAACAAGCACCAGCTCTACCCCGCATCCGCCTACTGGGACCAAACGGTGTGGCTGGACGAGGATTTCCTCCCCCACTACGGCCAGCGGCCCTGGCACCTGCTTTCCCTGTCCGAAGCCTACCGGGTGCGGGTGTCAGTCCGGCTCGCCTTTGCGGACCTCGACGGCTCCGACGCGGTGATCCTGGACGGGGCCGACGTTCTGGACGCCAAGGGCCGAAAGCACCTGATCCATACCCTGGTCGCCGCCTTCAACGAGGCCACCTTCCCCGACCACTACATGGTTGGCATCACCCTCAACCGGCCCGACCAGGCCCCGGACCTGGAAGGCCACGGCCTGGGATACAGCTACTGGGTGGAGGAAGGCAAGGCCAACCCCATCCACCACGATTCGCAAGGAGCCGCCTGATGGAGCCGACAACCCCCTGGGTCTGCCCGACCTGCGGGCAGAAGATCCGCAACCACACCTATTTCTGCCCCCGTTGCGATTTGACCGGCGACCCCTGAATGGGGGTGGGGACGGAAATTGGGCGAATTTTTAACGGCGGAAGCACCAACACCAAGAAGGAGGCGTCAATGAGCAATTCGTTTCTGACCAACCTCAACACCCAGCGGGGCGGCGCCCTGATGGATGAACTGGGCGACGAGTACCGGGACCTGATTGCCGCCGTCCGGGAGACCGGCAAGAAAGGCAAGCTCACCCTGGAGCTGGAGGTCAAGCCCGGCGGCGGCGAGGACAACGAGGTCATCCACGTCAAGGACAACGTGAAGATGACCGTACCCGAGCACGACCGCAAGCCGAGCGTGTACTTCTCCACCCAGAACAACGAGCTGACCCGCCAGCACCCGGAGCAGCAGGAGCTTCCGGTGCAGGACGCCACCCCGGGCGTGGAGACCCAGGCGGCGCCCAAGGAGGTCCCCGAAGCGGAGGCCGGCCCGCCCAAGGAAGCTGGCAGCTAACCCCTTTTCACTAACGGAAGGAGCACCCAACCATGAGCGATCAAGGCGACAATCTCGAAGCTGTCCTGGCGGCCGGCGCGGCCACCGGGACCGCTGCGAAGGTGGAACCGGACGACCAATACGCCGTGGTTCCGAACAACTACCGCCTGATGGACCTGGAGCGGTTCCACCCAGCCCCCCGACGCACGCGAGACAAGGTGGAAATGCAACGCCTCCAGTCCTTGATCCAGTATGTCCAGGATTTCAAGGACCCCGGAACGGTTGTCTATGCGGAATACGACGAGGACCGTATCGAGGCGATTATCGACCACCCGGTCCCCGACGAGCCCCGCTGGGGAGATCACCGGGCGAACTACGTTTGCCCGAAATCCAAGGAGTGGCGGACCTGGAACCGGCACGACGGCATAAAGGCCGGCCAGGAGGATTTCGCCCAGTTCCTGGAGGACAACCAGGAGGACATCTTCATCCCGGAATCCGACAAGGTCGCTCCCAGCGCGGCCGACATGCTGGAGTTCGCCACCACGCTCAATGCCAAGCGGAACGTGACCTTCAACTCCAGCACCCGCCTGAGCGACGGGTCCGGCCAACTCAGCTTCAAGGAGGAGGTCAACGACACCGCTGGCAAGTCCGGCCAAATGGTCATCCCCGGCCATTTCTACATCGCCATCCCGGTGTATCAGGGTGGTGACCCTTATGTGGTGAAGGCCAAGGTCCGCTACCGGGTTAAGGATGGGGACCTGGCGCTCTGGTACGACCTCCACCGGCCCGAGAAGGTGCATGAGCGGGCCTTTGAAGGAATGGTCGATCAGATCGCGGCCGAAGTGGAGTGCTCCATCTACTGGGGTATCTACGCCGGAAGTAAAGATTAGGCGCCGGTAGCTCGCCGCGTCCCCGCCGGGGGCGCGGCTGGATGCCGGAGCAACCAAGCGGAGGAATGAGTGGCCGACCTTCACGAACAGCTCCAGGAAACCCGGGGCCGTGTCTGGGGATCCGTTTCGTCCTGGATAGCGGCCAAGGAAGGGAAGCTGTACGCCGAGCATTGCCTGGACCGGGCCATCCAGGCGGCGGAGCGCCAGGACCGGGAGAGCACCGCCGACTGGCTGCGGACCGCCCGGCTTCTCCTGGCCGACCAGGGCAGCGACCCCGAAATCCTCAACCCGGCCTTCCAGATCCTGGGGAAGGCCGCAAACGGCAAAAGCGACGCCTGACACATGACAGGAGGATCCCGTGCGCGAGAAGTCCATCCCTCACCGCGTTTACGACAAGCTCTGCTATCAGAAACAGAAAACCAAGTTTGATCTTGAAAAAGAACTAGGTATTTCTAATAAACAGATCGGTGGTGCGCTTGACTCTTTAGTCCGAAGGGATGTCGCAGAAATCGTTAAGCGTTACCCGCTACCCCATGGGGGGAACATGGCCGGCTATGTTCGTACAGGGGAAACCCCCAAGTTTCATGCTTCAAACGGGATGGTGGGTCTCTCTACAAGAGAGGGCTCCAGTGGGGTTAGCAAGGGAGCCAAAACAGGCCAGGAGGAGCGCCCGAGCGGGTCGGAACCCGTCACACCGGAGAACCAGCCAGCCCAGGAGCTATTGCCCATGGGAGAAGCTAGTGCCGTTCAAGAATCTGCCACCAAGGCCTTTGAGGGACTTCGGATCTACTGGATCGACGGCGAGCCCATGGTCTACGACCTGGACCTGGCGAGGGCGCTTGGGTACTCGCGTCCGCGTAGGATTCGTGAACTTATCGGGAGGCTCCTGGAAAGCGGGGTAGTCTCGGAAGGAACCGCCGCACGGCGCGGCGGTTCCCAAACTACTACCTACTACCTGGGCGAGAAGGCCGCCCTCAAGGTGGTTACCAAATCGGAGACCCCCCGGGCCGACGCCATCACCGACCACGTCATCGATGTTTTTACCCAGGTCAAGAAGGGCCAGCTCCCACAACAGGTCGAACCGGAGGAGCCCAAATATCCGCTGGGTGTTCAGTTCGCGGAGAACGAGGAGGTGGCGCGGCTAATGGGGCTCACTCCCGAGAAGGCCGCTGCGGCAGCAGCCCGCCTAACCGAGAGAGAAACGGGGCGCCGCGTTACGAGCCTTTTCAATGGTTGGGGGGACTACCTAACGGTAGCCGATATGGCGGAACGGCTCGGAACCACGGAGCGAAATCTTAACCTCGCCCTGGAGGCGAATGGGCTCCATGTTCGCAACGATTCCGGTCCTTATAAGTTCAAGCCTACCCAAAAGGCCGTGGGTTACTACATCTACCAGCCAAAGGAAGAACCCCCACCCACTGGCCCCAACCACGAAATCATGTGGCACCAGGATGTTCTGGAGCTGTTCGAGGTCGCTAGTCCCTGATCAACCCGTTTTCGGGTAACTCAACAACGGAGAGCGTCATGCCTCAAGGCGTCAACAAAGTCATCCTAGTCGGCAATCTGGGCCGTGACCCGGAAGTGCGTTACACCGGAAGCGGGACCCCGGTTGCCAACATGAGCCTGGCCACCACCGAGCGGTACAAGGACCGCGACGGCAACCAGCAGGAGAACACGGAATGGCACCGGGTCATTGCCTGGGCCCGGCTGGCGGAAATCTGCGGCGAGTACCTGCGGAAAGGCTCTCAGGTCTACTTCGAGGGCAAGCTCCAGACCCGGAAGTGGCAGGACCAAAGCGGCCAGGACCGCTACACTACCGAGGTTGTGGCCCAGCAGATGAACATGCTCGGCGGCGGCCAGGGCGGTGGCTCCGGCGGCGGCTCCTCGGACCAGGGTGGCGGCCAGGGCGGCGGCCAAGGTGCCGGCCAGGGCGGCGGTGGCCAGCCGGACTTCGACCAAGACTTCGAGGACGATATTCCGTTTTAAGAACAGGAGCTTACATGATTGATCTGCCTTTCCAGTACGTCGGGAACGGGCCCGAGGCTTACGCCGAGCACGGGCCGCCGGCCTATAAGACGGAGCAAGCCGCCGGGTTCGACCTGCGGGCCGCTATCACCGAGCCGATTAACGTGCGGCCGGTGGTGTTCGGTGGCGGCCCGGTTAGTATCCCCCTGGGTATCGCCTTCGCCGTGCCGGTGGGGTACGAACTCCAGCTCCGAGCCCGGTCGGGGCTGGCGTCGAAGTGGGGAATCACCCTCACCAACGGCGTCGGCACCATCGACGCCGACTACCGTGGCGAACTGGCCGCCTTGATTTCCGTATTGGGGCCCAAAAACTATCCGGTGCGGCCCGGCCAGCGAATTTGCCAAGCCGTTCTCGCCCCCGTGTCGCCCGGTGCTATCTCCGAGCACGAATCCCTGCCGGAATCCGAGCGCGGGACTGGCGGTTTCGGCCACACCGGATAAGGAGGCGTCGAGTTGGAGGAGGATAAGGTAAGCAGCGAAGTGGAAGGCGAGTACACGGACCGCTGGCTCAACGTCCATGACGTGATGGCCATGTTGGCGATAAGGGGGCGCAGCACCCTCACCCGGCGGATCCGTCGAGGGGACGTGCCCCGCCCCTTCTACCCGTTTGGCGAGAACGGCGGGGGGCGCTGGTGGGAATCCGAGATCCTGGAGGCTATGCGGAAGATGGATTACCGGGAGCCTCACAACACGGAGGAGTAACCGAATGAGGCCTGGGAAGCAGATTAGACCGGCCCGGCAGGCTCGAATCCTGGCCTCCCGCCCCCTTCTGGAGCGCACCCTGGCCATCATCCAATGGCGGGACGCCGCTATCGCGGACGGTTGGCTGGTGGTGCCCAAGGTGCCCGGCCAGGATTGGGAGCAGGCCTGCGTCCTCCACCGGGAGGACTTTCAAGCCCTGTGCGTCACCCGTAACGAGGGGACCGATACCCTGACCATCTGGGCCCCGGACGGGATGCAGGTGCCCACCCCTAACCCCTACGACTGGGAGAAGGTAAAGGACGGGGTTTCAACCTGCCTGTTCTGCGGGGCCACGGGCATCGCCCCCCACCTGGTTGGGGAGGGCGGTCGGGCCTGTAAGGAGTGCCTGGCCAAGCTGTAACAACATGCACTACGACCGCTACGACTACTTCAAGGAGAAGCGCGATGCACTGGAGGCTTGGGAGGTGGTTCTGCGGGGCAATGTTGTGGGGTGAAGGGGGCCTGACGCCTCAATAGTCAAAGACGAACAGGAACCCCTCGCCCTCCAGCACGTCACCGGCATTGGTATCCACCACCGCCGTCACCTTGTAGAGAACTTCATGGGTTCCGTCACCGATCTGGACCTGGACCTTGTCGCCATCCGTGTTGATGACCCCGTTATCCAGCGTGAGGGCCGTTTCCTCGGTCCCAGAAACCACCTCGTAGGTGACTTCCTGGATGTTGGTTATCACGTCCCCCCGCTTCATTTCGGGAAAGGCCGTAAAGTCCAGGGTGTATTGCCGGGACTCCGAGGGCTGCTTCTCTAGCGTGACCATTACGTCGTGTTCCCGCTGGTGGTCAGGGTGAAGCTAGTCTGCTGCGGCGCCTCGCCGGCCGGCAGGGTCAGCTCGGCCCACACCCCCTGGGCGTCGGTGGCCGTCAGGTCGCCCCCGGCAACCGACTTGGTGGTGCTATCGAAGGTGTAGCCGCTGGGAGCGGTCTGCCTGTCACCGCCACCATTGGTATCGCTCCCGTTGAGGGTCCCTTCCAGGTCGAATGCTACCTTCCCGGAGGGATCGGCGCTTTCGGCAATGGAGGCGCTGGTCAGGGCCGTGGAGCCGTTGTTGTTCTTGATAAAGAACTTCTCGTAGTAGGTCCGCTCGACCCCATCGGAGTCCTCGGCCAGGGCGTCGTAGAAGGGCCGGCGCACCTCCAGCACCCCGGGCTCGATGACCATGAGCGTGTCGCCCCCGGTTGCCTCGGTGAGGGTGATGTTGCCCGCGTGGGAGGCACTGACCACCACTTTCAGGATGATGTCGAAGGTCTGAGCACCGTTGACGGTTGTGGTGCCGTTGAGGGTCAGGGTCTCGGAGACCAGGACGCCCTGGTCATCCCGGCCATGAATGGTCACGTCCTGGGAGTCGCCACTGTCGTCGGAGACCACGTCCACGGTGTCGGCCGGGGCAACATCGGTGAAGCTCACCCGGATGCTGGTGTCGATGGCGCCGCCGATGTCGGTCACCGAATCGTCGTCCGGCATGGTGGCGGAGCCATAGGCAACGAGATCGTCTGCGGTTACGGCCATGGTTCGCTCCTTTTTGAGCTACTGGAGGTAGAAAATAAGGGACCGGCCAGCCAGAACCCATTCGGCCCCGCGCCTTGGTTGGACCCAAACATGCCCCCTGGCGTCGATCTGCCAAGTCAGGGCGCCTTCCTTGAACGGGTTGGGCCCATCCCAGGCAACGAGAATGGCTATGTCGCCAACGGTTTCCCCGCCCCACCCGATGCTTACGCCGGTATCGGCCTGGGCCAGTCGGAGCCAGGAAAGGTTGGCGGTTATGGGAGCCCCGGGGACTATCGCCCGCCAGGCGGTAGGAGCAGGGCTCTCTTGCCGGGCCGTACCGGACCAAGCGGTGGCGAATGGTCCGGCCCTGCTGGTCGTAGCCAGCCAGGAAACCGGCAGATCCGTGGCCACGGAAACGGCGGTTAGGTTGAGCCAGGCAACGGGTATATCGGCCGAATCGGATAGCGCCCGCCGCCACCCAACGGGGTGAACACCCGCCTGGGAGAGACCCCCGGACCACCCGATGGGAACAATGCCGTCCGACCCCACCAGATTGCCCCAGGCCAGCGGCAGGCCCGAGTCGGCTGATACGGCCGTGAGCCGGAGCCAGGCGGTTGGCACCCGTACCGAACCAGCGAGCGCGCTGCGCCATTCGACCGGGACATCGGAGGCTTCGGCAATCGCCCCGGCCCATTCCAGTGGAACCCGAGCTTCCCCGGCAATCGCCCCGGCCCATTCAACTGGAATCGGGCTCAGGGCTGCCCGCTGCGCCATCCACCCGATAGGCATGAAGGTGTCAGCGGAAACATCGGATTCCGACCCCCGCCAGGCGACAGGAATAACCGCCGCTGCCTCGGGGCGAGCCATCCAGGCAGAAGGCAGGGCGGACTCGCTTTGGGCAAAGCGGGCCCAGGCCACTTGAGCGGCTGCCTCATCGGCCAGGCTGATGGCCCACGAAATAGGCAGCAGGCTATCCGCCGTTACGGTCGTTCTCTCCCTCCAAGCAATCGGTATCTGAGATTCGCTGGTGCGGGGCGCCCGATAGGCCACCTGGAGGATTGCAGGGGCTTGAGGCCGACCACGCCACGCAGTCGGAATGAGGCTTGAGGCTGTGGCGGTGCCCCGGTAGTTGGCCGGAATCCTCCCATCGGTCGATGTTTGCCCCCTCCAGGCCGCCGGAGCCGTTCGGCCAATCGCCCTGGCCGACCGCCAGCTAACCCGAATTGTATTGTCCCCGGAGACCGTCCCCAGTAGGCCAACAGGTAAGGGGAAATCAGCCGTGATGGTCTCGCTTGTAGCCTCCTCGCGCTGCCAAGGAACCCCCAACGGGCTGATGCCGAGGGGGGCCGTTAAACCGGGCATGATCCCGGTTGCCTGGTTAAACCCAGGCGTTCCGAGCGGTTTTACACCAAGGGGGGCAACAAACAAGAACTACCCCTTATCTCAGGAGGGCCAACCGCTGTTGATGGAAACAGCCCTTAGATCGTACATATCGGTAGCCGCATCCAACTCGCTCTCCAATTCGGCCTGCCTATCGAATGCCAAGCGCCGATGCTCCCGGATTACTGACAACAGCTTGTCCGCCTTGGCCCCGTCCAGGGTTGTCCATTCATGGGGCTGGAACTCCCAATCAACCTCGGTAACCACCCCGGCGTCGATCTGTTCCTTCACGTCCTTTACGTCATCCCGTGTAGTGCGGTCGGTGCGGGTTTCCAGGGTTTCACCATCGTAATCAAAGGTGGTGCCGCTATCCTCGACCTCCTTACGCATTTCCCTGGCCTGCTTACGCTTGATCTCTCTATGCTTATCCACGTCATAGGCTTCAATCGTGTGAGTGACCTCAACGTAGTCGGAGTACACATCCCATTCTTCGGGCGGATTCTGCACCACCGAATCGGTAATCCGGTCCACATCGGAGAGATCGGGGTACTCAACCGGTAACGCCGACTCATGCGGCTTTTCTCCCGCCACGACATGACGCACTTTGCCCTTAACGATTGTTGCGTAACGCTGGATCATGCCGTGTTCTCCTCAATCATTTCAGCTTTGTTCTTACTAAAGGTA
>NZ_JAZKRM010000035.1:0-24033 GCF_036628635.1 Thiohalorhabdus sp. | reverse complement strand
CCAGATGGTGAGCAGCTGGAACTGCCCCCCGGAGAGCCGGTCCATGCGCTGGTCCAGCCAGCCCTGGAGCCGCTGCGGTGCTCCCGACTCATCGGCGCCCAGATAGGCCAGAAGCTCTCGGCCGGTTAACGGCATCTCCGGAAGCCGCACCGGCTGCTGGGACTGATAGGCGATCCGCCGATCCTGGGCGACATCCAATCGGCCGCGGAGCACCCGCGCGGTTCCGGCCATGGCCTTGAGCAGGGTGGATTTGCCGACGCCGTTGGGGCCCCAGACCCCCACCACGTCGCCGGCCTCCACCCGGAAGGTCAGGGGGCCGAGCACCGGTCGGGCGTAGCCCACCACCACGTCCTCGGCCGTCACCAGGGCCCCGGAGGTCGAATCAGGGGCGGTGCCTGCGGCTTGTTCCTGCCCGGTGCCCCGGGCCGTTGCCTGCACCATGCTCAGCTCTCCTACCTAGTCGGATCCGCGGCCTCCACCGATGGCGGTGGCGTAACGGTCGATGAGCTCGAAGTAGGCCGCCGCATCGGCCCCCAGCTCGGGATCCAGGGGCAGGACAGCGGTGCCCCAGCCCGTGGCCTCGGCCACCTTCTGGACCGGATCCGGCGGGTGGAAGGGCCGGCGCAGGATCACCCCCACCTCATCCCCCTTCAGATCGTCGATCAGCCCCCGAAGGTGGGAGGCGGTGGGGGCGATGCCGGGCTTGGGCTCCAGGTGGCCTCGAATGGGCACATCCAGGCGCTCCGCCAGATAGCGGATGTCCTTGTGGAAGGCCACCACGCCGGGGCTGCCGGCCACCCGCTGCTGCCAACCGGGGAGGCGCTCCGCCACCTCATCCCGGAAATCGGCCGCCCGCTTCCGGAAGGCCTCCGCGTGGGCGCCGTCCAGCTCGCGCAGGCGCTGGGCCAGGGCCTCGGCCACCGTCGCCATACGCACCGGGTCCAGATTTACGTGGGGGTCCCCGGCGGGGTGGACGTCGCCGGCGGCGCGGTCGGCCCGCTCGTAGCTGCCGATGAGCTCCACCTGGGCCGCGGCCTCGAAATAGCCGGTTCGGCCTGGCCGGATAGCCGGGTTGGCCGCCCGGCGCAGGGCAGCGGGCAGCCAGCCCACCTCCAGCTCGGCCCCCACGGCCACCACCAGGTCCGCCCGTCGCAGGTCGCGGATCATGGACGGCTTGGCCCGCAGGTAATGGGTGTCCCGGTCCGGCGGGGCCAGCGTGGTCACCGAAACGGCCTCCCCGCCCACGGTGCGGGCGAGCATGGCCATGGATGGGGTGGTAGCCACCACCCGGACCTCGGCCAGGGCCGGAGCGGCCGTCAAAAGGGCGACAAGCAAGGCAAGCAGGCGAGGCATGGCCTTCTCCCTCTAGAATTCGTGGGCGCCGTGCTGGCCCATGCTGGCGATGAACCGCAGGAAGTACTGGTTGGCCCGCTTCCGGCCGGATTCGGTGGCGATGTCGGAACCCGACCACTGGGCCTGTAGGCGGGAATAGTGGGTCGGCGTCCAGGTCAGGACCGCCGACGCTCGGTGGGAAGCATCCCAGGTCTCGGCGGTCCCGGAGGCGCCCACGGTCTTCTCGTTGACCCCCGCGCCCACGGCGTCGTAGCGCAGGGCGGCCCGCCAGTTGGCGGCGAAGCCGTAGCGGCCCTGCACATAGAAGCCGTCCTCACGGAAGGTGCGTGCATCCCCCACCGGGGGGCTTCCGCCGTGGTGCGCCACCTCCAGGTCCTTCACCGCGTACAGATACTCGGCGCTTATCCTGAAATCGCCCTTGCCGTACTGGTGGGGGGCATCGTAGGCGTAGACCCAGTCGGTGCCGGCCACCCAGTAGTCGCCACGTAGGACGTGCTTAACGGGCTGGGTATGGACCTCCTGCTGCTCGGTGGCCAGGACGCCGAACAGCCCCATCTGAAGCTCGTGGCTGTAGCCCAGGTCGGGGGCGGAGCTTGGCGAAGGCAGTGACCAGGCGGGGCCCGCCCTTGGGGTCGCCGAAGCGACCCCCCATACCCCTCAAATCCGCCTCATTTAGCGCTTCCTCGCCGTCGAAGCGCCCCACCACCTCCTGGTCGCCCTGCAAGGCCTCCACCCCGAAGCGGGTGTAGACCGGGGTGAGCGGGGTCCAGGTGAGCTGGACGCCGGTGCCCGTGAGGCCGTGATCGCCGAGCAGCTGCTGGTAGGCCAGGTTCTGCTCGATGAACGCCCACTGGTGGCGGTGTTTTTCGTTGTGGTAGCCGATGCCGGACAGGAACTGGCCGGCCTTGACCTGCAGGCCCGCGGGCAGTTCGCGGGTAGTGAGGTAGGTCTCCTCCAGGTTCACCTCGCCGGACTCGGTCACCACGAACTGGGCATAGGCGTCGAAGTAGGGATCGACGCTGGCGGAGAAGACGAGCTCGGTCGGCTTGAGGTTGAAGCCGACGGCCTCGCCGCCTTGACCGCCACCGTGGCCGTGATCGCCACCGATCTCGTTGATGCCGGCGGCGCCGGCGATCCGCTCGTCGGCCTCACCGCCTTCATCGTCCCGGTAGGCATTGCCTTCCAGGATCACGGAAATGTCGGGGTTGAAACGGTTGCCGGCGGTCACCTCGGCGGAGCTCGCCCCGGCCCCATGGGCCAAAAACCCTGAGAAGAGGGCGAGCACGCCGGCCGCCAATAGCCGGAAAGGCATGGGCATAACGGGACCCTTCGCTGATTAACGGGGTTCAACACAGCGGCGCCCGCGCCGAGCGGGCGCGGTCCATCTGGGCTGTCAGCGAAGGGCGGGAGGGGGATCCCGGGCCGCACTCCCCAGGAGCCGGGGAGCCGGAGGCGGGCCAGCGGTGAAAGGGGTCGTGTTGGGGGCCGGATCCAGCCGCATCACAGCCGGAACGGCCGCCGTGTCGGCGGTGCTCTGGGTTACCGTGCACACCTCGCAGACGGGGCTGCCGTCATCCAGGGCATGGTCCATGGCATGGGCCACCAGCGCCGGCTGGCCCAGCACCAGGCCCACCAGAAGGGCCAGGGCGGCCCGCCGCAGGCGGAAACGGAAGCCATGCAGGATGCGGGAATGCGGCAAATCGGTAACCCGAGGGGTAAAGCAAACAGAAACGCCCGGGCCAGAATACTAGCCCGGGCCGTTGCTTTGGCCAAGCGCCCGCAGCGCCAGGAAGCCCGCTAAGGCATCCCGGTCGGGCTTAACCGGCGCGGTCTAGGCGGGGTGGCCGCTAACGCGCGGCCACGACCTATTCCGGCTGGCGAGACTTACTCGTGCTCGTGGCCACCGGGGCCATGCACGTGGCCGTGGTCGATCTCTTCCTGCTCGGCCTCGCGGACGTCCTGGACGCTGACGTCGAAGTTCAGCGTGATGCCGGCGAGCGGATGGTTGCCGTCCACGGTCACTTCCTGGTCCCCGGCCTCGAGCACGGTGAGGATGCGCACGCCCTCGTCGGTCTCGGCCTGGAACTGCATGCCGGGCTCGATCTGCTCGGCGCCCTCGAACTGCTCGCGGGGCACATTGAGAACCATGGACTCGTCCCGCTCGCCATAGCCCTCTTCGGGGTTGATGGTCACGGTGACGTCGGCCCCGGGCTCCTTGCCCTCAAGCGCATTCTCCAGGCCGGGGATGATCTGGCCCGTGCCGTGGATGTAGGCGAGCGGATCCCGGCCCTCGGAGGTGTCGATGACCTGGTCGTCGTTGTCCTTAAGGGTGTAGTCGATGCTGACGACCCGGTTCTTTTCAACCTGCATGTTGACTTCCTTTTGCCTTACGAATGACGAAATGCGGCGGCGGGCATCGGAGAGGGGCCTCCTACCACGGCACCTACCTTAACCCAAGGGGGCAGGCAGGACCAAATGGTTAATGGAGTGGACCTAGAGCCCTTTCACCGCAAGCAGTTCCCCGATGCGCCCATAGGGGAAGACGGGACCGTCCCTGCAGACGAAATGGGGGCCGAGCTGGCAGTGGCCGCAGCGGGCCACGGCACAGTGCATGTTGCGCTCCATGCTGAGCCAGATGGAGCCGGGATCGAAGCCGCGACCCGTTAGATCCTCGGCTGCCGCACGCATCATGGGCTCGGGGCCGCACATCATGGTCTCGGTGGCGGCCGGATCCAGGGGGTAGCGGTCGAAAAGCTCGGTAACCAGACCCTGGTGGCCGGGCCAGTTCTCCCCGGCCACATTGGCGGCCAGACCCACTTCCGTGTCCGGCTCGCGCTCCCATGCGGCGTAGCGGGAGCGCCAGATCAGGTCCTGGGAATGCTTGACCCCCTGCAGGATGGTCAGGTGCCCGAAATCCTGCCGCCGCGCCATGATGTAGTCGATCACCGAGACCACCGGGGCGCAGCCCAGGCCCCCGGTGACCACCAGGACGTCCCGGCCTTCCGCCCGCGCCAGGGGCCAGGAACTCCCAAAGGGCCCGCGCAGGCCCACGCGGTCGCCGGGAGCGAGCGTCACCAATTTGTTGGTGACCCGGCCCACGCCCCGCACCGTGTGGGCCAGGGTCTCGGGATCATCGGGGTCGGAGCTGATGGAGATGGGCACCTCGCCCACCCCGAACAGGTACAGCATGTTGAACTGACCCGGGCGGAAGCGATAGGCCGCGCGGATCGCCCGGTCGGTTGCCCGGAGCCGCAGGGTAACGATGCCGGGGCTCTCCGTGGTCGCATCGACCACTTCGGCCTCCCAGGGGGCATGACGCAAGGGCTCAGCCATCGGCGCCCCCGCCTTCGAAATCGGCCCACATGGCGGCGACTTCCTCGGTTAGATCGATGCCGGTGGGGCACCAGGTGATGCACCGACCGCAGCCGACGCAGCCGCTGCGGCCGAACTGGTCGTGCCAGCCGGCGAGCTTGTGGGTAAGCCACTGTCGGTAGCGGTGGGCGGTGGTGTCCCGGATGACGATGCCGTGGAGATAGCTGTGGCCCGCTGTGAAGCAGGAATCCCACTGGCGCACCTGATCGGCGGTGGTGCCCTCCAGGTCCGGGACGGTTTCCAGGCTGTGGCAGAAGCAGGTGGGGCAGACGTTGGTGCAGTTGCCGCAGGACAGGCAGCGCTCGGCCACCTCCTCCCAGCGCGGATGGGTGGGGTTGGCGAACAAGAACTCGCGAAGGTTTTGCGACGGCAGACCGCGGCTCTGGGCCGTGGCCGCGGCGTCGATGGCAGCGCTGGCATCGGCGTTCTGGGCGTCCGTCGCTGCCTCTGTGGGCAGGGCGTCGAGCACCGCGGCGCCGGCGTCGGAGCCGGCCCGGACCAGGAAGCCGTGGTCTAGCTCGGACAGCACCAGGTCGAAGCTGTGGGTGGCCTCGGGGCCGTCCCCGGTGGCGGCGCAGAAGCAGGTGTCGGCGGGATGGGTGCAGTTCACCGCCACCAGGAACAGGTTGTCGCGCCGAGCTTGATAATAGGCGTCGGGCTCATCCCCCAGGAAGTGCTGGTCCTGAAGGGCCAGACCCGCCAGGTCGCAGGCCCGGGCCCCGATCACCGCCACCGGCTCGGGGGCGGGCTCGGGCTCGGTGAAGCTCAAGGCGCCGTCACCGTCCTTGGCCGCCCGCCACAGGGTCTCCCGGGGCGCGAAGGTCAGCGGCTTGAGGGCCAGGGGGCCGTTGGCCCAGGCGAAATAGCGGCCCGCTCCCTCCTCCAGGGCGTAGCTGCCCGGGGCCTGGCGGTCGCGCAGGCCGAAGCACAGATCATCCACGCCGGCCACCTCGTCCATGACGATGGCGCCGTCGCGCACGCGCGGTCCCCGGCAGGTGTAACCCTGGCCGTGGAGTGCGTCGAACAGGGCCTGGAAACACGCTCGGGGTAGAAAATGGTCGGCCAAGGAGGACTCCCGCACTGGGCCTACCCGTCCTTTGTACCCCGTGGCCACAGGGGTTGCCAACAAAAACGGCCCGCCGGGAAAGGCGGGCCGCAATGGGGAGGCGAAGGCCAGTTGGCTCAGAAGTCGATATTCTTGTCCGCCTCGGTAACCGCAGACACGAAATCGCCCATGGCCTTGTAGCTGGCCGTGGCCACCCAGTTGGACTCATCCACGCCGCGGGCAACGCCGCAGGCCTTGCACACCCACATGGGCACGCCCTTTTCCACCAGGGCCTCCATGGCGTCCTTCATGGCAGGCATATTGACCCCCTGAACGTGGGGGTAGACGTGCTTGTTGGCCAGAATGGCCGCCTCGCCCTGGAGCCAGACGGTAACATCGTTGCCCTGCTCGGCCGCAGCCTTGGCGGCCAGGATTCCCAGGGTTGCCTGAGTGGGATCGTCGGTGCCGTGGGTAACGGAAACAACCACCTTCATGGTCGAGCATCCTTCTTTGCTGAGTCTTCGGGTCACGTTCCTTGCGGGGACGGTCGATTCTACTAAATCGGAAAGGATATGCTCAGGGGAAAGGAAGGCAACCCTCCGGGGCATGCCGGGAGGGGCAGACGCCTCCAGTCCCCCGAAATGGTTGATCCGTAGGCGGTCCCAAGGTATATATGGCTACCCATTTCAATGGCTTGGCTGGGTCGGGTTCCCTAAAAATTCAAGGTTCCCCGGCCATGCCACTTGGCACTGGCCACGGGAATTCGATCGCTCCATGCCACTGCCCTCCGATGCCGGGGAATCCCAGGGGAACCGTTCCGCCACCATGGACCATGATCTGGCGGAAAAGCTGCTGGAAGCCACATCCGAAGTCGTTGTCGGCATCGACTTCGGCCCGCGCATCCGGCTGTTCAATCCCGCCGCCGAATCCCTGTTCGGCTTTCCCGCCGAGGAGGTGCTGGGCGAGCCTCTGGAACGGCTTTTCCCCGAAGCCAACCGCGACAAGCACCGCCGCGATGTCGAGGCCTTCCTGAAGGGCACCCCCGACCGCCACTGGATGAACGACGGCGATCCCATCACCCTCCGTTCCCGCGAGGGCGAGGCAGGACCGGTGACCATTGTCCTGCTCCGGGGGGATACCCCGGCCGGCACCGCGGTCACGGCGCTCATTCTGGACATTGGTCAAAAAGGTCGCACCGAGTCGACCCGTCACCGCATGCGTCGGGCCTTGGAAACGGTCAGCGCCGGTCATCGCGCCCTGGTCCGGACGCGCGAGGAGGCCACCCTGCTCGAGGAGATCTGCCGGGTCGCAGTGGCAGTTGGCGGCTATCGCTTCGCCTGGGCCGGGTACGCCGAAAACGACAGCGAGAACCACGTCCGACCGGTTGCCCACGCCGGTCACGAGGCCGGCTACCTCGACCGCATCCAGGTCACCTGGGGCGACGAGCCCACCGGCCAGGGGCCAGTGGGCCGGGCCATCCGCTCCGCTGCACCCTCCGTGGACCGGGATCTTCGCAGCTCCGCCACCTTCGCCCCCTGGCGGGAGGCCGCCCTGGCCCGGAGCTACGAGTCGGCCATTGCCCTGCCCCTGACTACGAACGAACGAACCTTCGGCAGCCTTGCCATCTACGCCGCCGAGCCGGACGCCTTCGATAACGAGGAGGCCTGGCTTCTGGAGCAGCTGGCTGGGGATCTTGCCTACGGCATCCAGATCCTACGGGATCGGCAAGCGTGGCGTCAGGAACGTGACCACCTAGTAGCTATCCTTGAGGCCACCCCCGATTTCGTCGGGCTCGCCGATCGCCAAGGCCATATCCTTTATCGCAATGCTGGTGCCTGGCAGATGCTGGGAATGCCGGGCGACACCGATCCCAGCGGTCACCACGTTCTGGGCAGCAAGGCCCATGAGAAGGCGCGCCAGACCCTGGAGGAGATCTTCCCCGTCGCCGCCCGCGAGGGCACTTGGTAGGGAGAGGCCACCTTTATGCGGGCGGACGGCGCCGAGATCCCAGTATCGCAGATCATCCAGGCCCATTACGCCACCAACGGGGAGGCAACCCATTTCTCCACCATTGGCCGCGACATCTCCGACCAGAAGCGCATCCAGGCGGAGATGGAAAAGTTCTCCAGCGCCATCGAGCAATCCGGCGACCTGATCCGCATTACCGATGACTCCGGGCGCATGGAGTACGTCAATCCCGCATTCGAGCGGATTACCGGCTATCCCGCAGAGGAGGCCATCGGGCGGACCCATGCCGAGCTCCTTCGCTTCGGCCTTCATCCAGAGTCTCTCTTCCACCGGATGTGGGAAACCATTCAAAGGGCTAGGTATGCCACGACATTCTCACGAACCGAAGGCGCAATGGCGAGCTTTTCCAGATGGACGAGACCATCTCCCCCCTGCGGGATAGCGGGGGAAAGATCCGCAATTTCGTGGCCACCGGCCGGGACATCACCGAGAGCCTCCGGATGGAGGAGCGCATCCGCTTCCTGGCCTATTACGATCCCCTCACCGAGCTGCCCAATCGGCACCTATTTGACGAGCGGCTGCGCCTAACCACCGCCCATATGGAACACCATAACCGACTCGCTGCGGTGGTGCTGCTGGACCTGAACCGGTTCCAGCAGGTCAACGACAGGCTTGACCATGCCCGCGGCGATCGCCTGTTACGGGCCGTGGGCGAACGCTTGGCCGCAGCCATACGCAACGGGGACACGATTGCCCGCTTCGGCAGCGACCAATTCGCCCTGTTGCTGGACGACATCGAGCAACCCGAACATGGCCCTGTCCTGGTTACCAAGATCCTGGAAACCCTGGCGGAGCCCATTGCGATCGACGATTACGAGCTGGTGGTCACCGCCAACGCCGGGGCCAGCCTCTATCCCATCGACAGCCGCGACCCGGCCACCTTGCTCAAACAGGCGGACGGCGCCCTGCATCGGGCCAAGCAGCTAGGCCGGAACCAGTTCATTCACTACACCCCGGAGATGGATCAGCGCGGTCCCGAGCACCTGAGCTTGGAGGCCGACCTCAGCCGCGCCCTGGAACAGGACCAGTTCTACCTCCTCTACCAACCAAAGTTCCACCTGGGGCAAGGCCTTTTACACGGCGTAAAGGCCCTGCTCCGATGGAAACATCCCGACCGCGGGATAATCTCGCCGGGAACCTTTATCCCCATGCTCGAAGAGATGGGTCTGATCAACGAGGTGGGCGATTGGGTGGTTCGCGCCGCCGCCTAACAGGCGGCGGTCTGGGCCGCCACGGGCCGGCCCGTGCCGGTGGCAGTCAACCTGTCGGTGCGCCAGTTCCGGGGCCCCAATCTGGTGGACAGCATCATCGGCGCTGTGCGCCGGGCCGGCCTGGGTGAGGGCCAGTTCGAGTTGGAGATCACCGAGAGCCTGTTCCTGGAGGAGGGCGAGGACGCTGCACGGATCCTAAAGGAGCTGCAGGCCGCCGGAATCCGCCTGGCCCTGGACGACTTCGGCACCGGCTACAGCGCCCTGGGCTACCTGCGGCGATTCCCCATCGATTTCCTTAAGATCGACCGTTCGTTCATCGGCGAGATCACCGTTCAGCAACCGGCGGAACTGGTTCGGGCGATGGTCAACATGGCCCGACCGCTAGGCATCGAGCCCATCGCGGAAGGCGTAGAGACCTTCGACCAGGCCCGCTCCCTAAAAGCCATGGGCTGCGAGCTAGTGCAAGGGTTCGGCTACAGCCGGCCTCTGCCGCCAGAAGCCATCCCCGCCCTGGCCTCAGGGCCACCCCCTGAGCCCCCCGAGAGCTTATAGGCAACCATCCCCGAGAATCCGGGGAAGGCTACCGCCCTCAGCGAAATAGCCCTGCCAACCCGAAGGGATCCGGTGTCTACCGGCCCTATTCGGGGCGCCAACCGGGCACGCCGAGGTACCGATCCTTACCCACCCCCGTGGTGCGCGCCTTATCATGGCGATCACACCGTCTGGCGACGGGTCTGGTTGAGCCGCCAATCGTAGGGGGCATAGGCGATGGTCACGGCATGGGCCCGGGACTCCAGCCAATCCCCCTTGTCCCGGTCGTAGAGCCGACGGGCCAGGAAGCGGATCAGCTCGGCGTCATCGTGGGGGAAATCGCCTCGGTACCATTTGAATACGCGGGAGATTTCCACCCGTTCACGCTTGGGTCGGACCCGCGTGGTCGCGTTGATGAACACCTTGCCGGCCGTTTCCAACTGGGCCTCCAGATTGTCCAACTCGAACACCTCGATGGGCGGACAGGAGCGGCTGCCGCAGACCAGGGCGAAATGCACCCGCGGATCGGGCTCTGTCACCATCAGCCCGCGCCTGGGATCCCCCGGACCGAACTGCCGCCGAAGGGTAAAGGGACCACCCCGGTTCCCCCGCAAAATGCCGTGCTCGATGTCGTCGGGGGTGAAAGTGTGATCACCCACCTTGTACTGGATGGCCCGGAAGAACCAGGGCACCTCCCGCATAGAATCGCGGATGCCGAGCTCGATGACGCCATGGATCACAATGGCGTTGAAGACATTGACCCAGAAGGCGGTGCGCTCGGCATCGGTTGCCAGGATCGAAGGGTCGAAGGCGGCCAAATCGGCGGCTACCTGCTCGAACTTGGCGTAGTACCCCGAACCTCGGACCAGACGGTAATTCACCCGCTGGCGATGGTTGTCGTAAAAGTGGCCGCGCAGGGTGTTCACCGTGCGCTTGATCTCCTCGGCCGGATTGATCGCCGGTGTAGGGGTATGGCCCTCGGGCTCGGGGTTCAGCAAAAGGGGGCTGAAAAGCAGGCTCAGGCGGTGGCGCCAGCTGGTGGAGTGCTCCGGGATCGAGCGGGTGCGCCGGGCGTTGAGGTAATGGACGGCGGTGATGGCGAAGCCGATGTGGGAATAGGCCTGCGGGAAATTGCCGGTGATCTCCTTGTACCGGGGGTCGTACTGCTCACCGAACAGCCCCAGATGGTTGGAGAACCGATCGATTCGCCGTAGGTGTGCCCCCGCCTCGTTGAGCCGCTTCTGCAGGATCAGGCAGTCCACGTACCAGAACAGACAGATCAGGAAACCATGTTCCTGGCCGGGTAGGCCGTCATCCATGCGGTAGCGCAGCATGGTGCCTTCCACCAGAAGCTCGTTCTCGATGGCCTCAATGGTGTTGGCGACCCGCTCGTCCTCAACCGGCAAAAAGCCCACGATGGGAATCATGAGCACCGAAGCGTCCAGCTCGTCGGTGTCGTAGTGCTGGGTGAACGCGCCTCGCTCGGGGTTATAGCCCTTCGCCAGGATATCGGCTCGGATCGCCTCCCGCTCCCTGCGCCAGCTGGCGACCTCGCCCGGCAGGCCGTAGTGCTCGGCGATCTTGATGCCTCGGTCCAGGGCCACCCAGCACATGAGCTTGGAATGGACATAGTGGTAGGGCCCGGTCCGAATCTCCCAGATGCCGTCGTCCGGTTCCCGCCAAACCCGGCACACCTTGTCCAGCATTGGCCGCAGATAATCCCAAAGCTCAAGATCGATCTGGCCCACGTAGCGCGAGACGGCGAAGACGGTCTCCAGCAGCTCCCCGTAGATGTCGTGCTGTTTCTGCTCCACGTTGTACTGGCCGACATGGACCGGATAGCTGCCCTTGTAGCCGGACAGATGCTCCAGGCGAGTCTCGCCATCGGGGGGCTCGGCCTTGGTGAGCTGATACATGATGCGCAGCTGCCCGGGTGGCTCGTGGGCGCACAGCTGCTTGAGCCAGTCCAGGTAGCGGCTGACCTCATTGGTGTGGCCCAGCTCGAACAGGGCCGCAAGGGTCATGGCGGTGTCCCGGATCCAGCTGAAGCGGTAGTCCCAGTTGCGCTCCCCAAAGAGGATGGTGGGCAGGGAGCTGGTGCCGCCGGCAGCGATGGCGCCGGTATCCTCGAACTGGAGCAGCTTCATCACCAGGGCGGCGCGATCCAGGTTCTCCCGCCAGAAGCGCTCCGCCGGATAGCGGGTCACCTCCTCGGTGTGGGACCAGGCTTGCCAATAGGCCAGAGTGGCATCCAGCACCCCTTCCAGAGGGTCGCCCCCGCCAATGGCGAGCCCTTGGTCATCGCGACTGAAGACCAGCCACACGACGTCACCGGCGGCCAGGGCGAGACCGGCCCTTTCCGCCTGCCAGGACAGGGCCCTGGTGGCGGAGACAACGTAATAGGCGGCGCCATCGTGAATCCGCCAACTCCGCTCATCCAGCTGCTCGGCCGGCGGTTCCTGCTGGCGAGCGTAGTCGGGGCGCGGCGAGCACTCTAGGCTCAAGGTCATGGAACCGGATAAACCCCGGATCCGGCGGATGAGGTGGTCGCGGTGGCCAGCAAGGCTAATGGCCTCTTCACCGGCGGGCATAAAATCCACCACCTCGGCCTCGCCTTCGGAAGTCCGGAACAGGGTCTGCAGGACATTGGTTTCCTGGAAATAGTGCTGGGCCGAATCCCATTCGGCTGAGGGGGTTACGGCAAACCGGCCGCCCCTAGCATCGTCCAGCAGGGCCCCGAAGATGGTGGGAGAGTCCAGATAGGGGGAGCACAACCAGTCAATGGAACCGTCCAGACCCACCAGGGCGATTGTGGCACCGTTGCCGATAACGCCGTAGTCACCGATCTTTTTGTAAGTCAAGCTTACTCCTAGCAGCCAGCGCTCGCGTAAGCGGCGGAGGCTGGATACCTTCCGGCTGACTCCGTAGCCTGGGCCCTGGCGTATATCAACGCGCCCAAGAATCGGGTTCAGGCGGCTGATCGTGCCAGGGCCACCCGCACCAACCGGATCCCCAACAGCAATGGGAAGACCCCGTGCAGGACCAGGTCGAAGATGTCGATCGGCTGGGTTAAGGTGCCGGCTGCGAGCATCTTCAGTTTCTGCCATAAATGGGGCTCCGGCGCGAACGGCGCCAGGCCCAGAAGCAGGGCCGCCACAACCAGCGAGCCCAACGGAATGCGATCGATCCAGCCCATGGCGATGAGGGTTCCCTTGCCGATTGGTGAAGAAGTGCCTCGGGATTCTACCCCGATTCCCCCTGTGCAGGCGAAAGGCGGCACCCGGAGCTTCCCGCACCGCACCGTCTCCGCCATCCTGTCGGGCAATGCTGCCGCAAGGGGCTCGGCGTGACGACCAACCCCGGGGGCGAGGAGCGCTACGACCTGGTGGTCGTTGGCGCCGGCTCGGGGGGCCTTTCGGTGGCCAGCGTGGCCGGGCGCCTGGGCCTGCGGGTGGCCTTGGTGGAAGCTTCGGGTGAGCTTGGCGGCGAATGCCTGCATACCGGTTGCGTGCCTTCCAAGACCCTGCTGCGCAGCGCCCGAGTGGCACAGCTCATGCGCCGAGGCGCCGATTTCGGCCTGACCCCCCGGGACCCTGGGGTGGATATGGCAGCGGTGAACCGTCGGGTACGCACCGTGGTGGAGCGCCTTCAGACCCAAGATGACCCTGCCCGCTTCCAAAGCTACGGGGTCGAGGTGGTATTCGCCGCGGCCCGCTTCCTCGATCCCCACCGTATCGAGGCGGGCCAGCGGATCTTGCGCAGCCGCCGTTTCGTCCTGGCGACCGGCTCGGAACCGTCGGTACCGCCCATCCCCGGCCTGGCTGAGGCCGGCTACTGGACCAACGAGGACGTCTTCGAGGTAACGGGACCTCCGGCACGCCTGGCGGTTATCGGCGCCGGTCCGGTGGGTGTGGAGATGGCACAGGCCTTCCACCGGCTGGACTGGCAGGTAACGGTGGTGGAAACCGGGGAGCCTATCCTTCCGGCGGAAGACCGTGAGGCCTCGGAAACCCTGCGGGCGGGTCTGGAGGCCGAGGGCCTGGCCATCCGTACTGGCTGTCAGGTGCAGGAAGTAACCCCGAGCCCAGAGGGGGAAGGCCACAGACTGCACCTGGGCCAGGGGAATAACCTGGAAGCGGACCGGATCCTGGTTGCCACTGGCCGTAAACCCGTCACCGAGGGTTTGAACCTGGAGGCCGCCGGCGTCGGCCTTACCGGCTCGGGAGCCGTCTCGGTGGACCGCCGCCAGCGCACCGCGGCGCGCCATATCTTCGCGGTCGGCGACGTCTGCGGGCCCTTCCAATTCTCCCACCTGGCCAACTACCAGGCGGGGGTGGTCATCCAGAACGCCGTCTTCCGGCTACCGGCTAAGGCCGACCTCACCGCCCTGCCGCGGGTCACGTATACCGATCCGGAGCTGGCCCAGGTGGGCCTCACACCCGCCGAAGCGGAGCAGCGTTACGATGGGCTAGAGGTCCATCGCGCCGACTTTGCCGACCTCGACCGAGCGGTGACCGAGAGCGAGGATACCGGCTTCGCCAAGCTCGTGTTCCGGCGCGGCCGCATTGTCGGCGCTACCGTCCTGGGGTCCCATGCCGGCGAGGTGCTGCCGGAACTGGTACAGGCCGTCCGCGGTCGGCTGACCCCTAAGGACATCGCGGCGGCGGTCCACGCCTACCCCACTCTGGCGGAGATCGCTAAGCAGACGGTGTCCAAATACTACGCCGAGCGGCTGTTCCGGCCACGGGTCAAGGCCCTGGTGCGCTGGATCAACCGGGTTTTACCGTGAAGAGTGAGGGGGGAGGAGCAACGACAACGTCAAGGACCCTATCCGCAGATGACGCAGATGAAAACTACGGAAATCACAGGCGGCTGGGGTCGTCGGCCCCAGGGAGGCTCGACGGCATAACAGGGGCCCGCGCATGGATTTTGGCCTTGGCCGCATAGCATCTGCATTAATCCGCGGCATCTGCGGATAACGCCGTGGCCTCCGCCTCTGCTCCTCACCCCTCACGCCTCCCTGACGACGAAGGAACCGGCCATGCACGCCACGCTGCCGTATCTTGAGCCAACCGATTTCCCGCCGCTCAAGCGGCGCGGGGTGTCGACACTACAGGTGAACCTGGGCTATCTGTGTAACCAGACCTGCCTCCACTGCCACGTCAACGCCGGTCCCAACCGCACCGAGGTCATGGACCGTGAGACCCTGGACGACCTGCTGGCCTTCATGGACGCCGGGGGCATCACCACCCTTGACCTCACCGGCGGCGCGCCCGAGCTCAATCCCCACTTCCGCGACCTGGTGACCGCGGCGCGGTCCCGAGGCATCCACGTCATCGACCGCTGCAATCTGACCGTGCTGGAGGAGACCGACCAGGCGGGACTGGCCGGGTTCCTGGCCGACCAAGGCGTGGAGGTAGTGGCCAGCCTACCTTGCTACCAGGAGGCCAACGTCGACAGCCAGCGCGGTGACGGGGTTTTTGGGACTAGCATCCGTGCCCTGCAGCGGCTCAACGGGCTGGGCTACGGCCGGGGCGACGATAGCCGCATGCTGACCCTGGTTTACAACCCCCTGGGACCTAGCCTGCCGCCCGACCAGGACCAGCTGGAGGCGGCCTATCGTCTGCACCTAAACCGCGATTTTGGAATCGCCTTCGACCGCCTTTTCACCATCGCCAACATGCCCATCCAGCGCTTCGGCTCGACGCTGATCTCGCACGGCCAATTCGACGAATACCTGGCGCTGCTCAAGAGCGCCCACAGCGACGCCAACCTGCACGGTGTTATGTGCCGCGACCTGATTTCGGTGGACTGGCGGGGCTTCGTCTACGACTGCGACTTCAACCAGATGCTGGACCTGCCGGTTCAAGACCCCTCGCTCAACCGGCCCCACATCCGCGACCTTATCGGCGTTGACCTTGCCGGCCACCCCGTGGCGGTGCGCGATCACTGCTACGGCTGCACCGCCGGCCAGGGGAGCAGCTGTGGCGGCGCCATCGCCGGCTAGCGAGCCCGAGCTTAGTATCATCGTCCCAGCCCTGAACGAGGCCGCCACCATCCAGGCCACCCTCGATCCGCTCCAGGCCTGGCGCCGCCGAGGGACCGAGGTGGTGGTGGTGGACGGCGGCAGCCTTGATGACACCCCGGCCCTGGCCGAGCCTCTCGCTGATCGTGTCCTGGCCGGACCCCGCGGCCGCGCCCGCCAGATGAACACGGGGGCCGCAACGGCCCGCGGCGAAGCGCTGCTGTTCTTGCATGCCGACACCCGGCTGCCGGCCAACGGCGACGGGACCCTCCTTTCCGCCCTGGCCCACGGTCGGCGCTGGGGCCGGTTCGATGTGCGCCTGGACGGCGCCAGCCGACATACCCTACTGACACTGGTTGGGGCCCTGATGAACGCACGCAGCCGGATCACGGGCATCGCCACCGGGGACCAGGCGCTTTTCATGACCAGGCAGGCCTTCGACGCCACCGGCGGCTTCCCGGACCAGCCGCTGATGGAGGACATCGCCATCAGCGCCACCCTGAAACGGATGGCCGGCCGGCCTGCCTGCCTCCGGGCAAAGGCGCTCACCGCCAGCCGGCGATGGGAGGAGGGGGGCATCCTGAGTACCATAGCGCTCATGTGGGCCCTGCGAATGGGCTACTTCCTGGGCGCATCTTCGGACCGGCTGGCGCGGTGGTACCGCTGAGCCTGCGCTCGGGTACGGGATTCATCAACGCCTCTCGCCAGTGCCATAAGATGCAAACGGAACACATCCTCGGTTACCACGGTCCATGCCCATGTCACCAACCGCGGAGGACGACATGAGCGAGACCGTCCGTTTTCCCGATAGCCTAGAGGCCTTCGGCGGAGCCGACTTCGAGAGCGCGCTGACCCGGGAGGTGCGGGCGCAGCACTGGCACATCCCTATCCAGGATTTCTGCCGGGCAGGGGCCTGGCCGGCCTTCGACGAGGAGCTGCGCATTTCGGTGCACCATACCGAGGCCGACGACGAGATGCTCCAGGTGACCGCCTTTGTCTCTTTCGACCCTACGGTGCCGTCCTACTGCAATGACCAGCACCACGTGGAGCCCGCCCACGGCTTCCTCAGGATCACCATCGACAAGGCCACAGCCGCGGCGAGCTTCGAGACCGAGCCACTAGGCAGGTGAGCCCCTATCCCGATTGCCCCAGTCCTGGCAAGGAGCTGACTCTGGACTTCCCAGCCTCTCATTGCCGCCTACTGGTTTTTGCCAAAGCCCCGACCCCGGGCCGGGTGCTTCGCCGCTTGGTGCCCCCGCTGTCTTCCCGACAGGCGGCATCCCTGCACATGCGCCTGACCGCCGACACCCTGACCCGGCTGGCAGCCCCGGCCCCCTGTCCGGCCCGGCTATATGCCATTCCGGCAACCCAGCACCCCTTTTTCCGCGCCCTTGCCCGACGCCATCGCCTGCCCCTACGGCCTCAGCGCGGATCCGATCTGGGTGAGCGCATGCACGCCGCCCTTTGCCAGGCCCTGACCGGCGCCTCGGCGGCGGTCCTCATCGGCAGCGACGTCCTGGGCCTCCAGCCCAGGGATATCGAGCGAGCCCTGGGCGAGCTGGCCCACGGCCGCGACGCCGTATTTGTGCCCATGGCCGACGGCGGCTATGGGCTGGTGGGCCTGCGCCGGCCGCAACCGGGGCTTTTCCGGGCCATTCCCTGGGGCGGTGGCGGCGTCATGGCCGCAACCCGACAGCGGTGCACCGAGCTGGGGCTGGACTGGGCGGAGCTACCCGCCCGCTGGGACCTGGATCGCCCCGCCGACCTGGATCGCCCTGCAGCCACTCGCCTGCTTCGATAGGTCGAGGCTTAAATCCGGGTTTTCCCGGATTTACTACCATGCCACTCTGAATCAATCCTGATATATTAAATGGGATTTTTGATCAGGGGGCCACGCCCCGGCGCGGCAGCTTCGACGTTCCCCGACACCCGCTCAGCGAGGGCCTATGGACTGGCACAACCACACTCCGCCCATCCGCGGCCTGATGGCCCTGCGTGCGGTGGCCGAGAACGGCACCTTCACCCATGCCGCCCGGGCCCTGGGCTGGAACCAGCCTAATGTGAGTAAGCACCTGAAGGGGCTGGAGCGCACCGTGGCAAGCGCCTGGTGCGCCGGGATCGGGCGGGCACCGATCTGACCACCGATGGCGCCAAAGTGCTTGAGCAGGCGGTACGCATCACCGATGCCTACGGCGAGCTCATGGATGACCTGCGGTCGTCATCCGCCCCCATGATTCAAGAAGGATCCCTCCGGATTGCCGCCAGTCCCACCCTGGGCCACTACTGGCTGCCCCGGGCTCTCCCTCAGTGGCAAGCGGCATTGCCAGACATCACCATCGAAACCCGTGTCTTTCCAAGACGGAAAAGTCTCCGCCGACTTTCTCAAGGTAGGGCGGACCTTGCCCTGGTGGAGCAACCCCCGGCGAACGAGGACCTTGTCCCCGAGCGCATGGGCTCGCATCGCCTGCTTGCCACCTGACACCGCAGCCACCCCTGGGCCGGAAGGGACTCCATTGGCCTTGCCGATTTCCTGCGGGCCCCGCTTGTTCTGCGTGCTCCTGGTTGCGAGCTCCGCGACAGGCTGGAACGACGCCTTCGGCAAGAAGGCCACCCGCCCCTGCGGGCGGACCGGGTGGTGGGCTCTCAGACCAACCTCCTGACCCACCTGCACCAGGGCGAGCACCTGACCGTGACCTCCAGCCTGGCCCTTGCCGGTGGGCTTGATCGGGAGCTAATCCCCTTGCCGATCCGTGACCTGGACCTGAACCTGTCCCTCTGGGCCGTGCGAGCCCCGCAAACTCCGGTCTCCGAGGGCCTTGCCACCTGCTTGGCTCATTTGCGCAGCCACCCTGTGGGAGAGGATCCGGTTCCAGAACACCCCCCCTCTGTAGCGGGGGTCCCGACGGCGGATCCCTTGAGTGGCTAAGTAACACCTCCAAAGGTACCCCGTAGGATCTATGGGTCACCATGGTCGAACGAGGGGCGGCGCCAGCCCGTCCCCAGCTTCACCGCCTATTCGCTGCTGCCATGGGCGGGACGCCCTGTTGCGTCAAAAGCGAGCTCCACCGCCTGCTTTCCGAGTACCGCCGTCCTCGGGTTTCCCAACCGGCTCCCCGCGCCCACACCCCGGTCAGGTCCGCCCCCATGGCGGTCCCAGGCGGGACCGGGGGGTCCAATTACCCCCAGCGGCTGCACCGGGAGCGGGCAATGGCCTACCCTGCGGGGAACAGGTCTTTCCTGAGGGGGATGGCATGGGGGTGACGAGCAGGACCCTCCCGCCGGGCGGGGAATGCAAACCGGGCCTGAAGGCAGGCCGCCCCCCCCCGGGGAAGTCGCCTTTTCCGGAGCCGTCAGGAACGGGATGCGCAGGCCCTCCTACCAGGCCGTTTGGGGACACGGAACCAGGAGGAGCAGCGAGCGCTGATGGACCGTCCCTTGTGGGGAAACTGGAGCCGCGACGCCAAACGCCTGGCTTGGGACAAGTTCTGGGCCGCTCGGGCCAGGTTGGACCGTAACGGCTCCGCCCGACAAACCCGCCGGGACCTCGAAGGGGCCCTTGCTTGGGCCATGCAGGCCGGGCTCGCCGATCACCGCCTGCGCCCGAACCACAGCATCGGCTGGTTTAGCGCCGAGGCCCAATTCCTTGGCGCCGGCCCCGGAGAACCTGGCCGTCGCCGCCTGCATGGAGGATCTCGCGGCCTTTGGGCCCGGCCTGAGCCCCCTCCCCGCAGCGGACGGGCCAGTGGGACTCGCCACGCTGGCAGAAGGAAACGGAGCGCTGCGCCGAGCGCACCGAGCACCTCCTGCTCCGCCTCCTCCATGACCGAGCTCGGAGACCCCCATGAGCAGCAACAGCACCGATCCCGACCGCCAGGCCATGGTTACCGCCCTTGCCGAGGGGGCCTACCGGGAGGGACTGCGAGCCTTGCAGGCGGAACTCGACGGCTACCCCCGACCCGACTCGCTCCATGACGTGCAGCCCGATGTCACCGGCCGGGACAACCTGCTCCACATCTTCGCCGTGGCCACATCCGACGATCTGGAAGGCGAGGATCCCAATCGCCGCTGGCCGGCCCTGGCCGCCTATGCCGCCGAGACTGGGGCCAAGTTCTATGTCGTTGTGCCCCGGGGCAAGGAGCAGGCCGCCCGCCATCGGGCCCGCGAGCTGGGGATCAACCCCTTCATCCTGGAGATCTGACCCCCTTTTCCGGGCACGCTCCAAATCCATCAAGCCTCTGAGTCAAGGCAGCGGCGGAGCCCATACGGCTCAGGCCCCTTCCACCTCGCCCAGGCTCCGGGCGGCGATCTCGTAGGTATCCCTTGACAGACCGTCCGTTGCCCGGATGCGCTCCAGCTGGTCGCGCATGCCGGAGTAATGCGGCTCGGCATAGCGGCCGAAGCGGCTGAAGGCGCGCGCCATGGCCGCGGCCATCTGGGGATTGATGGGGTCCATGGCCAGGACCTGGTCGGCAAAGAAGGCGTAGGCCTCGCCCGAGGGGTCGTGGAAGCGGGCCGGATTGCCGCGGGCAAAGGCCCCGAGCAGGGCGCGAACCTTGTTGGGATTGCGGAAGTTAAAGGCGGGATGGCTCATGAGCTCCCGCACCCGCTCCAGGGACCCCCATTCGGGGGATGTGGCCTGGATGGCGAACCACTTGTCCACCACCTCCGGATCGGACTGCCACTGCTCGTAGAAATCCGCCAGGGCCTGCTCAGCCTCTGGGTGGCCTTCGGCCACCAGCGGCCGCAACCCACCCAGCTGGTCGGTCATGTTGTCGGCAGCCTGGAACTGCTCCAGCGCCATGGAGCGACTGGTGTCATCCCCGGAGGCCACGCGGTAAGCCAGACAGGCATTCTTGAGCCGGCGGCGGGCGATGGCCTCGGCGGTCACCCGGTAGGCCCCCTCTGCGAGGTTGGCGTGGTAGCCAGTCTCGAACTCTGCGGCCAAGACCTCCGCCAGGCGCCGCCGAGTGAAGGCGCGGGCGGCGTGGATGGCAGAAGGGTCCACGGGGGGCTCGGCTAGATCGGCCAGGTAGCCCTCCTCCGGCAGGGTCAGGGCCTCGGCCACCAGGGCCCGGTCCTCCGCCGGCGCCCGCAGCAGCGTCCCGAAGGCCGCCTCCAGCCCCGCATCCAGCTCCATGGCCCGGCCTTCCCGATGCGCCGCCACGCAGCCGAACAGGGCGCGCTGGGCCAGCTCCTGGCCGGCCTCCCAGCGGTTGAACAGATCGCTGTCGTGGGCCAGCAGGAAGGCCAGGTCGCCGTCGGTGTAATCGAACTGCACCCGCACTGGGGCCGAGAAGCCCCGCAGGAGGGAGGGCACCGGCTCGGCGTCGAGGCCGGTGAAGGTGAAGGCCTGCTCATCGTCCCGGACCTCGAGCACCCGGGTGGTTTCCCCGCCCCCTTCCGTTTCCTCACCGGCCATTTGCAGCGGCAGATCGTTGCCCTCGGCGTCCAGCAGACCCACCGCGAAGGGCAGATGCATCGGGGCCTTGTCCGGCTGGCCCGGGGTCGCCGGGACCTCCTGACGGACGCGGAGGGTGTAGCTGCCGGCCTCGCCGTCCCATTCGCCGCTGCAATGCAGCCGGGGCGTGCCGGCCTGGGTGTACCACAGGCGGAACTGGGCCAGGTCGGCGTCGGTGGCGGCCTCCATGGCCCGCACGAAGTCCTCGGTGGTCACCGCCTGGCCGTCATGGCGCTCGAAATACAGGTCGCTGCCGCGGCGGAAGCCCTCGGGGCCGAGCAGGTGCCACATCATGCGGATCACCTCGGCGCCCTTCTCGTACACCGTGGGGGTATAGAAGTTGGAGATCTCGATGTAGCTGTCCGGCCGCACCGGATGGGCGGTGGGGCCGTCGTCCTCCGGGAACTGGGCCGAGCGCAGGCGGCGCACGTCCTCGATGCGCTGCACGGCCTCGGAGTAGCGCTCGCCCGAGAAGTGCTGCTCGCGGAAGACCGTGAAGCCCTCCTTGAGCGACAGCTGGAACCAGTCGCGCAGGGTCACGCGGTTGCCCGACCAGTTGTGGAAGTACTCGTGGCCGATAATGGCCTCGATGCGCTGGAAATCGGCGTCGGTGGCGGTCTCGGTCTTGGCCAGCACGGCCGAGGTGTTGAAGATGTTGAGGCCCTTGTTCTCCATGGCCCCCATGTTGAAGTCGGCCACCGCCACGATCTGGTAGATGTCGAGATCGCACTCCCGGCCGTAGGCGCGCTCGTCCCAGGCCATGGCCTCCTTCAGGGCCTGCATGGCGTGGTCCACCTTGTCGGCGTTGCCGTGCTCCACGTAGATGCGCAGCGCCACCTCCCGGCCGGACATGGTGGTGAACGAATCGGCGACGCAGGCGAGGTCCCCGGCTACCAGGGCGAACAGGTAGGACGGCTTGGGGAAGGGGTCCTCCCAGCGCACCCAGTGGCGGCCGTCGGTGAGGGTGCCGCCGGCGACGCGGTTGCCATTGGACAGCAGTACCGGGTAGCGCTCGGCGTCGGCCACGATGGTGGTGGTGTAGGTGGCCATGACGTCACTGCGGTCCGGGAAGTAGGTGATGCGCCGGAAGCCCTCGGGCTCGCACTGGGTGCAGAAGTTGCCCGAGGACTTGTACAGGCCCTCCAGGGCGGTATTTTCCTGCGGCCGGATGCGGGTGGTGATCTCCAGGGTGAAGGTCTCGCCCGGATCGGGGATGGTCAGCGACTCCTCGCCCAGGGTATAGGCCGCCTTGCTCAAGGGATGGCCGTCCAGGACCAGCTCCTCGAGGGTCAGCTCGCGGCCGTCCAGGACCAGGTCTTCGGACTGGACGCGCTCGGGATTGGCCCGCCCGGTCAGCCGGGAATGGACCAGGGTGGAGTCCTCGCCGAGCTCGAAGCGCAGGTCCACGTGGTCTACCAGGAAGGCGGGCGGGGTATAGTCGGCGAGCCGGATCACCGGCGGTTGCTGCTGTCGGGCGTCGGCCATCGGGGGTTTTCCTTTGGGGTATGACTTACCGCAGAGAAGGGCTTTTCCGGCGGCGATTTTCACCACGGAGGACACGGAGGAAATCAGGTCATGACGACTTCAGGGTTTCTGCCATACTCCGTGACCTCCGTGGTCAAATCCCCGTCAAACGTCCTACTCGCCCTGAACCGTCACCGTGATCTGGCGCCGGTACCCGGCATAGCGGTGCTCCCACAGGAACACCCCCTGCCAGGTGCCGAGCAGGCAGCGCCCACCGCTCACGGGCACGGTCAGGTCGTTGTTGGTCAGGATGTTGCGGGCATGGGCGGCCATATCGTCGGCGCCTTCGAGATCGTGGGCGTAGGCGGGGTCACCGTCGGGGGCCAGGCGCCCCAGGATGGTCTCCAGATCGTTGCGAACATCGGGATCGGCGTTCTCGGTGACCACCAGCGAGGCGCTGGTGTGGTGCTGATAGATATGGCACGTGCCTGTGGCGATACCGCATGCCCGAACGATCCGCTGGACGCCATCGGTTACCTCGTAGGTACCGCGGCCCTCGGTCACCACCGTGAACGAATCCTGGCCAACACTCATGATGCCGTGCTCCTGCCGTACCAAAAAGGAGCCAGGATAACGCCGGCCCAGCCGCCCCCCAAGCGTCAGGATGAAGAGTTATCCGGTGCGCTCAGGCCGCGCTTGGTCCGCTGCTTCTCCACCAGGGTAAGCAGAGGCTGGAGGTTGATCTTCTCCTGGGAGGTCACCCAGTCGTCCTGGTAGATCGCCATAATGCCCAGGCGCTCCATCTCCAGCAGCTCCTCGTCGGTGAGCTGATCGAAGCTGAAATCACCGCTTTCATCACCGTATTTGGCCTCCATACGGTCCCAGTGATCGGCCAGAGGGGGCCGATAGTCCTCCTCGCTCATGGGGCACTCCTGCCAGTAATGGGGACGCACCGGCGTTGACGCCGGTCAAAGGGTGTGGAGGATAAAGCCCCCCACCATGAAGCGCAAAAAGGCCACAGGAATGACGGATACCGCCGCCGAGACCATCGATCTGAGCAGCGAGCCCCGCCCCCGCATGGCGGCCTTCGCCACGCTGAAAGAGAAGGGCACTGATCAGCCGCTGGAGCTCGTCTTCTCGGATGAGCCCACCATGCTCATGCAGGCAGTGGCGCTGATGCTGCGCAACCGCATCCACTGGGAGATCACCGAGGCCACCGAAGGCGCCTATCGGGTGCGGGTGGTGGACCGGGACACGATGACCCCCGACTCGCTCACCGACCTGCTGTCGCGGGACCACGAGCGCCTCGACCGGCTATTCGCCATCGCCCTGCAGCACGCCAACAAAGGCGAGATCGCCGAGGCCAAGCCGCTGATCGAATCCTGCTATCAGGGCCTGCAGCGCCACATCTACTGCGAAAACGAGGTGCTCGCCCCCCATTTCGGCATCCCCGCCGGCGGCGACTCCGAATCGGACCCACCCCACCAGATGATCCACGAGCACGACAACATCCTCGGCGAGCTCGATCAGATCCGCGAGCTCGCCG
>NZ_JAZKRM010000034.1:0-24298 GCF_036628635.1 Thiohalorhabdus sp. | reverse complement strand
CATCAACGTCTGGGTGTACACCAAGGAGTTCGCCGAGCGCTTCGGCATGCCCGAGAAGTGGGTGAGCGGGGAGCTGGAGGGGGCCCATGGGGCGGCGTTTCGGGTGGAGACCTCGTCGTCTCGATTGATGTTTTCGCACAAGAGGGAGGGCGTCAGCAAGCCGGTGCGGCGTTGCGTTTTGGATCTTTTCCTTCCAACTGACGCGGATATCCCCTGGGCCAATGAAAAGGTTGCGGATATCTGGTGGTATACGCCGGATGCTCCCACCTATTTGATGCCCCAACGGGAAAAAGACGAGCAATGGCAACGGCGGCCGGTGGGGCTAAGTGGCCGGGCCTTGGTTCGGTATGAGGAGGCCGGGTTCGGGGGGCTGATTGTTAGGAAATTCCGGAAAAAATTGTATCCAGGTGTCGATTACCTCTCCCTAAGCATGACATGCACCACTCCGGGGGATGGGGTATCGAATATTGAATTTCGGCCCGAAGGAACCTCAAGAAGGAATGCGGATGCGGTAATTCACAAGGTGCGGCTGCCTGAAAGCTTTATGCAAAAGCTGTATGCCGAGTGGAAGGCAAAGAGCAGAAACCCTTCTCAAGGGGAATATGAAGAGATCCTAGGAAAATAATCTAGTAGTTAAACAGTTAAAAAGGGGTAAAAGAAAATGGTGTCGAATCTGGAATATGCACAGCTGAGTCAGCTGGCTTACGGGGGAGAAGACGCTACCCTTCAAAGTATGGGGCTTCAGGAAAAAGGTTGGGGACGGACGGGCCTGGCGCGTTCCAATCCTGAATCCGGATTCTTTGGGGAGGCCTTTCGCAAGGGCGACGAGGTGGTCATCGCCTACCGGGGCACGGAGCCGTGGTCCGACCTCTATAAGGACCTGCTCACCACGGACGGCAAGATCGCCCTGGGTCTGGAGGACCCGCAGTTCGTGGATGCGCTGGAATTCGCCAAGAATGTGCAGGATACCTACCAGGGCCTTGGCGTCGATATCTCCGTCACCGGCCACTCCCTGGGCGGGGGCCTGGCGCAGCTGGCGGCGGACACCTTCGGCTGGGACGGGGTGACCTTCGAGGCGCCGGGGATGGGGAATTACAGTCCGCCTACCGACGGCGGCCTGATCGACGCCTTCCTCCAGGCCAACAACCTGTCCATGGGGAATGTGGGGGACCTGACCAGCTACACGGTCCTCGGCAGCGGGATTTCGACCCTCCCCGGCGAGCACATCGGCACCAAGCATGACCTGATCACCGAACAGGGGCGGCCTGACCTTCTGGGCCTGTCCATCGAGGCCGGGATCGCGCCCTCCGCGGTGACCGCGTATTTCGCGGGCGTTGCCGATACGGGCTTTGATCAAAGCGGCCGCCATTCCATGGCCAATTTCATCGACCACCTGGAGCAGGCCGAGCAGGAAGGCGTGCTGCTGCAGCAGTACGTGGATTCCTACCTGGCCTACGGGACCGAGGGCTACACCGCCCCCGAGCAAACCTTCACCGACACCTTGCGGGACTACTTCAACGCCGTCTTCAATCCCGAAAAGGAGCTGACCCAGGCCCAGGCCGAGGACCTGATCGGCCAGCTGGACACCCTGCGGAACAGCAAGGCCTACGCCGACGCCACCGACGCGCAGATCGCCGACCTGGAAAAGGCCCAGGACAAGCTCCGCCGCGCTACCCAGACCCTGACCTCGGCCTCCGCCGATAAGGGCTCCTGGAACGAGAAGGCGGCCAACGTCAATACGTTGACCGTGACCGTCGAGCTGGGGAAGGCTTTTGAGCGGGAAGGTCAGGGAAGGAGGCCCTCAGCGGGTGGCCTCAGATTCCCCCGGGTTTTCCCGGAAGGGGCCGCTATTTCGGGAGCCGGAGTCCGGGCATGATGAAAAAGCAACCGAGCATGGAAGCAGCGATTGGCGGCGCTGTTTTGGGGTTAAGCCTGTGCGGGGTCGGGGTTGCCTACGGCGGCCCGGGCGATTCCTACGCCGAAACCTGGACGGCAGAGCGGGGCAGTGCCTACACCGAGGACACCAATGTCTGGGTGTATACCCCCGAATTCGCCGAGCGCTTCGGCATGCCGGAGAAATGGGAGAGCACCAAGCTGAAAGGCGCCGTGGCCGCGGCCTGGCGGGTGGAGTGGCCGGGGATTCGGACGGTCTTCCCGCACAAGGGGAAAGAGGTCTCCAAGCCGGAGAGCTACTGCTTCCTGGACGTCTACGTGCCTTCCTCGGCCAAGATCCAATGGCTCACTGAGCGGGTGATGGACCGGCGGTATCTGCCGCCGAGCTCGCCGGCATATCTGGTGCCGCAGACGGAAAAGGACAGAAAGCGCTACGAGTTTGAGACCCATGAGGTTGGGGTTCCCAGCAGTGGGGGGACGGTGGAATTTGGGACAGTGGACCAAGACCTGGGTGGATTCCCGATCAGGGAATATCAGCGGGACCTTTACCCGGGAATTACCTATATCCAGTTTTGGAAATCCTGCGTAACTCCTCCCCAAATCCGTTCCTGGGTTCAGATTCATGCTTACGAGAATTTCTTTTGGGGGGGAGCTGCTTGGGGAGTTAAATCTTCCGATGTTCACGAAGTCACACATCGTATCGAATTGCCAGCTTCCTTTATGAGGCGCCTTCACAAAAACTGGAAGGAACGAAATCGCGAACCCGCTCGCCAGGGTTGGGGTAAGGTGATCAACGAGTAATAAAAGGGGGTTGACCCATGGCCAGGCCGATTTCCATCAATGGCATCAATGAGGCGGATTTCGCCGAGCTAAGTATGGCGAGTTACGGGAATAACGGGGTTGAAGGTTGGTTTAAACAAAATGTGGATTTACCTCCAAACGCCGGGCAGCATGGTTTCTCCGCCCAGGTTTATGAAAATCAAGCTACAAACCAGCTCGTCATCGCTTACCGAGGCACCGATCAAAAGGTCAAGGATTGGCTCGGCCCCAACAAAGAGATTATCCAGGAATCTCTGGGTCTCGAAGGCGAGGACCCCCAGTTCGTGGACGCCCTGGCATTTGCCGAGCGGGTACGCCAAAACTTCCCCAACCAGGAGATCCTGGTCACCGGCCATTCCCTCGGGGGCGGGCTCGCCCAGCTGGTAGCCGACGCCTATGGCTGGGGCGGGATGAGCTTCGACGCCCCGGGCATGCAGGAGATTACCGAGGGCGGCAGCTTTTCCCAATTTCAGGATTTCTTCGACAGCACCCCGGTCACGGATGGCTTCGGCAAGGTCGGCCAGAAGGGCCGTTTCGTAAACCGGCCGGTAGCGGATAGCGCCGTATCCGGGGTAGGCACCTCGATCGGGGAGGTCTCCGAGTTGCGGTATCCGGGCATGTCTCCGGCGGAGATCCTGGTGTCCACCATGGTTACCAAAGGGTGGCGAGGGGGTGCTGCAGCTGTTCTGGCTGCCGGTACCAAATTGACCAAGGACCAGCTTGAGCGCCATAGCACCGAGCGGATATTCCAACAGCTATTTGAGCGCAATAACGAGCCCGGCCAGCTGGTTAAGGAAATGACGGTGCAGGCCGTCAATAATGGAGTGGACGGTTACGATAACCCGGAGCGGGGCTTTTTCGGTGATGTCGGGGAGTTCTTTAGTGGTCTTTTTGCCGGTGAGGCGAAACTCACCCATGCCGGAGCTGAGGAACTTATCGCTGATTTGGAAGAGGTCAAGACCAACCATCCGGCCTTTGAAAAAGCAAGTGAGAACGATCTGGCCAATTTGGAAGAAGCTCAGGACAAGCTGCGCCGGGCGATCCAGACCATTGCCTCGGTTTCGGCGGATACGGGCGCCTGGAGCGAAAAGGCGGCCAACGGCAACGCGCTGAATAGGACCGTTGAGCTGGAGAAGGCTTTTGATCGGGAAGGTCAGGGAAGGGGACCCTCAGCGGCCAACCTCAGTTTCCCCCGGGTCTTCCCGGAGGGGGCCACCATTTCGGTTGCCGGAGCCCAGGCATGATGAAAAGCCAACAGAGCATGGCAGCAGCGATTGGCGGCGCTGTTTTGGGATTAAGCCTGTGGGGGATCGGGGTTGCCTATGGCGGACCGGGCGATTCCTACGCCGACACCTGGACCGCCGAACGGGGCAGCGCCTACACCGAGGACACCAACGTCTGGGTCTACACGCCCGAGTTCGCCGAGCGCTTCGGCATGCCGGAGAAGTGGGAAAGCACCAAGCTCAAGGGTGCGGTAGCCGCGGCCTGGCGGGTGGAATGGCCGGGGATTCGGACGGTTTTCCCGCACAAGGGGAAAAAGGGATCCAAGCCGGAAAGCTACTGCTTCCTGGACGTCTACGTGCCTTCCTCAGCCAAGATCCAGTGGCTCACCGATCGGGTGATGGATAGGCGGTACCTGCCGCCGAGCTCACCGGCGTATCTGGTGCCGCAGACAGAGAAGGACAAAAAACGTTACGAGTTTGAGACTCATGAGGTTGGGGTTCCCCATTTGGGGGGGACAGTAAAGATTGGAACGGAAAAACAAAATCTGGGTGGTTTCCCTTCATTTCGCGAATACCAGCGGAATCTCTATCCAGGTATTACCTATATCCAGTTTTGGGGATCTTGTGTGACGCCTCCTCAGACCCGTTTTTGGATCGAATTGTATGCATACGAACAGCATACTTGGAGGGGGGCAGCGTGGGCGCCGAAGGATGTGCACGAGGTGATTCACCGTATTGAGCTTCCGGTTTCTTTTATGAAGCGCCTTCACAAAAACTGGAAGGAACGAAGCCGTAAACCCGCTCGCCAGGGTTGGGGTGAGGTGATGAACGAGTAATAAAAAGGGGGATGACCTATGGCTACGCCAATTTCCATCAATGGTATAAACGAAGCGGAATTCGCCGAGCTGAGCATGGCGAGTTATGGCAACAGTGATGTTCCAGGTTGGTCAAAAGTCCCAGTTCCGTTACCGGAGAACGCTGGGCAACACGGTTTTTCTGCCCAGGTATACCAAAATCCTGCTACAAACCAGCTCGTCATCGCCTACCGAGGCACCGATCAAAAGTTCAAGGATTGGCTCGGCCCCAACAAAGAGATTATCCAGGAATCTCTGGGTCTCGAAGGCGAGGACCCCCAGTTCGTGGACGCCCTGGCATTTGCCGAGCGGGTACGCCAAAACTTCCCCAACCAGGAGATCCTGGTCACCGGCCATTCCCTCGGGGGCGGGCTCGCCCAGCTGGTAGCCGACGCCTATGGCTGGGGCGGGATGAGCTTCGACGCCCCGGGCATGCAGGAGATTACCGAGGGCGGCAGCTTTTCCCAATTTCAGGATTTCTTCGACAGCACCCCGGTCACGGATGGCTTCGGCAAGGTCGGCCAGCAGGGCCGTTTCGTGAACCGGCCGGTCGATGGAAGTGTGGTTTCCATGGCGGGGACGCCCATCGGCGACGTATCCGAGCTTCGGTTCCCGGGCAAATCCCCTCTGGAAGTCATGGTCTCGACGATGCGTTCCGGGGATTGGCCTGCTCCCGCTGCCATGGCCGCAGCCGTTGGATCTGCCCTGGTCGAGAACCAATTTGTCCGCCACAGCAATGCCCGGGTCTTCCAGCAGCTTGCCGAGCGCAATAACGACCCCGGCCAGCTGGTGAAGGACATGACGGTCCAAGCCGTCAACAACGGCGTGGACGGCTACGCCAACCCGGAGCGCGGGTTTTTCGGCGATATCAGCGAATTCTTCAGCGACCTCTACGCCAGCGAGTCCGAGCTTACCCAAGGCGAAGCCGAGAAGCTCATCGCCGACCTGGAAGCCGTCAAGACCAACCATCCGGCCTTCGCGGATGCCACCGACGAGGAGCTGGCCAATCTGGAAGCCGCCCAGGACAAGCTCCGCCGCGCTACCCAGACCCTGACCTCGGTCTCCGCCGACAAGGGCTCTTGGAACGAGAAGGCGGCCAACGGCAACACGCTGACCGTGACCGTCGAGCTGGAGAAGGCGATGGCCCGGGAGGGTCAGCGGATTGCGCTGGATCTGCCCGCCTGGGACCAGCGCCGGGGGGTTACCGAGGGCTATGACGTCGTGGGCGGGGATGTGGTCACCGAGGTGGAGGGGTCGGGGCAGTCCCGGACCTACAAGAAGTACCTGGTCGTTGATCCGGGCGAGAAGACGGCGACCCTAACCCTCCAAGCCCGGCCCGACGGCGACAGCCAGGACGAGCAGCTCGGTGATCTGGGTGTCTCTCTGCCCGGCCGCACGGGAACCAGCACCTCGTTAACGATCTCCGACCTCACCATCCAGGACGAGCCCTTTACGGACTCCGATGCCCCCCAGACCACCAATGCCTCGGTAGGTGATGCTACCCAGGATTATTTCGGAGACACCCCGGCCAACGATTACTTCGAGGGCGGCGGGGGCTCCGACCGCTTCGAGCATGGGGAAGGCGGTGACGACTGGGTAGTCGGTGGCCCCGGCCGGGATACCATGAGCGCCGGCAAAGGCGCGGACCTGATGGTCGGTAATGCCGATGGCGACCTCCTGTTTGGCGGGGACGGCTCGGACCGGATCCACGGCGGTGCGCGGTTATCCGCCGTGGAGGCCATCCGGCTGGGCAATACCGGATCAGGGAGCCAGGGAATCGTCCCCGAATCCGGGGTTTATATTCAGGGATCCGAGGGGGGCGACGTTCTGGCCGGTAACGAAGGCAAGGACCTTCTGACCGGATCCGAATCCAATGATGCGATCTCCGGAGGCGGGGGCGATGATTTGGTTGTATCCGGGAAGGGACGGGATTTCGTGCGGGGAGATACGGAATTCGGTTCCGTTTTAAAAAATTGGGCCATCAGCCTCAATACGGCCAAGACCGGGGTGTTCAAGGCGCCTGTTTTCGATTTTCAGAATCTGCTCACGTTGCTGCCGGACAGCACCGGGAATGATTTGCTCTATACCGGTCGCGGTGCGGACGCCGCTTTTGGGGCAGGGGGCGAAGATACCGTGTTTGCGGGATCCGGGTCCGATTACGCCTGGGGCGGAGCGGGGGACGACACCGTTTTGGGTGAGGAGGGGGATGACACCCTCATGGGGGATTTGGCCTCTTCTCAGCTTCCTCCCGATGAAAATGGCACCGATTACCTCGCCGGGGGAGGCGGGTCGGACCGGTTGGTAGGCTATGGTGGGAAAGATCGCCTATTCGGTGGTGACAACCGTGACATCCTGTACGGCGATAGCGTGACCCAGTCAGGAAAGTTCGACCGGGGTGACCAGCTTGAAGGCGGTGGCGGGGAAGATGACCTCTTCGGAGGGGGAGGTGCCGACCGCTTACAAGGCGGCGATGGCTCCGATCTCCTCTATGGCGACGCCAAGGGGATCGAAGCCGCCTACCACGGAAAGGATACCCTGGTTGGCGGGGGAGGCAGCGACGAGCTAGTCGGTGGCGGTGGCGCCGATACCCTTCGTGGCGGCGCCGCTTCCGACCGCCTTTACGGAGACGGCCCCTTCGCCGCCGAGGCTGCCAGCGGCGACGTTCTGACCGGTGGCGACGGTAAGGACGTCCTGATGGGCTTTGCCGGCAACGATACCCTCCTCGGCGGCGCGGCCGCGGACGAGCTATTCGGCGGTGCCGGCGCCGATTTCCTGACGGGCGGAAGCGGTGAGGACCTGCTAGCCGGCGGCCGGGGGGCCGATGTCTATACCTACAACCGCGGCGACGGCGCCCTCCGGATCCAGGATCCGGATTGGAGCAACGAGCTGCGGTTCGGTGCGGGGATCTCGGCGGGCGACCTCTCGCTGAGCCGGGGATCGCTCCAGATCAACGTCCAGGGTGCCGGATCCGTCCACCTGGAAGGCTTCGCCCCGTCCGCGCCCGCCCAGACCACCCCGATCGACCGGTTCGTCTTCGCGGACGGCTCGCAGCTTACCCGGGACGAGCTCCTGGATCTGGGCATCGAGCAGACCGGAACCGGGACAGACGACAACCTATCCGGTACCGCCGGAGACGACCGGCTTGTCGGCGGGGCGGGTGACGACCGGATCGATGGCGGCCCGGGAAGCGATCGGATCAACGGCGGGCCCGGCAATGACAACCTGAATGGCGGTACCGACCTGATCGATGTGTACCAGCCACGCGACGATTCTTACCGCAAGGCCCAGCTAACCGAGTGGGTAAAGAAGGATAATGCCGATAGTCCGGGGTTTGGAGGCCCCAAGGTGGAATACGTCGAGGTGCCCATCACCCAGCCCGATGACCCCCCCGAGCCCCAGGAGCAGCCGCTCGGCCGGGATCGGATCCGGGGCGGTGCGGGCGAGGATACCCTTCGCGGCAGTTACTATGCCGATGTCCTGGAAGGCGGCCCGGGCGACGACCACCTCGCGCCCTATACCGCGGCCCTCCAGCCCAATGCCGATGCCGCGACCCGGGACGTGGCGAAAGGCGGTGCCGGCGATGATTTCTACAGCCTGTCGGATTGGGGCACGCGGGTGATGGAGGGAGCCGGGAACGGCCACGACAAGGTGCTGTTGTCAGTGCCCGACAACCAGACCGAAGCCTGGGTGCCGGCTGAGCAGCGGAGCTCGGATCGGATCAGCTACACACTGCCGGGCTCTGTTGAGGATCTTCAGGCCAAATGGGGGCCTTCCGCCTCCAATCCCGGCGCCCCGACCGTTGTGCTCAAGGGCAACGACTTGGCCAACGAGATAACCGGTGACTACCAGGAGAATCGCCTGTATGGCGGGGGCGGGGATGACCTGTTGAATGGGGACGGTCGCTGGGCCGACGGTTTCCACGACGTGCTGTACGGCGGCCGGGGAGATGACCGCTATCGGCTCCGGGAGACTTCCTACGCGACCGATACGGTGGTGGAGCGGGCCGGGGAAGGCGAGGACCGGATCCTTAGCGGACTCGGTTCCTACACCTTGCCGGCCCATGTGGAAAACCTGTCCCTTAACCCCGACTCCGGCATCGACGGTACCGGCAACCCCCTCGGGAACCGGATCCAGGGCAATAAGTACGCCAATACCCTCGAAGGGCGGAAAGGGGCGGACCATCTCGACGGCGGTGGCTCCAACGATCATCTGGTCGGCGGCGCTGGGGATGACCGGCTGTTCGGGGGGCGTAACGTCTGGACGTTTGCCGTTCCGGCGGGGATGCCCCCGGAAACTGGGATCCTCCGGGAGGGAGGCAATTACGAGGCGGTCGTTGCCCCCAATCGTGACGAGCTTGCCGGCGGTGCCGGGGATGACTTCCTGGATGGCGGCTCCGGGGACGATCGCCTTCAAGGGGGCGCCGGGAGCGATACCCTGATTGGCGGTCAGGACGGGCAGGCGCCGCCGCCGTTGGTACCGGGGGAGGCGGTTACGGGACAACCGCGAGTAGTCGGCGAGCTCGATGATCCGGCGGGATACTCACCCGGCCGGTACCGGAGCAATAACGACACCCTGATTGGCGGAACGGGGGGCGACGGCCTCCAGGGGGGAACCGGCGCGGATGTTCTGACCGGGGGCGAGGGGGCGGATACCCTCGCCGGCGGGCCAGGCCGGGATAAGGCGCGGTATGCCGATTCCCCCGCGGCCGTGACGGTGGACCTCGCCTCCGGCGAGGCGAGCGGTGGCACCGCGGCCGGCGATAGCCTGACAGCCATCGAGGACGTCCAAGGCTCCGCGTTCGATGATCGGCTGACCGGCACGAGCGGGGCCAACAGCCTGCGGGGTGGTGCCGGCGACGATGTCCTGCGCGCCGGGGCCGGAGGCGATCGGTTGGCGGGCGAGGCCGGCGATGATGTCGTGTCCGGCGGAAAAGGCGCCGATGAGCTGCTTGGCGGCAGTGGCCGCGATCGCGTGGTCTACGCCGGGGTCGCCGCCGGATTGACTCTGGACCTCGCTGACCCCAGCCAGGCGGCCGGTGCCGCCGAGGGCGATTCGTTTTCCAGCATCGAGGCCATTACCGGCAGCCCCTACAGCGACACGCTTAAAGGGGATACAAGCGGCAATCGGCTGGCCGGCGGTGCTGGTGGCGATACCTTGAGGGGCCGTGGCGGCGCCGACCGCCTTGCCGGCGGCGCGGGCGACGACACCCAGGAAGGCGGCACCGGGGCCGACACCTTGATCGCCGACGGCGGCGCCGACGTACTCCGGGGCGGGGCGGGTCAGGACCGCTACATCTACCGCTCCGGCACCGCCACCATCGAGGACGCGGACGACGGCAACACCCTGGCCTTCGGTCCAGGTATCGCCCCCGCAGACATCACCCTCGGTCTGGGCTCGCTAAAGCTCCGGGTGCCTGGCGAGGGGGCCGTCCACATCGAGGGCTTCGACCCCGATCAGCCCTACGCCCAGGCTCCCGTCGACACCTTCCGCTTCGCCGACGGCACCGAGCTGCCCTACCGGGAGCTGCTCGCCCGCGGCTTCGACCTCTACGGCACCGACGGCGACGACGTCGTCCGGGGCACCGCAATTGAGGATCGCATCCGGGGTCTGGAGGGTGACGACCAGCTGCTCGGCAAGGAAGGCGACGACCGGCTGTTCGGGAACGGAGGCGATGACCGCCTCATGGGAGGTGCCGGCGCAGACACCCTGGCGGGCGGCACCGGGGCCGACCTCGCCGCCTACACCGATTCGGGCGCCGGAGTCGCCGTGGATCTGGCCGCCGGTAGCGCCTCCGGCGGCACTGCGGAAGGCGACACCCTGCGCAGCATCGAGGGGGTGGCCGGCTCCGCCTACGGTGACATCCTGACCGGCGGGGGCGGGGCCAACGTCCTCGCGGGTGGCGCCGGCGATGATCGCCTCACGGGCGGCGCCGGAGCTGACGACTTGGACGGCGGCGCGGGCTTCGACACTGCCGGCTACGGCGCCTCCGGCGCGGCTGTCAGCGTTGACCTGGCGGCGGCTGCGGCCTCCGGCGGCACGGCCCAGGGCGACACCCTCTCCGGCATCGAGGCCGTCACCGGCTCCCCGCACGGGGACCATCTGGCCGGCGATGAGGGGGCCAATACCCTGACCGGGGCCGCCGGCGGCGACACCCTCCAGGGCAGGGGCGGGGCCGATACCCTCGCCGGCGGGTCCGGCATCGACACCGCCGCCTATACCGGTTCCCGGGCCGCGGTTGGCGTCGATCTCGCCGCCGGCAGCGGCGAAGGCGGCACGGCCGCCGGCGACACCTTCCGCGGCATCGAGGCCGTCACCGGCTCTGCCCAAGGCGATGGTCTGGCCGGTGCTAGTGGGGCCAACACCCTTGCCGGAGCCGGCGGCGACGATACCCTTCAGGGCCGGGCCGGCGCCGACACCCTGGCCGGTGGGGCGGGCTTCGATACCGTCGCCTACGGCGGCTCCGGGGAAGGCGTTGGCGTAGACCTCGCAGCGGGCTCGGCCATCGATGGCACCGCCGCCGGGGACAGCCTCGTCGGCATCGAAGGCGTCATCGGCTCCGGCCATAACGATTTCCTTGCCGGCGACGGCGGCGCCAACCGCCTCGCCGGCCGGGCCGGGACCGATTGGCTGGTTGGCCGGGCCGGCGGCGACACCCTCGCCGGCGGCGCGGACAGCGATTTGCTGTTCGGTGGCCGCGGCGGCGATACCGCCAGCTACGCCCGGGCGGGTAGCGGGGTGACCCTCCGCCTGGGCCCGGGCTTCGGGTACGCCCGCCAGGCCAGTGGCACCGACCTCCTGTTCGGCATGGAGAGCGCCCGTGGTTCGGCCCACGCCGATCGCCTTTCCGGGAACAGGGGCGCCAACCGCCTGGCCGGCGGCGCCGGCGACGACCGCCTGAGCGGCGGCCGGAGCGGGGACACCCTGACCGGCGGCGCCGGTACCGACACCGCCGACTATCGCCGGTCTCGGCGGGGCGTCACCGTTGATTTGAGCGACGGTACCGCCACCGGCGGCACGGCCGCGGGCGATAGCCTGAACGGTATCGAAGCGGTGGCTGGCTCCGTCCGCCGCGACCGCCTTACTGGCGACGCCGGGGCCAATACCCTCACCGGCCGCTTCGGCCGCGACCGGCTCGCCGGAGCCGGCGGCGCCGACCGCCTTACTGGAGGCGGTCTCCCCGATCGCCTCGCCGGGGGCTCCGGCACCGACTGGGCCACCGGCGGCCACGGCCGCGACCGCCTGGCCGGTGGCTCGGATAGCGATGCCCTCGTCGGTGGCGCCCACGGTGACCGCCTCGGAGGAGACGGCAATGACCTCCTCGCTGGAGGCGCGGGCCGCGACCGCCTTGCCGCCGAAGGCAGCGACGTGGTGCTGCACAACCGGGGCGAGGGCCGCGACCGGGTGACGGACCTTGGCGACGCCGACAAGCTCACCCTCTCCCTCGGCGGCGGCACGGGCCTCGACGACCTGAGCCTGAGGCAGCGCCGGGACGATCTCCTCCTGCATACCGGCGGAAGTGGCCGGGGCCGCGGCGGGAAAGGCCTCCTATTGGCGGACTGGTACGCCGATGGCGGCTCCAATCGTCCGGAATCGGTCACCCTGCAGATAGTGACCCAGGCCAGCGACGGCTTTGATCCCGCCACCAACAAAAAGCTCAACCGCTACGATTTCTCCAAGATCGTTGATGCCTTCGACCAGGCCCAGGCCGCACCCGGAGGCAAGGATGGCGGCAAGGGCCAGCGCTGGGAGGCCATGGACGCCGCCCTGGACAGCCACCTGGCGAGCAGCGACAGCGAGGCTTTGGGCGGCGAGCTGGCCCACCGCTACGGGACCAAGGGTTCCCTGGAAGGGGCTTCCCGTAAGACCGTTTTGGCCGCTTTGGCGCAGGAGCGCTTCGGGGAGAAGCCGCAGGACCTGCAAGGCTCCGGAAGCGCCTGAGAGTAGCGCATCCATGGCCAGGCAAGGCAGGGATGAACCGGCGGTTCCGGATTTCCACCCGCGCCTGCTGGAAGTGGTCAAACGGCCGCCTTCGCCGCGGCCCCGCCTCCTGCTGGGAATACTGCTGGCGCTGGTGCTCGGGGTGGTGGTGTGGGCCGCCATCGGCCGCATGGACGTGGTGGCCAAGGCCGACGGCCAGCTGGTGCCCGAGGGCCGGCTCAAGATCGTCCAGCCCTTCGAGAAGGGCCGGGTCAAGCGCATCCTGGTGGAAGCGGGGGACCAGGTCAGCCAGGGCGAGCCCTTGGTGGTTATGGACACCCTCCTGGCGGATGCCGATTGGGAGCGGGTCACCCAGCAGATGGCCAAGGCAGGGCTGGAGCTTCGCCGCATACGGGCCGGCCTCCAGGACAGGAGTTTCGAGAAGCAGGAGTCGGATCCCGCTGCGCTGTTCCAGCGGATGAAGGCCAAGCATCGGGGCAACCTGCAGTCCCACCGGGACGCCCGGGCCCGCCACCGGGCCCGCCTGGAGCGCGCCCGCAAGGAGCTGGCGTCGGCCAAGGCCACCCGGCAGCGCCTCGAGCAGACCCTGCCTATCCTGCGCTCCGGGGAGCAGGCCCTGAGCAAGCTGGAATCCGAGGGCTACACTTCCCAGGTGAAGCTGCTTAACAAGCGCCGTACCCGCATCAAGGCCCAGCAGCAGCTGGCGGCCCAGAAGCACCGCATCGAGGCCTTGGGGGCCGAGATCGAGGCGGTCAAGGGCAAGCTGGCGTCACTGCAGTCCGAGCGGCGCAAGCGCCTGCTGGACGAGCGCGTGAAGATGGCGGACCGCATCGACGAGCTGCGCCGGAAAAAGCGCAAGCTAAGCCACCGCCGCGACCTGATGCGCATTGAGGCGCCGGAGGACGGTGTTGTGAAACAGCTCGCCACCCATACGCAGGGCTCGGTTGTGCCCTCGGGGGCGGTGCTCATGCGCCTGGTGCCCAGCGGCCAGGCCCTGAAGGCCGAGGTCTTCGTCGCCAACAGCGATGTGGGCTTCGTCCATAAAGGCCAGCAGGCCCGCCTCAAGCTAACGGCCTTCGACTTCCAGCGTTACGGCACCATCGAGGCCAAGGTGGACCATGTGAGTCCGGACGCCGGCGGGGGACGCCAGAGCCAGAAGGGGGACAAGGCCAAGGGCAATAGCCAGGGCAAGCAAGGCAACCGCTACCCGGCGCTGCTGAGCCTGAGCCGCCAGCACATGACCGACGGCAGCGAGCGCCTGGACCTCCGCGCGGGCATGCACGTCACCGCCGAGATCAAGCTGGGGACCCGAAGCGTGCTGGAATACGTCCTCTCGCCCATCACCGAGGGCCTAAAGGAGGCCGGGCGGCAGCGGTAGGGCCAAGCGGGGCCTTAACCGGCAAGGCGGATTCCCCGGTTCCCGTCGGTCCTCTACGGGCCCGCGAACTGCCACTCGCCGCCCGCCAGGGCGTCGAGGGCGCTTCCCATGATCAGGCCGGCATGCACGTGATAGAGGCTGACCCAGCAGGCGACCGGCTGGTCCAGGCCGGTTGCGGGCGGCGGGCTTGAAGGCGCTGCTGGACGTGGTCGGATTCCCCATCGAGCGGCACTGGTTCCTGGTCTATCCGAAGGGCAAGCAGCTGTCGTCGGCAGCCCGGACCTTCCTAACCTTCCTGCTCGAGGAGGGGGCAGGTGTGGCCTGGTCGGGGCTGCCGGCGCTGCCCGTGCCGTGGCGGCGGGGCATGGAATGAGCCCCGGCCGCGGCACCGGGTGGCGCTGGGCTCGGCGGCGCGGATGGCTCAGACGCCCCAGCGCGCGCGGCGGCGAGCACCTCGGGGTCGGCTCCGGCCAGGCGCAGGGTCTTGTCCTTCCCCTTTTCGCCTTTCTCCACCGTTACCGCCCCCTTGGGTACCCTCAGCTCCTTGGCCAATAGCCGGGCCAGATGCCGGTTGGCCTTGCCGTCGGTGGGCGGGGCGGTGATGCGCACCTTCAGGGCGTCGCCGTGGAGGCCAGCGATCCGGTCCTGGGCGGCCTTGGGCTGGACCCGCACATGGAGCAGCAGATCGCGGCCGTCCCAGGCGAAGAAATCGCCCATGCCGGGCCCTACATGCCGTGGGTGAGCTGCTGCAGGCTGCCGACCAGAAAGATGCGCAGGAATTCGATGGCCAGCAGGACCACGATGGGGGAAAGGTCCAGACCGCCGATGGGCGGGATGAGGCGCTGGGCGGGGCGCAGGATGGGGTCGGTGACCTGGTACAGAGCGCGCACCAAGGGATTGGCGGGATCGGGGCTGACCCAGGACATGAGCACCCGGATCAGCACGATCCAGAAGGCGAGCCGGAGGACGGCGCTGATCAGGAAGATGAGGGCGTCTAGGAAGTTGCCGAAGAGGGCCATGCGGCGTGCTCCTTAATGGGGGAGATCTAACCACGTTAGGTCGCGGAGCCCACGTATGATAACAAAGCTGGCTATCCGGTTGACTCAGGCGGAGGCAGTCGAGCCCGGGGACCTCGCCCCCGGTAGGAGCCCAATTCATTGGGCGAGCCATTGATTCCGGACCGAGCTCTATCCAACGGCTCGCCCGGCGGAGCCGGGTTCCTACCCGTGGCACTACCGGCGGATTACGCCTGCGAAGTAGCCCCGCCCCTCAACCTGGTACCTATCTTGCCAATAGCAAATGCCCGTAAGGGTTAAGGGGCGGGGCGAGTCGTCGGTTCGGATGACTCGATCCGGCAAGGTCTCGCCCGGAGGAGCCGGGCTCCCAAAGGTCCGGACCGCAGGGGATAGCCAAGCCAGGGCCGACACGCCTCAATCGCCCAGTTCCCGCGAGCGGCGGGCGGCGGCGGCGACGGCGTCGGCAAGGGCGGGGCGGGCGCCGCCGCGTTCCAAAGCGGCCACGCCCTGGGCCGTGGTGCCGCCAGGGCTGGTCACCTCAGTGCGCAGACCGGCCGGGGCCTCGTCCCTGGATTCGGCCAAGATGGCAGCGCCCTTGGCGGTCTGCACCGCCAGCGTGCGGGCGGTTTCCCGGTCTAGGCCCTCGGCTACGGCCGCTTCCTCCAGGGCCTCCAGGATCAGGAAGAAATAGGCCGGACCGCTGCCGGAGACACCAGTAACGGTATCCATGTGCGCCTCTTTGGGTACCCATACCACCTCCCCGGCGGCGCGCAGGATGCGCTCGGCCTCCGCCCGCCCCGGGCCATCGACGTCGTCGCCGGCGTACAGGGCGGAGACCCCCGATCCCACCAGGGCGGGGGTGTTGGGCATGACACGCACCAGAGGGGCGGCCACGCCCAGCCAGTGGCGCAGCTTCTCCAACCGGATGCCCGCGGCCACCGAGATCACAAGGGGGTGATCGTCGCGGATGATGCGCCCGAGCTCGCCGGCCACCGCCTCTATGGCCTGGGGCTTGACCGCCAGAACCACGGTGGCCGCCCCTTTCACCGCCGCCGCGTTATCCCCGGTGACGGTGACGCCGAAACGCTCGACTAGGTGCCCGCGGCGGGCCTCGTCGGGCTCGCCTACGGCGAGGGTTTCGGGATCCCAGCCGGCCTCGAGCAGGCCGCCGATGAGGCTGGCGGCCATGTTGCCGCCGCCGATAAAGGCGATGGTGCGGTCGTTGGCCATGCCCTTGGCTCCTTGTGGTTGCACAGAGGCGTGAGGGGTAACGGCAACGCCACAGGCGTTATCCGCAGATTTCGCAGATGGCCGCAGATGAAGGCAAAGGCGAAGATGAAGAAGGCCCCGGTTTAGAGTATTGGTTTGTCCGTCCCATCTGCGTTAAACGGCGTCATCTGCGATACCGCCGTTTTCGCCTTTTCCTTTCCCTCCTCAAGTCTCATCCTCACGTTCGTCGCGCTCCCCGAACAGGGCCGAGCCCACGCGCACGTGGGTGGCGCCCTCCTCGATGGCGACCTCAAAATCCCTGCTCATGCCCATGGACAGCACGTCCCAGGAGGCTTCCGGCCCCGTCCGGCGAAGGCCGGCCAACAGCCCGGCCAGCTCCCGGAAGGCGGGCCGGGAGGCTTCGGGGCTCGCCGCCGGCGCGGGCAGGGTCATCAACCCGCGCTGGCGGAGATTTGGGCATTCCGTCGCCACTTGCTCGGCTAAATCGGTTAGACCCTCGGGAGCGGTGCCGGATTTGGCGGCCTCGCCGCTGACATTGACCTGGAGGCAGATGTCCAGTGGCGGCAGGTCTTCGCGGCAGCGGTCCAGGGCCCGGGCGGTCTTGATCCGGTCCACGGAGTGCACGAAGGCGAAGCCCGGCGCCACCAGCTTGGCCTTGTTGCTCTGGAGGGGCCCGATGAAGTGCCACTCCAGCTCCAAGTCGGCGGTGGCGTCGAGCTTGTCCACCGCCTCCTGGGCGTAGGATTCGGCGAAGGCCTTCTGACCGGCCTCGGCCAGGGCGCGCACGGCCGGGGCCGGGAAGGTCTTGGAAACCGCCAGCAGTCGGATGCGGGCGGGATCGCGCCGGACCCGGCGTGCGGCGGCCTCCATGCGGGCGTCCACGTTCGCCAGGCTGAGGGCCAGCTGGTCGGGATCCAGGGCTTGGCTCATGCCGCTATCCGCAACCGGAAGGGGAAAAAGGGTCAGACCGGCAGGGTATCATGGACACAACGGCCGGGCGGGGCTGACCCGCAGGGTCCAATAGTTCCAGCGAGGCGCCCTAAATAGCGAGCCGGTCAAGGCTGCATCCGGACCACTGCCTACCTGGATCGGGGGTTTGCAAGAGGCCGGCTCCGCCGGGCGAGACCCTGGCGGATCGAGGCCCGAACCGACGGCTCGCCCGATGAATCGGGCTCCTACGGGGGCCTTGGTCCGTATTCCCGAATTTCCGATGCACCCGAGTTGTTTGAACGAGTTTACCCTGGAGGAATTCAGATTAGGGGATGCGTTGGCGCAACGGAGCCGTTAGGATCACCCCAGGTTCTCAAGGCAAGGAAATAAGGTGATGGCCATGGACATCTCCGAACTGCTGACATTCGCGGTCAAGCACGACGCCTCGGACCTCCACGTGTCGGCTGGGGAGCCCCCCATGATCCGCGTGGATGGCGACATCAAGAAGATCAAGGCCCCCGCGCTGGACGAGAAGCAGGCGCACGACCTGATCTACGATGTCATGACCGACGACCAGCGCAAGAACCTGGAGCAACAGCTGGAAACGGACTTCTCAATGGAGGTCCCCAATGTTGCCCGCTTCCGTGTCAACGCCTACCACCAGGACCGGGGGTTGGCGGCGGCCTTCCGGGCCATTCCCTCGGAGATCCTGACCCTGGAGGATCTGGGGGCGCCCTCCATCTTCCGCCAGATCGTGGAAAAGCCCCGGGGCCTGATCCTGGTGACCGGGCCCACCGGCTCCGGCAAGTCGACCACGCTGGCGGCCATGGTCAACTACCTCAACGAGAGTCGGGCTGGTCACATCCTCACCATCGAGGATCCCATCGAGTTCGTTCACCCCACCAAGAGCTGCCTGGTGAGCCAGCGCGAGGTCCACGCCCAGACCCACAGCTTCGCCAACGCCCTGCGCGGTGCCCTGCGCGAGGACCCGGACATCATCCTGGTGGGCGAGCTGCGCGATCTGGAGACCATCCAGCTAGCCCTGACCGCCGCCGAGACCGGCCACTTGGTGCTCGGTACCTTGCACACCAGCTCCGCGCCCAAGACCATTGACCGCATCATCGACGTCTTCCCGGCCGCGGAGAAGGATATGGTCCGGGCCATGCTCTCCGAGTCCCTGCAGGCCGTGATCTCCCAGGCCCTGCTCAAGAAGAACGGCGGCGGCCGGACGGCGGCCCACGAGATCATGCTCGGTACGGGCGCCATCCGCAATCTGATCCGGGAGAACAAGACCGCCCAGATGGTCTCCGCCATCCAGACCGGTCAGCAGGACGGCATGCAGACCCTGGACCAGAACCTCCAGCACCTGATCAAGCAGAACAAGATCAGCCCTGCGGAGGCGGTGACCAAGGCCAACAACCCGGACAACATCAAGGCGGCGTAGCCGGCGAGGAGCCTATCCCGCGGCCAAAAGGCCCCGGCAACGGCCGGGGCCTTTTGGCGTTCGGGGTGGTGGGAAGGGGGGGCTGGCTGCGGGAATGGAAGTGGATCAGGGCCCCGGGTAGACCTGCTCGCCCGGAAACACCGGCCCGTCCACACACACCCGCCGCATGGCCGGGCCGGTGGGCTCGGCCACCCGCACCGTGCAGCCGGCGCAGCCGCCCACGGCGCAGGCCATGTACTCCTCCAGGGACAGCCAGGTGGCCACGCCGAGCTCGCGGCCGAGATTGGCGGCGGCCTCCAGCATGGGCTCGGGGCCCACGGCGTAGAGGGCCGCCCGCCGGCGCTCCGGTGGTGCCAGGGGCTCCAGATAGGCGCGCGCCAGGTCGGTGACATAGCCGGCGTAGGTCCCGGCCAGGCCGGCATGAGAGGCCAGCCGAGAGGGGATACCCCAGTGCTCCAGCCGGGCATCGGCGTCGGTGGCCTCATCGGGGAGGCCCGGCTGGGCAAGGTCAGAGGCCACGGTGTCGAAGGGGAAGGGCACCTCCGAGCCCAGGAAGGCCGCCGGGGCTAGGCCCCGGCGGTCCTTGAGGGCCTCCGCCAGGAAGATTACGGGGGGTATGCCCACGCCGCCGCCGATGAGGACCGGATAGTGGATGTCCTCGCCCACCTCGAAGGGGCGGCCGATGGGGCCGAGCAGGCTCAGGGCCTCGCCGACTTGTCGGCGGGCCAGAAGCCGGGTGCCGAAGCCCAGGCGCTTGTACAAAAACTCCACCCATCCGGTTTCGGGATCCGTGCGCTGGATGGACAAAGGCCGGCGCATGGGCAGGAGGGGATCGCAGGCGATGTGGACGAACTGGCCGGGACGGGCGGTTGCCGCGGTGCGCGGCGCATGGACCCGGAGCTCGAGTTGGTCGCCGGGCCATTCGGTATGGGCGATGACCGCGGCGTCCTCGGCGAAGATGGTGCCGCGGCGGTCCTGGAAGGCGTTAGCCACCGGTGGGCTCCTGGGCGAAGGGGAAGACGGCGCGGCCGCCCAGTAGGGTGCGCTCCACCCGGCCGCGCAGCTCCCAGCCGGTGAAGGGGGTGTTCACGGACCGGCTGTGCAGGCCGGCAGGGTCCACCTGCCATCGGGCGTTCGGATCCAGTATGCAGACATCGGCCACATCGCCCACGCCCAATCGGCCGGCGTCCAGGCCCAGCACCGCGGCCGGGCCGCGGGTGACCCGGTCCAGGGCAGTGGCCAGATCGAGAACGCTCTCATCCACCAGCTTCAGGGTCAGGCCGAGCAGGGTCTCAAGCCCGGTGACGCCATTGGCGCAGCAGGCGAACACCTCGTTCTTGGCATCGGCCTCGTGAGGCGCGTGGTCGGTGGCGATGGCTGTCAGGGTACCGTCGGCCACCGCCCCGCGCACCGCCTCGCGGTCCGCCAGGCTGCGCAGCGGCGGTGCCATCTTGGCGTGGCTGTCGAAGGCGCCGACGTTGGCGTCGGTAAGGAAGAGATGATGCGGCGCGGCCTCGCCGGTGACCGCGAGGCCGCGGGCCTGGGCTTCCCGGATGAGATCGACACCGCCGGCGGTGGCTACGTGGGCGATGTGGATGCGGGACCCAGTGAGCTCAGCCAGGATCAAGTCGCGGGCGATCATGACGTCCTCGGAGGCATTGGGGATGCCGCCCAGCCCCATGCGGGTGGCATGGGCGCCCTCGTTCATGGCACCGCCGTCTGAGAGGGTCGGCTCCTCTTCATGCAGAATGAGCAGGTAGCCGAAGGTTGCGGCGTATTCCAGCGCCTGGCGCATGACCCCGGCGTCGGGAACGGGGCGGCCGTCGTCGGAGAAGGCGACGCATCCGGCGGAGTACAGCTCGTTCATTTCGGTCAGGGCCTCGCCCGCCAAATCGCAGGTGACTGCCCCTATGGGATGGATCCGGGCCAGACCCACGCTGGTTGCAGTGGCCTTGATCTGCTCGGTGACGCTGCGGCGGTCGTTCACCGGCCGGGTGTTGGCCATGCAGGCCACTGAGGTGACGCCGCCTGCGGCCGCGGCCCGCGAGCCGCTGGTGATGTCCTCTTTCCACTCCTGGCCCGGCTCGCGCAGGTGGACGTGCATGTCCACCAGACCGGGGCAGACGATGCAGCCGGCCGCATCGATGGTCTCGTCGGCCCGGAGGTCCGGGGGCGTCTCGCCTACGGCCTGGATGCGGCCCTCGGCGATGTAGACGTCGGCGACGCTGTCGACACCGTTGGCCGGGTCGATGACCCGGCCGCCTTGGATGACGGTCCTCATTGGACGCGCTACTCCCTATTGCGAAACGGGTAACGGGTCACGCGGGGCCCGCGCTTTGGCGCTGGCGGGCCAGCAGGTTGAGCACCGCCATGCGGATGGCGAGGCCGTTGGTGACCTGGGGCAGGATCACCGAGTAGGGGCCGTCGGCCACCTCCGAGGCGATCTCCACACCGCGGTTCATGGGGCCAGGGTGCATCACCAGGACGTCGTCAGCGGCGCGCTCGACGCGGGCCGGATCCAGGCCGTAGAGGCGGAAGTACTCGCGCTGGCTGGGAACGGCGGCACCGCGGATGCGCTCCATCTGCATGCGCAGCATGATGATGACATCGACGCCCTTCAGGCCGGCATCGGCGTTGTGGAAGACCTGAACCCCCAGAGCCGGCGCCGCCTCGGCCGGCATCAGGGTCTTGGGCCCCACCAGCCGGATCTCGGCGGCGCCCAGGGTGTGCAAAGCGTGGATCTGCGAACGTGCCACCCGGCTGTGGGCGGCGTCGCCCACGATGGCCACCTTCAGCCCGTCGATGGGGCCCTTGTGGTGCTGGATGGTGAGGACGTCGAGCAGGGCCTGAGTGGGGTGCTCGTGGGGGCCGTCGCCGCCGTTGATTACTGCGCAGTGGCTGTCCAGCGCGCGCGCCGCCAAGTGCGGGGCGCCGCTGTCCGGATGGCGGATGACCAGGGCATCGGGGGTCATGGCCTCAAGGGTGCGCACCGTATCCAGCCAGGTCTCACCCTTCTGCAGCGACGACGCCGAAGCGCTGATGTTGATGACGTCGGCGGAGAGGCGCTTGCCCGCCAGCTCGAAGCTGGTGCGGGTGCGGGTGCTGGCCTCGAAGAACAGGTTGATTATGGTGCGCCCCTTGAGGGCGTCGGTCTTCTTGTCCGCCTTCTCCAGCAGCGCCCGGAAGCCCTGGGCTTCCTCCAGGACGCGATTGATGGTGCCCGCCGACACCCCTTCCAGGCCCAGCAGGTGGCGGGGCAGGTCGGCGGCGTCGTCGGTGGCTGGCTGGCTTGGGCTCATGGCTTGTCGCGGGCAGTGGGTCTGGGTCGCATGGGGGTGCCGGCCTTACCGCCGGCAACGTCGGGTTCCGAATCAGGCGTGGCCGCCGCGGCCCACCAGCAGGGTCATGTCCACCCCCAGGGCGCTCGCGGCGGCCTCGCGCAGGTCGGTGAACGGTGTCTCGAATAGCAGCTCGGGGCTGGCCGGGGCCGTTAGCCACGCGTCCTCGGCCAACTCGCCTTCAAGCTGGCCGGCCCCCCAGCCCGCATGGCCCAGCATCATGCGGTAGTGGCCGGGGCCGGCGCCCTGGGCGATGGCCTCAAGTATATCCCGGGAGCTTGTCAAGGCGCTGAAATCATTGATAGGCAGGGTGTGCTCCCATATCAGCTCGGGCGAGTGGAGCACGAAGCCCTGCTCCTGCTGCACCGGGCCCCCGGAGAACACGGGCTCCTCCTCGGCTCCGAGGGCCGTAATCTGGATCTCCAGTTGCTCAAAGACCTGGCCAATGGTGATGGTCGAGGGCTGATTAAGGACGAGGCCCATGGCGCCTTCATCGCTGTGGCTGGCGATGTACACCACGCTGTTGGCGAAGTTGGAGTCTTCCAGCGTGGGCAGGGCGATCAGCAGGTAGCCGGTGAGATCGGTGCTGTTCATGGTGCTCGTTCCGCGTGAGGGTCCCGTCGGGCCCTTTTCGGGGGTGGCCAGAGGGGGCACACTGATCTGTGGCCCACCGGCATCGAATCCGGATAGTATACCTAAGCCCCCCGGGGGAGCACGAGGCGGGCGAACCCTACCGTAACCAACCCCTTAGCGAGCGAGGCATGAACGCGGTCCCCTACATCATCGATTTCGAGGACCTGACCATGGACATGGTGCCCCAGGTGGGCGGCAAGAACGCCTCTCTGGGCGAGATCACCCGCAACCTGGCCGCAGCCGGTGTAAGGGTGCCGCAGGGGTTCGCCATCACGGCCAAGGCCTACCGCGCCCTGATCGACGAGGCCGACTTGCGCGACCCGCTGCGCTCCCTGTTCGACGGTCTCGATGTAAACAACCGCGCCGACCTGGCCTATGCCGGCGAGCGCGCCCGGGGCTGGATCCTCAACGCCGCCATCCCGGAGGCCGTGGAAGGGGGCATCCGCGAGGCCTACCGGGCCATGTGCCAGCGCCTGGGCGCCGACGTGGCGGTGGCGGTGCGTTCCTCGGCCACCGCCGAGGACTTGCCCGACGCCAGCTTCGCCGGTCAGCAAGATACCTATCTCCATGTCCGCGGCGAGGAAAACCTCCTGCGCGCGGTGCACAAGTGCTTGGCCTCGCTGTTTACCGATCGCGCCATTTCTTACCGCGCCAAGCGCGGCTTCGATCATCTCGACGTGGCCCTGTCGGTGGGGGTGCAGCAGATGGTCTACGCCGACAACGGCGCCGCCGGGGTGATGTTCTCCATCGATACCGAGTCCGGCTTCGAGGACGCGGTGTTCATCACCGCCGCCTTTGGGCTGGGGGAGAACGTGGTCCAGGGCGCGGTGAACCCCGACGAGTATTATGTGTTCAAGCCCCTGCTGAACCAGGGCAAGCCCGCCCTGATCCGGCGCAAGCTGGGCGACAAGGCCCTGCGCATGGTCTACGACGAGGCCGGCGAGGCCCGCAACGAGCGGGTGCCCGAGCGCGAGCGCAACCGCTTCGTGCTTTCCGACGACGAGGCCCTGGTCCTGGCGCGCTGGGCGGTGGCGGTGGAGGATCACTATTCCCGGGTGCACGGCAAGCCCACGCCCATGGACATGGAATGGGCGCGGGATCAGGAGACCGGCGAGCTGTACATGCTCCAGGCCCGCCCCGAGACGGTGCACGCCGGCAAGCAGTCGGACCTGCTGCGCAGCTACCGCCTCACCGAGGACGGCGAGGTCCTGGTTACGGGCCGCAGCGTGGGCAGCGCCATCGCCCGGGGGCCGGTGCGCATCATCAACAGCCCCACCGAGCTCAAGGACTTCAACGAGGGCGATCTGTTGGTAACGGACATGACCGATCCCGACTGGGAGCCGATCATGAAGCTGGCTTCGGGGATCGTCACCAACCGCGGCGGGCGCACCTGCCACGCCGCCATCGTCTCCCGGGAGCTGGGCATTCCGGCGGTGGTGGGCAGCGGTGAGGCCACCCGGGTGCTGGAGCCGGACCAGCCGGTGACCCTGTCCTGTGCCGAGGGCGATACCGGCTACGTCTATGACGGCTACCTCGACTACGCCGTGGACGACCTGGAGCTGGACGAGGCGTCTCTGCCGGAGCAGGTGGAGCTGATGATGA
>NZ_JAZKRM010000033.1:0-24968 GCF_036628635.1 Thiohalorhabdus sp. | reverse complement strand
CCATGGGCCTCGGCTACCGCCTCGGGAAGGACCTCGGACCAGTTCATGATGATTGCCCCCCCCTCACTTCGGGCCCCCGGGCCTGGCGCCGAGGCACCGGCGGCGGCCCCGTCCGGTGATTCGGATTCGGCGGCACCCGGCGCAAGCGCAGGCCCTGAGCCATAATCTCCCGGAACACGGGGGCCGCCACCACCCCCCCGTAATACGGCTCGGACGGCTCGTCGAGCATGACCACCGTCACCAGGCTGGGATCGGCTACCGGGGCGAAGCCGGCAAAGGAAGCCACGTATTTGCCCTCCTGATAGCCGCCCTCGCCGGGCTTCTGGGCAGTGCCCGTTTTGCCGGCGACCCCATAGCCCGACAGGCTCGCCCGGGTGCCCGTGCCCTCGGGGCTGACCACCATGTCCAGCATGCGCTTGACCTGGCCAGCGGTCTTTTGAGTCAGGACCCGCTCGCCCGCCCGGGTTTTATCTTCCTCCTGCCGGCGCAGGGTGATGGGGCGGCGGATACCGCCATTGGCTAGAACGGTGTAGGCCCGGGCCATTTGCAAAGCGCTTACGGCGATGCCATGGCCGAAGCCTAGGGTGGCGCGATCGAAGCGCTGCCATTGGCCGGGCATATGGAGGATCCCCTGGCTCTCCCCGGGGAATCCCGACCCCGGCTCCAGCCCGAAGCCAAAATCCCGCAAGTGACGCCAGAGCTTGGCGTTATCCTGCTGGAGGGCGATCTTGGCGGCGCCGATATTGCTCGACTTCTGGATCACCTTGCGCACCGAAACCTGCCCCAGAGGATGGGGATCGTGCACCCGGCGGTTGTCCACCCGCATGAGGCCCTGCTCGCAGTTGATCACGGTGGAAGGCTGAACCAGCCCTTCCTCCAAGGCTGCGGCGACGTTGAACGGCTTAAAGATGGATCCGGGCTCAAGGGCATCGGTTACCGCCCGGTTGCGCCGCTGGGCCGCATTGGTACCTTCCAGACGATTGGGATTGTACGAGGGGACATTGGCGAGCGCGAGCACCTCGCCGGTATCCGGATCCAGCACCACCGCCATGCCGGCCTTGGCGTCGCGGCGGCTGACGGCCTTCTTGACCGCCTGGAAGGCCACATACTGCAGGCGGCCATCGATGCTAAGCCGCAGTGACTGCCCCCGCTTAACCGGGCGGGTTACCCGCACGGTGCGGATGTCCCGGCCCAGAGCATCGCGCTCCACCAGCCGCTCGCCCGGGCGCCCGGCAAGGGTGTCGTCGTAGGCCAGCTCCACCCCTTCTAGGCCGCCGCCGTCGATGCCGGCGAGTCCCACCACATGGGCCGCCACCGGACCAGCCGGGTAATAACGCCGGTATTCGCGCAGGGTGCTCACGCCTGGCAGACCCAGCTCTTCGACCCGCTCGGCCACGCGGGGAGCCACCTGGCGCTCGAGGTAGACGAAGGGGCTCTCCCTGGCCAGCAGGCGCCGCAAGGCATCGGCTTCCATGTCCAGGGCGTCCGCCAGACGGCGCAGGTTTTTCGGACTTGCCCGGACCTCCGAGGGATTCGCGTAAACCGATGGCACCGGGGTGCTTACCGCCAGCGGCGCGCCGTCGCGGTCAACAATGGGTCCCCTGATAGCGGGGATCCGCACCTGATGAACCGCTTGGTTGCGGGCTTCGGCCTGCAGCTCCGGCGCACGCACCACCTGGACCGCCACTAGCTGCGTGGTAATGCCCACAAGACCGGCCAAAAGCAAGAACTGCGCGAAACGCCCGCGCCACGCCGTTTTCATGGCCGGAAATCCCAGATCTCCCCGGACTCCGGGGAATGCATGTCAAACCGCTCGCGGGCCAGCCGCTCGACCCGTGAGCGCGCCGCCAGCGTCGCCCGCTCCAGCTGCAGACGGCCCCACTCGGTCTCCAACCGCTGGAGGCGGTCGCGCTGGTCGTGGACCGCCAGATCCAGCTGCCGGGCCTGCTCCCGGGTCCATACCAGACTCAGGGCAGTGGCTAGGATCAGCCCGGCCAGAAGCACCCCAGCCGCGACCTTCATGCCGCTACCCTCTCGGCCACCCGCGCAATGGCGCTGCGTGCCCGGGGATTGGCTTCGCGTTCCTCGGCGTCGGGGCGGAGCGGCTTGCCCACGGGCTTGAGGCGCGCCTCCTTGTCGCAGCGGCACACCGGGAAGTCGGGCGGGCACACGCAGTCCCGCGCCTCTTCCCGGATGAAGCGCTTGACCATCCGATCCTCTAGCGAGTGGAAGGCGATCACCACCAGCCGGCCGCCGGGTCGCAGCACCGTCACCGCCGCCTCCAAGAAGGCCGTCAACTCTTCGGGCTCGGCATTGACCGCCATGCGGATGGCTTGGAAGGCGCGGGTTGCCTTGTCCTTGCCGGGCTCGCCCCGTCCCGGCACGGCAGCCCGAACCACCCCCGCTAGCTGATCGGTGGTTTGCAGACCATTGGCTTCCCGGGCCCGGAGGATGGCCCGCGCCACCCGTTTGGCGAAACGCTCCTCGCCGTATTCCCTGAGCACACGCTCCAGCTCGCCAGGGCCCACTTGAGCCAGCCACTCGCCGGCCGAGGGTCCTGCCTCGGGATCCATGCGCATATCCAGGGGCCCGCTGTCGCGGAAGCTGAACCCCCGCTCGGGCTGATCCAGCTGCGGCGAGGACAATCCCAGGTCGGCTAGAACGCCATCGACCCCCGCTTCCCAACCGGCCTCGGTCACTGCCTCGCCGAGCCGTGAAAAAGGTAACTGCCGGATCCGGAAACGGGGGTCGTAGCCGAAGATGTGCTCGCCGTACGCTACTGCTTCCGGATCCCGGTCCAGGGCCAGAAGGGCACCGTCTTCAGCCAAGCGGGCAAGGATGCGGCAGCTGTGGCCGCCGCGCCCGAAGGTGGCATCCATCAGCCGCCGCGCCGACTCGGGCCGCAGGCCCGCTACCGCCGCCTCTGCCAAAACCGGGCGATGCTCAGGATGCTCGTCACAAGTCATGGCACGCCCCCTTTCACCGACGGGCTATTCAGGGAATCCCCGGGCTCAAAGACCGAGCTCGGCAAGCACTTCCATGGCCCCTTCCATGGAGTCCAGGGACTGCTGTTGCTGCTGGGACCATTGTTCATGGTCCCAGATCTCGAATTTCTTGATCTGGCCGGCCACCACCACATCCCGGTCAAGCCCAGCGAAGGTGCGCAGGGTGTTGGGCACCAGGATGCGACCGTGCTTATCCAAAGCGCATTCCACCGCATTACCGATGAGGAAACGCTGGAGCTGGCGCACCTCCCGCCGGAGCATGGACATCTCCCCCAGCCGCTGCTCGATGGCCTCCCATTCGGGCAGGGGATAGGCGGCGAGACAGCGGTCGGGATCCACGGTGACCACCACCTGGCCTTCACTGTGGGCCTCGAGCAGCTCGCGGTACTTGGACGGGATGGACAGGCGCCCCTTGTCGTCCATCGTATGTTCGAAGGCCCCGCGGAACATGGCGCACCCGTACTCCTTCCCCCCGGGATCCCGCCCCGGGCCGGCGAAGGACCGCAGCCTTTGGCCCCGGCCCACCCACTTCTACCCACAACATCCCATTCTATCCCCCTGGGTTGGACTCTAGTAACGCCCCTTACCCCCGTCAAGCAAATTCCTGCCACTTTGCACCGCATGTGGGACGGGGTGGGATGTTCCGGCCCCGGACCGTGACGGGCGGGCCAGCGGAAGCCGACAAAAAAGACCCGCCACCGCTGGCGCGTTCCGCGCCGCCGATGGCGGGTCCGAACAGGAGTCGAGGCGGGCCTGTAAGCCGGGTTCTGTCCCCCACCCTTCCAAGAAGGGCGGGGGCGAGGATCATTCATCTAGGACGGCCGTCGCCGACCGCCTCGTAGCGGCCTACCCGGGAGCGGCGCGGGCCACGCCATCGCTCCCCTATTTGGCCTTGCTCCGGGTGGGGTTTACCTTGCCGCCGCCGTTACCGGCGCCGCGGTGCGCTCTTACCGCACCCTTTCACCCTTACCCCGCCCCTGAGCCTGCCCCCGCAGGGGCCACCGGTACGTAGCCGGACGGCTTAGGGGCGGGGCGGTCTCCTTTCTGTGGCACTTTCCCAGGGTTACCCCTGCCGGGCGTTACCCGGCACCCTGCCCTATGGAGCCCGGACTTTCCTCCCCCCGCCCGCAGGCGGCGAGCGATCCCCCGGCCCACCTCGACGCAACTAGGGTACGCAGCGATCCTTTCCGTGTGGCTAGGACCACTGCTCCTACGGTTATTTGATGACCTTAAGATGACTGGGGCGCTGGCCGACCTTGGCCGCATCCTGAGCCTCATCGCCGGCCCCTTGGTCCGGCTTCTCCTCGGACACCTCGGGCGTTTCGCCGGCATCCGCGGCGCCTTCCTGGACCGGGAACAGCCAGGCCAGCACCGCGGCCTTCTGTTCCGGATCGAACACCTGAACCACCGCCGACCAGGGGACAGAACAGGAGAAAGGCCGCCCGCCGAACTGGGTGGCCACCTCCACGCCCCAATCGCTGACCACCGGGGCCTGGCTGGCCATATTGAGGGCCAGAGTGCAGCTGTCGCGCTCGATGTATTCGGAGGGCAGGACCGCGCCTTCCTCGCCCACCGAGGGCACCACGTGCACGAAGCATCGGCCCTGGCGTTCAAGGAGCGCGTCCACCATGAGCTTTTTCATCTGGGCGATCTTGTCCGGCATTGGTACGGCCTCCTTATCGGCCCGGGTTATGCGAGCCCTGGTGTCCCGTCCCCGTAGTGCGTTAGTGCGTTGCCTTGCCGCGAGCCGGGATGGCGGACGCCGCAAGGAACCCGGCAGTAGGCGGGCAATCCGCACTGGAGGCGCCCCCGCCTTGCCCTTTAGATCGGCGAAACGCAGTGGCGGTCCCTGCCCGTCAAGGCCCGGTGACGCCGCGCCGGTCGCCATCTCGGCTCGCCCGCAAGAAGCTCAGAAAGGTAACGCGCTAGGGAACGGAATACTAGGATTTGGCTTTCTGACAGCCGGGAAGTTCCCGGCTCATGCCTCCCCCCCGGAGACCGGGGGATCCTCCGGCTTGGGGCGGCGTTGCAGTAACGCGGCCACGGCTTCGTGGGGCGCCTCGCCCCCGTAGAGAACCCGATAGACCTGTTCGGCGATGGGCATATCCACCTCCAGGGCCCGGGCCTTATGGTGGAGGGCCCGGGCGGTCCGCACCCCCTCGGCCCGCCGCCACAGAACCGGGTCCACCTCGGCTAACGCGGTTCCCGCACCCAGCCATTCGCCCAGCTGATAGTTGCGGGAAAGGGGTCCCGTGCAGGTGAGCACCAGGTCCCCCAGACCGGCCAGCCCGGCAAAGGTCTCCGCACGACCGCCCCAGGCCTCGCCCAGGCGGGCCATCTCGGCCAGGCCGCGGGTTATCAGGGCGGCCCGGGCGTTGTACCCCAGGTCCAGACCGTCAGCGATGCCTGCGGCAATGGCGATGACGTTCTTGACGGCGCCGCCAAGCTCGATCCCCACGCGGTCATCGCTGGAATAAACCCGAACGGAGCCACCGCTGAGGCGGCGGCCAGCGCCTTCGTCCTGCGGCCGCAACGAGCCCGGGCCGCAACGGAACCAATCAGCAAGGACCTCGGCCTCTTCCAGCCGCTCGGCTGCCACGGTCACCGCCGTCGGCTTACCCTCGGCCACCTCCTGGGCGAAGCTAGGCCCGGACAGAATGCCGACTAGGGTGTCCCGCTCGCTCAGGACCTCCGCCAGCACCTCATGCATAAGCTCGCTGGTTTCTGCCTCCAGCCCCTTGCTGGCACACACCACCTGGGCCGATGGCGCGATAAACGGGGCGGCATCGGTGGCCGCCCGGCGCAGGGCGTGGCTGGGCACGGCGAAAACCAGCCGCGGGCAGCCGCTCAGCGCCTGCTCCATGTCGGCAGTCGCGGTTATGCCATCGGGCAAAGGGATGCCGGGCAGGTAATCGGCATTCTGGCGCCGTTGCTGCATGGCCTCGGCCCGGTCCGGGTTAGGGTGCCAAAGGGTGACCCGGTGGCCGCAGCGAACCAGCTCGATGGCCAGAGCGGTGCCCCAGGCCCCCGCGCCGATCACGGCCACATCGGCCCCCATCAATCACCCCATACGAGACCGCCGTGCACCCAGCCCTCAGCGCCGTCGGCATGGCGGACATGGACCCACCCGGCTTCCTCTTCCAGATAGGTTAGCAGCACATTGCGCTGGGCCTGGAAGGCAACCTCATGGTCCGTGGAAGGGCCCTTGCGGATGTTCACTAAATCCTTCGTCACCAGCAGGGTTCGACGGTCGGCGAGCAGGTCACCATGCACCCAGCCCTGATCGCCTTCGAAATCCTCCACCTTGGCCCAACCTTGGCGGCGTTCCATTACCCTGACGGGATAGTCGCGACTGACCAGGAACAATCGTTTGTGGTCGGTGCCAGGGCCCGCGCGCAGATTGACCTGGGAACCGTTAATAGCCCGGAAAGTGGCTGCCTGGATCGACGGGGCGAAGGCCAGCAAGGCCGCCCCGATCAATAAGACCGAACGACGGTGGTTCATGGTCAGTGCTCCTGGCCTTCTGCCGGTTCACGGGACTGCTCATAAAGGGCCTGAAAATTAACCGGGTCGAGCAGCACTTGCTGGAAGCCGCCGCGCAGCACCGCTCCGGAAATCGCCTCCCGGGCGTAGGGGAAAAGGATCGTCGGGCAGTTGATGCCCATGAGCCGCTCCATCTGCTCCTCCGGAATGCCCTGCATGCGGAACAGGCCCGCCTGCTGCACCTCGGCGATGTAGACGGTCCGTTCCTCGAAGGTAGAGCGCACCGTGACCGTGAGCACCGATTCAACATGGCCCTGATCACTGACCACCCGGCCCTCGGTGCCCAGCTCCACGTTCAACTCGGGCTGCCCTTGCGTGGCGAACATCTCCGGGACATTGGGCGATTCGAAGGAAAGATCCTTGACGTAGACCCGGTCCAGGGCGAATACCGGCTGCTGCTCGCCGGCCTCTTCGGTGCTGCTTTCGTCGCTCATACCCGCTCCCGTTGGCTAGCCTTCGGAGGCCTGTTCCAGAAGGGGATCCAGCCCCCCCGCGCTATCCAGGGCCTTAAGCTCATCGAAGCCGCCAATGTGGCGGCCGTTGATGAAGATCTGGGGGACCGTGTGTCGACCACCCGCCCGCTCCCGCATGCGGGCTCGCTCCTCGGTGTCCCCGTCCACGAGGGTCTTGTCAGGCGCGACGCCCTTGAAGCGCAGCAGGGCCTCGGCCATGCTGCAATAGGGGCAAACCCGGGTGGCGTACATCTCGACTTTGGCCATGGCCACTTCCCGTGCTGTCTTGGAAAAGTCTTACGGTTTCAGGTCTCGAACGGCATGCCGGCCTGCTGCCACGCCAGGGTGCCGCCCTCCAGGTTATACACTGCCGCAAATCCCGCTTTCCGCAGCCGTACGGCGGCCATGGCGGAGCGGTTGCCCGAACGACAGGTCACAACCAGGGGCGCATCGCCTACCTTGTAGGGCTCAAGCTCCTCCATGCGATCGCCGAGCTTGCCCAGCGGCATGTGGATGGCCTCCGGGATATGGCCCTGTTGCCACTCGCTGTCCTCGCGCACGTCCACTACTCGCGCGCCCTGCCGGTTGATCAGGCTGACCGCGGATGTCGGACTAACGCTGCCGATACCGTAGAGACGCAGAGCCAGTGGCCCCTTGAACAGGTAGGTCGCCACCAGGATCAGGCCGGCGATCAGCAGCCAGTTTTGCTGCAGGAATTCTAGCATGGGTGCCCTCGTAACCGCTCGACCACCGCGACCGGATCAACCGTTGCGGCGGGCGGCGGCCCGGTACTTATAGAGATCGTCGTAGGACCGATCCGCGGGCCCCACATAGGTGGGCACCACCGCCTCCAGGGTCTGGGGCTCGATGCCGAGGATCTCGGGGAAGGGCTCGCCGCAGGTGTTGTCCACCAGCAGGCTGCGGAACTGGTCCCGGGTCATGGGCTTGCCCGGCACGTGCTCCAGGGCCCAGGCCTGGACCCAGCTAGCCCAGCGCGGCAACGACCAAACGGTGCGGTGCGCCCCTTCGAGCTCGGCAAGGAACCGGATGAGGTCGGCCAAGGTGTAGTCGTGGGGTCCGCACAGGGGGTAGGTCTGGCCCACAGTGCGGGGATCGTTAAGGGCCTTGGCGAAGGCCTCGGCCACATCCTCCACCCACACCGGAGCGAAACGGGTCTCGCCCCCCGGAAGGGGAAAGACCCCGGGAGTCCGCCGTACCAGTCGGGCGAAACGGGTGAAAAAGCTGTCACCCTCGCCGAAGACGATGCTGGGCTCGAAAATGGTCGTTTCCAGCGCTTCGCCCCGGGTCAGCTTGGGACCATCGAGCCAGGCCATATGGCCGTAGGCCTCGCTGCTTTCCCCGGCCTCGCGCACGATCCAGGCTCCCAGCCCCTTGGAGCGGAGGTACCTGCTCGGACCCAAGGGATCGGCCCCGTTGGCGCTCATGTGCAGCAGCCGGCGAATACCGTGGTGCTTACAGGCCTTGACCACCATGCGTGGCAGCTCCACATGCGCCGTATGGAAGTCACCCCGACGCTCGGGGGGGTAATCCCGGCGGCCCGGCGTCCGCTCGGTGAGAATGCCGACCAGGTTGATGACCGCCTCCGTGCCGTCCAGATGGCGGTCCAGATCGGCCTGGCGCAAAGGGCTGCCCTCCACCACCTCCACACCCGGCATGACCCGAAGGTCCTTGTTGCGGACCAGGTCCCGGGTGATCACCCGGACCTTGTACCCGTACTTATGCAGCTGGTGGACCACGTGGCGCCCGACGAAGCCGGTGCCGCCCAGCACACAGACGCGCTCTATGCTCATCCCCTTCTCCCTGGCCCTGGGGTGGCTTGGAAGCCGGGCCCCCAGACGGAGGCGGGGCCCGAAGGCTCGTTTGGCGGAACTCGCGGACAATGCCGGCCGTCGCCCAGCGCTCGCCTCGGCCCTGGGGAGCGGCTGTCGGATTACGGACGGCCGGGATGCTCAGGGGAACGGGAGCCCCGCCACTAAACCAAGCTGGAGTTCGCGTAGGGGCCCAAAGCCCTAAGGGTTTAGCGGGGGCTCCCTTTATTCCTTGCGCAAAGGGGGTTTATTCTCAGACGGGGGGGCCGGCGCGTCAAGGAGGCCGGGCCCCGCCCAGCAACCATCGTCGCGACGGGGAGCACCGAATCATGGTCATGGAATCCATCAACCCTGCCACCGAAGAGGTAGTGGAGGTATTCGAGGAGCTCACCGACCGCCAGCTGGAGAAGGCCATTGATGCCGCCCAGGAAGCCTATGGCAGCTGGTCGCGGACCTCCTTCGCTCAGCGCCGCCACGTGCTCCAGCAAGCAGCGGCCCAACTGCGCGCCAACGCCGCCGATTACGGGGCGCTGATCACGCGTGAGATGGGCAAGCCGGCCAAGGAAGCGCGAGGCGAGGTGGAGAAGTGCGCCTGGGTGTGCGACTACTACGCCGAAAACGGCGAGAGCTTCCTCGCCTCGGACCCGGTGGATTCCGACGCTAGCCGGAGCTACGTCCGCTACGCACCGCTCGGCCCCGTGCTCGCAGTAATGCCCTGGAACTTCCCGTTCTGGCAGGCCTTCCGTGCCGCCGTCCCGACCCTGATGGCGGGCAATCCGGTCCTCCTCAAGCACGCCTCCAACGTCCCGGCATGCGCCGCCCGCATCGAGGCCGTATTCGCCGAGGCCGCTCTGCCCGGGGGTGCCTTCCAGAACCTAGCCATTGGCTCGGGACGCGTTCAGGGCGTCATCGAGGATCCTCGGGTGCGGGCTGTTACCCTCACCGGCAGCGAGAGCGCGGGGCGCAAGGTGGCCGCCCAGGCCGGAGCCGCCCTCAAGAAGACGGTCCTGGAGCTGGGCGGATCGGACCCCTTTATCGTCCTCGAGGACGCCGACCTCGAGGAGGCCGCCCGGGTTGCGACCATTGCCAGGACCATTAACAGCGGTCAGAGCTGCATCGCCGCCAAGCGCTTCATCGTCGTGGATGCGGTGGCGGACGCCTTCCGGGACCGCCTCCGACAGCATCTGGACGGGCTGGTGGTGGGTAACCCCGCCGAGCCCGGCACCGAAATCGGGCCGCAGGCGCGGGGCGATCTTCGGGACGCGCTCCACGATCAGGTCACCCGTAGCCTCCAAGCGGGGGCCGAGACGGTTTTGGGAGGGAGCATGCCCAGCGGTGAGGGTTTCTACTACCCGATCACCCTTCTGGATCGCGTTTCCGAGGGTATGCCCGTGGCCGATGAGGAAACCTTCGGCCCCGTAGCCCCTATCATCCGGGTGGCCGACGACGCCCAGGCCGTGGCCGTGGCCAACCGCAGCCGCTACGGCCTAGGCGGGGCGATCTGGTCGGCCGACCGTGAGCGCGCCGAGCGGCTCGCCCAGCGGCTGGACGTCGGGGCGGTATTCGTCAACGGCCTGGTCAAAAGCGACCCCCGCTTGCCCTTCGGCGGCGTCAAGGCCTCCGGCTACGGACGCGAGCTCGGTCCTTACGGCATTCGGGAGTTCACCAACATCCAGACGGTGTGGATCGGATAAAGGGCTTTCCGGTCTAAAATCAGGCCACCGAGAACGGCAGCGCAGATCCCCTAAGCCATAACCTTTCCCTTTTATAGCGCTTTTCCAGGGCTTATTGGCACCCCGGGGATCGTCCTTCCTTAATGCCCGACCAAATTGGTAGGGTATTGAATAAGCCTAATCCTCCTGGAGGCGACCATGGCGGCCGAGGCCCTGCAGACGAACCGGCTCGGGGACTGCGCCAGCCCCTATCTGCAGCAGCATGCCGATAATCCCGTTCACTGGCAGCCGTGGGACGAGGCCGCCCTGACGGCCGCTCGCGAGCTGGAACGCCCGATCCTGTTATCCATCGGCTACTCAGCTTGCCACTGGTGCCATGTAATGGCCCACGAGTCCTTCGAGGACCCCGCCATCGCCAAGCTCATTAACGAGCACTTCGTGGCCCTCAAGGTGGACCGTGAGGAACGCCCCGACCTGGATCAGATCTACCAGCTGTCCCACCAGCTATTGAATCGCCGCGGCGGTGGCTGGCCGCTCACGGTCTTCCTGACCCCGGATCAAAAGCCCTTCTTCATCGCCACCTATTTCCCCAATGAGGCCAAATTTGGCATGCCCGGCTTCGACGAGGTGCTGGAAAAGGTGGCGGCGTTCTACCGCGACAACAGCGAGTCGGCCGTCCATAACGGTGACGTGGCAATTGCCGGCCTCGACCGGCTCAACCCCTCCGGCGCCGAGCCCCTGGACCGCCAAGTGGTGGGCCGGCTACGCGGCGACCTGGAGGGCGATTGTGACCGCACCAACGGCGGCTGGGGTGGCGCACCCAAATTCCCCCATGCCGGCGAGATTCGCTTCTGCCTGCGGCGCGCCGCCCTGGACGGCGATACCGGGGCGGGCAATATGGCCCATCAAAGCCTGCGCGCATTGACCGACGGCGGCCTGTACGACCATCTCGGAGGGGGCTTTTTCCGCTACTGCGTCGACGCCGACTGGACCATCCCCCATTTCGAGAAAATGCTCTACGACAACGCCCAGCTGCTGGCCGCCTTGGCCGACGGCTACGCCCACAGCGGCAACGAGGCATTGCGAACCGCCACTGCGGAGACGGTGGCCTGGCTGGAGCGGGAAATGCGCCATTCGCAGGGCGGCTTCTACGCCACCCTGGACGCCGACAGCCAAGGCGTGGAGGGCGGCTACTATATCTGGCGCTACGACGACGTTGCGGAGCTGCTGGACGCCACCGAGCTGGCCGTGGCCGAGGGGGTCTTTGGGCTGACCCGGACCGGCAACTTCCACGGCACCAACCATCTTCAGCCGCTCCGGCCCTTGGCGGAAGTGGCTGAGGAAGCCGACCTGGACCCGGACCGGGCCGGCGAGGTGCTGGAGGCTGCCCGCGGCAAGCTGCTCGAAGCGCGTGCGGGCAGGCCCTTTGTCGGGCGCGACGACAAGGTCCTGACCGCCTGGAACGGCCTGATGATCACGGGGCTGGCAAGGGCAGCCCGGGTCTTCGGGGAGGCCCGCTACGCCGATCTGGCCGCCGGCGCCAGCGACTTCCTGCGAGACCACCTCTGGGACGGCGAGCGCCTGCGGGCGGTATACAAAGACGGTGCCGCCTACCAGTCCGGTTATCTGGAGGATCATGCCTATCTCTTGGCCGGGCTCACCGAGCTGCTGCAGAGTCGCTGGCGGGACGCCGACCTGGGCTTAGCCCGGGCCCTGGCAGATAATCTCCTGGACTACTTCGAGGATGGGCAGGAGGGCGGCTTCTTCATGACCGCCGACGACCAGGAGGCCCTCATCCATCGTCCCAAGCCGGGCATGGACCAGTCGCTACCCTCCGGCAACGGCGCCGCCGTGCGGGGCCTGTTGGACCTGGGCCACCTGCTGGGCGAGCCACGTTATCTCGAGGCGGCCGAGCATGCCCTGCGGCTCTTAATGCCCGAGATGAAGGCCCACCCCGGGGCCTTCGTGGCCCTGATCACCGGCCTGGAGGAGGCGCTGGAACCACCCACCCTGATCACCCTGCGCGGCGGCGAGGCCGCGCGGCACTGGGCCGATGCCGCTCAACAAGGCCTGTACCCGGACCGACGGATCTTTGTCATCCCCGACGAGGCCGAGCTCCCCGAGCCCCTGGCCGCCCGCACCAACCGACATGAAGTGACTGCTTACTTGTGCCGCGGGACGGAGTGCTCCGTCCCCATCACCGACAAGGCGGCCTTCGAGAGCGCCCTCGCCGAGTCAAGCTAGCCGGAAGGGGCTCCGAGGCGTTAGGAATCCCTTTCCTGCTTGCGGTTGTTGCCATCCAGGAGGAACTGCCACATGCCCAAGGCCTTGAAGGACTTCGTCAGCGAAGCGCGTGGGCGGATCCGCGAGATCGACCCGGACACCGCCGAGGAGATGCGGGAGGAGCGCGACGACGTCATGGTCCTCGACGTGCGGGAGCCCGACGAGTTCGCCATAGGGCACGTCCCGGGTGCGGTGAACGTGCCGCGAGGAATCCTCGAGGCCGCCGCGGATCCCGATTACAAGCACCCCCATCCGGAGCTTTCAAGGGCCCACGACCGGCCCGTCCTGCTCTATTGCAAGAGCGGGGGCCGCTCGGCCATGGCTACCGCAACCCTAGCGGCCATGGGCTTCCAGGAGGTCTACAACATCGCCGGCGGCGCCGCGGTCTGGATCGGCGACGACTGCGCCTGGGAGGGCGCGCTCAAGGAGGATGTCTGAGGGTGGCAGTAAGCGGTTTGGCGTGAGGGGTGAGGGATAACGGCACACATCCGGCAAAGGCTTGATCCGCAGTATCGCAAAATCGGTGAATAACGCCGCCGCCTTTGCCTTTACGCCTCACAACCCGCTCCTAACCCCTTAGCACTCACTCCTCACACTTAAAGGGCCCGCCCCGATCGGGGCGGGCCCTTTTGCCCCCAGCGGATCCGCGCGCCCCCTAGAAGCTGGCGCCGAAGTTCTCCTCCATACGGGCCTTGAACTCGTCTAGGGTAAAGGTGTGGTTCTGCGGGCCCTGGCACTCGATCTTGTAGGCGCCCATGGTCGCCGCAATGCGGCCGGTGGTTTCCCAGTCGAAGCCATTGGTCAGGCCGAACAGGAGCCCGGCGCGGTAGGCGTCGCCGCAGCCCGTGGGGTCTTCAATGGCCTCGGGCTCGGCGGTGGGCACGTGGACCATGCCGTCCTGGGTGTAGATCTGGGAACCCTCGCCACCCTTGGTGACGATTAGGGTGGCCACGCGCTTGGACAGGTCATCGGCGGAGTGGCCGGTCTTGTCCTGCACCATCTGCCACTCGTAGTCGTTCACCGCCAGGATCTCGGCCTCGTCCACCCGAGCCAGCAGCTCGTCGCCGGAGAACATGGGTAGGCCCTGGCCCGGATCGAAGATAAACGGGATGGCCGCCTCCTTGAACTGCTGGGAGTGCTGGACCATGGCGTCCTTGCCATCGGGACTGACGATGCCCCATTCCACCGGCTCGGTGACATCCGCGACCTTCTGCTGGTGGGCCTCGCCCATGGCGCCCGGGTGGAAGGCGGTGATCTGGTTGTCGTCCTCGTCGGTGGTGATGAAGGCCTGCGCGGTATAGTGGTCCGGGATCTCCTTGACGTATTTGCGGGAGATGCCGCGGGCGTCCATCCACTCGGCGTAAGGCCCGAAGTCCATGCCGGCAGTCCCCATGGCGATGGGATCGCTACCCAGCAGCTTGAGGTTGTAGGCGATGTTGCCGGCGGTGCCGCCGAACTCGCGGCGCATGCTGGGCACCAGGAAGGCCACGTTTAGGATGTGGACCTTGTCCGGAAGGATGTGGTTCTTGAACTTGTCGTGAAACACCAGAATGTTGTCGAACGCAAACGATCCGGCAATCAGGGCGCTCATGGCTTTCTCCTCCGTGGAATTTTCGGAAACGGCGTCATCCGCAGATTGCACAGATGCACGCAGATGAAAACGGCGAATCAAGGCTGCAAGCAAGCCCTTTCCTGATTACGCATATGGCTCGGCCATTGTGCGGGAGAAGGGTGATTGCGAGCCCCGCCACTAAACCCCAACGGCTGCCTCCCAGTCACCCCTTACCGATCCGGATTTAGTGGCGGGGCGTGGCAATCTCCCGGAAGGGGCTTCGTTCGGCACATCGCGTCGCTTCGCTCGCGATGACGGCTGGTGGGCGATCCTACCGGGGACGAATCCGGACTCCCCGGCCCCTTCCTAACCGCCTCAGCCTCAAATGGCCTGCTCCTTTTGAGTAATCAGGAGCCTTTTGTTATCTGCACAATCTGTGTCATCTGCGGATTGTCGTTTGGTTTTCGCCTTATCTGCTGCATATTCGCTCAGATCCTAACCGGCCGCCTTGGGCTCGCCGGTGTAGGTAAGATCCAGCTCCTTGGCCGCCCGGACATCGTCCAGGCGCTTGACCGGGAGGGAGTAGGGAGCGTTTTTGGGGATTTCCGGATCGCTCTCCGCTTCATTGCGGATATCGGCGAGCACCGCCACGAATTGGTCCAGGGTCTCCTTGGCCTCGCTTTCGGTGGGCTCCACCAGGAAACATTCTGGCACCGACAGCGGGAAGTAGGCCGTGGGCGCGTGCATGCCGAAGTCGAGCATGCGCTTGGCAACATCCATGGCCGAGACGTGGGCATCGGACTTGGCCAGGTCCTCGAGGGTGAGGATGAACTCGTGCATGGCCCGGCGATCGGGATAGGCCACCTTGTAGTAGCGCCGCAGCCGCTCCAGCAGGTAGTTGCTGTTGAGCACGGCGTGCTCGGCGATGCGCTCCAGGCCCTCACGGCCCACCATGCGGAGGTAGGCATAAGCGCGCAGCAGCACGCCGACGTTGGCTGGGAAGGCGGTCATGCGACCGATAGTGTCGGGCCGCTGCTGCTCGTACTGCAGGTAGTAGCTGCCGTTTTCGGCCTGGGCTACCAGCGGCACCGGGGCAAAGGGCACCAGGCGCTCGGACAGACCCACCGAGCCGGCGCCGGGACCACCGCCGCCATGGGGGGTAGAGAAGGTCTTGTGCAGGTTGAAGTGCATGACGTCGAAGCCCATCTCACCCGGCCGCACCTTGCCCAGGATGGCGTTTAGGTTGGCGCCGTCGTAGTAGAGCAGGCCGCCGGCGTCGTGCACCTTGTCGGCGATCTCCTTAATGCCGCGTTCGAACAACCCAAGGGTGGACGGGTTGGTGATCATGAGCCCGGCAGTGCGCTCGGACAGGGCCTCGTCGAGGCTGTCCAGATCGATGTCGCCGTCGGGCTTGGTTTGGATCTCCACCGTCCGGAAACCGCCCATGGAGGCGGTTGCCGGGTTGGTGCCGTGGGCCGAATCGGGAACGATGATCTCGTCGCGGTCGTGATTGCCGTGGGCCTGGTGGTAGGACCGGATCATGGCCACACCCGCGTACTCGCCCTGGGCCCCCGCCGCCGGAGCGAGCGACACCGCGTGCATGCCGCAGATATCGGCGAGCATTTCCTGGAGATCCCACAGCACCGACAGGATGCCCTGGCTGTAGGCGGCCGGGGTCTCCGGATGGCGTCCCAGGAAGCCGGGCAGCATGGCCGCCTCGTTGGATCCCCGAGGGTTGTACTTCATGGTACAGGAGCCCAGGGGATAGAAATGGGTGTCGATGGCGAAGTTCTTCTGCGACAACCGGGTGTAGTGACGGACCACGTCCATCTCCGAGGCCTGGGGCAGACCGGTGCTGGAGCTACGCCGCCGGTCGCCCGGCAGATCGGAGAGATCCGCCTCCCCGGCTGGCATCTGCGCCTTGTTGCTGCGCTCGTCACGGCTATGATCGAAGATCAGCATAGGGCTTCCTCGTCGGTATTCAGGCGCCTCAGAGGTTCGAGGACGCATTGCTTGGGCACATGGCCCGCAGAGCCGCAGAGAGCGCAAAGGAAGGCAAGCGGAGTCCTGCAAGGGTTAAGCGTAAGCCGTCGCCTTTGGCGCGGCATCCATTTGGCCTCTAGAAGCATCCTGCCGTTTTTCTCTGCGGTCTCTGCGCCTCTGCGATTTCCCTTTCGCCTGCCTAAAGCACGGCCTCGAGGGCCTCGGCGTAGGCGTCGAGGTCGGCTTCGGTCTTGGTCTCGGTGGCGCACACCAGCAGGCCGTTCTCCAACCCGCTGTACTCCCGCCCCAGCTCGAAGCCGCCCAAAATGCCGCGCTCGGTGAGTGCGGTCGTGACACCCGTTGCCGGTTTGGGGAGCCTCAGGGCCGCCTCGTGGAAGTACGGTCCCTCGAATAGCGGCTCGACACCCTTGATAGCGGTGAGGCGCGCCACCAGCTTGCGGGTATTGGTGTGGCTAACGCCGGCCACCTGGGTCAGCCCCGCTTCGCCCACCAGGGCCATATAGATGGTGGCGGCGGTCATGGCCAGGCCCTGGTTGGTGCAGATATTGGACTTGGCCTTGGCGCGGCGAATGTGCTGTTCTCGCGCCTGTAGCGTCAGGGTGAAGCCCTCGCGCCCGTCGGTATCCACGGTGCGCGCCACCAGCCGGCCTGGCATCTGACGTACCAGCTTTTTGGACGTGGCCATCAGGCCCAGGAAGGGACCACCGCTGGACATGGGGATGCCGAGGGGCTGGCCCTCGCCCACGGCGATATCGGCTCCCCACTCGCCCGGCGAAGTAAGCACGGACAGCGCCATGGGATTGACCGAGGCGATGACTAGGGCGCCGCGGTCGGCGGCCTTGGCTGCCAGTGCGGCCTCGCCCTCAAGGCGACCAAAGAAGTTGGGCTGCGGCACCACCAAGGCTGCGAAGTCGCCCTCGATAGCGTCCAGAGCGGCGGGATCCACCGTGCCCTTGGCCGGATCGTAGGGGATTGTCTCCACGACAACGTCCTGCGCCCCGCAGTAACTGGCCGCAACACGGCGATAGGACGGATGCACGGTCTCCGGTACGAGAACGCGGTGGCTCTTGCCCTTGTGCGCCCGCACGGCCATGAGGATGGCCTCGGCCAGCGCGGTGCCCCCCTCGTAGAGGCTGGCGTTGGCCGCTTCCATACCGGTGAGGCCGGCGATCATGGTCTGGAATTCGTAGATGGTCTGCAGAGTGCCCTGACTCGCCTCCGCCTGATAGGGCGTGTAGGCGGAGTAATACTCGCCACGCGTGGCCACTTCCCAGACCGCGGCGGGGATGTGGTGCTCGTACACCCCGGCGCCCACGAAGGTCCGCAGTCCGTGCTCATCGGCGGCCGCGCGCTCCCGCATCAGCCGCATGAGCTCCATCTCGTTGAGTCCCTCGGGGACCTTCTCCAGGGGCTTGGCCCGGATGGCCTCGGGTATCTCGGCGAACAGCTCGTCGATGCTGGACACCCCGATGGTGTCGAGCATCTCCTGGACATCCGCCTCAGTGTGCGGAATAAAAGGCATGACCTACTCCTCGGACTCGCACATCTCGCGATAGGCCTCGGGATCCATCAGGGCATCCAGCTCGCTCTCGTCGCCGGGCCGCATCTGGAAAATCCAGCCGCCGTCGAAGGGTTCCTCGTTGACCTTCTCGGGGCTGTCCTCGAGGTCGTCGTTGACGGCCACGATCTCCCCGGAAATGGGGGCGTAGATGTCTGAAGCCGCCTTCACCGACTCGGCCACCGCCAGTTCGTCACCGCTGGCGACCGTGCTGTCGGTCTCAGGCAGCTCCACGAACACCACATCGGAAAGGAGATCCTGGGCGTAATCGGTGATGCCGATGGTTACGCTGCCGTCGCCTTCCTGTTTCACCCACTCGTGGCTCTTGGTGTAGAGCCGATCGTCCCGTACCTCCATGGCACTGCCTCCTCTGGCTCGTCGGGGTCTTGAAGGTGCCGGGCCGCCTCAGGGCGATCCCGACTACGTCTTGTAGGCGGCTTCGCCGTTTTTGACGAAGGGGTACTTGACCAGCCTGGCGGGTAACTCTTTGTTACGGACCACCACCGCGCATTCGGTGCCCGGAACGGCCATCGTCGCCGGCACCCGGGCGAAAGCGATGCCCTTTTGCAGGGTTGGCGAGAAGGTGCCGCTGGTGATCTCGCCTGCGGCCTCGTGGCCGGGGAAGCGCACCTCCTGATGGCTACGCAGCACACCCTTGCCCTCCAAGACCAGACCGATGAGCTTGCGGGCGGGACCTTCGGCGCGCTGGCGCTCGAGAGCCTCGCGGGCGATGAAATCCCTTTCCTCGGGGTTCCAGGCTATGGTCCAGGCCAGGCCGGCCTCCAACGGGGTGGTGGCCTCGTCCATGTCGTTGCCGTAGAGGTTCAGACCTGCCTCCAGACGCAGGGTATCCCGGGCGCCCAGCCCGCAAGGCCGGGCCCCGGCCTCGACTACGGCGTTCCAGAAGCCCTCGGCCGCCTCGTTGGAGAGGGCGACCTCGTAACCGGCCTCACCGGTATAGCCGGTCTTGCCGATGAACAGCTCGCCCAGATCGCTATCCACCACAGCGGCCTGGAAGCCCTTGAGGGCACTAACCGCTTGAGCGGCCGCTTCGCCCAGCAGCGGCGGCAGCAACTCGGCCGTCTGCGGCCCTTGAACGGCCAAAAGGGACAGGTCCGGGCGTTCCGCGACGGCCACCTCCTTAAAGTGCTCATCGCGGCAGGACCCGATCCAGTCGGTATCCGTCTGGCGCCGCCCGGAATTGACCACCATGCGGTACCAGTCACCGCTCATGGCATACACGATCAGATCGTCGATGACGCCGCCGTCGGGGTTGCACATGCAGGTATACAAGGCCCTTCCCGGGTCCTCGTCGAGCTTGGCGACGTCGTTGACCAGCAGCCAGCGCAAAAACGGCCGGGCCTCATCCCCGGTGATATCCACCACCAGCATGTGCGAGACATCGAAGATGCCGCAGGCGCTTCGCACCGCGTGGTGCTCATCCACCTGCGAGCCGTAGTGTAGCGGCATATCGTAATCGCCGAAGGGCACCATCTTGGCGCCGGCGGCGACGTGGGCGTTATATAGAGGCGTCCTGAGACCCATGGCTATCCTTTCCTAGCGCGGGATAGGGAGCGGGCATCAGCCCTGCTCTTCCTCGGCGTGATAGGAGCTTCGCACCAGCGGGCCCGCCTTGATCCAGGTAAAGCCTAGATCGCGGCCAGCCTGCTCCAGGGCAGCAAAGCGGTCGGGATGGATGTATTCCTGAACCGGCAGCTTGTCGCGCGAGGGCCGCAGGTACTGGCCCAACGCCAGACGGGTTACGCCTACCGAGTGCAGGTCGCGCATGACCTCAATCACTTCCTCCTCGGTCTCGCCCAGGCCCAGCATGAGGCTCGATTTTGCCTCCACCTGCGGCAGCTGAGCGGCGCGCTCCAGGACATAAAGGGAACGCTGGTAGTCGGATCCCGGACGCACCGGCTTGTACAGGCGCGGCACCGTCTCCACGTTGTGGCCCCAAACCAGGGGTGCCGTGGGCGCAATCTCGGCTACTGCGGCATCCACCACCTTGCGGAAGTCGGGGGTCAGCAGCTCCACCCCTATGCCCGACCTGCGCGCGCGCAGGCCGTTCACGGTGGCGGCGAACAACCCGGCGCCGCCATCGGCCAGGTCGTCGCGGTTCACCGAGGTCAACACCACGTAGGACAGGCCCATTGCCTGAGCGGCGTCCGCCACCTTTTCAGCCTCGCCGTAATCGGGCGCAGTCCCGGGCTTGCCGGTCTTAACCGAACAGAAGCCGCAGGCCCGGGTGCAGGTGTCGCCCAGGATCATGAAAGTGGCGGTGCCACGGCTCCAGCACTCACCCCGGTTGGGGCAATTGCCCTCCTCGCAGATGGTGACTAGCTCGCGCTCGTGGACGGCGGCCGCGGTTCGGCTGTACTCGCTATTGCGCGCATCACCGAGGGCATAGCGGATCCAGGGAGGCATGCGGGTGGCGTTGGGGCCCGTATGGCCGTCGGAGGCCTCACCATGGGCCTCGGGATCGGGCGCCGAGGGATTGGGATGGAACTTGAGCGGTTCGGTCATGGGGCACTCCTCCCTATAGGGCCCGGGTCGGCCTGCCCCCTCGAGCTGCCCAGGTAAGGTAGCGGGCAGCCCGTTTCACACTGCGGCGGGCTTGGGAGCAATCCCCCCAAACAACAAAGGGGAGGACGGCATTCCCGGGCCATCCTCCCCTCTGTACTGGAAACCTGAGAGTTCACCCCGCCCCGGAACCTTAAGGCTGCCTACTAGCGCTGCCGCGCCGTGGCTGTTCCGAGGGCTGGCCTACCCCTTCGGTGCCCCTACACCGTTTCCGGGCGGTTGAGCCCGGGGATCGGCGGTCTTCGGGGACTCTCCAGAGCCCCATACCCCGATGGTCCTTTTGCCTGAGAGCTTCCGGGAGGAGTTTCCCCTTCGGCGCCCCGCCCCTGAGGCCCTATGGATGCCGCCTAGCGCTCGAGCAGCCGGCATGACTCAGGGGCGGGATCTCTCCCATCGGGATCGTCTGGGTAGCGATAATTTTTTGAACCTTTGTCAGGGAAACATTGTATGTTGGTATGCGGGGTTGTCAATAACGCGATTCGCACCGCAAACGCTTCCTCTTACCCCTAGAGAAACGCCGCCCAAGGCCCGCCACGGGGGATTTAGGGGCTTTATACGTAGATGAACACCAGTGGGGCGTTTGGCCATGACACAAGGGAATGGTAATATTCACGGCAGTCCAAACCAGGCAGGCGAGTTAGTGCTTTTCGACACCACAGCGTGCCCGAAGCATAGGCCCGTCCCCGGGCGGGCGGGCGCAGCAGCGGGAACCAATCCCGTGCCTGACCCCGCAGGGAGGCGGGCTTTCCCCGTTTCGTCGCTCCCCAAAGCGCCCCACCTCAAGATTGCCACGCGCGGGTGTGCGCACCGCCTGACGCCCGGTGCTGCACGTGCTCACCAGGCACTGCCCCGCACGGCCGGCTCCGATAGCCGGCCGTTTCAGCGCGCCTGAACGCCGCCCGCTTCGCCTAGCCCCGCTATCAGCAAGGGAGGAGTTTCTCCTATGGGCATCCGAAACGAAGACACCGGACTCGAGCACGAGCAGTACACGCCGGATTTTGCCGACTACTGGGACGACCTGGTCGGCTGGGAAAAGCGCGAGGAAGCCGAGGGCGGCTTCTACGAGCGCCTGCTTTCCGGCTCCAACTGCACCACAGTGGCCGATGTGGCCTGCGGCACCGGCTACCACGCCATCACCCTGGGCAAGAACGGCTTCCAGGTAACCGCCTCCGACGGCTCCGAGAACATGGTCAAAAAGACCGAGGAGAACGCCAAGGCCATGGGCGTTCAACTCGACGGCACCAAGACCGTTGACTGGGTCAAGCTCTCCAAGGACCTGGGTGAGAACGCCTACGACGCCGTGCTCTGCCTGGGCAACTCCTTCACCCATCTGTTCGAGCACGAGGCCCGGCGGGATGCCCTGGAGGAGTTCTTCAAGGTGGTCAAGCCGGGCGGCGTGGTCATGGTCGACCACCGCAACTACGACTCCATGCTGGAGCACGGCTACAGCTCCAAGCACAACTACTATTATTCCGGTAAGGGCGTCGATGCCTATCCCGCCGAGCTGAACCGCTATCTGGCCCGCTTCGAGTACGTCTTCCCGGACGGCGCCAAATTCCAGCTCAAGATGTACCCCCTGCGTCAGGACTACGTCTCCCACCTGCTGGAGGACGCCGGCTTCATCAATGTGGTCCGCTACGGCGACTTCCAGAAGCCCTACGACCGCGACGAGGTGGATTTCATTCAGCAGGTGGCGTATAAGCCGCGCGAGGGATGATCCGGATCATCCCGCCCCTCGCCGATTGGCGTATCATGGCCGATAGGGGCCGGCCAGGATCCGGCCGAGCGAGGGCAGGCCACCCGGCCGCAACCGGGTGCTGCGACTAACGAATTTCCGGCCCGCCGGCCCTGGTGCCGGTGGGCAACGCTTTCTTTCTTCTAGACCGAAACCTCAAAGCAAGAGGAGCTTCAAAGTTATGGCACGCGAATACCTGTTTTCGTCCGAATCCGTGGGTGAAGGCCACCCGGACAAGGTCGCCGACAACATCTCCGACGCTATTCTGGACAGCCTGCTGGAGCAGGACCCGATGTCCCGGGTGGCCTGCGAGACCATGATCAACACCGGCATGACCATCATCTCCGGTGAGATCACCTCCGGGGCCAATGTCGATTACACCGAGGTGGTCCGCAAGACCATCACCGACATCGGCTACAACACCAGCGGCATGGGCTTCGACGGGAACACCTGCGCCGTCCTCATCGCCCTGGACAAGCAGTCCCAGGACATCGCCCAGGGCGTGGACGAGGGCACCGGCCTCGATCTGGACCAAGGCGCCGGCGACCAGGGCCTGATGTTCGGTTTCGCCACCAACGAGACCGAAGACCTCATGCCCATGCCCATCCAGTACGCGCACAAGCTGACCGAGCAGCAGAAGGTGCTGCGCAACAACGGCAAGCTGCCGTGGCTGCGCCCGGACGTGAAGTCCCAGGTGTCAGTACGCTACGAGGGCAACCAACCCAAGGCCATCGACGCCGTGGTGATCTCCACCCAGCACGACGACAACATCTCCTACGACGACCTCAAGGAAGGCATCATGGAGGAGGTGGTCAAGCCGATCATCCCGTCCTCCATGCTTTCCGACGATACCAAGTACCTCATCAACCCCACGGGGCGGTTCGTCATCGGCGGCCCCGTAGGGGACTGCGGCCTCACCGGGCGCAAAATTATCGTCGACACCTACGGCGGCATGGGCCGTCACGGTGGCGGCGCCTTCTCCGGCAAGGATCCCACGAAGGTCGACCGCTCCGCCGCCTATGCCGCCCGCTACGTGGCCAAGAACGTGGTGGCAGCCGGCCTCGCCGATCTGTGCGAAGTTCAGGTGGCCTACGCCATCGGCATTGCAAACCCCGTGTCAGTCCACGTGGAAACCTTCGGCACCGCCAAGGTCGACGAGGAGAAGATCGAGGAGCTGATCCGCAAGCACTTCGACCTGCGACCCAAGGGCATCGTGCAGATGCTGGACCTGCTGCGCCCCATCTACCAAAAGACCGCCTCCAACGGCCACTTCGGCCGGCCGGAGCCGGAGTTCACCTGGGAGCGGACCGACAAGGCCGAGGCCCTTAAGTCCGACGCCGGACTCTAACCGCCGCGCTCGCCGCGAAGCCCCGGCCGGCGGCATGGAGCCCAGCTGGGGATGGTTAACCATTGATTTCATTTCGCCTCGCGAAATCTGAGGAGCTAGAGAAAATGGCTGAAGACTACAAAGTGGCGGACATCGGTCTGGCCGGCATGGGCCGCAAGCAGATCGCTATCGCCGAGACAGAGATGCCCGGCCTAATGAAGCTGCGCCAGGAGTGGGGCGCCGAGCAGCCCCTGAAGGGCGCCCGGGTTTCCGGCTGCATCCACATGACCGTTCAAACTGCGGTGCTCATCGAGACCCTGCAGCATCTCGGCGCCGAGGTGCGCTGGAGTTCCTGCAACATCTTCTCCACTCAGGACGATGCGGCCGCCGCCATCGCCGCCGAGGGCACCCCGGTGTTTGCCTGGAAGGGCGAGACCGAGGAGGAGTACGACTGGTGCATCGAGCAGACCATTAACGGCCCGGATGGCTGGAACCCCAACATGATCCTGGACGACGGCGGCGACCTCACCGCCATGGTCTACGACAAGTATCCCGAGCTGCTCGAGCAGATCCGGGGCGTCACCGAGGAGACCACCACCGGCGTCCACCGGCTGTACCACATGGAGAAGGAAGGTCACCTCCGGACCCCGACCATCAACGTTAACGACTCGGTGACCAAGTCCAAGTTCGACAACCTCTACGGCTGCCGTGAGTCCCTGCTCGACGGGCTCAAGCGCGCCACCGACGTCATGGTGGCCGGCAAGTACGCCGTAGTCGCCGGCTACGGCGACGTGGGCAAGGGCTCCGCCCAGTCCCTTAAGGCCATGGGCGCGCGTGTGGCGATCACCGAGATCGACCCCATCTGCGCCCTGCAGGCCCAGATGGAGGGCTTCGAGGTGCGCACCATGGACGAGGTGGCGCCCGAGGCGGACATCTTCGTTACCGCCACCGGTAACAAGGACGTGATCACCCGAAGCCACATGGACCAGATGAAGGACAACGCCATCGTGTCCAACATCGGCCACTTCGATAACGAGATCGACGTGGCGGGCCTGTCCGAGCTCGACTGGGACGAGATCAAGCCGCAGGTGGACCACGTCATCTGGCCCGACGGCAAGCGCATCATCCTGCTGTCCAAGGGCCGCCTGATGAACCTGGGCAACGCCACCGGCCATCCCAGCTTCGTCATGTCCAACAGCTTCTCGGACCAGACCCTGGCCCAGATCGAGCTGTTCAAGCACAGCGAGAATTACGAGCACAAGGTCTACGTGCTGCCCAAGCACCTCGACGAGGAGGTGGCCCGGGTCCACGTGGAGGGCCTCGGCGGCAACCTAACCGAGATGTCCAACGCACAGGCCGACTACCTCGGCACCCCGATCGAGGGTCCGTACAAGCCCGAGCATTACCGCTACTAAGTTGCGCCG
>NZ_JAZKRM010000032.1:0-25526 GCF_036628635.1 Thiohalorhabdus sp. | reverse complement strand
GGTATTCCGCCTCCTGGAGCACCTCGAGCCCGCTGCCCGAGCCATCGGCGCGGTCAACACCGTCATCAACCGCGACGGCGAGCTGGTGGGGGACAACACCGACGCCAGGGGCTTCCTGGCGGACCTCGAGGCGCAATTCCTGGATGCCGCGTGGAAAGACCGCCCGGCACTGGTTCTGGGTGCCGGCGGCGCCGCCCGGGCGGTGGCGTTCGCCCTGGGCGAGGCCGGCCTGCCGGCGGTGACCATCGCCAACCGCACCGCCACCAAGGCCGAGGCTCTGGCAGCGGAGCTGCTGCCGGCCACGGGCCGCGCAACTGACCTGGCGCCCGGCAACCTGGATGCGGCCGCCGCCAAGGCCGGCCTGATCGTCAACACCACCAGCATGGGCCTCGCCGATGAGACCATCCCCGGCCTGGATCTGGCCCGGGCCAGTGCGGAGGCGGCGGTTTACGATCTGATCTACAACCCGCCGGAGACGCCGCTGCTGGCCCAGGCGCGGCAGCGGGGGTTAGCCGCTGCCAACGGGCTTGGTATGCTCGTCCGCCAGGGCGCGATCAGCTACGAGCTTTGGACGGGCCAGGCCCCACCGGTGGCACCCGTGATCGAGGCACTTAAACCGGCCTTCGACGACTAGAACCCGGCTGCAGGCGAGGACAGCAACCATGGCCGAAGCCAAGGCACAAAAGAAGCCCGAACCGATCGAATTCCAGTGGAAGGGCCGGGATCGCCAGGGACGGGCCCAGAAGGGGGAAATCGAGGCGGTCTCCTCGGAAGCCGCCACCGCCTCCCTGCGCCAGCGGGGCATCATCCCTTCCCGGGTGAAGAAGAAGCCCCAGCCCCTGTTCCAGAAACGGGCCAAGATCAAGACCCAGGACATCGTGGTCATGACCCGGCAGCTATCTACCATGATCGACGCCGGGCTCCCCCTGGTGGAGGGCTTCAAGCTGATCGCCCAGGGCAGCGACAACCCGGCCATGCGCAAGGTAATGAATCAGGTGGCCTCGGACGTGGAAAGCGGCCAGCCCCTGACCGAGGCCTTAGCGGCCCACCCCCACGTCTTCGACGAGCTCTACGTGAACATGGTAAAGGCCGGCGAGCAGGGCGGGATCCTGGATACCGTGCTCGACCGCCTGGCGACCTATCTGGAGAAGACCGAGGCCCTGCGCGCCAAGGTCAAGTCCGCCATGTTCTATCCCGTGGCCGTGATTGTGGTGGCGTTTCTGGTCACAGCCGTCCTCATGATCTTCGTCATACCCAAGTTCGAGGAAATCTTTGCCGGTTTCGGCGTCGACCTGCCCGGGCCCACGGTCTTTGTGATGGAGATGTCACGCAGCTTCCGGGCCAACTGGTATCTGATCTTCGGCGGCATTATCGCCGCTTTCTTCGCCTTCAGGACGGCCTACCGCAAGCACGAGGGCTTCCACCGGCAGGTGGACAAGTACGTCCTGCGCCTGCCGGTTTTCGGGGAGATCGCCCTGAAGGCCTCGATCGCGCGCATGACCCGTACCTTCGCCACCCTAAGCGCCGCGGGTGTGCCCCTGCTGGATATCCTGGACACGGTCAGCCGTACCGCCGGGAACAAGGTGGTCCAGGAGGCCCTGCAGAGCACCCAGCAATCCGTGGAGCAGGGCCAGCGCCTCTCCGAGCCCATGGCGGAGACCGGCGTCTTCCCGGTCATGGTGACGCAGATGATCGCTATCGGTGAGGAATCGGGGAGCCTGGAGACCATGCTCGCCAAGATCGCCGATTTCTACGAGCAGGAGGTGGATGCCGCCGTGGATGGCCTGACCGATCTGCTCGAGCCCATCATCATGGTGGTCCTGGGTGTGGTCCTGGGCGGGCTGGTGATCGCCATGTACCTGCCGATCTTCAAGATGGGGCAAGTTGTCGGGCAATAGGCCGGTCGGAATGACCGCCCAATGGACCCCCTCACTCGCCACCCTCCGGCGGGCGCTTCTCTATCGGGCGGGGCTGGGGCTCCTCCTGGCGCTGCTGGCAGCCACCTGGGGGGATTCACCGCCCCTGGACCGCCTCAGCCTGCTCGATGTCGGTGCCGCCATCGGCATTGTCGTCGCAACCGGCCTCGGGGTTCTGTATCGCCTCCGCACCGGGGGCCACCCTTACTGGCTGGGGTTTTCCCTGGTCGCCGGGGACTTTCTGGCCACCACCCTTTTGGTCTGGTTCTCCGGACCTATCGATGGCCCCCTGGTTTTCCTCTATCCCCTTGCCGTGGTCTCCACCAGCTTTCTGCTGGGGCCGGGGGCTTCTTATTATGGGGCGGCCATCGCCTTTATGCTGCAAGGCTCGGGGTACCTGGTCCTAGGGGGGCCGGACCTGGAGACCGCCGGTCAGGAGCTGGTCCTCAACGGGTTGCTGCTGGTGGCGCTGGCTGCCCTTTCCGACGGCTTGGCCAACCGGCTTCACCGCCACGAGGTCCGTGCCCAACGCCGGGACCGGGACGTCCGTACCCTTACCGACCTTGCGGAGCAGGTCCTGGAGCGGGTCGATTCCGGGCTGCTGGTTGTCGATGGTCGCGGTTATATCCAGCTCAGCAACCCCGAGGGCGAACACTTGTTGGGGGAGGTTAAGGACCCTGAGAATACCCACCTTGGCCACCGACTCCCTGCTCTTAATCGGCTATTCCGGGATTGGAAAGCCGATCAGGGGCCCGCAGGCGGCGAGCTAACCACCCTGATCCCAGAGGAGGAGGAGGAGCAAGTCTCCCATGTGGTTGCCTACCGCTTCACGCCCCTGGGTAGTCACGAGGGGGGCACCACCCTGATCCACCTCTACGACCTTACCGAAGCCCGCGAGCGCCAGCACGAGCAGGAGCGCACCGAGCGCCTGGCGGCTTTGGGCCGGCTTTCGGCCAATCTCGCCCACGAGATCCGCAACCCCCTTTCCGCCATCCAGCATGCCGGCCAACTGCTTGCCGAGAAGGGTACGGACACGCGCATGACCGGCATCATCCAGAAGGAAGCCGACCGGCTCAACGACTGGGTGGAGACCCTCCTCCACCACTTACGCCCGCCAACCGGCCAGGCCCGCACCCTTGAACTGGAACCGCTTGTGGCCAACGCCGCTCGTCTGTTAGGAAGCGAGGGGGACTCCGACGGAGGCGGCCGTTTGGATTGGGAAGTCCCTTCGGGCCTCACCGCCTGCATCGACGAAGGGCATTTGCAGCAAATCCTGTGGAACCTGGGCGTCAATGCCATCCGCCACGGGGGTACCGTGGATGGGGAGGGTTCTTGCATCCGCGCTCGGGCCATAACCTCCGGGGCCACACGCATCGAAATACTCGACCGCGGTCCGGGTATCCCCGTGGGCAAGCGCGAGCAGGTATTCGAGCCTTTCTATACCACCGCAGCCCGTGGTACCGGGCTGGGATTGGGGCTGGTGCGCGAGCTTGTCGAGGCCAATAACGGTATAATCACCATCGAGGACCGCCCCGATGGGGGGGCCTGTATCGCTGTTGAGCTGCCCACGCAATGCCACGGAGGGGGTAAGCTTGAATTCGACTCTTCTGATTGTCGATGATGAGCCCTCCATACGCGAGCTCATTCGCCTGACTGTGGAGCCGCTCGGCTTCCAGCCCCAGGAGGCCGCTAGCCTCGCGGAAGGAGAAGGATTGCTCCGCGACGATCCCCCGGATCTAATCCTCACCGATCTGCGGCTTCCCGATGGAGACGGCATGACCGTGGTCAAGCGGGCCGCCGAGCTGGAACCGCCGCGGCCGGTGGCGGTAATCACGGCCTACGGCACCCCGGAAAATGCCGTGGAAGCCATGCGAGAAGGCGCCTTCGATTACCTTTCCAAGCCCATCGATACCAACCGACTGCGCTCGCTGGTCCAGCACGGCTATAATCTGGTGGATACGGCAGGGTCATCGCCCAGCCCCCTGGATGGCGACCTGGTTGGCCAAAGTCCGACCATGCAGCGCGTCCGAGGCCAAGTGGCCCGAGTTGCCCGTAGCGAGGCCCCGGTTCTCGTCACGGGGGAAAGCGGTACCGGCAAGGAGCTCGTGGCCCAAGCGGTGCACAGCGCCAGCCCCCGTGCGGCCGGCAATTTCGTTCCGGTGAACTGTGCCGCCATTCCCGAGCACCTGATCGAGAGCGAGCTCTTCGGCTACCGCAAGGGGGCGTTCACCGGTGCCAATGCGGACAAGAAGGGCCTTTTTCAGGAAGCCTCGGGGGGCACCTTGTTCCTCGACGAGGTGGGCGATCTGGGCCTGTCGGTTCAGGCCAACCTGCTGCGCGCCCTCCAGGAACGGGCCATCCGTCCCCTCGGGGCCACCCGCGAGGTTCCTATTGAAACCCGCATCCTGGCCGCTACCCACCGCGATCTATCCCAGGAAGTGGCCAACGGTCGGTTCCGAGAGGACTTGTTTTATCGCCTGGACGTTCTCCAGGTTCACATCCCCCCGTTGCGCGAGCATCCCGAGGATATCCAAGAAATCGCCGCCGCCTTGCTCGCGCGGCGTCACCGTCGCCAGAGCGATCCGCCGCCACCGACCCTGAGCCAGGGGGCCCTGGAACGTCTTAGCCGAATGCCCTTGCGGGGCAATGTCCGGGAGCTGGAAAACGTACTGGAGCGGGCCCTCAGCCTTACCGAAGGGGGCACAATTCCCGCCGAGGCAATCCAGGGATGTCGGGGGGAAGCCGACGAAGTCCCCGGAATGGAAGCTGAGGAGGTGGCGTCGCCCGAAAACATCGGCGAATTTCATATTGACCACCATCTCGCCGACATCGAGCGCGGTTTCATCCGGGAGGCCCTCAACGCCGCCAACGGCAACAAGACCTTGGCCGCCCAGCGGCTCGGCATTAGCTTGCGCTCGCTTCGTTACCGGATCCAAAAACTGGGATTGGAATGAGTCCTGCCGGGCTATGCCGGGCGCTTCGACCCGGGACCCGCAGCCGGTGGTAATGCCCGAAACCGTCATATTGGCAACCGCGGCCGCCGCACTGGGCCTTATCGTTGGCAGCTTCCTGAATGTCGTGGCCCATCGCTTGCCTCGGGGCCAATCCCTGCTATACCCGCCTTCGGCCTGCCCTCACTGCGGGCAACGGGTGCGCCCTTGGCATAACGTCCCGGTGGCCAGCTACCTGTTCCTGCGGGGTCGCTGCCGCAATTGTGGCGCCCCGATCGGCCGCCACTATCCCCTTACCGAGGCGGCAACCGGCCTGATAAGCGGCATAACGGCCGGCGCCATCGGTTTGACACCCTTTCTGCTGCCGGGCCTGATCTTTGCCTGGACTCTGATCGCACTGACTCGGATCGACCTCGACCTGCAGCTCCTTCCGGATAGGCTCACCCTTCCTTTGGCCGGATTGGGATTGGCCCTGAGCGTGGTGGGGATTTGGGTTCCGGGGCTGATCGGCTGGCAGGGTCCCGGCCTGCCACCGCCGCTGGGGTCCCTGCTGGGCTTGGCCCTGGGCTACGGCCTTCTGTTTGCCACCGGCTGGGCCTATGCCGCAGCCACCGGGCGAGAAGGCCTGGGAGGCGGCGACCTCAAGCTCCTGGGGGCCCTTGGTGCCTGGGTCGGGCCCGTCGCGGTAGTCCTTGCCTTGTTTGTGGCCGCCCTTCTGGGTAGCCTTATCGGTGGTCTGATCATTCTTCTGCGGGGTGGCGGCCGCCACCTGGCCATTCCCTTCGGACCCTTCCTCGCTGCGGGGGGATGGGCCCTGCTGCTCTGGAAGGACACCCTGATCCGATGGTATTTCGGCTTATCGGGCTTATCGGGCTAACCCTGCTACCCCTGGCCGCAAGCGCCACGGAACCGGCGCTTCATCAGGCGCTGGGCGATTGGCTGGCCGACGAGGGTGCGGGCGGGACGCATTTCGAGCCCCAACAAGCCACCCCGGGCACTCCCGATAATCCGCCGCGCTGGCTCCTGCATCCGGATGAAGCCGATGCCCTCAATCGGATCCTGCTCCAACGCGGCATCTTCCCTGAGGCGGTCGGCCTGGACTGGCGTGAGGAGGTGGGGGCGGTCTTGGTGTTCGGCGCCCGCCATCCGGGCGAGGGGGTTCGCTTGCTGGTCGACCGTGACCGCCAGCGACCGGTGGAGCTAGAAACCGACCACGGCATCCGCTGGCGCTTTTTGGACTACCAGTCCAAAGCCGGGCGACCCACCGGACTCCCCGATCGCGTCCTTCGGTTGGACGCCGACGGTGAGCAGACCCTCTACACCCCTTCCCGCTGATATGCTCCACGTCGGCCTAACCGGGGGCATCGGTGCCGGCAAGTCCAGTGTCAGTGAAGGCTTCCGCGAGCGCGGTGCCCACATCCTGGACGCCGACCAGCTTGCCCGGGAGCTTACTGTTCCCGGTTCGGAAGCCCTCGCCGAGATTATCGAGGCCTTCGGCCGCAACGTCCTGGACGACGAGGGCGGGCTTTGCCGTGGCCGCTTGGCCGAGCGCGTCTTCGCGGACGCCGGTGAGCGCCAGCGTCTGGATGCCATCCTCCACCCCCGCATCAACGCCCTCGAAAAGGATCGGACCGCGGTCATCGGCGCCCACAATCCCCATGCGTTGGTCATCTACGAAGCCCCCCTGCTGCTTGAGTCGGGCGCTGACCGCCAGGTCGAGCGCATTCTGGTGGTCGATCTTCCAGAAGAGCTCCAAGTGGAGCGGGCCATAGCTCGCGGCAATCGGAGCGCCGATCAGGTGCGTGCCATCATGGCGTCCCAGTGCAGCCGCCGGGAGCGGCTGAGGCGTGCCCACGACGTGATCGACAACAGCGGCCCATGGCAGGCAACCGCCCGCCAGATTGACGCTTTAATGGCCCATTACCGCACTCTGGCGGCCAACGGGTATCCGTCATGACCGTGCTGCGCTTCGCGGGGGCGGGCTTTCCCCCCCTGGATGGGATGGACCTGAGCGTGGGGGCAGGGGAGCGACTTTGGCTTCAGGGGCCTTCCGCGACGGGTAAGACCCTGGCGCTTTATCTGGCTGCCGGACTGCTTAACCCCCGTTCCGGTTCGGTAACCGTCGGCGACGAGCCCCCACGGCCTGGCAGGGTGGCCATGCAGTTCCAGAACCCCGATTATCAGCTGCTGGCCGCCACGGTCAGGACCGACGTCCAGCTCAATGCCACCTCCGAGGAAACGGCGGAGGCCGCCCTGGACATCACTGGGTGTAAATCTCTGGCCGACGCCGCCCTTCCGGGCCTTAGCCCGGGTCAGCGGCGTCGAGCCGCCCTGGCCGGCGTGCTGGCCGCAGCACCTCCTTTGATCCTGCTGGATACCCCATTCGCCGGCATGGATCGGACCGAAGCCGAGGAGCTCTGGGCCGGCGTGCGGACCTTTGCGGCAGGGCGCGCCCTGGCTATCCTGGCAACCGGGCCAGCGCCGGTGTCCGAACCCGAAGAAACCACCGTGGAGGTGGCCCAATGGCACAGTTAAACGGCTGGCCGGCCAAGGTCTTGGAGCATCCCATGAGCCCCACCGCTGCCGGCCTGCTGACCCTGGAGCGGGCGGCTGCGGTGCTGGACCAGGCGGAAAACGAGACCACACCGGAACGCTGCCACCGCGCAGCCGAAGGCCTTGCGGCGCAGCTGGATGAGCTGGCCCCCGAAAGGTTGGGTGAGGATCTCGCCCGAGAAATCCGCCGCTGGATCGAATACCTCGACGGGCTGGCCCACCGCGACGGCGTGGACGCCCAGAAGGTGGAGCGGCTGCGCTCGCTGCTGGAGCAGCTGGAACGGCGTCTTCAGGAAGACTGGGGCGATTATTTCCAACGGCTCACCCATGACCCTTGGCTGGCGGCCTATCGCCCCGGTTCGGCGGAGGACCCCGGCTTCCGGCCCGAGCCGTTCGCCTGGGCCATCCTGGGTCCGGAAGAGTCGGGCACCCGGTTGGCCCGTTGGCGGGAGGGGCTCGCCCCCATGCGCACCGCTGCCGAAACCGGCCTACGGCTTATGCGGGATGCCCTACACCGCAAGCGGGTGGACTGTCCCCCGCAAGGGTATTCACTGGAGCTGCCCGGTGAGCACGCCAGCGGGTTGGTCAGGGTGGAAGACTTCGGTAAGTATATCCCGGAGCTCCGGCCGGAGGGCAACGGACTTCGGCTGCGCTTCCGGCAGCCGGTGGAGCTGGTCCCGGTAACGGAGCCGGTACCAGCCACCCTGGGCTGGTTTACCCTTTAGGGCCGCATGCCCCTTGTTTGACCCCTCCGCTTCGGGGAAAGCGGTCAAGTTGGCCCGACCCTGACCTACGTCCTCCGGCTGGACTGAACGGATGCGGCCGAATACCCCGTCTACGGCTCTTCCACCTACCCGGTATACACCGCCGGCCACCGGGTCCATGCCGTCACACTGGATGCCCTATCTGGGTGCGCTTCTGCTCACCAAGCCGGCTGGAGACGGGTGCACGCATAGCCTTCGTCGCCTGCTCGCTGTTCACCCGATTTCCGCAACCAGGGGCCTCGTGACCATCGGGTCCAAGGCGGAAATGGAACGGCTTGGGCCCTATTGCGAGACTTACGGCCCCGCAACCCGCCAATTCCGGTGCCTAGCGTGAAAAGGCCGGCCCCGAAGGGCCGGCCTTTTCACGGTTTGTGCGGGAGACGTCTACGGTGATCCTTACGCCGTTTTTAGGCGCCGATCATTACTGAGAAGAAGCTGACGTAGCTGACGACTACCAGGAGAATGACGATGCCCAGGGTGATGCGGCTGTGGTCCATGGCTATGTCTCCGGAAATTTTTGAACAAGGCGATGGGGTGTGGAAACAAGCTTTAGCTTATAACCATTTTCGAATTTATTCAATACCGGTCCCTTTTGGCGCCTGCATCTTCACCGGTGTCCTCCGATCCGGTGTCCTCTTCCGGCTGATCCTGGTCCGGCTGGTTGAAGGGGATTCGGGGGTCATCCTCGTCGTGGAGGATGCGATAGGCGGGGCCTTCGAGATCGTCGAACTGACCGCTTTTGATGGCCCAGATCAGGGCCCAGACGGCGAAGGCGAGAAGGATCAGAACCACCGGTATAAGGAGGAAGAGGGTTTCCACAGATTCCTCCTCAGGGGCTCGGCGCCGGAACGAGGTTGGGCCTCTCCACCGGCTTGGAACGCCAGCGGGAACGCTGGCGGCGCAGACGAAGGGCGTTGCCCACCACTATCAGGCTGGAGGCGGGCATGAGGATAGCGGCCAGCCAAGGGGCCACCCAGCCCAAAGCCGCCAAGGGGACCGCGAGGCCATTGTAGCCGAAGGAGAGGTTGAGGTTCTGACGAATGTTGGCCAGGGCCGCCGAGGCCACCCGGGCCGTCTCCTCGATCCGCTCCAGACGGTTGGACAACAAAACAAAATCGGCCGAGGCTCGAGCCGCCTGCACCCCGGCCCCCATAGCGAAGGATACCTCCGCCCCCGCCAGCACCGGACCATCGTTCAGGCCGTCGCCAACCACGGCAACCACCTCCCCCGCTGCCTGCCAGGCCCGCACCCGCTCCAATTTGGCCTCCGGGCCCTGGCCGGCGTGGACCTCCTCGATTCCCACCCTCTCCGCCAGGGTGGCCGCCGCTCGAAGGCTGTCCCCCGTTACCAGGGTGGGATGCCAACCCCGCCGGCGCATCGCGGCCACCGTGGCCTCCGCCTCGGGGCGGAGCTCGTCCGTCACGGCGAACACAGCCTGCCATCCTTGCTCGTTGGCCAAGCCCACCACCGTCTCGCCACGGCCGGCCATGGTCTCGGCCGCATTCGCCAGATCCACCGGGGGCTCGCCGGCCTGCCGGCGCACCCAGTCCCACGCACCGACCCAGTGGATAAGCTCGTTCAGGGTGCCTTTTACCCCGAGGCCCGGGTAATTTTCGGCGTTCGTTACCGCCTGAGGTGTGCCATCCTCCGCCTCCGCCACCAGGGCCTGCGCCACCGGATGCTCCGACACGGCCTCCAGAACAGCCGCTGTGGCCAGCGCTCCTTCTTCGCCCCGCCAGTCGGCCAGGTTTAGCCGGCCCCGGGTCAGGGTTCCGGTCTTGTCCAAGACCACCCGGTTAACCTGGCCAAGGGTTTCCAACGCCTCGCCCCGGGCCACAAGAACCCCCCGCTTGGCGAGCTCGCCCGTGGCCACCACCAGGGCCGTGGGCGTAGCCAGCGCTAGAGCACAAGGGCAGGTAACGATCAGCAAGGCCACCACGATCCAGAAGGCCCGCTCCGGATCGATCAGCCACCAGGCCCCGCCAACCGCGGTAGCAACCGCCAAAAGGCCCCATACGAACCAGCGCGATGCCTGCTCCGCCCGCCGGGCGATGCGCGGTCTGGCAGCCTGGGCCTCCTCCAGGAGTTTCAGGATGCCGGAAACGAAGGTCTCCTCGCCAACGCGCTCCACGGCCAGGGTCAGCGGGCCTTCGCCGTTGGTGGTCCCGCCCAGGACGGTTTGACCCGGGCCGCGGTGGACCGGCGTATATTCCCCGGTCAGCGCCGACTCGTCCAGGGCGGAATGGCCCTCAACCACCGTGCCGTCCACGGGAACGGCCTCACCCGGAATCACCCGGACCCCGTCGCCTCTGCGGAGCTCCCCCACCGGGACCCAAGTGGTGCCGCCGTCCGCCTCCAGCCGCCGGGCCATGGTGGGGACCAGCTTGGCCAGGGTCTCGTTGGCCTCGGCAGCCCGCTTGCGGGCATTCATCTCCAGCAAGCGGCTGGTGAGCAGGAACAGCACGAACATGCCCATGGTTTCGAAATAGACATCGCCCCGGCCGGTCACCGTGGCCCAGGTGGATGCGGCGAAGGTCAGGCCCAGGGCCAGGGCAACGGGGATGTCCATGCTGCCCTGGCGGCGCCGCAGGGCCGACCAGGCTCCAGCGAAGAAGCCCCGACCGGAGTAGACCACCACCGGTACGGCCAAAGCGAAGGAGATCCAGCGGAAGAAATCCAGGTACCGCTCCTGAATGGGGTAGAAGTCGGCGGCGTAGAGGCCGACAGCGATCATCATCAGCTGCACGGTGGCCATGGCGGCCACCCCGATGCGCTTTAGCAGATCGCGGCGCTCCCGGGCAAGGGCGGCCTCACGTTGCTCGGGATCGTAAGGGTGGGCCGTGTAACCGATGGCTTTGAGGCGGGACAGGATCTGGGACAGGGTAATCCGGTCGGGGTTCCAGCGCACGCGGGCGCGGTGGGTGGTGTAGTTGACCTGGGCATCCACTACCCCTGGCGTCTGCTGAAGCTGGCGCTCGTTGAGCCAGACGCAGGCGGCGCAGGTGATGCCCTCCAGGATCAGGGAAGCCTCGCGGATCCCCTCAAGCTCCCGGACGAAGCTGCGCTGGACCTCTTCGCGGTCGTACAGCTCGGAAGCCTGGAGGCCCTGTGGAACGGGATCCTCCGGGCTGTCGGGGTATTCGGTCCGCTGCTGGTAGTAATCGCTCAAGCCTGCGGCATCGATGGCCTGGGCCACCGCCCGGCAGCCGGCGCAGCAAAACGAGCGCTTCCCACCGGCGACCCTCCCTTGCCACGGGTCCCCGGCCGGGAGCGGCAGGCCACAGTGGAAACAACCCTCGCTTGTCTGGTTCACTCCAGCGGCTCCTCCACCCACAGAAAGCGCTGGGCCCGATAACGGTGGCCGTTCTGGCGGACCATGGTGCGGATGGTCCAGTTACCGGGCTTGGCCAGGCGGACATTGCCCTCGTAACGCCCGCCACCCACATCGGCAAGGCGCACCCGTTGGTCCTGACGGGCTTTGACGTTGCGGACGAAGGAAACCCGAACGTCCGCCCCGGTAAGGGGCTTACCCTGGTCGTCCCGGACCACTACCTGCACCCGGAGCAGCTTGCCCACCAGAGGCAAGCTTTCGACTCGGGTAGCCAGTCGCCACCCCAGTTTTTCCTGCTTCTCCAGCTTTTCCGCGAACTGGTTGAACCGATCGTAGTTCTCAAAGTAGTTATGGACCACGGAACCGGGGTAGTCTTGCTGGGCCAGATACACCATGATCCCGCTGTAACCTAATACCGTTAGTGCAAAGACCACCCCCGCGGCGATCCAGAGCCGGACCACGCGGCGGGTCTTGCGCGCCTGCTGATCTTCCGGCCCATTCCCGGCCATGGCCGTCTCCTAAAGTTGGCGTTCGGGAACGAAGAAGGTGGCCCGGCCTTGGCGCACGATATTCTCCTGTCCTTCCGGTACATCGATACGCTCCGCCCGGAAGGTGAAGTGGGTGCGCTCGGCCTCCAACGGCTTGGGATCCACCCAGACATAGGCCTTCACCGTCAGGTTGTCCCCGGGATCGATCTCGAACTCCCTAAACCCACCTTGTATCTCGTAATCGGAATGGGGCAGTCCCGCCATACTCACCCGGTAGCGGTGCGCCTCCTGGTCCTTGTTGTTTACCCGGAGCTCGTAGACGTTCTTGATACGGCCATCGGGCTCCAGGATGTAATTGGGGTTGCGTACTTTGGCGACGTTTAGGTTCATCAGCGACTGGGTAGCGACGCTGTAAGCCAGTACCCCAATGGCTGCCACCAGGATTACCGCATAGGCTATGATCTTGGGCCGCAGGTGATGGGTCTTGCCGCCTTCCAGCTCGTTTTCCGACGTGTAGCGGATCAGCCCCTCGGGAAAGCCCTGGCTACGCATGATCGTATTGCATGCATCGATGCAAAGCCCGCAGGTAATGCACTGGTACTGTTGGCCTTCGCGGATGTCGATGCCGGTGGGACAGACCTTGACGCAATAGCCGCAGTCGATGCAGTCCCCGGCCCCTCGGGCTACTCGCTCCTCGTGGGATTCGCCCTTTGTGGGGGGCTGACGGCCCTTGGTGCGCTCCCCCCGGTTGTAGTCGTAGGCCACGATCAGGGTGTCATTGTCGAACATGGCCCCCTGGAACCGGGCATAGGGACACATGTAGGTGCACACTTGCTCGCGCGCCCAGCCCGCCATGGAATAGGTGGTAGCGGTCAACAGACCGGCGGTGAAGAAGGCTACCGTCGGGGCCTGGCCGGTAACGAATTCTGCCCATAGAGTGGGCGCGTCCCGGAAATAGAGGGTGAAGGTGATCCCTGTCAGCAGCGCCACCACCAGCCAGAGGGCGTGCTTACTGACTTTCTTGACCGCCTTTTCGGTCGTAAAGGGCTGTTTGTCCAACCGGATCCGCCGGGAACGCCCCCCTTCCACCCAGGCCTCGATCTTGAGGAAGACATCGGTCCACAGCGTCTGAAAGCAGAAATACCCGCAGAACACCCGGCCCGCCAGACTGGTAATGAAGAACAGGGCGACCGCCGCGATGAACAGCAACATGGACAGCCAGATGATGTCTTCGGGGGCGACCCGCAGGCCGAACAGGAAGAACTGGCGACCGGGAATGTCGAACAGCACCGCTTGACGGTCGCCCCAGCGCAGATAGGGAAGCAGGAAATAAACCCCGTAGGCCACTAACAAAATGACCCACTTCAGACGGCGGAAAAAGCCCCGCACGTTTTGCGGGTAGACCTTTTCGTGGGCAGCGTAAAGGCCTTCGGTTTGCTCTGCCATCGGAGTGCCTCTCGGAAAGGAGGGGCAAATTTATTAGGGTATACTAATAAAACGTAAGCAAGCCAGCGTTTCGACAAAGCCAACCGGAGAGAATTCCCTGCCCGCTAACAAGACAGGCCGGGCGAAGCCCGGCCTGTCTTGTTTGAGATCCCTACCGTCTAGGAGGGTACGGGCTACTGGCCACCCCCTAGGGAATGGACATAGGCCGCCAGGATCTTGATTTGGTCCCCCGAAAGGCGGTCTTCCCAGGCCGGCATCTCACCGCCGCGGCCTTTGGCGAGGGTCTCGAAGACGGTCGCCTTGTCGCCGCCGTACAACCAGATGGCATCGGTCAGATTGGGTGCCCCCAGAGTCTGGTTACCCTTAGCATCCCGCCCATGGCAGGCGTAACAGGCTGCCTCGTCACCTTGGAACAGCTCCTCACCCCGGGCTACCTTCTCGGGGTTGCCCTCGGCCCAGTCTTCGCCGGCCAGACTGCCCTCATACATGGCCAGGGCCTCGATCTGCTGCTCGGACAGCTTGTTCTCGTGACCAGGCATGTATCCGTTGCGACCCTTCACCAACGTCTCGTGGATATCCGAGGGCTTTCCCCCATAGAGCCAGGCGCCGTCGGTGAGGTTAGGATAATGGCCCTTCACGCCCTGGCCACCAGAGCCATGGCAGGGGGCGCAGTTGTCACCGAACAAGACCTTGCCGGAGGAATTGACGAAGTTCATGAGCTCGGGGTCATCCAGGATGGCCACCGGATTCTTCTGAGCGATCTGGCTCAAGGCTTCCTGGCGCTCTGGATAGAGTTGACCAGTTTCCACCTTTTGCAAAGTGTTATCCAGCTTGGCCCGCTTATTGTATTCCAAGACGCCCTGGGTGTAGGTATCCCCCACCGGCCAGGCTGGATAGAGGATCCAATAGATGACGGCGAAAACCACGGTTCCGTAGAACACCCAAACCCACCACTGGGGGAGGGGGTTGTTGTACTCGGCCAGGTCGCCGTCCCAGGTGTGCCCGGTTGTCTGGACCTTTTGCTCGTCGTTACTGGCCATCGTCGGAATTCCCCTTAGGCTGGTGGTGCCCCGCCGGCCCGGTCGATGCCTTTTCATCCTCCTCACCCTCGAGGGGGATGTACCGATAGCTGTCGAACCGCTCCTTGCGCCGCTTCCCGGTGAACACGTAGATGAGGATCGCGGTAAAGGTGGCGAAGAAGATCACCGTGGCGATCTGCCCCGCCTTTTGCATATCGGTTACGGCCTCGGCAAGCCAAGCCCAAATCTCAGTCATCGTTTGTACCCCGGGGCCGGTAGACCCGGGCCCATACTTAGGATTCGCCGTAACCCCGGGCCCGGCCCTGCTCCGGCTCGCTGTATTCGCTGAAGTCCACCATGGTCCCCAGGGACTGCATGTAGGCCACGATGGCGTCCATCTGGGTTAGCCGGTCCGGCTGGAGGTCGTAATTGCCGGCCTTGGCCTCGCTCCTGAGGGTTTCCTGGGCGTTCGGGATGTGGAGCTTCTGGGCCATGTCCTTACCCCAGCGCTCGACGTTGGTCTTGTAACGCTCGCCCTTCTCCTCGGTATAGGGGACACCGACGGTTTGGAGGGTCCGCATGCGGGCTTTCAGCTGGTCGGTTTCCAGCTCATTTTCCAGCAGATGGGGGTAATTGGGCATCACCGACTCCGGCACCACGGTCCGGGGATACCGAAGGTGCTGGACGTGCCACGCGTTGGAGTACTTGCCCCCGACGCGGGCCAGATCAGGCCCGGTCCGCTTGGATCCCCACTGGAAGGGGTAGGAGTACTGGCTCTCGGCGGCCAGGGAATAATGGCCGTACCGGATCTGCTCGTCCCGGAAAGGGCGTACCTGTTGGGAATGGCAGACATAGCACCCTTCGGCGACGTAGACGTCGCGGCCCCGCTGCTCCAGCGGGGTGAAAGGCCGAACGCTTTCTACGTCCTCCACTGTGTCGTCGATGTAGAACAGCGGAACGATCTGGACCAAACCCCCGACGCTGACCACGATCAGCGTGAGGATGGTCATCAGCCCGATGTTTTTCTCGATAGTCTCATGACGCATGGCGGCTTCCTTCCCCTAGCGCGCGAAATTCGGGCCGGGCGCAAATGCTTGCGTCCTCACCAGCTCCATTAGGCTGTTAGGCCCGGGCAGCGGCCGGCTGGGCCGCCTTGGCGTTGGCGATGGTCTTCCAGGCGTTGTAGGTCAGCAGGACCATGCCGGCGAGATAGAGCACCCCGCCGAAGGCGCGCATCACATAGAAGGGATGCATGGCTTCCACGGACTCCGCGAAGGTGTATACCAGGTTGCCGTAGTCATCGAAGGCTCGCCACATCAGCCCCTGCAGGATACCGCTGATCCACATGGCGACGATGTAGAACAGGGTGCCGAGGGTGGCCAGCCAGAAGTGCACGTTGGCCAGGCGCACGCTGTGCAGCTCGGTGTTCCACAGGCGCGGGATCAGATGGTACAGGGACCCGAAGGTGATCATGCCCACCCAGCCCAGGGCACCCGAGTGGACGTGACCGATGGTCCAGTCGGTGTAGTGGGACAGGGCATTGACGTTCTGCAGCGCCATCATGGGCCCTTCGAACGTGGACATGCCGTAGAAGGACAGCGCCACCACCATGAACTTGATCAACGGGTCGGTGCGCAGCTTCTCCCACGCCCCGGACAGGGTCATGATGCCGTTGATCATGCCGCCCCAGGAGGGCATCAGCAGCATGATGGAGAAGGTTGCGCCGAGGGTGGAGACCCAATCCGGCAGGGCAGTCCAGTGCAGGTGGTGGGGGCCGGCCCACATGTACAGGAAGATCAGGGCCCAGAAATGGATGATGGACAGGCGGTAGGAGTAGACCGGGCGGCCGGCCTGCTTGGGCACGAAATAGTACATCATGCCCAGGAAGGCGGCGGTCAGGAAGAAGCCCACGGCGTTGTGGCCGTACCACCACTGGGTCATGGCGTCCTGCACACCGGAGAACACCGAATAGGACCAGGGCGAGGTCCAGGCGATGGGGACCTGGAGGTTATTGAAGATGTGGAGCAGGGCGGTGGTGACGATGAAGGCCAGGTAGAACCAATTGGCCACATAGATGTGGGGTTGGTTGCGCTTCATGATGGTGCCGACGAACACCACGAAGTAGGCCACCCACACCAGCGCGATCAGGATGTCCACCGGCCAGGGCATCTCCGCGTACTCGCGGCTCTGGGTATAGCCGGTGACGTAGGAGATAACCGCCAGGACGATGATGGCCTGCCAACCCCAGAAGGTGAAGCTGGCTAGGCCGTCGCTGAACAGGCGGGCCTGGCAGGTACGCTGGACCACGTAGTACGAGGTTCCAATCAGAGCGGAGCCGCCGAAGGCGAAGATCACCCCGCTGGTATGCACCGGGCGCAACCGGCTGAAGTTGAGATACTCCGAGCTGCCGGTCAGGGCATACATGAGCTCGGGATAGGCCAGCTCCAGGGCAATAAACACGCCCGCTAACATCCCGACAATGCCCCAGACCAGCGTCATCACGGTGAACTGGCGTATAACGTGGTAGTTATAAGCCTCGTGAGTCGCTGCCTGGCCGGCGGTTGCTGATTGCGCCTGTGCCATGATCTCCCTCCGGGTGTTCTCAAGATGCATGCCGCCTGGACTCAACCGTGTCCCTGCCGCGGATCTTCCACACTACACGACTCTAGCTATCCTACCCGGGGACCCAAGGCCCAAGCAACACCATCCTCATATAAGAATATTACCCTTTAATTTTAATTAAACCTTACATGCCTCGCGGGAATATAGGTCCCTAACGGGTGCTGTCGAATCGGGCATTAATAACCGCCACCAGCGGTCTCGTGGTTGATCCCGATCAATTGACCGGCAGTTTTCGGCTCGGCCTGGGCGCAGCCTGATAAAAGGGCCGCACCGGGGTTCGGCCCTGATACCGCCGATGGCGGAGAGGCCGGGGTTCAGAAAACCAACCCCTGAAGCGGAGCGCGGTAATGGTCGGCGAACAGCGCGGCGAATAGGGCCATTAGATAGACGATGGAATAACCGAAGGTGGGCATGGCGAAGCGTTGATCGTCTCCCGTGACGTACAAGGCCACGGCGTACCCCATGAAGATCCCGCCCAGGATCACCGCGCCGGTCAAATACAGCCAACCGCTCATCCCGGTGGCAAACGGCAACAGGGTCACAAGCACCAGCACTACCGTGTAGAGCAAGAGGTGCAGGCGGGTCAGAGCCAGCCCATGGGTCACAGGAAGCATGGGGATATCTGCCTCGGCGTAGTCCTTGTACTTGGCGATGGCCAGAGACCAGAAATGCGGGGGTGTCCAGGCAAAAATGATCAAAAAAAGCAACAGGGCGTGGGGATGGAGGCTGCCGGTCACAGCCGTCCAGCCCAGGACAGGCGGTGCAGCCCCGGCGGCTCCACCGATAACGATGTTCTGGGGCGTCGCCCGCTTCAGGAAGACCGTGTAGATCACCGCGTAACCGATCAGGGAGGCGAAGGTTAGCCAGGCCGTAAGGGGATTGACCAGCCACGTTAGGACCGCCATCCCCACCATGCCCAGAGCGAAGGCGAAACCCAGGGCGCCCCACCGATTGAGGTGACCGGTAGGCAGAGGCCGCCCTTTGGTCCGGGCCATGACGGCGTCCACCTTCTGATCGATCACATGGTTGACCGCCGCTGCCGAGGCCGCTGAAAGGGCAATACCCAGGGAGCCGAATAAAAAGGCGTCGAGCGGGACCATACCGGGCGTGGCTAGAAACATGCCCACCATGGCGGTGAACACGATCAGGGCCACCACACGTGGCTTGCAGAGCTCGTAATATTCCCGCCATGGGAAGCGCGTGCTCGAGGCTACCCATTTTGCGATTGTCTGAGCCATTTTCGTCCCCTATGCGGATTCCGTTCCGCTCATCTTCGTTGCCGGCCGTCGAGACCTCAGGCCGCTGGTCCAACGGGTCGCAGCATGTGGTTAAGGGTTACCAGGGCCACCAGCAAAGCGGCAGCCAATGCATTGTGGGCAACCGCCACGGCCAAGGGCAGACCGAAAATTACATTGGCGATGCCCAGCCCCACTTGGGCCAGCACAAGAAGGGCCAAGGCCCCGCCCATGCGAACCGTGGGGCGTCCGGTTCGGGCACGCATCAGGGCCACTGCCACCGTTCCCACCACCAGGAGGGTCACGACGGCACCGAGGCGATGGGTCAGGTGAATAGCCGTTCGGGCGGGGTGGGTTAGGACACCCCCCTCGTAATCGATTCCCAGGCCGTGCCATAGGGTGAAGGCCTCACCAAAGTTGGTCGGGGGCCACCACTGGCCCTGGTAGCAGGCCGGGAATTCCGGGCATGCCAAGGCCGCGTAATTGGCACTGGTCCATCCCCCCAACGCGATTTGGGCGATCACCACCACTAGGGCGATAAGAGCCGCCTTGCGCCAAGCCGGGGAGGCTTCCCTGGCCGACAGCCACCAGCCGCCTCGCCTTAGAGCCACCCACCACAGAAGGGCCAGGGTGGCCATGCCCCCGAGCAGGTGGGCAGTAACCACCAACGGCTTGAGGAGCAAAGTCACCGTCCACATCCCCAGTGCTGCCTGGAACACCACAAGGGCCACCAGGAACAGCGGCAAGGTCGCGCTTTCCCCTGGTTGGTGGCGCCGTCGCCAAGCCCAGAACCCGAGGACGGCAATAACCAGGCCAAGTGTCCCGGCAAAATAGCGATGAATCATTTCCTTCCAGGCTTTACCCCGCTCTAGCGGCCGCTCGTAATCCCCGGGGACTGAGCCGCTCTCCGGGACCCCGATCTGGCCGTAGCATCCGGGCCAGTCGGGACAGCCCAGCCCGGCATCCGTCAGACGGACGAACGCACCGAGTACCACCACGGCGAAAGCCAGGACGGAGGCCGCTGCAGCCAGGTATTGGATGCCGATACGGGTCACGGTCTACCCAATGGTGGAGTGCTTCAGCAAGCTTTCAAGGTCCTCGATCAGGCCCTTCGCCCGGAATTCGGGGGCGTAACGCAGTACCAGATTGGCATGGGGATCGAGCACATAAACCCCCTCTAGGTCCTGGACCCGGGGATGACGAAAGCGGGCCATGTCTTTAGCGCTCCCCGTGGTCCGGGCCAAGTCGAGGTGGGGATGCTCCGACGCTAGGAAATCCCGGGCCTTCGCTGCGGGGACCCCATCCAGGGCCACGAACAGGCGCTGTACTCGGCCGATGTTTTTGCCCTGTGCCTTATGCGCCTGGCGGACCTTGTAGAGAGTCTGGCGACACGATTCCTGGCAGGCGCTGGATCCCATGACCACCACAGTCCATTTCCCGCGTAAATCCTCGGGCTCCATGGGCTCGCCATCGAGGGAAGCAAACGGCACTTTTGCCAGGGGCTCGACCTTTTCAAAAAGCTGGCCGTGCTGGCCCGAGGGCCCACTCGCCAGCCACCGATCCGCATTGGCGTAAAGCAGCACCGCGGCCAGCACCGGCCCCAAGAATACGACCAGAACCAGCGCCAGCTGCCAACGGCTGCCTTTGCGGCCATGAGGCGGCTCGTCATTCGCCGTGGGGGATCCCATGCTTATCTTTTCTCCGCTTGATGTTGACGGCCACGTAGATCACCAACAGCGTTGCGGCTAGCGCGAACCACTGGAAGGCGTAACCCAAATGGCGTTCCGGTCCGAACGGCACCGACGCCCCCCAGTCCCTTTGGAACCCCCCTGAAGCATCCGGATCCAATCGAATCACTTGGCTCCGCACCGGGTACCCCAGCTGTTTGCGGATCCGTTTTGGCTCCACATGCTGCACAATCTTGGGCCAGCTCTGATCCCCCCGGTCCGCCGGCCCCATCCGAATGCCAGTTTGAGGTGAGGATGCCAGCCCGCCGACCACCCGGACTGCTCCCTCCGGGGCGGGGACCTCTGGCAGATCGGAACGCCCCTCGCCCATGGGAACCCAGCCCCGGTTGACCAGGATAGCCCCGTCGCCATTGGCCAGCTTCAAAGGCGTGAGGACGTGAAAGCCGGGGCGGTTGTTCTGGATCCGGTTATCCAGCAGGAACTGGTGGTCGTCGTCGAACTTACCCCGAGCGACCACCCGGGTAAAGCGTTCCGCATTCCCCGACAGGACGGATTCAAGGGCCTGTGGGGGTGCGTCCCGGCGCTGTTGCCATTGGGCCAGCAAGGATCGCTTCTGTTCAGCCCGGTCCAGCTGCCATACACCTAGACCGATCAAAAAGGCCAGCAGCACCAGGGTGATCAAGGTGGGTAGCCCCCCGGGCCGAAAGTCATAGGCACCCAGCCTCATTGCCGCTTGCTCTGGGCATAACCCCCAAACGCGTTATACTGCCTCAAAATAACCATCCCTTCGCAGGGGACCCTAATGCTTACCAAAGCCTTTATCGTCCTGGTCCTCATCGGGATCCTGGCGAGCCTCGGCTCCGGCCTATTCTACCTGATGCGCGATCAGGGCTCCGGAGAGCGCACGGTACGCGCCTTGACCCTTCGCATCGGACTGTCTTTTGCCCTGTTCTTGCTCCTCATGGTCGCCAACTGGTCGGGTCTCATCTCGCCTCATCCCGCTGTCCCCGTCCAATAGCGGGATCTCCCGGAGCCTGACTAAAAAGGGCGCTGCCGCCGGCAGCGCCCCTTCCGGCGGCTTGCCATCTTTCCGGGCCTAGAGCCAGTAGACGAAGATGAACAGCCCCAGCCAAACCACGTCAACGAAGTGCCAGTACCAGGCCGCGGCCTCGAAGGCGAAATGGTTGTGGGGCGTAAAATGCCCGGCGATGGCTCGGCCCAGCATGACCAATAGAATGATGGCGCCGATGGTCACGTGCAGGCCGTGGAAGCCGGTCAGCATGAAGAAGGTGGACCCGTAGATCCCGCTCTCCAGGGTCAAGTTCATGTGCTTGTAGGCTTCCATGTACTCGTAGCCCTGCAGCGCCACGAACACCAGACCCAGCGCTACCGTTGCAACCAAGCCCCCGATGATTTTGAGCTGGTTCTGCTGCTTGATGCCCCAGTGAGCGATGGTGACCGTGACACCTGAAGACAGCAGGACCAGGGTGTTGATTGCCGGAAGACCCCAGGCCGGCATGGCGTCATAGCTGCCGCCGATGCCTGCCGGGCCGTTGGTAGGCCAGCCAGCAGTGAACCCTTCCCAGAGCAGGCGGTGAGTCCACTCCTCCGGTGCCGCCCCACCCAGCCACGGAACCGAAAGCACCCGGGCGTAGAATAGGGCGCCAAAGAAGGCGGCAAAGAACATCACCTCGGAAAAGATGAACCAGCCCATGCCCCAGCGAAAGGACATATCTTCCTGGGCGTGGTAGACCCCCTGCTGGTTCTCCCGGATGACCGTGCCGAACCAACCCACCAGCATCAGCGCCGTAATGATGCCGCCCACCACCATCAGTGTGGGGCCGATATCCGTCCCATTCAGCAGCGAGGCGAATCCCACCAGCAGGACGAACATGCCGATAGACCCGACGATCGGCCAATGGGTTTGATGGGGTACGTAATAGCCGCCGTGCGCTTGCGTCATTTGCCGTCCCTTTCTTGGGGCCTAGCCCGGACCAGGCCGGGCTAGCCCTTCAGGAAGAAAATGGCCACATAAAAGGCAATGGCAAGGCCGCCGAGCGCGATGGCTGTCCTTACGGCCGCCCTGCGGCGCTGCTGCAAATCCTCATCCATGACAATCATGGCCTTTTCCTGATGGTCGGCCTCTGCCGAGGCAGGCCCGCCCGTTTGGGCGGGGCCATTCTTTCCTACTTGACCTCGGGAGCCTCTTCAAAGGTGTGATAGGGCGCCGGGGAGGGCACCTGCCACTCCAGGCCCTTAGCGCCTTCCCACACTTCGTCGGTGGCCTTGGCGCCGCCGCGCACCGCCTTCCAGACGATATAGCCGAACAGCACCTGGGCAATACCGAAGCCGAACGCCCCCACAGTGGAGATCTGGTTCCACTGGGTGAACTGCAGGGCGTAGTCGGGGATGCGCCGCGGCATTCCCGCTAGGCCAACGAAGTGCTGCGGGAAGAACAGCACATTGACGAAGATGGCCGACAGCCAAAAGTGCCACTTGCCGAGAGTCTCGTCGTACATGTGGCCTGTCCACTTGGGCAGCCAGTAGTAGACCCCGGCGATGATGGAGAACAGGGCGCCCGGCACCAGCACGTAGTGGAAATGGGCCACCACGAAGTAGGTGTCGTGGTACTGGAAGTCCGCCGGGGTGATGGCCAGCATCAGCCCGGAGAAGCCGCCGATGGTAAACAAGATCACAAAGGCGATGGCGAACAGCATGGGAGTCTCGAAGGTCATGGAGCCCCGGTACATGGTCGCCACCCAGTTGAACACCTTCACCCCGGTGGGCACCGCAATGAGCAAAGTGGCGTACATGAAGAACAGCTCGCCCGCCAGGGGCATGCCCACGGTGAACATGTGGTGCGCCCACACGATGAAGGACAGGAAGGCGATACTCGCGGTGGCGTACACCATAGAGGTGTAGCCGAACAGCGGCTTGCGGCTGAAGGTGGGCAGGATCTGGGAAATGATGCCGAAAGCCGGCAGGATCATGATGTAGACCTCGGGGTGCCCGAAGAACCAGAAGATGTGCTGGTACATAACCGGATCACCGCCGCCACCTGCATTGAAGAAGCTGGTGCCGAAGAACTTGTCGGTCAACAGCATGGTTACTGCCCCGGCGAGCACTGGCATCACCGCGATCAGCAGGAAGGCAGTGATCAACCAGGTCCACACGAAAAGGGGCATCTTCATCAGAGTCATGCCCGGGGCCCGGAGGTTGAGGATGGTGGCGATGATGTTGATCGCCCCCATTATCGACGACAGCCCCATGAGGTGGATGGCGAAGATCAGGAAAGGCAAGGCCGCGCCGGTCTGCAGCACCAGCGGCGGGTAGATGGTCCAGCCCGATGCGGGCGCGCCACCCGGCATGAACAGGGTGCCCACCAGCATTACGAAGGCGAACGGCAGGATCCAGAAGGACAGGTTGTTCATGCGCGGCAGCGCCATGTCCGGCGCTCCCACCATCATCGGTACCTGCCAGTTCGCCAGACCCACGAAGGCCGGCATGATCGCTCCGAAGATCATGATCAGCCCGTGCATGGTGGTCATCTGGTTGAAGAATTGGGGGTCCACCACCTGCAGGCCGGGCTGGAACAGTTCGGTTCGGATGACCAGCGCCATCAGCCCGCCGATCATCAGCATAATGAACGCGGTCACCAGATAGAGAGTGCCGATATCTTTGTGGTTGGTGGTAAACACCCAGCGCAGGATCCCGCTGGGCGGTCCATGGTGCGTATCGTGCCCGACAGCCTCACTCATGCTTTACACCTCCCGATTATTGGGCGCCCGATCCGTCTCGGTCCGGAGCAGGTTCATTCGGCTTTCGCCACCTGGGAAGAGGTTTCCGCCTGCGCCGTCTTCCGCTGCTGCAGCCACTGCTGGTAGGCCTCCGGCGACTTGGCCTCCACCACAATGGGCATGAAACCATGGCCCCGGCCGCACAGCTCGGCGCATTGGCCCCGATACACCCCGGGCTCCTCGATTTTCACCCACATCTCGTTGACGAAGCCCGGAATGGCGTCCTTTTTCATGCCCAGGTCGGGTACCCACCAGGCGTGGATGACGTCCCCGGAGGTCAGGAGGAGACGAACCTTGGAATCCGCAGGCACCACCAGGCGGTTGTCCACTTCCCGCAGGTAATCGGAGTCTTTCTCCTGGCGGTCCTGGATTTGGTCGGTGGGAGTGGCCAGATTGCTGTAGAAGTCCACGTCCTCGTCCATGTACTGGTAGTGCCACTTCCACTGGTAGCCGGTGACCTTGACGGTCATGTCGGCTTGGGCGGTGTCCTCCATGGTAATCAGGGTACCTGTGGCGGGAATGGCCATGCCCACCAAGATAAGGAAGGGGATGATGGTCCAGATGATCTCCACCGTGGTGCTCTCATGGAACTGCGACGCCTCCGCCCCCTTGGATTTACGGAAGCGGATGATCGAGTAGATCATGGCGCCGAAAACCACGACACCGATAATGACGCAGATCCAAAGGATCAGCATATGGAGATCGAAGACCTCCTTGCTGATGGGTGTCACCCCCTTGGGCATATTCAGCGCGTCCCAGCCTGCGTAGGCAGGGCCGGCCGCCACCAGCGCCACAGCGCCCGTCAGCAGGGCCCGTAGCCGGCTTTTCAGGCGTAACGTGGACATACGCTCTCCTATTCCCGTGCTCCCGTTTATTGCCAATCCCACCTCGGACCCTTAGCCGCCGGTGCGGTCGAGGCCCTGACCCCTACCCAGAGCACGGGTCAGGTCCTCGCCGAGACGAGCCTTCTCCTGGTTCGTCAGGGCCGCGCCGACTTCCGTTTGACTACCGGACGCGCGTAGGTAGAGGTGGTCCTTGTCCATCTCCACCCGCCCCTGTTCGAGAACCACCCGGGCCCAAGCTCGGGGAAGCTCCACGCGCTCCTCGGGGCCCCGGCGACCACGCTGCACCACTATCCGGTCGCCCTCCATGGCAACCATCTCGATCCAGTTTAACCGGAGGAGAACCCAATAAAAGGCCCCGGTAAGGGCCAACAGCTCAGCGCCTGCAAAGGGCAGGACCGGCCAGCCACCCATCCACACCATGGGTGCAGCCGCGAGCAATACCACCGCCGATTGCAGCGCCAGGTAGCGTTTGGCCCCGCGCCAGCCCAGGGAACAGTTGGGACGGATCACGAACTGAGAGTCTCCGTCCTGTTGGACCTGTTCCACCGAGCCCACCGGCTTCTCCCTTCCTCGAGCCCCACCCCCAAGGGCGAGGCGATCTGAATCGGCCACTATCGTATGCGGTGTTGGCTGGCAAAACAATGGGCCTATTTCAAACTAGTCAGAAGTAAAGCTTGAATATTTTTAAATCAAAATATTAAAACATTAGCAAGTTAGGTTTTACTTTTATTTTCCCTCAACACCGAATTCCCTCTTTAGCAAACTCTAATAATTGCAACAAGTGCGGAGTCCAAGCCCTGATAGCTCAATAAATTTAGGCATCGGACCATCAGGTAGGACCTTGTTAAGGTTGCCTGATGGCCCAGAATCA
>NZ_JAZKRM010000031.1:0-25652 GCF_036628635.1 Thiohalorhabdus sp. | reverse complement strand
GGCTGGAGCAGGACAGCCTGGCCGAGCATCACGTGGTGATCCAGATCTCCGAGGGTGATGCCTTCAAGCAGAAGGTCGTGCTCAATAATGTGGCCAATTTGCTCAAGCACTATGGCCCCGACCGCATCCAGATCGAAGTGGTGGCCTACGGCCCCGGCCTGCGCATGCTGTTCGAGGACAATTCGAATAAGAAGCGCATCGCCAGCATGATGAAGCAGGGCGTCTCTTTCTCCGCCTGCTCCAACACCATGAGCAAGATGGACAAGGAACTCATGGATCTGGTCGAGGGCTGCCGCACGGTGCCCGGCGGGGTGGTTCAGATCCTGGAACGCCAGGAGCAGGGCTGGGCCTACATCCGGCCCTGATGGGAACCGACAGGGCTACCGAATTACTTAAGGAAGGGGTTCACGGAATGGCTAAGCGAATCCGCAATACAGCCGTTGCCGCGGCAATCGCCGTTGGACTGGGCGGAGCGAGTGCCGCGCAGGCGTCCAACTGGATCCTGCTGCAGGGCACCGAGCCCTTCGGCAAGGCCCATACACTGCAGATGTGGGGCTTCATGCAGCCCACTTTCCGGCAGGTGGATGACGGCGACAAGATCGATACCGGAGGGGCTGTGGGCATCGATGGCAATCGGCCCATCTTCAACACCTTGGGCCCGGACCGGACGTCCAACCAGTCGTTCAGCCTGTTCCGCGCCCGGCTGGGAGCGCGCGGGGTTATGCACCCCGTGAACGACAAGATCAATTACTTTTTTCTGGCGGAGTTTGGGCAAAACGGCATCACCCGCCTGGATGATCAGGATGGAAGCATCAGCCCCAAGCTGACCGACGCCTCGGTGACCTATCGGAATTTCGCCGGCGGGGGCAGCGAGGACCCGTGGAAGCCGGGTGTCAGCTTCCGGTTCGGCCAGTTCAAGATGCCCATGACCGACGAGGGCAGCCGCGGCATCATGTCCTTCGATTACATCAACTTCTCCGAGGTGACCCGCCAGCAGGTTCTGGAGCGCTATGTCCGGGCTAACTCCGGATCCAAGGCTGGTATGGACGGGTCCATCTCGGCCTTCCGCGATATTGGCCTGCAGCTGTTCGACGAGATCAAGCTCTCGGACAAGTGGGAGGCCACCTGGGCGGCCGCTGTGGGCAACGGCAACGGCATCAACCGCCTGGACAACGACGACAACCTGGACCTCTACCTGCGGGCGCAGACCGCCTACGTGTTCGACGGCGTGAAGCGGGGCGGTCCCCGGCGCGAGGACATCAAGCTGTTCGCATGGGCTCAGCGAGGCGAGCGCCGCTTCGACGACAACGGCGACGGGGTCTACCAGTCCAATGAGCAGGACTTCGAGCGCAACCGCCAGGGGGTGGGCTTCCACGTCTACAAGCAGCCCTACCGGTTCAGCGGCGAATACATCTGGGGCAACGGCATGGTGTTCAACGGCGCCGCCCCGCCGGTCAGCGATCCATCCTTTGGAGGTGGCGGTGGGGGTAATCTGGGAACCAACAACGTGCTTCCGCAGATCGCCCCGGGCGACGACAATGAGTTCAACGGCTGGTACGTGGAAGGCGGGTATTTCCCCATTCCCAACAAGCTGGGGGTCCAGGCCCGGTACGATGTGCTCAACCGGCTGAGCGGCACTTCCGACAACTATTCGTCAGCGGATGAGCGCAAGTTCGAGACCGTCACCCTGGGCCTGCAGTACTGGAATCACCCCGCCAAGGGCCAGTGGTCGCTGAACTATCGCATTCGCGACCTGAGCGCCCCGGATAACGATGTGGCGGACGATATCGGAAGCTCCATGGGCAACGAGATCGGCCTCCAGTACTTCATGCTGTTCAAGAACGTGGCCCTGCGCTAGGCCTCCCCTCCTCCCTCGTCGGTTTGTGGCCCCCGGTGCGCCGGGGGCCATTTTGTCGTTGCGAAATGTAACGCCGGGATAGGGTTAACCTTCAGAGGGGAAAACAGGTCCGATGAGCCGATGGGTAAGGCCGCTCCGAACCAAAGCTGGCCAACTGGTCCGGGTCTTGGACCAAGGCTCTGCCAGAGAGAAGTGGCAGCAGCCTTGTCGGCAGGTCTTCGGGATCCCATAGCCGGTCGATCATCCGGTTCCAAATGTTGGGGTCAACGGTCTCAAAGGTTTGGCTAGCCCGGCCCAGAGAAGGGGCCCTAAGGTTGACGCCAGGCGAGCTTTATTAGATTTTGCTGAAATGCAATACCTATCCATCCCTCAAAGAGGCGTCACATGGTCGCAAGGCAGTTCACCGGTTCTTTTGGCCGAGTGGCTTTTGGCCTTCTGGTAGCAGGTCTTTTCCTGCTTCCGCTTCATGCTCTTGCGCAGGACGCGGCGGGGAAGACCGGTAAGGCCCTCTACCAGGAGCACTGTGCTACCTGTCACGGGGACGAAGGGCAGGGGGGTATCGGCTTGCCTCTAAATTTACCGGACTTCCTGCGCACCGCCGACCGGGACTACCTGCTCGCCTCCATCCGCCATGGCCGGCCCGGCCGCGTTATGCCCAGCTTTCAGCACTTGCTGACCGAGGAAGAGCGGCAGCGCATCGCCAAGTTTGTGATGGACTGGCAGGAGGGCGTGCAGGTCGAGGTGCCTGCTGTCGGTCCGGGGGATGCGGAGCGTGGCGGCCAGCTCTTCCAGCAGAACTGCGCCGAATGCCACGGGACCCAGGGGGAAGGCGGCGACCAACCCAAACGGTCGCCCGAAGAGGTTAGCCCCGACAGCAAGGTGGTGGCCCCGGCGCTGAACAATTCCGGGTTCCTGGCCTCGGCAAGCGATGCCTTCATCAAGGCAACCATTGCCCGGGGGCGCGGCAGTACCCGCATGGCGGCCCATGGAAAGGCGCGAGGCCTGAGCGATAGGGACCTGGACGACCTGGTGGCCTTTATCCGCAGCTGGGAAGAGGGGGTGGATCCCTTGGCCAAACCAGTTATCGAGGTCCGAACGGACACCCCGGTGGATGAGCTGATCCCGCTGCTGAAGATGGCCATCAACAGCAACAACTTCGTCTTCATCCGCCAACAGACCCTCTACGAGGGATTGGCCGGCGACACGCCTGAAGAGCCTGTCCGGGTCCTGCATTTCTGCAGCTTCGGCCTTCTGGACAAGGCCCTTCAGACGGACGAGCGGGTAGGGACCTTCCTGCCCTGCCAGATAACGGTCTACCGTGACGGCGGGCAGACGGTGATGAGCGCCATCAATCCCAAGGCGTTGTCACCCCTGTTCCACAAACCGGGGCTTGAGCTCTATTGCACCCTGGTGAGTGAGCGTTATCTGAAGATCATGCAGGAAGCGAGCTTCTAAAATGACTTTTAAACAGCTTTTCACAGTCTTTGGCCTGCTCGTCGCCAGTGTCGGGATGGTTATTCCGGTTTTGGCGGCCGATGCCAACCCCAACTTCCTGGAGCGCTCCATTTCCGGAGCTCATGCCGGGCGGACCCTCAACCAGCTGCAGAACGCCATCGAGCAAGAAGGGTTCTCCTTCATGCGCGTCCAGAATGTGGACGAGGGGCTAGCCGGGAGCGGCTTCGAACGGCCTCCCTACAAGATTGTGTTTTTCGGTAATCGAGAGAAGTTTGTGCGCGCGCGCGAGATCGATCCCCGGGTGACTCCTTACCTGCCGCTCAAGATCACCGTTTACGAGGATGACAAAGGGAATACCCACCTTTCTGTGGTGGATCCGGCCGTGGTGGGGCGGATGTTCAACCCCCGGCTGAAGGACCAATTCGAGGCCTGGTCGAAGGCCCTCAAACGGATTCTGGACCGGACCACCAAGGAAGTCCGGGCCGAAACCTGGAGGGGGGACTAGGGTAACGGCGCTGCTTGCTCCAGGATAGCCTAACCGCTTTGGCTGTCGCCGGCCTCCTCCAATTCCTTTCCTGCGGTGGCGTAGGCGTAATACATGCAGCCTGCCAGCATGACGCCGGCCAGCACCAGCTGAACCATTGCCCCCACCAAGTCGAGCCCACTGGTGAAACGAGGTGACGCCAGGAATCCGTAGATGGCGGCTATCGATCCCATGATATAGGGCAAGGTCAAAAAGCTCGCCCATTGATGCGTCCGTCGCCTACCGTGCAACAGACCCCGAAGCGGCAGGATAAGGGGGACCACCTTCAGAAGCATCCATTCCGGGTATGGGCCGCCGGGGCTATACCACAAGGGCCAGGACAGCGAGTTGGCCAGAACCCCCAGGTGTCCAGTTATTGCCAGCCCGTTCCATGCGGGTGGCGAAAGGAGTGCTGTCGGACGGGCGAGTAGCTTGCGCATAGAACCATTCCTGGGGTAGCTGGGCCAATCCCCGCGCGAGGGCGGTTAAAGACGAATCTATATAAGGAATTTTTTAACAAATAATATGTTAGATCAGTGAAATGAACCGGAAGTATTGACACTCATTTTGTTACCGGCTTACGTTCCTCCTGGGCGCAATGCGAGCTTGGCCGCTAAAAGCTCTATGGCCCGGTTGCGCCAGTATGGTGTGGTTGCGCGGAGGCAGGGTGGCACCAACAATCCCTGTCACTAATAAGCCGTTTATTCTGCCCTTTGGCGGGGGAAACGGCAAGAAGCCGCTTGCCGGGGATGTCCGGGCCCTTGACGACAGGGGGCGAAACGGGGAAGCTTGGCCAAACAGCGAGGCAGTCCTCCTCTATGCGGTTTAAAGCCTTTTTTATTAGCGTGGAGGGGAGGAAGGCTTCGACGGTTGTAGGATGACAACCCGCCTTTTCAACACAATCGGGGAAGGAGCAGGTTCCGTGAGCAAGGACATCCGATTTAGCAAGTTCCTGGGAGCGATCATCGCCGGTGCCTTGATTGTTGGGGGCTGCGCTGGTCAAACCAGCAAGATGAGCGATGCCGAAAAGGCCGAGCAGGCGGTGGCCAAGGCCGAGGAAATGGTCCAGGAAGTGCGCCAGGAGACCGGCGACTGGGGGTTGTGGAAGAGCACCATGGGTATCCTGGGCAACGCCAAGAAGAGCCTGGAGAAGGGTGATTACCAAGCCGCCACCGAGGCCGCCAACGAGGTTCAGTACGAGACGGAGAAGGGGCTCGCGCAATGGCGGGAAGAAAGGGACCAGTGGCAGCTCGCCGCCCAGGCTGCCAAGAGCGCTGGCGACTTCCCCGAGAGTCAGTGGACTGCCGGCGGTTGAGCCGCTTGTTGGGCGGTTGAAACCCTGCATGGTAGGCTCAACTTAGCCCGCTCTGATCAACCCACTAGCTCTGATCAACCCACTAGCGAGGAGCATAGGAACTTATGACCCGAGCGAACCGTTTGCTGTATGCCGGCGGTATCGTCCTGGGCGCGACACTGGTTCTGGGTGGCTGTGCCACCCAGCCGACCGAGGAGGCGCCCGCCCAGGAAGATATGGAATCCCAAGCTTCTCAGGCGATTTCCGAAGCCGAGTCCGCCGTTGATAAGACCCGCAGCCAGACTGGTGACTGGGGCCTCTGGAAGAGTACTTTGGGCATCCTGGATAATGCCCGCAACAGCTTCGACCAAGGGAACTACGAGGCCGCCATCGAGGCCGCCGAAGAGGCCGAGTGGCAGGCAGAGACAGGCCTGAGCCAGCATAGTGAGGAGCAGGTTCAGTGGAAGGCTGCCGCTCAGGCTGCCAAGAACCAAGGCGACTTCCCTGAGTCCGAGTGGGCCGAGGCCCCGAGCCGCCAGGCGGAGCGGCCCGCAGGAGAAGCCGAGCAGCCCTCCCAGAAATCCAAGCAAGTGGCCAACGGCACCCTCAATGTTGCCCCTAGCGGCGAGCGGGGAACTTACATTGTGGGCAGCGGCGACAATCTTTGGGACATTGCCGCTGCCGAGGCCATCTACGGTGATCCCTTCGCTTGGCCGCTTATCTACAAGAACAATAGCGGCCGGATTGACGACCCGGACCTGATTTATCCGGATCAGCAGTTCTCCATTATCTGGAATGTCTCGGATGATGCCTATAATGCCGCGGTGCGGCATGCTAGGACCCGGGGCGCCTGGCGCCTGGGCGAGGCCGAGGCTTCCGATATGGAGTATCTGGAGCAATATTAAGCCCTATCACGGGTACCCGTAAAAACGGCGGCCGTTAGGCCGCCGTTTTTTTGTTCAAGGCTTCTCCCACCGACGGTCAGCCTTGGCTTTTCACCCGGATGGCCACATGCTCGAAATGCACTCCCATTTCTAGGATCCGAAGGAATTCCGCAGGCCATTCGCGATCATCCGTGCGGAGGGTGACGGGGACTCCTGTCCGGAACAGGCCGGGTGGTAGCAACAGGGATGCCTCCTCTCCTGCTTTGTCCTCCAAGAAAAGGGCAGGGTACTCCCGGAGGGTGGCACCAGGGCCATGAACGATACGGCACCAGCAGTCCATCGGCCTCTCCGAAAACAAATCAATTCCGACGTCGTTTTCCCCGGAATCCGGTTGGATCCGTTGCCACCGAATAATCCCCGGCCGTAGCCCATCACCCACCTGCGTGCGGTTGTCGCCAAGCTCCATTATGCCGGCCACCCTGCCGACAATGGGTGGTCCGGCCGGGACGGGGCCCCGAAGCCCGATGCCATCGGAATGGCGGTCCCGGATTTGCCAAGCGAGGGGCTCGGATGGATTAAGGCTGCGGGTTCGCATTTCGCTTTGCAGGCGGACATTGGTGTCCAGGGTGGTCATGTCGTTGGTTACGCGCCAGCGGCGGGCGAAGACATGGCGCACCGTTTGTTCTAGACCGCTTACCAGGTGCGCCTGGCCGGAAGAGTGGATGCGGGGTCCCCGCTGGCGGCTGGTGAGGAACTGCTCGAGCCGTCGAATCAGGATGCTGCGGGAAGGCTCGGGGATGCCCAGGACCACATCGGGAACCCGATCGGCCGGGGCGCTCAAGGCCAGGTTGCGGCGAAGATCGGCTAGGCGGCCAAGGACCCGGTTGGTATCCAGGATCCACCAGTTTGGCTCCGCTTCCTCAATGTGGCTGGTGGCCAAGATTTCTGGCGCCACCGGAGGCTGACCCCGGTTGGCGTCGAAGAGAAAGCGTCCGGCCCCCGATTCTACATAGGCCGAAGGCGAGGCCGCCGGGAACAGCAAGGCCTCTTCGCCCAGGAGACCCAGCAAGCGCTCCAAATGGGGCTGGAGCTCCGGCTCCCAGGCAAAGGGGTTGGCCGCCGAATGAAGTAAGGTGGTAGTGGCCGCGCCCAGGACCGTTGTGGGCCCCCGCTGTTGGAAGAGAGGTCGCCGGATGGCCAACAGGCGGGCTTGTCCAGCGGCCCGGAAAGTCTCCAGAAAGCGTCGCCACCAGGTCTCCGGCCCGGCCATCTGCTGGCGCCAGTTGGTTCGGAACAGGTTGTTCATGAGCTCAACCGCGCGCAGAGTGCTCTGGGCTAGGGCCCTGCGCCGGGGAGATAACCAGGGAACCTGGGCGAAACCCCGATGGGCCAGGAGAAGGTAGGCGTTGATAAACCGGTCAAGGACCTGGGGGTCGGAGGGTCGGGCTGCGGCATACAGGCGATCGATCAAAGCCAAGCGGGCCCGGGCCGGTAAGTAGGGAAGGCCGGGTATGGCCATGGGGTCCAGCGAGCCGTGGGGTGCCAAGTCCCGGCCCCTAGTCCCTTGCAAGGTCCTCAAAAAGATACGCAGACCGTTGCCCTTAGGCGCAGACGGAGTCGGCTCGAATGCCGTCCAGTCCAGGGGAAGTCGCGCGTTCAGCAGGGGCTTGGCCAAACGAACCTCGCGAAGGCGTGGGGATGGGGGCAGGCCAAAGAGTGCCTCGCCGCTAGCAACAACCTAGGCTCTCGGGGGTTCCAAGCCCGCCAGCTTCAAACCTCGGGCGAATTTGGTGCGGTTGTCGGGCACAAGCGGATACCGTTCCTGGAGACGGCCTATTAGGTCGCGCAACGGGCGTAGCTCACCATCCTTGAGCTCAAGCTCTACCTCCCAGACCGGATCCGCCCGGTCATCGGCCAGGATGCGGCCGCGGTCGGCAGCCCATTCCGCTTGGGCCCCGCCGGGGAGCTCCAGGTGGCGGATCCGGCGTTCCATGGTAACCCGAAAGAGGGTGATCAGGGGCCGGTCGCCTTGAAGGCAAGCTAGGGTGCTGCGCAGTTCGGGATCGTCAAAAACCGCTAGGTCCGGCGCGGGCCCGGGGACTAGGGTCTCCCACTCCCGGTGGCGATGCAGGCCTTCGGTTGGCGACCCCGTAGCATCGGCCTTGACTGTGGCCATCCAGTGATCCCCTTCCCATCGGATCCGATAGGCATAGCCCGCTTTTTCAAGGCGCAGATCCTCGGTGTCGATGTAGTCGGCGGTCATTTCCAGGGTCCGCGCCGGACCTGCGGCAAGCTCGGTGATCTCGGGGGCCTCGGCAATCTCGTCAAAGGTTTCAGGGCGCGTTACCCGGAGCTTGAACTCCTGTTCGTCCAACAAGGACTCCTCGGGGGTGATTGTGGATTCCAGCGGGTTGACCAGGGTCTCGGAGCGGAGATGTTGCGCGATGAAAGCAGCGATGGCATCCGGCCGATTGAGATCGAGCACGGGCATATCCCCCGCATCCATCGCTTGGGGGGCATCGCTGGCTACCGCGATAATGTTGGGGATCTTTCCGTGGTGCAACGGTTGGCCTAGGTCGTGGCGGTAGACCTCGATCTTGGGAATGGCCTCGCCCCGGAAACCTTCCACCAGGACAAGGTCCAGGCGGCTTGAATCCAATTCTTCCAGCAGTTCGCCAAGTTCCGGCTTGCGTTCCTCTGCCAGTTCGGTGATGAGGGCCCGGCGCTGGGGGGAGGCAACTATTGTTTGGACGGCCCCTGCTTGGCGTAGGCGATAACTGTCCTTACCCGGAACATCGGGATCGAAACCGTGGTGGGCGTGCTTGATCAGACCCACCTGAATGCCCAGATCCGTTAGAGCGGGAATAAGCCGGGCTAGGAGGGTGGTCTTGCCCGTGCCGCTGTAGGCAATAAAGCTCAACACCGGCGTATGTGCGGGAGCGTCGGCCATTTGGAATCCGGGGAAAAGGCTGCCAGTCTTGGCCCCCAGGATACGCGTATCCCCTTTCCGGCGCGAAACGGCGCCGTCCAAATAGGCAGCAATCCATGTATAAGCGCCCCGCGCGTATTCTTTTCATCGATCCGGGCGAAGGCGCCCGGGCAAGGATCGCCCAGGCTTGGGCGAGGGAGCTTGGCACCCGCTGGGTGGAGGCCGGAGCGGCTGCCATGGTTGCCGGCGAGAGCCAGCCCGACCTGACACGGGTCCTGGACGAGCGGGTGGTTTCCGGGGATACCGGCCCGTGCCCGAACTGGACCCAGGCTTTGGAGGCGAGCTGGGATCTCGTCGTTCTCCTTGACTTCAAAGGGAGTGAGGATTTGCCGGCCCGAATCCGTGGCGTTCGAGTCAAATCATGGAATCTTGCCGACAGTTGCCCTGCCGGAGCCGATGGATCGGCGATAGAGGCAATGGATCTATGCCGGGACGCCCTTCGGGAGCGAGTAGAGGGACTGCTGGGAGGCTTCCGGATGAAGGCCCGGGAAGATGACAATCAAGCGGGCATGACGGATGATGGGAACGGCCCGTAAGAAGGGTGGCCTTTACCCAAAACCGCCTAAGGGATGCATCGGGGCTGGTTCCTTTACCCGCTAGTCCGTCCTCACCCGCGGAAGCGAAGGGCTGGCTCCCGGTGGCAGTATTGCCTGGCTTTCGGCGGGACGCGTCCGGGGTGGCCAATTGCTCCCGGTCGCGACCGGACAGGCCCGAGGTGGCGCCCATTGCGCAAAGACGGGGTGGCCCCTTTATCCTTGATGCACCGGCTCACAGTCCCTGCAGCAATCGGCTCATCCAGGGCGCCTGCCGGTAAGAGAAACAAGTCGGATTGGCCCTTGCCACAAGGCCATGTATTGTTGTTCCGTCCAACCAATCAGCCCAACTAAGGAGAGCCCTCATGGCGATGCGTTTCGGAAAATCGGTTGCAGCCTTCATCGCGGGCTTTGCTTCCCTGGGGATCACTGCCTCGGCAGGTGCGCAGGAGGATCAGGCGGTCATGAAGGTGGAGCGGATGTCCATGGAGCTGTCCGGTGACATCGCCGAGGCGGCGGTAAAGGCGTGTCGGGACCAGGGCTACCAGGTGACCGCGGCCGTGGTGGATCGCAACGGGAACGCCCAAGTGGTCATGCGGGATGTCTACGCGCCCGAGGTGAGCTACCGCATCGCCAAGGATAAGGCCTACACCGCGGTGGAGTTCTCCGTAAACACCCATGAGGTCCTTCAGAACCGCGAAGGTATCGGTAATACGCTCAACCACGTCGATGGCCTGTTGTTCTCCGCTGGCGGGCTGATTGTTGAAACTGGAGGAGGCTCCATCATCGGGGGTGTGGGCGTTAGCGGTGCTCCGGAAGGGGAAATCGACCGCAAATGCGCTCAGGCTGGCCTGGACGCCGTCTCCGAGCGCCTCCAGTTCGCCGGTATGTAGAACGGCAGCGTGGATCCCGGCGATTACGACGCCTGGTACAACAGCGCCCGGGGGAGCTGGATCCTGGCCCGGGAATGGCGGCTGTTGCGTCGCCTCCTGCGGTTAGGCGCCGGTCACAGGGTTCTGGACGTGGGCGCCGGTACCGGCCGCTTCACGGCACTGTTCGATGGTGCCGGTTTCATCCCGGTGGGAGCCGAACCGGATCGGTCCATGCGCGCCTTTGCCGCCCGGCGCTACCCCTACCTGGGCTGGGTGGGCGCCGATGCCAGGGCCCTGCCCTTTCGGAAAGGGAGCTTTGACGGTGTGCTGGCGGTTACCAGTCTCTGTTTCGTTCCGGAGGAAGAGCGTTCCCTGGCGGAGATGCTCCGGGTCAGCCGGGCTCCGGTTGTGGTGGGCCTGCTGAATCGCCACAGCCTACTGCACCGACGCAAGGCGGGCCGGGGAGGCTACCGCCATGCCCGGTGGCACTCGCCAGGCGAGGCCCGGGCCTTGGCGCACCGGGCTTGTCCGGGGTGTCGGGTGCGAGTCCGCACGGCCATTTGGCTTCCCGGAGGGGGCCTGCTGGCCCGTCTGGTGGAGGGCCTTTTGAGCAACCGGCTGCCCGGGGGCGGTTTCCTGGCTCTGGCCATCGAGCCGTCGTAGGCCCCTACGGGCCTTAGGTGGTCGCATCTCCGGGAGGGCCAACAGGCTGGACCGATGGGCCGAGACTGCTGCGGCGGTCCCGGCCCATGGTTTTTTCCGGAACCGACGGGGTCCGCGTCTTGGCGGCTGCTGTGAGGTTTGCGCGCCCAGATGGGTACCGTACAATCTGGATGAAAACGGCAACCAAGCGGCCCCGGGGGCCGTTGGAGGCGAGGTTTGGAAAAGACGGGGACGGTGGCCCCAGATACCAGGGCCGCTGACGGCGCTGGCCACATCGCGGAAGTGGCGGCGCGGCTGTTCGCCCGCTACGGCTTCAAGGGTGTTTCCATGGCTGCCCTGGCCCGCGAGGCGGGTATCAGTAAGGCGGCCATCTTCCACCACTATCCCAGCAAAGAAGCGCTCTACTATCACGTCCTCCAGGAGGCCTGCCAGGAAACGACCGCCTTTCTCCAGGATCCGGGCCGTGGCGGCAAGTCCGCGGACCTCGCCCTGGCGGAGTTCTCTCGCTATTTCATGCGGCATCTGTTTGACAACGCCAGTGTCAGCCAGCTGGTGCTGCGGGAGCTTTTGGACGGGGAGTCGGAACGGGTTCGGACCCTGGCCGAGGAGGTCCATGGTCAGAACCATCAGCGGCTGGTGACCCTCATACGCCGGGGCCAGGAGGACGGCCTGTTCGACCCGGACCATGATCCCTCGCTCGTGGCGGTCACTCTGGTGGGGACCCAGTTGTTCTTTTTCCAAGCCCGGGAAGCCTTGCACCACATGCCCGAAACCGGTTTTGCCGAGGACGCCGACGGCTTCGCCCAGGGCTTGACCCGGCTTTTGCTGGACGGCCTGCGCCAGCGCTGAACCGGATCAAGCCCGAAAATCAAGGGAAGACGAGGAATGGCGAATCCGGAGCAAAGCCGACTCGGGGTGTGGGCAGGGCTTTGGGTCCTATGGATGGTCCTGATCGCGCTGACCAGCCATATTCCCGGCGAGCTCGCCCCAAGAGCCCCTTTCGAGGGGGCCGACAAGGTCGGCCACATAGCCGCTTATTTCGTCCTGGGGGTCCTCGGTGCTGGCGCGGTCGCCCGCATTCGCCCGGATTGGCCGCGGCCGGTGGTGGGCAGCATGGCCCTGGTGGTGGGCGCCCTTTTCGGCGCCCTTGATGAATTCCATCAGTCCTTTGTGCCGGGGCGCCGCATGAGTATGGAGGATTGGCTCACCGACCTGCTGGGGCTGGCCCTAGCGGTGATCGTGGCCCGGGCCGCGCGGGGAGCCTTGGCGCGCAGTTGGCTGGCTGCCGGCTCGGGCTAGGCCAGGCCCAAGCGGAGCTGGACCCGGCCTTCGCTGCTGTGAGCCTCCATGATCCGGAGCCGGCCCCTCACCGCTTCCGGGATTTTCCGGCCCCACTGGTTCTGCTGGATGATCTCGCCCAGGTCCACCAGCGCCCGATCCCCTTTTACCTTTATGCCGTCAACTCCGGCCAGGGCGCCGAGCAAGGGGCCGCGGGCGAAGAAAGGCTCGGTGGTCTCCAGATTCAGGGCCAGACTCTGGGGTGGCTCGTCCTCTCCCGGGGGCTCCAGGGTGAATGTCGCCGAGAAATCGACCCACATCCCCTTCTTCTTGAGTCCGGACAGCACCAACCGGTCTTCGTCCCGGGCTTCGAGACGGAGATCCCGGACGGAAGGGTCGTCCACCTTGCGCACAATCCGGATAAGGACCGATTGGGGGACAGGGATGTTGAACCCTTCCCGAGCGAGCTTGACCGCCCACTGGGAAAGCTTGAAAACGCCTTTTTGCCAGCCTCGAATCGCCAAAAGGGATGCCTCGCGTGGTTCACATCGACTTAAAGGGGTCCTCATTTTGCCAAGAGGGCCTGATGCGGCCTAGCGCCGACTAGGCCCGGTTTGCTACGGGCGCTAGTGTCCCGCCCTAGAAGTGCGTTACCTTTTTGAGCCTCCTGCGCCGGTTCGGAGCAAGGCATCCCGCCCCTGAGCCTCTTAGGGAGGGTGCCCGTAGCTCCGGAAGGAAGGGGCTCAGGGGCGGGATGGTGAACCCACGTCGAAGAGGCGCAAAGCAGCGCCGGTCCGGCGCAGGGGCTGCCTGCGGGCGAGCCGATATGGCGGACGGCGCGGCGTCATCGGCCCTTGACGGGCAGGGACCGCCACTCCGTTTCGCCGATCTAAAAGACAAGGCGGGGCGCCTTTAGGGCGGACAGCCCGCCTGCGGCCCGGTTTCTTGCGGCGCCCGCCATCTCGACTCGCAAAAAGGCAACGCACTTCTAGGGCGGGACACTAGTGCTGGTCTACCCGGAAATCGATCCCGTTGCCGTTTCCTTCGGTCCCGTCCAGATCCACTGGTACGGGATCATGTACGCCCTGGCTTTTGCCCTAGGGTGGTGGATCTTGCTGCGGCGCCGTCATCGTCTGGGCCTGAGCCCAGAGCAGGTAGGCGATTTTGCCTTCGCCTGCATTTTGGGTGTAATCCTGGGAGGTCGGGTGGGCTATGTGGTTTTCTACAACCCGGCCCACTACCTGGCCAATCCCTTGTCGGTGCTCGCCATCTGGGACGGCGGCATGGCCTTCCACGGCGGGCTCATCGGGGTGGCAGTGGCTGTGGTCTGGTTCGCCCGCCGTAACCGTTTGGCTATTTTGCGCCTGGCCGATTTCATTACCCCCATCGTCCCCATTGGGCTGGGCCTGGGGCGGCTGGGCAATTTCATAAACGGAGAGCTTTGGGGTCGGCCGGCCGATCCGGACCTGCCCTGGGCCATGGTCTTCCCCCACGTTGACCGGCTGCCCCGACACCCCTCCCAGCTTTACGAGCTCCTGTTGGAAGGGGTGGTCCTGTTCCTGCTGATCTGGGGCCTGGAGCGCCGCTTTCAAAGCGCCGGGCGGTTGTTCGGACTGTTGTTGCTGGGCTACGGGGTGGCCCGTTTCGGCTTGGAATACTTCAGGGCCCCCGATCCCCAGCTGGGCCTGCTGGTCATGGGGCTTTCCATGGGTCAGCTGCTGTCGCTGCCCATGGTAGCGGTGGGGATCTGGCTGATGGTGCGCCAGGCCGGGGACCGCTCGGCCGCTACAGAGTGACCCGGCCCTCCCGCGCCGCCTGCACAACCATGGCTTCGAAATCCGCCCGTTCCATAAGGCCCCGCTCGGCCACCAGGTCGGCCACCGGTCTGCCGGTTTGTTCCGATTCCTTGGCGATCTCCGCGGCCCGCTCATAGCCGATGGCCTGGTTGAGAAGGGTGGCCAAGCCTACGCTGACCATGGCGTAGTCCCGGGCGCGCTCCCGGTTGGCCGTCATGCCCCGGAGCCCGCGCTCGGTGGCGGCCTCGATTGAAGCGGTTAGCCACTCCATGGCATCGAACAGGGCCGACCCCAGCGCCGGCATCATGACATTGAGCTCCAACTGCCCGGCCCGGGCCATGGCCTGGACGGCGTGGTCCTGGCCCAGGACCTGATACAGGGTCTGGTTGAGCATCTCGAACATTACCGGGTTGACCTTGCCCGGCATGATGGAGGAGCCCGGTTGCACGGCCGTAAGCTGGATCTCGGCGAGGCCGGTGCGGGGACCGCTGGCCAGAAGGCGAACGTCATTGCTGATTCGGGTAAGCTCCCCGGCGAGCTCGGCGATCTGGCTTGAAAAATGGGCCAGGTCGGCCATGGACTGCATGGCGGCGGCCATGTCCGGGTGCAGGGTAATGGGGGCGCCGGTGAGGCGGGCCAGTTCGGAGGCGGCCGTTTCCCGGTAGCCGGCCGGGGTGTTCAGACCGGTCCCCGCCGCGGAGCCCCCTAGACCGATGCGGTGGAGGGGCTCGGCCGCCGCCTTTAGCCGCCTGCCTTGTTCCGCCAAGGTGTAGGCGTACGCACTGAACTCCCGGCCGAGGGTGGTGGGCACGGCGTCCTGGAGGTGGGTGCGTCCGCTTTTGACCGTGGCCGCCTCGGTTTCGCCGAAACCGCCCAGGACCTCGGCCATGTCTCCGATGGCCGCCTCCAATCGCGGCAGCTTGGCCACTACGGCCAGCCGGATGCCAGTGGGGATGGTGTCGTTGGTGCTCTGGGACTGATTGACGTGGTCGTTGGGGTGGACCGGGTCGTAGTCCCCGAGGCTGGCGCCTAGCTCCCGGTTGGCCAGGTTGGCGATGACCTCGTTGGCGTTCATGTTGTGGCTGGTCCCGGCCCCCGCCTGGAACCGGTCGACTACGAACTGATCGCGGTGCTCGCCTCCCAGGATGCGGTCGCAGGCGCTTCGGATGGCTTTCGCTAGATACTCGTCGAGGGTGCCCCCCGCCTGGTTGGCCACCGCTGCCGCCCGTTTTACGTGAACCGTGGCGGTAACCAAGTCGGCGTCCGGGCCCCGACCCGAGACGGGAAAGTTGGCCAAGGCGCGTGCCGTCTGGACGCCGTAAAGGACATCCGCCGGCACCTCGAACTGACCCAGGCTGTCTTGCTCCATGCGCTTATGCTGGGCCACTATCTGCTCCTTTCTGGGTTGCGACCAACCGTATTGTAGGGGGCTAGGGGGCGCGACACTAGAGAAAGGCGCCTCCGCCCGCGGTTGTTTTGCTCCCGGGCGTGGCCTAGAATGCCTGTTCTAAAGATCCTGTCCCCTTCCTGCCCGAGCTGCCAAGGAGGAGCGTCATGCGTGCCCTTCCTCTGATAGCCGGTCTGTTCCTGGTGTCCGCGAGCCTGCCCGCCGCTGCCGATCTGGATGGTGACGCCGGCCACGGGGAACAGCTCTATGGCGACTATTGCGCCGGCCAGTGCCATACCGACGAGGTACACAAGCGCGACAACCCCAACGCCACCAACCAGGCCGAGGTAGTGGCCTGGATCCAGCGCCAGTGCACCCAGGCCATGGCCCAGGACCTGTCCGTCCAGGACATCGAGGATCTGGCCACCTATCTGAACGACAAGTACTACCACTATGACAACTGAGCGGCTACCGGTCGCCTTGGCCCGCCTTGCCCTGGCCCTCCTCCTGCTGGTACCCGTGGCCAGTCCTGGGGCTCCCAAGGCACCCGCGCTGGAGGTGGAAACCCTCTCGAAGGAGCGCCTGAGCCTGACCGATTACCGCGGCAAATTAGTTTTGGTTAACTTCTGGGCGCCTTGGTGCCCGCCCTGCCGGCAGGAAATGCCCGATCTCCAGGCTTTCCACACCAAGTACGAGGATACGGTGGTTCTGGGTCTGGCGGTTAATTACCGCTCCAAGGGCAATGTGACCAACATGGTCGACATGATGAACATCACCTACCCGGTGGCCTATGCCACCCCGGAGGTGGCCGACAAGTTCGGGAGCTTTCGGGGCCTACCCCAAACCTTCCTGATCAGCCCGGAAGGCAGGGTGGTTGAGGAGCACGCTGGCCTTTTGCCGGCGGATAGGATGGAAGCTTACCGCGAACAGATTCTGGGACCCACCGCGGGGACCGCTGACTGAGCCCCTTACCGGGGGTTGGGAGGTGGATCGGAAACAGGGCACCTTGACCAAGGAGCGGTTGCGCATGGGCAGGCCGGGCGGTTACAGACGAACCCTGGTTGTTCTGGTGGCGCTGGCCGGATTTATCGGGGTGGCGAACGCTGCCCCACCGGAGCTGCCCGAATCGGGTCTGACCATTGACCAAGCGGTGCGCATCGGCCTGGCTAACCATCCCGGCCTGGTCGAAGCGCGGGCCAAGCTCGACGAGCAACGGGCCGCTGTTGAATCCGCTGGCGCCGACTACAAGCCTCGCCTGTACGCGGAGGGCATACTTCGCCAGGGGCGTCAGTTCGGCGGGGCCAATGAAGGCCAGTTCACCGACGATTCCGAAGCCCGGGTTACCGTCGAGCAGGAACTGCATGACTTCGGTGAACGGGAGGCGACTACACGGGCAGCCCGGGCCGAGGCAGAGGCTGCCGAAGTGGCCCTGTTCGATGCCCGCCAAAGGCGGGTTCTCGCCATCCGCCGTCAGTTCTACGACCTGCTTTTGAAGGAGCGCGAGGTGCAGGTGTGGAACGAGGCCATGGCGGTGGGCTTCGTACGGTGGGACTACGGCCAGGGCAAAGAGGAGCTGGGCCAGATCTCGCCGGTGGATCTGGCCCGGCGGGAGACCCGTTTCCGCCGCTTCCGGGGCAATTACCGTGAGGCTCAGCTCGATGCCAGGCTGGAGCGGGTCCGGTTGGCCCACGCCATGGGACTGACCGATGCCATTCCCACGGATTTGGCCGAACCGGAGCCGGACCTGGAGCGGCAGCTACCCAATGTTGAAGAGCTGCGCAACCGAGCCTGGCAGGCCAATCCCCGGCTGGTGGAGGCCCGCCAGCGCATGGAGGCGGCCCGGGCCCGCGTCGATGCCTCCCAGGCTCGCCGCTGGCCGCGGATCACCGGCGAGGTGGTTGCCCAGCACTACGCCCGTCGATTCAATTTCCGCAATGATATGGAGGCCGCCATTCGCCTGGAGGCGCCTCTCTATCAGGGCGGTCGCTTGGCCGCCCAGGCCGAGGAGGCCCAAGCCCGCACCCAGCAGGCGCGGGCGCGTTGGCTGCAGCTGCGCCAGACCGTGGAGGAAAACATCTACCAGGCCCATCTGGCGGTCCAGACCCTGCGGGAGAAGCGCCAGGCGGCGGAAACCGAAGTGGCATACCGCCAGCTAAAGACCGATCTGGCGCGCACCGAGTATGTCCTGGAGCTGGAGACGGACCTTGGGGACGCCCTAACCAACCAGACCCGGGCCGAGATGAAGCTCGCCGAGGCGAAATACGGCCTGGCCATGGCCTTTGACCGATTGGACGCGCTGGTGGGTGAATCGCTGGCCGGCAAGGAGAAGATGTAATGAGCGGGAAAGGGATCCTTATCGCGGTTTACCTTCTGGCCGTTCCGGCCTTGATTAACGCCCAGGGAGAGAAGGCGGCTACCGTGGAAGGCCGTTTCCAGCCGCGCAAGGTGGTGAATGTGGGAGCCCAAGTAAGTGGGCCGGTGGCGAAGGTGCTGGTCGAGGAGGGGGCCTCGGTCAGCGAAGGCGACCTGCTTGCCCGAATCGATCCCAACCAATACCGCGCCCGGCTGGAAGAGGCCCAGGCGAGGGCGGAAAAGGCCCGCTCCCAGGCGGAGGATTCGGCCCGCCAGCTGGAGCGTCAGCAGAAGATCTACGATCGAGGGCTTTCCGCCACCCGCGACCTGGAGGTGGCCGAGCGCAACGCGGCCAGCGACGGGGCCGAGGTAGAAGCGGCCGAGGCCGCCGTGCAGTCGGCGAAGGTCGATCTCCGTTACACCAGGGTCCGGGCCCCACTGGATGGTGTGGTCATCAAGCGCAACGTCGAGCCGGGTGAGACCGTGATCGCCAATCTGGAGCCGCCGCGATTGTTCCGGGTGGCGAGCAGCCTGGATCAACTGGACTTGGTCCTGCGCCTGCCAGAAGACCGCCTGGATCAGGTGACCGAAGGCGATCAGCTAACGGTTGAGGTCCCCGGCCTGGATGGTCACCGTGCCGAGGGCGAGGTGGTGCGGGTGGCCCGGGTGCCGGAAGACGGTGCCGACGAGCCTCTTTACCCGGTTCGGGTCCGGGTGGCTAATCCCAAGGGTGAGCTCCGCCCGGGCATGGCTGGGCGGGTCATCTTGGACTGAGGGCCGGGTGAGCCGGCTGCAAGCAAAAACGCTTCCCCGCGGGGAGCGTTTTTGCTTGCAGGGAGCCAGGAAATCCAGCCGGTCAGGAAACCGCCGCCTCGGGATCGAACAAAAAGACCTTGCCGAAGACCCAGTCCCGGCGTAACCGGTCGTTGCGACATATCCCTTGGACCAGGCGAGCCTGCCAGGAGTGGGGGATCCAGGCGGAGGGATCGAAGACCGGGGCCTTCTGGGGCCCGTAGCGCTCGGTTAGCTGCTCAGGGTAAGCGGTCAGAGCGGCCGCCGAAAAGGTCCCCCGTTGTAGGGCGGTTCGGGCGACCTCCGCGGCGTCGCGGGCGCTCTCCACCGCCGGGCGGATGCCTTCCCCGGAATAGTGGCGGGCGAGCCCGGCGGCGTCGCCTATCAAAAGAAAGCGGTCGCCATGGGCCTGGTTGGGCACGTGGTCGTAGACCTTGTAGGGATGACCCTTGAATTTGGTGAGCCGTTCCTCGAGCTCCGGGGTCAGCCGCCCGAGGTCACGCAGGTGCTGCAGAAAGCGGGGATGGTGATCCCGGATGCGCGGATCGCCCAGGCGGCCGATGCCGATGTTCAGGAAATCCCCCTTGGTGAAGTACCAGGCGTAGCCCTTGAAGTCCGGCTCCAAAAACAGCTCCGGCACCTCGTAATAGGGGGTGTGGGCCCGGATGGTGTCCGCCCCCACCTCGGTCTCGCTCTCCAGCGTGACCACCATGCGCTCCTCGGAGACATGCTCGGTTAGCTTGCGGCGAATGGGGTCCTTGGAGCCGCCGGCGCCGATGGCCAGGGGGGCCCGAAAGGTATTGCCGGCGCGAGTGGTGACGGTGAAGGCCTCACGCTCGCTCGCAACGGTTTTGACGTCCTCGTTGACGAACCGGGTGCCGGCCTCCCGGGCCCGGTCGAGAAGATAGTGGTCGAACTCGGCCCGGATGATACCGTAGCTCACCGGCTGTTGGTAATCGGTCCGGTAGGGTTTATCCCCCACCCACAGGACGGCGGAGGTAAAGGCGGAAATGGTGTTGGGATAGGTTTCCGGAACCAGCTCCAGGGCCTCCAGGATCTGCGGGGTGATCCAGCCGGCGCACAGCTTAACCCGCGGAAAAGCCGCACCATCCAGCAGCAGCACATCCACTCCTTTGCGGGCCAGATCCCACGCGGCGGTCGATCCCCCCGGGCCGCCCCCGATGACCAGCACGTCGGCGTCGAAGCCCGCCTCAGGCATAGATGTCCTCCCGGGTAAGGGGTACCGGCGCGAAGCGCTCCATGCGCTTGGTGGCCAGTACCTGATAGAGGAAAATCTGGCCTTCCTCGAAGTAGATGCTGCTCATGGCCAGGTACAGGATCCAGGTGCGGTAGGTTTGCTCGTCCACGTGACGGAGGCACGCCTCGTGATTGCGCTGGAGCCGCTTCACCCATTCAGCGCATGTCTTGGCGTAGTGCGCACGCAAATCCTCCACATCCTGAACTTCGAAGGCAGTGTCCTCAAGCTGGGTGATGACCGTGGACAGCGACGGCGGCTCGCCCTCGGGAAAGACCTTATCGCTGATCCAGTCGCTGCCCGGATTGGGCCGCCACTCGCGGGCGCGACTGATGCCGTGGTTCAAGAAAAGGCCATTGTCCTTGAGCAGCCGCTGGATGCCGTGGAAATACCGCGCCAGATTGCGGTAGCCCACGTGCTCCACGATGCCGATGGCACTGACGCGGTCGTACTGGGCCTCGCCGACGAGATCCCGGTAGTCGCGGTATTCCACCAACGCCTGATCCTCCAGACCCTCGCGACGGATCCAGTCGTTGGCGTAGTTGGCCTGTTGCCGGCTGAGGGTTACGCCGTGGGCTGTAATCCCGTAATGCTTGCAGGCGTGGACGATGAACGAGCCCCAGCCGCAGCCGATGTCGAGCAGAGACTGATAGGGCTTGAGTCTTAGTTTGCGGGCAATATGCTCGAACTTGGCCAGCTGGGCCCGTTCCAGATCGGTCTCTTCCTCGAGAAAATAGGCGCAGGTGTAGGCCATATTAGGGTCGAGGAAGAGGCCGTAGAAGTCATTGGAGATGTCATAGTGATGGGCAATGGAGTGGCGGTCGCGGGCACGGGTATGGCGCAGCATGATTGCGGTCGTCTCTGTGGTTCAGAGCAAAAAGATCTTGACCAGGAGCTTCAGCTTTTCCCCGGTCTGCAAGGTATCGGCGCGATCGGCAAGGGTGTTTTTGGTTCTGAGCCCTTCCAAAAGGTCCCCCTCGATGTCCCACTCGCCTTCCACATAGGCCTCGGCGGCGGCGTACTGGTTGGCGCGGAGCAGGAGCCGGCGAATGGTCCCGGGGCTATCGATACGGACCACGAAGCGGGGATTGTTGGTGTAGCGCAGCTCGCGGCCGCCGACTCGTATATTGAAATCCTTGCGGCTGTAGCGGAATAGGATGTCCGCGATGCCGCCCAGGCGTCGGGCGGTCTTGTCTTCCGGGGGGCGAACTTCGGCAGAGGTATAGAACATGAGACTCCTCTCGCTACCCAGCGGGGAGGGATGGCAGACTGATCGGGGATGAACGGGAGAGGTCCCACCGGTAATCGACGGGAGGCCTTGTATGCAACGGCACTATATCATCCATGGCCGGGTTCAGGGTGTCTTCTTCCGCGACTCCACGCGGCAGAAGGCCCAAGAACTGGGTGTTCGCGGTTGGGTGCGCAACCGGCCCGAGGGAACGGTGGAGGTCATGGCCGCTGGCGACGAAGCCTCCCTGGATGGTCTTGAGCAGTGGTTCCACGCGGGTGGGCCCCCGGCCGCATGGATCGAGAGGGTGGATCGGGAAGAGGTGTCGGAGGAGGGGCTGGAGGGGTTCCGGGTTTTGTGAAGGCAGTATTAAGTATTAAGTTTTAAGTAAAAACAGCTCTTTATATTGGACTTTAAAGTAATTGTAAACAGACCCTCGCCGGATTTTTCACTTAAAACTTATTACTGCCGTCATTCCTCCCGCCACCGCTGCCGATAGGCACGATAGATCTTTTCCGGGTAGACGGTCCGGCCTGAGCTGCCGTTGTAAGCGGCGAGGGCGTTCAGGATATCGCCGTCCTCCCTATCCAGGTAGTGGTTCAGGATGGTGCAGCCGTAGCGGAGATTGGTACGGGAGTGGAACAGGTTGTCTTCGGGCCGGCCGATCTTCTCCTGCCAGAAGGGCATTACCTGCATCAGGCCCCGGGCCCCGGCGTATGAGAGGGCGAACCGGTTAAAGTCGCTCTCCACCTCGATTACGGCAAACACCAGGCCCGGCGCCACTTTCGCCCTTTGCGCCTCCGCGAGCACCATGCGGGTGAGACGGCGGCGGCGCTGCGGACTGTCAACGAACGGGCGGAGACGGCCCACATAGTCCTGGAACCAGACCTGCTGGGCAAACCGGTCGGTGGCCGGTCGGGGCGCGTCTAGGGCCCGCCCCAGGGCATGTCTGAGCTGAGTGTCCGTGGCCTGGGCTGTGGCTACGGCACCCAGGAGGGCTAGCCCCCAGACCCAGCGGGTCACAATGACCTTCATACCGTCAGCCTTCGGTGTTTCCCTCTTCCAGGCGGGGCCCTGCCTCGGCCGACTTGATGACCAGAACCGGGCAGTGGGCCTTGCGGACGACCTTCTCAGCGGTCGACCCTAGAAGCGCGTGGCGCAGGCCCGTCCGCCCATGGGAGCCGATCACCACCAGATCAGCGGGCAGATCCCGGGCGAACTGGTTGATCGCAGCGAACGGCCGCATGGCCGATTCCTGGCAATGGACCGTAACCGAGGCTCCCAGGCCGCTAAGCTCTGCTTCCAGGCCTTCAAGGTAGCGCCGGCACTGCTCCAGCATTTCCTCGGTCAAGTCCTCCGGGGGCATCACCAGCTCGGGCCACTCGGCGTAAACTAGCTGCGGCGTGACTACGTTGAGCAGGTGCAGCTCGGCGTCGAATCGGACGGCCATTTCCGCGGCCGAGCGGGCGGCGCCGCGAGCCTGCTCGGACTGGTCCACCGGGGCTAGGATGTGGGTGAGATGCATGGGCCTTCCCCTTGCCGGACTGTGTCCGGGAACGCCTGAGCCACGGTAACCGCAACGCCCCCGCGGTTAAACCCTGTCAGTGGTTAGAGGGCTCCATGCGCTGACGAAGGAAGGTTAGTGCCTCCGCCATGGGGGCATCCTCCGCGGCCTCGGCGGTACGCGCCTTGTATTCGTAGACCCCCCGGTCCAGCCCCTTCTCCCCCACCACCAAGCGATGGGGGATGCCCACCAGGTCGGCGTCATTGAATAGCACCCCCGGACGGTCTTCCCGGTCGTCGAACAGGACATCGATCCCCGCCGCCTGCAGCTCGGCGTAAAGGGCCTCAGCCGCGTCCGCGACCCGCTGGGACTTTTTCTTGTTAATGGGGATGATGACGACCTGGAAGGGGGCTAGGGCTGCGGGCCACCGGATGCCGGCATCGTCGTGGTTCTGTTCGATGGCTGCAGCGACCACCCGGGACACGCCGATGCCGTAGCAGCCCATGACCAGCGGCCGCTCACGGCCGTCGGCGTCGAGGTAGGTGGCGCCCAGGGCATCGGAGTATTTGGTGCCTAGCTTGAAAACGTGGCCCACCTCGATGCCGCGGGCGGTGTCCAGGACGAACCGGCAGCGGGGGCAGGGGTCGCCCTTGCCGGCAAAGCGCAGATCGGCCACCTCCGGCTCGGGCAGGTCCACCCCCCAGTTGACGCCCATGAAATGCTGGTCGTCGCGGCTGGCCCCGCAGACGAAATCGGCCATAAGGGCGGCGTCCTGGTCGGCGATTACCGTCACCTGCTCCGGATCCAGGCCCACCGGACCTACCGATCCTGGCTCGGCACCGGCAAGGTCACGGATCTGGTAGGGATCCAGGAAATGGAAGTCGCCGCCCAGGGCAGGGAGGGCGGCGGCCTTGTCCTCGTTTAGCTCGTGGTCGCCCCGCAGGACAAGGGCCACGGCGCCGTGCCGACCCTCGGCGAACAGGGTTTTCACCGTCTGATCGGCCGGCACATGGAGTAAGGCAGAAACCTCGGCGATGGTGTAGGCGCCCGGAGTGTCCACGGTGTGCAGGGTCTCGCTGGGTGCCGGCCGCTGTCCTTCTGGGGGAGGCAGCTCGGCCAGCTCCATATTGGCGGCGTAGCCGCACGCGCCGCAGAAGGCGATCTCGTCCTCGCCGGACTCGGCCAACACATGGAATTCGTGGGACACCGAGCCGCCGATGGCCCCGGTCCGGGCTTCCACCGCGCGGAAATCGAGGCCAAGGCGCTGGAAGACGCGGTTGTAGGCGGCGAACATGGCCGCGTAGGTGGCGTCCAGGCTGGCCTCGTCCGCCTCGAAAGAGTAGCCATCCTTCATGGTGAACTCGCGGGCCCGCATGACCCCGAAGCGCGGCCGGGTTTCGTCCCGGAATTTGGTCTGGATTTGGTACAGGTTGGCCGGAAGCTGGCGATAGGAACGCAGCTCATCGCGGACCAGATCCGTGATGACCTCCTCGTGGGTGGGCCCGAAAGCGAACTCGCGCTCGTTGCGATCGCTCACCCGGAGCAGCTCCGGGCCGAAGTCAGTCCAGCGGCCCGACTCCTGCCATAGCTCGGCGGGCTGTATGACCGGCATGAGCAGCTCTTGGGCCCCCGCGGCGTTCATCTCCTCGCGAACAACCTGCTCCACCCGCTGCTCCACCCGCAGGCCCAGGGGCAGCCAGGAATACAACCCTGCGGCCAGCTTGCGGATCATGCCCGCCCGCAGCATCAGCTGGTGGCTGACGATCTCCGCGTCGGCCGGCGTTTCGCGCAAGGTGGGTAGGAAGTACCGGGACAGGCGCATGCGCCGCGCTCCACTGCTGGATCAAAAGGTGGCTAGGTTTCCGAGCCAGAAAAGGTACCACGCCGGACGCAAACCGCCCACAGGGGCGGATCCTGCGGGCGGTGGGGTTTTTTCAGGAGTCCACACCCGGTCAGGGCAGCGGCTCGTCCTTGTCGCGCTCGATCCAGGCGTATGCGGAGTGGTTGTGGATGGACTCGAAGTTCTCGGCGCCCACTGTATACCACAGGATGCGGCCGTCGCCCTCGAGGCGGGCGGCAATGTCGCGCACCAGGTCCTCGACGAATTTGGGGTTATCGTAGGCGTGCTCGGTGACGTACTTCTCGTCGGGACGCTTGAGGACGCCGTACAGATCGGAGGAAGCCTCGGCCTCCACCAGTTCCACCAGGTCTTCCACCCACACGAAGTCGCGCGCGCGCACCTGGAGGGTCACGTGGGACCGCTGGTTATGGGCGCCGTAGTCGGAGATGGACTTAGAACAGGGGCACAGGCTGGTAACCGGCACCTGGACCTCGATGACCACCTGGTAGGCATTGCGGTTGAGGTGGCCCCGCAGGGTTACCTCGTAATCCATCTGGCTCTCGACGCCGGAGGCCGGGGCCTGTTTCATCATGAAATAGGGGAAGGCCATCTCCAGGTGGGCCTGCTCCGCCTCCAGCCGGCTCCGCATCTCCTCCAGGATGCTGCGAAAAGACTCCACCGAGATCTCCCGTTCGTGCTCGTTGAGGATCTCTACGAAGCGGGACATGTGGGTGCCCTTGAAGTGCTGGGGCAGGTCCACGTAGGCGTTAAAGTGAGCGACGGTGTGCTGCTCGCCCTGGCTGCGGTCCTTGACCCGGACCGGATGGCGGATGTCCTTGATGCCCACCTTGTTGATGGGAATCCGCCGCTGGTCGGGCAGGCCTTGCGTATCGGGGATCTGGCTGGCGCAATCGGGCAGGGAATCGGGGTTTTCGGCCTCGATGGCGTCCTTGGCAGCCTTGCGATTCGTCACGGTCATGACAAAAGCCCTTGCGGTGGGCCGGCTTCAGGCCGACCCCTCTATGGGTGAGTAATCCGATCAGGTAAGCCTAGCCTACTGACCTGCGACGTCCCGTGCAACGGAGGCCCCCGCCCGCAGCCGGGCGGTGATGCCGGCGGCGTCGAGGCCGTACTCGGCGAGCAGGTCGG
>NZ_JAZKRM010000030.1:0-25843 GCF_036628635.1 Thiohalorhabdus sp. | reverse complement strand
GAATACTTCTTCCTCAAAATTCAGGCCGCCTTTCCCGGAAATCCGCGATGAACCATAAAAAAGCCCGGACGGCAGGCCGTCCGGGCTTCCATCCCGGGGCTGGGGACCGGTTGCAAAGGGACCCCGGGACGCGATCCCATGAAAGGGATCCGGCGATGGGCGGGGCATTACCCAAATGGTGCGCAACACCTTATTGCTTGCGGCGCCTCCCGCCCATCCCCTTGCCAGCAGAAGGACCCGAAGATCCCTCTACCCGCCTTTGACCGTAAAGAGCCGGGATGGTTTTCGGGAAAACCTTGCGTAGGAACCAAAAAAGACCGGCGGTTTCCGCCGGTTTTTTGCGTATCGGAGCAGCCTGGGGAGGGTTTAGCTCGACTGGTTCTTGCGCTGCTGGCGCCGGGCTTCCGCCAGCCGTTCGCCCAGGCCTCGATCCTTGGCGACCTTGGCGCGCTGCTTGGAAAGGTTGGGCGCTACCAGCGGGTAGTCCTTATCCAGGCCATAGGCCTCGCGGTACTGCTGCGGCGTCATGCCATGGGCATTGTTCAGGTGGCGCTTGAGGGTCTTAAAAGCCTTACCGCACACCAGACAATTTATGGTGTCTTTGCCGATAGCCTTCTGCGGCGACATGATCGGTTCATGCTTTTGGGAGCCACCCTCTGCTTCACCCGCGGTGCCTTCCTCGGGAGCAGGTAGCTGCGTCTCCGCGTCCATTTTGAGAAGGGTGTTGTAAGACTCATTCAAAAGCTGAACAACTTCGTCAGCCGATTCCGCATTCGCGGCGTAGTTTGCGGCAATCTGGGCGGCTAGTTCACGGGTTCCCAAAGGTGAGCTCCTTATTTGAATATGAGGGTTCAGGATTCTACTAATGTAGATTGGTATCTTTCAAATTAGTTTCTGAATCGGTACGAGTAAAGAGAAAAATTCTAGCCTTTTCCTCCAAAACTGATAGGCGTGATCGCTCTTTCCCCACTCCCGTCCTTTCCTGTGCCGTAAAGTCCGGCCCTTGTGTCAGGCCCGGATGCCGTTACCCGTGCGGATGCCGGAAAAGGAGACCGTTAGGGCCCTCTTGATCCCGGGTGACAGGGGATTAATCCCACAAAAAAATTTGTGGGATTAATCCCCTAATCGAGGTGCAGGATTTTCCGCCTCGCCCCGATTCGGCTTGCGCTTACGGGGCAAGGCAATCCCGGAGGAGGGTGATATGGCATCCGCCAAACGCGAAGTGCTGGACAACATTCCCCTCGTCGTTGTTGCTGCCATGGCGGTGATGGGGCTGGTGAGCTTCTTTTCGGTGATCTTTAGCTAGAGCGTCCGGCCCCAAGCCGTTCTGCATCGCTCCCACCGCTGACTGGCGTCGTCCCCCTCCCCGACAAGTGGGTGGCGGGGCGTTTTTGCGCCGTTGGCAGCCTGGGCTTTTCCAGAGCCAGTCAGTGATCCGGTTGGTACATCCGTCATGCCTGAGCCTGGCCCTGGCCATGGGTCCGGTTTTGACCGAGCCGGGGTCGGTTGGCTCAGTCCCTCAGCCTCGTTAGGACAGGGTCGGCCAAGCCGACAAGCGCATTCCCGGAAACCCGGCCCTTGCTTGTTCCTAGCATGACGGTAGGGGGTAACGTCGGAGGCGGGCTGGGTTAGCCGGTGTCGGAGACGTCCGTCTCGACGATGATGCGGGCTTCGGGGTGGGCCTTCTGGATCTCGGCCAGCGCCTCCAGGGCCTGCCCGAAATCGTTAAACACGGGGGAAAGGGCTTCGGCGAAGGTGCGCTCGCCGTCAGTCGAAGGGTGGTCAATGCCCACCCAATAGCGAACGGGGATCTCTTGCGATGGTGCCAACCAGGCCTCCTGGTTGAGGGGGGGAGGCCAACCGTCCCGATGCATCGGCCCACCCCCGAGCGGGTGAAGAATGCGGAAACCGCCCCCGAAAGGGGGCGGTATCCGTTGGGCCGCCTATACGGCCCTATCGCAGACAGTGACCAAGGTCGGCTTACGAGAACGGGGACTCCTCGAAAGCGCGGTGGTTCCATTCCCGCCAGGCACCCTCGGCGCCCAGTCCCATGGGGCCGAAGGCATCGCAAGTGTCGCAGGCGATGGCCGCGTAGCCCTCGTCGATGTCCATCACCTCCAGTTCGGTTCCGCCGCAGAAGGGGCAGGGCTTCGGCGCTTCGGTCATGGATTGCTCCTGTCGGTGATGGCATCTTGGGCGGGTGGTCCGACCGAGGTCAGCAAGGTTGTCGGCCGGCCTGGCCAGCGACCGCGACGGTTTAAAGCAGTTTCTCGGTGTGGTTGCGGTCGTAGCGCAGGCCCTTCCCCGCGAGGCGTGCGCCGGGATGGACGGCGTGACTTTGCCGGCGTCCCGACCCCATAATATGAGATACGGGCTCCCCGCGCACGATTTCCAGATAATCGGCGATCAGGGAGCGGTGGCAGCGGAGCGGCTCCGCCTCGGCGCACATGATCGAGGTTGCCCCTGCCGCCCCGGCGAGGAGCCTGTCCACAGCCTCGCTGAAGGCGTTATCTTCCATGTGCCGGGCATAGGCCCGGAACCCGGAGCGCTTCAGGGCGGGATGGCGCTCGTCGTCCGCCGGGTGCCCCTTCCGGCGTCCGCCGAAGGCCTTGCCCGCCCAGCTGTAGGCGATCCCCGCCTCGGCCAGGCCTGTCTCCAGGCGGGAGCGGTCGTACCAGGGAAAGCGGCTTGAGGCCGGATGGCTGCGCACGTCGACGACCTGATCGATCCCCGCCTGCCGGAGCAGCGCGAGGAAATCCGCGTACCGACGGTTGCTGTGACCGATGGTCCACATGCCGGCCCTAGCCCTTTGTCCAAATCGTTTTTTCACTCCCCACCCAGAACGGATAGCCTGCAGCCATGGATACTGTCGATCTTAAGCAGCCCGAGCTCTACACCAATCGGCTGCTGTCTCTACTGGAGTTCAACGACCGGGTCCTGGATCAGGCCAAGGACGAGGCCGTGCCCCTGCTGGAGCGGCTCAAGTTCCTGTGTATCGCCTCCACCAACATGGACGAATTCTTCGAGGTCCGCGTCGCCGGCCTCAAGCAGCGCATCGACTTGGGGGTCACCCAGGTGGGGCCGGACAACCGTACCCCTGAGGAAGTCATGAACGCGGTTGCCGAGCGGGGCCACGAGCTGGTGGCAGAGCAATACCGCGTCCTCAATGAGGTGCTGACCCCCGCCCTGGACGCCGAGGGCATCCGCTTCATCCGGCGCCCCCGCTGGTCCACGGCGCAATGGGAATGGCTGTGGCGGTATTTCGAGGACCAATTGCTGCCGGTGCTATCGCCCCTGGGCCTGGATCCCGCTCACCCCTTCCCCCGCATCCTCAACAAATCCCTGAACTTCATCGTGGATCTGGAGGGCCGCGACGCCTTCGGGCGCAGCGGTGGGGTGGCGGTGGTCCAGGCGCCGCGTGCGCTGCCGCGGCTGATCCAGCTGCCGCCGGAGGAGACGGGTAGCGGGCCCAATGACTTCGTGTTCTTGTCGTCGGTCATCCACGCCTTCGTGGACGAGCTGTTCCCCGGCATGACCGTCAACGGCTGCTACCAGTTCCGGGCCACGCGCAATTCCGACCTGTTCGTGGACGAAGAGGAGATCGACGATCTGCGTCGGGCACTGGAGGGCGAGCTGCCCCAGCGTCGCTACGGCGCCGTGGTGCGCCTGGAGGTGGCCGACAACTGCCCCGATGACATGGCCGACTACCTCCTCGAGGAGTTCGGCCTTGGCCGCGAGGACTTCTACCGCGTCAACGGTCCCGTCAACCTCAACCGTCTTCTCGCCATTCCGGATCTGGTGGACCGCCCCGATCTCAAGTACAGCGGCTTTACCTCGGGGCTGCCGGCATCGGTGGTCTACCCCTCGGACCTGTTCGGGATCCTGCGGGAGCGCGACGTCCTCCTCCACCATCCGTTCCAGTCCTTCACCCCGGTGGTGGACTTCCTGCGCCAGGCCGCTGGCGATCCCAATGTCCTGGCCATCAAGCAGACCCTCTACCGCACCGGCCCCGAATCGGCGGTGGTGGATGCCCTGGTGCAGGCTGCGCGCGCCGGCAAGGAGGTCACCGTGGTGGTGGAGCTGCGCGCCCGGTTCGACGAGGAAGCCAATATCGCCCTGGCCAATCGCCTGCAGGAGGCGGGGGCCCACGTGGTCTACGGCGTGGTGGGCTACAAGACCCACGCCAAGATGATCCTGGTGGTCCGCCGGGAAGCGGACCAGCTGCGCAACTACGTCCATCTGGGCACGGGCAATTACCACCCGCGCACGGCCCGGCTTTACACCGACTACGGCCTGTTCACCGCCGATCCCGAGGTGGGCGAGGACGTCCGCAAGGTCTTTCTGCAGCTGACAAGCCTGGGCCGGGCCTCGGACCTCCAGACCCTGCTGCAGGCGCCTTTCACCCTGCACGCCGCCATGGTCGAAAAGGTCGAGCGGGAAGCCGACAGCGCCCGGGCCGGGCGGCCGGCGCGCATCATTGCCAAGGTCAACTCGCTGGTGGAGCCCAAGCTTATCCGGGCCCTGTACGCCGCCTCCATTGCTGGCGTAGAGATCGATCTGGTGGTGCGCGGCATGTGCTGCCTTCGCCCCGGGATTACCGGGGTCTCCGACAATATCCGGGTGCGCTCGGTGGTGGGCCGGTTCTTGGAGCACACCCGCCTGTATTATTTCAGCAACGCCGGGGCGGGGGAGCTTTACGGCTCCAGCGCCGACTGGATGGAGCGCAACTTCTTCCGGCGAGTCGAGGTGGCTTTCCCCATCCGCGACCCCGAGCTGTACCGGCGCATGCTGCGTGAGCTCGATCTCTACCTGCGGGACAACACCCAAGCCTGGGTGCTGACGTCGGAGGGCAGCTATCATCGCCTTCAGCCGGGGGAGGGCGAGGAGCCGGTTTCGGCCCAGGAGACCCTGCTCGCGGAGCTGGCCGAGGCGTACTAGCCGCTCATCCGAAGGGGACCCCCGCGGGGCCGTGGCGGGCGCAGGGAGCGGCCTCCCCGCCGCGATGCTTAACCCCAATCGGCGAGGGGTCGCGGCGGGGAAACCGCTCCTTGAGGGCTGCGCTTTAGGTGCTTTTGCCGTTTCTACCCGAAGGTTCTAACCGAAGGCCAGCGTAAAATCGTCCCCCGCCAGGCGCTCCGCCTCCTCCTCCAGGTCGGCGCGGGTCAGGGGATGGGCGTCCAGCCAGCCCTCCGGGAAGGCCAGGTCCAGGCGGTCCCCACGGGCGGTCAGGCGAGTCTCGGGGAGAGGCTCCGGGCTGCGGCCCCGGTGAAGCACCACGCCCAGGCGCATTAGAACCGCCAGACGGCGGGCGGGAACCCGCCAGCGGGCGGGCAGGCCCGCGAAGGCCTTGTCGCTGAACTTGCGCCGGTGGCTGCGCACCAGCGCCGCCAGAAGCTCCTGTTCCTGGCGGGTGAAGCCCAGGAGGTCGGCGTTGGCCACGATGTAGGCGCCGTGCTTGTGGTAGCTGCTGTGGGCGATGTCCAGTCCGATCTCGTGCAGCTGGGCGGCCCAGTGCAGATAGGGTTGGGCCCACTCAGTGGGTAGCGCCCAGCCCGGGGCCGCTTGCTCCAGGGCGTAAACGGCGGTGGCTGCCACCCGCTCGGCGTGGCCCTCGTCGGTGTGGAAGCGACGGGCCAGCGCGGGAACGCTGTTCTCGCGCACGTCCTCATGGCGGATGCGGCCCACCAGGTCGTGTAACAGGCCCTCGCGCAGGGCGCCTTCTGCCGTAGGCATGCGCTCGATGCCCAGGGCCTCGAAAGTGGCGCGCAGGATGGCCACGCCCCCGGGGAAGACGGGGGCGCGGTCGGCCCCCAGGCCCTTGAGCTTTTCCAGCTTGCCCACCTTGCCCAGGTCCACCATGGTGGCGGTCATGCGCTCCAGGGCCTCGGGGGTTAGGCTGCCCTCGCTCCAGCCGCCCGCCTCGGCGACCTTGGCCGCCGCCCGGATGGTGCCCGACGCGCCCACCGCCTCGTCCCACCCCAGGTTCCGGAATGCCTGCTCGTGGGGCTCCAGCTCCTGGCGGACGGCGATCTCGGCGCGACGGAAGGCCTTAGTGGTGAGCTTGCCGTCCGGGAAATGGGCCTGTGTGAGCGAGACGCAGCCCATGTACAGGCTTTCCATGCGGGTCGGCGTGTAGCCCTGGCCGATGACCAGCTCGGTGGAGCCGCCGCCGATGTCCATCACCAGGCGGCGGTCGTCTGGGGCTACCGCCATGCTGTGGGCGACGCCCAGATAGATGAGCCGCGCCTCCTCGACCCCCGAGACCACCTCGATGGAGTGGCCCAGGGCGAGCTCGGCGCGAGCCAAGAAATCCTCCGAGCCGCGGGCGCTGCGCAGAGTATTGGTGCCCACGGCGCGCACCCGCTCGGGTGGCAGCTCGCGCAGGCGCTGGCCGAAACGCTCCAGACAGGCCAGGGCCCTTTCTTGAGTGGCCGAATCGAGGGTGCGGTCCGGGCGCAGGCCGCCGGCCAACCGCACCATCTCCTTCAGGCGATCCACCATCTGCAGCTCGCCCGGGCCCAGCTGGGCCAGGATCAGATGGAAGCTATTGGAGCCGAGATCAACGGCGGCAACGGTTTGATAGGCTTGCTCTGACACGTTCGCCTCTTGCTGGGGGCGGCTGTCCTTGGCGGCGGTCGTCCTTTGTTACTCTTGAGCCATCCTCAACCAATCTGGAAGCCGACCATGAAAAACCGATTCTTGCAGACCACTGCCGCAGCCCTCACCGCTTTGGCCCTGGTGGCCTGCACCACCACTAATCCCTATACCGGCGAGGAGCAGACCAGCAAGGCCACCAGCGGCGCCGCCATTGGCGCCGCCACCGGCGCCGTCGCCGGCATGCTGACCGGCAGCCGCAGCGCCGAGCGGGCCCTGATCGGCGCCGGCATCGGGGCCCTCGCTGGGGGCGCCGTGGGCGGCTACATGGACCGCCAGGAGGCCGAACTGCGGCGCAAGCTGGAAGGCACCGGGGTCAGCGTTACCCGCCACGGGGATAACATTACCCTCAACATGCCGGGCAATGTCACCTTCGCCACGGACAGCTCTGACCTCAATCCCCGCTTCTTCGAGGTGCTGGACTCGGTGGCCCTCGTCCTTGAGGAATACCCGAAGACCGTGGTCCACGTAAACGGCTTCACCGACAGCACCGGACCCGACGACTACAACCAGGCCCTTTCCGAGCGCCGTGCCGAGTCGGTGGCGGCCTATCTGCGCTCCCAGGGGCTCCGCTCCGAGCGCCTTGTCACCCAGGGCTTCGGCGAGCGCCATCCGGTGGCGAGCAACGAGACCGCCGAGGGGCGCAAGCAGAACCGCCGCGTGGAGCTGACCCTGGAGCCCGTTACCCAGAGCTGAAAGGGCATCAGGGCCGCAGATATCGCGCCAGCCGGGCCACCCCTTCCTCTAGGCGATCGAGATTGGTGGTGTAGGCAAAGCGGACATGGGCCCCGGCCCGATGCCGGCCGAAGTCAATGCCCGGTGTCAGGGCCACGCCAGCCCCCTCCAGAACCCGCTCGGCGAATGCAAAGCTGTCGTCGCTGAAGGCCCCGGCATCGGCGTAAAGGTAGAAAGCGCCGCGGGGAGTCCCGGGAATGCGAAAGCCCAGCTCCCGCAGTGCGGGAAGCAAAAAGTCCCGGCGCTGCTGGAAGGCTTGGCGGCGCTGCTCGAGGATGGCCCGGGTGTCGTCGCCGAAGGCGGCCAGGGCGGCGTGCTGGGCCGGTGTCGGGGGGGCCAGGAAGATGTTGCCCGCCAGCTTGTCCAGCTCCCGCACGTAGGCCTCGGGTGCTACCACCCAGCCCAGGCGCCACCCGGTCATGCCGAAGAACTTGGAGAAGCTGTTGACCACGAAGGCCTCGTCCGTTTCGCCCAGGGCGGTAGGCGCCTCGCCCTCATAGACCAGGCCCTGATAGATCTCATCCACGATCAGGCGGCCGCCGCGCTGGGCCGTGGCTCCGGCCAGGGCGCGCAGGTCCTCCCCGGTAGCCAGGGTTCCCGTGGGATTGGATGGCGAGCCGACCATGGCCGCTACCGTACGCTCGTCCCAGTGGCTCGCCAGGTGCTGGGGGGTCAGCTGGTAATCGCTGGTGGCGTCCACCGGCACCGGGATCCCTTCGCCCTCGACCAGGCGGACGAAATTGGGGTTGCACGGATAGCCGGGATCCGGGAGCAGTACGCGGTTGCCGGGGTCCACCACCACCCCCATGATGAGCTGCAGGGCCCCGGAAGCCCCTGGGGTTAGTATGATCCGCTCGGGGGGTACGTTAACCCCGTGGCGGTCGGCGTAATAGCCGCTGATAGCCTCGCGCAGCTGGGGCAGCCCGGCCGCCGGCGTATAATGGGTGTGGCCTGCGGCGAGCGCTTGCTGACCCGCGCGCACCACCGGTTCCGGGGTGGGGAAGTCGGGCTCGCCCACCTCCATGTGCACGATGTCCCGTCCCGCTGCCTCCAGGGCCTGGGCCCGGGCGAGCAGGTCCATGACGTGAAAGGGGGCGATTTCGGCCATCCGGCGGGCAATGCGGGGCGTTCGTTCCATGCGCTCGAGGGTAGCATGGGTTCCTGTCGCCACGAATCGATCCGGTATCTCCATGGCTCCCGAGTCCCCCGCCGATGACTGGGTAACCGACTTCGCCCGCGTCGTGGCGGCCGCCGGGGGACGGGCCCTGGAGGCTGGCGGGGCGGTTCGGGACCGGCTCCTGGAACGTGCCCCCAAGGACACGGATCTGGAGGTCTACGGCCTGTCCGCGGCCGAGCTGGAGGTGGTAATCGCTCGCTTCGGCCCGGTGCGCAAGGTCGGGGCCCGGCTGGGCGTGTATGTGCTCGAGGGGGTGGAGATCGCCTTGCCGCAAGCCTCGGGCGGGGTGGAGGATCCGGCTCTGACCCCCGAGGCCGCCAGCCGCCGCCGGGACCTTACCGTCAACGCCCTGCTGCGCGACCCCCTCACTGACGACATACTGGACTTCCACGGCGGCCGCGCCGATCTCGCCCGGCGGCGGCTGCGCATGGTGGATGGCGCTACCTTCTCCGAGGACCCCCTGCGCATCCTGCGCGTGGTTCGCCTGCACGCCGAGCTGGAGTTCGCCATCGATCCTGCCACCGCGGCCCTCTGTCGGCGGCTGGCCCTGGCCGGTGTGGCCTGGGAGCGCATCGGTCAGGAAATGGAGCGCTGGCTAGTGGGCGCCCGCCGGCCGGAACGGGGCATGGACGCCCTGATCGACACCGGCGCCGAGCGCCACTTCCCCCACTTGGCCCGGCTCCTGGGCTGCCCGGCAAGTGGCGCCACCGATGCCTGGGGCCTTACCCGCGCCACCCTGGCGGCCGCAGCCGATGCGCGGGTGGGGTCAAGGGAGCGGGATTGGCCGCTCATGCTTGCCGCCCTGGTGGCGGCATTGGGCCGCCCCGATGTTACACGGTGGGCGGGTCGGCGGCTGCTGGCCCGGGGCCACACCCGGGCCGCAGCCGCCAGGGTGGCCCTCTTCCTGCACGGTGTGGACCGCAGCCGCGATCGCGCCCAAGCGGTCACCGCCCTGGTTCGGGAGCAGGACGCCGTTGGCGCCTTGGACGCATCAGGGGCGGACCGGCCCGCCTACCGCCGCCTGGCCCGCCGGCTGGACACTGACCTCCTGCTGCGGCTAGCCCGAGCCCGCCATCAGGCCGAGCACGGTTCCCCCCCGGCCTTTCCCGCCGGCGACCGGGCCGAGGCCATCTGGCGGTCGGAAGACCTGCTCGGCAAGGCCCCTCAGCCCCTGCTCCAGGGCCGCGACCTGGTAGCGCTGGGCATCGAGGCGGGGCCAGAGATGGGGGACTGGCTGGAGCGGGCCTTCCAGGCCCAGCTGGATGGCGCGTTCAGCGACCGGGAAGGGGGAGTGGCCTGGGTGCGTAGCAGGCTCTCCGGAGGATAACCGCCAAGGTCGCCAAGAACGCGAAGGCCATCATGCGGATGGCCAAGGGGGGTAGGAGCGGCGTGGGCCGCGACACACCCAGTGCTCCCCGCCAGGTCGGGGCTTACGCCCCTCCTACAGAAGCCTTCAGCACCCGCCTGATTTGGGTGTTCCGGGCGTTGTTGGCGGTTCAGTGGTTTGCCTGCGCCGCCTAATCGGACCCCCCGAACAGCTCCTGGTCCACCAGCATGCACAGGGCGTGCAGGATGAGGATGTGGACCTCCTGGATACGGGCCGTAACCCGGGATTCAACCCGGATGAGCTGATCCTGCCCGGGCCGGACCAGCTCGGTTAGCTGACCTCCGTCGCCTCCGGTGAGGATGACCAGGTCGAGCCCCCGTTCCTGGGCTGCCCCGGCAACGCGGGTGATGTTGGCCGACTGGCCCGAGGTGGAGATCACCAGGAGCAGATCCCCGCTGTTGCCCAGCGCTTGGACCTCCTTGGTGTAGATCTCTTCGAAGGCGTAGTCGTTGGCGGTCGCGGTCATGGTCACTGCGTTGGTACCCAGGGCGACGGCGGGCAGGGGCGGGCGCTCGATCTCGAAGCGGTTAACCAGCTCGCCCACGAAATGCTGGGCATCCGCCGCCGAGCCGCCGTTGCCGCAGGCCAGGATCTTTTTCCCGGCTAGCAAAGCATCGCTGATCCGCCGGCCCGCCTCGGCCACGTCCGGGCCGAGCTCGTCGCCGCAGCGCTGCTTGAGCTCGGCGCTCTCCCGGAACAGGCGCCGGACGCGCTCGGCGGGATGGGGGGGCTGTTCGGCCATGTCAGCTCCAGAATCCGGTTTCAAAAGGGCGGAAGGCATCGGCGATCCAGCGCAGGCCGTCGCCATCCATCGCCACCACGTCGAACCGGCAGGCGCGCTTGCCGTGCTCGGGGTGACTGGTCAAAAAGGCCTCGGCAGCCTGCGCCAGTCGCCGGCGCTTGCGGTGATCCACCGTGTCCTCCGGACGGCCGTAGCCGGTATCGCTGCGGGCGCGCACCTCCACGAAGACCAGACGCTCGCCTTCCAGGGTAATCAGGTCCACTTCGCCGCCGCGGGTGCGGTAGTTGCGGACCAGGCAACGGTGGCGGCCCTTGCGCTTGAGGTGCTTGAGGGCCCGCTCCTCGGCGGCGTCGCCCGTCCGTTGGGCCGGGGTGCGGCTCATCCGCCGGAGCCGGAGGTAAGCATCCCCGGCAGCGGGATGATGTTGCCGTAGCTATACTCCGCCCAGCGCAAGCGTCGCTGCACCCGGCCATCCTGGGTGACGGTCAGGTGCCCGGTGCTGGCCTCCAGCCGGATCCGGCTTAGGGCCTCCGTCATGGGCTCGTCGAGCAGCAGAGCCCGTCGCCAGGCCCCGACCATGAGGGCGTAGGCATCAAAGCCCAGGGCGTTGAGGCGCTCCAGACCGGCGGGCTGGTCCGGATAGCTGTCGGCCAGGGCTTGCGCCGCCTCGCGGTGCTCGGGCCGGGGCTGGAGGAACCAGGGCAGCTGCAGGAAACGGATGCCGTCCAGGTCGCGGCGGTCGGAGCGGCTGTCGCCTGGGTTGTTTACGTGGCTGGAGGCCAGCACCGGCAGGTCCCCGGCCGCGTAGAACGCCAGCTGCGGCTTGATCAGCCGGGCATGGGGCGTCTCCGCGGGGAGGAACAGGAATTCCAGGTCATCCTGGCGGGGTGGCTTATCGTATTCGGGCAGGTCTTCATCCAGGGTAGCGGCAAGCCGCTTGCGGCGCTGGGTGACCCCGTCCAGGTCCAGCAAGGCCTGGATGGCGTCCGAGTGGTCGGTCTGGTCGGGGTCGAAGGCGCGCATGGCATGGGTGGTGCCGCCGAGCTCCCGCCAGCGCTCCTGGAAGGCCCCCACCATGCGTCCGCCCCAATCGGTGTCCGGATACAGAACCCCAGCCCGGCGGTATCCGTTCCGGTAGGCGCGCTCGGCTACCTGCCGGGCCTCCTGCTCGGGGTCCAGGCCGAACTGGAAAAGGTTGGCCGCGGCCGCCGACCAGTCTCGGGTGGTGTTGAGGATCAGGGTCGGCGGCAGGCTCTTGGGGGCGCTCTCGGTGAGGGCCTCGGCGCCGGTGGGCGTCAGCGGGCCGATGACCGCCTCGTAGTCACCGTCACGGATCTCGGCCAGGGCCCGCTCCAGGCCCTGGGTGTCACCGCCGGTGTCGTAGATGGCCACCTGGATGCCTGCCGCTGCCTCGCCTTCCTCCGTCGCCTGAGGGCCTTGATCCCCGGTGGCCGGGCCGTGGTCGCTCTGGTAATAGGCGGCAAGGGTGCCGCGAAGCAGGGCCTCGGCCACCGGCCGATAGTTGGAGTCCAGGGGCAGCAGCACGGCGAGGCGCAGCGGGGCTTCCTGGACCCGCTTCAGACGCTGGCGCACAATAGCCGCCAATTCGTGGCCCGAATGGGCCTGGAGCCAGTCCTGCAGCTCTCCGCGCGTGGCCATCAGTGGTTGGCGGGCGGCCCGGCGCATGATCTGCTCGAAGGCGAGGTAGCCGCTGGGGAAGCGATCGCCCAGCGCCTCACTCCGCTGCGCCAGCACCTTTTCCGGCATGGCCCTAAGCAGGTAACGGATTCGGGCTACATTGGCCTCGCTCCGATCGCCGCGCAGCAAGCGATGGCGCTCGACCAGGGCGTCGAAAGCCTCGCCAGGGCGGCCCTGGGCGAGGGCCGATTGGGCGCGGTAGTCCAGTGCCTCCTCGCGAATGGTGTCGGGTACCGCGGCCAGATCGCCGGTGCGTTCCACCAGGCCTTGAAGGATGCGGTCGGCGGCGGCATACCGCTGGTGACGCAGGTGAATACGGGCGCGCAGGAGGGCGGCGGCGTCGGCGCGCTCGGTGTCCTCAAGCGCTTCCAGAGCCCTCAGTGCGTCGGTATCGCGCCCCGCCAGGGCTAGCATCCGGCCCTGGTGGAACCGCCGGCGGGCGGCTTTGTCACCGCTGGCTTGGTCGGCCTGCTCCGCATAGGCGTCCGCGGCCTCGGCAAACCGGCCGGCGGCCTCGAGGGCCTCGGGGCCTTTGGGGGCCTCGGTGGGCTCCGGCTTGGGCTCCGGTTCGGGCTCGGGCCCGGGCGCGCAACCGCTCACGGCCAATGTCAGGGCGACGAGGAGCAGGGTCGGACGCGGGCAGTGGCGAAATGGCAAGCGGGCCCCCTTAACGAGGCAGGCATGAGCGAATCGAGTTCGGGTATTTTATACGTGGTCGGTACGCCCATCGGCAACCGCGGTGACCTGACCTCCAGGGCCCTGGAAACCCTGACCACCGTGGCGGCGATTGTAGCGGAGGACACCCGCCATGTGCAGCGCCTCCTCGCCGATGGTCCCGGCACCCGAGCCGAGCGCATCTCGCTGAATGCCCACAACGAGAACGAGCGCATTCCCACGCTTATGCGTCGGCTGGCGGCCGGCGATTCGTTGGCGATGGTCAGTGACGCCGGCGTGCCGGCCATCTCCGACCCCGGCGGGCGCCTGGTGGCGGCAGCGCACGGCGACGGCCTGCCGGTGCGCGCCGTACCGGGGCCGAGCGCGGTGACGGCAGCGCTATCCGTGGCCGGCCTACCTGCCAATCGCTTCGCCTTCGAGGGCTTCCTGCCCACCAAGGGTGAGGCCCGTCGGGCCCGGTTGCGGGCAATCGCCCGCGACCCGCGCACGGTGGTCCTGTTCGAATCGCCCCGCCGCATCGCCGGTCTCCTCGCCGCCCTTGCCGGGGCCTGCGGCGGCGATCGGGAGGCCATGGTCAGCCGCGAGCTGACCAAGCGCTTCGAGACCAATCGACGGGGGACCCTTGCGGAGCTCGCGGACCACTTCCAAGCCACCGCCGGCGAACAGCGCGGTGAGCTCACGGTCTGTGTGGCTGGCAGTCCGGAGCCGGAGGCGGAGGTGGAGACGGCCCTGAACAGTGACGCCCTTTTGAGGGCCTTGCTGGCCGAGCTGTCTCCGAGCCGGGCGGCCCGAGTAGCTGCCCGAGCCACTGGCGGGCGCAAGAACGATCTGTACCAGCGCGCCCTGGAGCTCAGCGGGAGTTAGGTCAGGCCGCCGCCCCATCACGGGGCTGAAACCAAAAGGGCGCCCCGCGGGCGCCCCGATTCCACTCCAGGCGAGGCCGGTTCCTAGTCCGCGGTGACTTTGAGCCTTTGCGCCACTCGCTGCTTCATCAGGTAGCGGTGGGCGCCCTCGGCGGCCTCGCGTCCATCCTGAATGGCCCACACGATGAGGCTGGCGCCGCGGTACATGTCCCCTGCCGAGAATACCCCCGGAACGCTGGTCATGCGGGTTGCCGGATCGGCGGTGGCGTTGCCGCGCTTGTCCAGCTCCACGCCCAGGCCCTCCAGCAGCGGATTGGTATGGGGACCGGCGAAGCCGATGGCCAGCAGCACCAGGTCGGCGTCCAGGACGAAGTCGCCGTCGGGCTCCTCGATCAGCTCCCGGCTGCCGTCGGGACGGCGCTGGGCGGATTTCACCTTGACGGCGTGGGCCTTGCGCACGTGGCCGGATTCGTCGCCCTCGAAGGTCTTGATGTAGACCTTCCACAGGCGCTCGCAGCCCTCGTCGTGGGAGGTGGAGTCCATGCGCTTGTAAGGCCACTCGGGCCAGGGGGTCTTGTCTGAGCGCTCCTCGGGCGGCTCCGGATGGATGTTGATCTGATTGACGCTGGCCGCGCCCTGTCGGATCGAGGTACCCACACAGTCGGCGCCGGTATCGCCGCCGCCTATGATGACCACGTGCTTGCCCTCCGCCGAGATGCGCTCGTCCTCGGCAATGCTGTCCCCGGCGTTGATCCGGTTCTGCTGGGTGAGGAAGGGCATGGCGTAATGCACGCCCTCCAGATCCCGACCGGGGACGTCATGGTCGCGGGGCACCTCGGCGCCGCCGGAAAGGATCACGGCGTCGTAGCGCGCGCGCAGCTCCTCCGCGGTGATGTCCTCGCCGACGTTTACCCCGGTACGCAAGGTGACGCCCTCGGCTTCCATCTGCTCCATGCGCCGGTCAATGCGGAACTTGGCCATCTTGAAATCGGGGATGCCGTAGCGCAGCAGACCGCCGATGCGGTCGGCCTTCTCCAGCACCGTTACGGCGTGGCCCCAGCGCGCCATCTGCTGGGCGGCTGCCAGACCGGCCGGGCCGGAGCCCACCACCGCCACCGAGAGTCCCGTGTCGGGGGCGGGGGCCACCGGCTCCACCCAGCCCTCGTCGAAGCCGCGCTCGATGATGTTGCGCTCGATGTTCTTGATGGTGACCGGGGCGTTCTCCACCAGGTCCAGGGTGCAGGCGGACTCGCACGGCGCCGGGCACAGCCAGCCGGTGAACTCGGGGAAGTTGTTGGTCTCGTGCAGCCGGCCCAGGGCCTCGTACCACTGCCCGTGGTAGACCAGGTCGTTCCACTCGGGGATCAGGTTGTCCACGGGGCAGCCGGTGTCGGTCTGGCAGTAGGGGATGCCGCAGTCCATGCAGCGGGCGCCCTGCTCGGCCAGCTCCGAATCGGTCTGCTCCTGGTAGAGCTCGCGGAAGTCGCCCCGGCGCACCTCCGGCGGCCTCGCCACGGCGCCGTGGCGGGGGAATTTTATGAAGCCGTCGATCTGACCCATGGGCAAACCTCCGTGAGAGGGTTGTTGGGGTTGGGGCGGCTTGGGGGCGCGGGGCCGGCGGCCCCGCGCCCGCTAGGCCGTCTCGGTCCGCTGCTGCGCGCCGCGCCTGCGCTGCTCCATTACCCGCCGGTACTCGGTGGGGATGACCTTGGCGAACCGCGGCCGGTAACTGTGCCACTGATCGAGGATACGCTGACCCTTGGGCGAGCCGGTATGCGCCACGTGGCGCTCGATCATCTCGCGCAGGGTGTCGGCGTCCTCGTCGTCGAGGGTCTCCAGCTCCACCAGGCCGCGGTTGAGGCGTTGCTCGAAGCGCTCGTCCTCGTCCAGCACGTAGGCGACGCCGCCGCTCATGCCGGCGGCGAAGTTGCGCCCGGTGGCGCCGATGATGACGACCACGCCCCCGGTCATGTACTCGCAGCCGTGGGCGCCGCAGCCTTCGGCCACCGCGGAGGCCCCGGAGTTGCGGACGGCGAAGCGCTCGCCCACCACACCGTGAATGAAGACCTCGCCGCCGGTGGCGCCGTACAGGAGCACGTTGCCGGCGATAATATTGGCTCCCGGATCGAGCTGGGAGTTCTCCGGCTGACGCACTACGAGGCGCCCGCCCGACATGGACTTGCCCATGTAGTCGTTGGCATCACCCTCGAGGGTCAGACTCATGCCGTTGTGGCAAAAGGCCCCGAAGCTCTGACCGGCGGTGCCCGTAAAGCGGATCTGGATGGTGTCCTCCGGCAGACCCTCAGCGCCGAAGCGCTTGGCCACCTCCCCGGCGAGCATGGTGCCGGTTGTCCGGTTGCGGTTGCGGATCTCGGAGACGAACTCCACCGGCGTGGCGTTGGCCAGGGCCGGCTGGGCCCGCTCCATGAGCTCGCGATCGAGGATGTCGTCGATGGCGTGCTTCTGGTTGCGGACCTTGTGCAAGGGCTCATCGTGGTGATCCATGCGCGTCAGCAGCGGCGACAGGTCGATGTCGCCGGCCTTGGGGAAGGCGGCGGTGTCGCGCTGGAATAGCATCTCGGTGTGGCCGATGAGCGCGTCCATGGTGCGGAAGCCCAGCTCGGCCATGTAGGTGCGCACCTCCTCCGCCACCATCCGGAAGAAGTTGATGATGTCCTCGGGCTTGCCGGTGAACTTCTTGCGCAGGTAGGGATCCTGCGTCGCCACGCCCACCGGGCAGGTATTGAGGTGGCACTTGCGCATCATGATGCAGCCCTCCGCCACCAGGGCGGTGGTGCCGAAGGCGTACTCCTCGGCGCCCAGCAGGGCCGCGATCAGGACGTCCCGGCCGTTGAGCATGTTGCCGTCGGTCTGCAGCACCACCCGATCGCGCAGCTGGTTGGCCACAAGCGCCTGCTGGGTCTCGGCGACGCCGATCTCCCACGGCATGCCCGCGTGCTTGATGGAGGTGTTGGGGCTGGCGCCGGTGCCGCCGGCGTGGCCGGCAACGGTGATGACGTCTGCCTTGGCCTTGGCAACCCCCGCCGCAACGGTTCCCACGCCGGCCTTGGCCACCAGCTTCACCGACACGTTGGCGTCGGGGTTGACGTTCTTCAGGTCGAAGATGAGCTGGGCCAGGTCCTCGATGGAATAGATGTCGTGGTGCGGCGGCGGGGAGATCAGCGGCACTCCCGGGGTGGAGTGGCGCACTCGGGCGATGCTCTCGTCCACCTTGTGGCCCGGCAGCTGCCCGCCCTCCCCGGGCTTGGCGCCCTGGGCGATCTTGATCTGGAGCTCGTCGGCGTTGACCGCGTAATGGGTGGTTACACCGAAGCGCCCGGAGGCGATCTGCTTGATGGCCGAGCGGGCCAGGTCGCCGTTGGGGTAGGGCTTGAACCGCACCGGGTCCTCGCCGCCCTCGCCGGAGTTGGAGCGGCCGCCGATCCGGTTCATGGCGATGGCCAGGTTCTCGTGGGCCTCGCGCGAGATGGAGCCGAAGGACATGGCGCCGGTGGTGAAGCGCTTCATGATGGCCTCGGCCGACTCCACCTCCTCCAGCGGGATGGCCCGCGGCCCCAGGTGCTCGTCCGGGGCGGGCTCGGCCTCGTACCAGGTGTCGTCACCCGCCTCCTCGACGGCCTCCACCGGGTGGCCCTCCGCCTCGTTGGCCAGAAGGAACAGCCCGCGCAGGGCGCCGCCCTTGACGCGGTTGTCGTTCACCGCCTGGGAGTAGCGCTGGTAAAGCTCCCAATCGTTGGTGCCCACCGCCCGCTGCAGCAGGCTGATGGTGGTGGGGTTCCAGCTGTGGCGCTCGCCCGTGGTGCGCCAGTGGTAGAAGCCGCCGTCGTCCAGGGTCAGATCGGATGTGTGCGGTGTGTGGTAGGCGTAGCCGTGGCGGAGCATGGCATCCTTGCCGATCTCGCGCACGCCGGCACCGCCGATCTGGGTCACGGTGCCGCGGAAGTGCTTGTCGACGAAGGCCTGGGACAGGCCTACCGCCTCGAAGATCTGGGCCCCGCAGTAGCTCTGCAGGGTGGAGATGCCCATCTTGGAAAAGATCTTGAACAGGCCCTTGCCCACCGCCTTGATGTAGTGGTGGTGGACGGTGTCGCGGTCCATTTCGGTCTCGATCATGCCGCGCTCGAGCATGTCGTCGAGGGTCTCGAAGGCCAGGTAGGGATAAACCGCGCCCGCGCCGTAGCCGATGAGCAGGGCGTAGTGGGCCACCTCGCGGGCCTCGCCGGTCTCCACCACCAGCGAGGTCCGGGTGCGCAGACCGACCCGGATCAGGTGGTGGTGGACAGCGCCCGTGGCCAGCAGGCTGGGGATGGGGGCCCGGCCGTGGCTGGCGGCCCGGTCGGACAGCACCAGTACCGTGGCGCCGTCTTCCACCGCCCGCTCGGCGTCGCTGCACAGCTGTTCCAAGGCCGGCTCTAGGCCGTCCGGGCCGTCGCTGGCCGGGAAGGTGGCCTCCAGAAACTCGGTGCGGCAGGCCACATCGTCGCAGAAGCGCAGCTTGTCCAGGTCGGTGGCGGTCAGCAGGGGCTGCTTGAGCTCGATGCGGCGCGCCTGGCCCGGGGTCTGGTTGAGGATGTTGCCCTCGGCGCCCAGGTAGGAAACCAGCGACATCACCTGCTCTTCACGGATGGGGTCGATGGGTGGATTGGTCACCTGGGCGAAGAACTGCTTGAAGTAGTCGAACAGCAGCCGGGGCCGTTCGGACAGCACTGCCAGCGGGGTATCGTCGCCCATGGAGCCGACGCTCTCGGCGCCGGTGGTGGCCATGGGCTTGAGGAGCATATTGAGCTCCTCGAAGGTGTAGCCGAAGACGCGCTGCATCTCGCGCAGGGGGCGGTGGTCGTCGCGCTCCGGGCCCTTGGGCAGCGGCATCTCATCCAGGCGCAGGAGGTTGTCGGCGACCCAGTCCTGGTAAGGCGCCTGGCCCACCACCTCCTGCTTGAGCTCCAGGTCCGGGACGATGGCGCCGCGCTCGGTGTCGACCATGAAGATCTTGCCCGGATGGAGGCGCTCCTTGAGCACGATCTTCTCCTCCGGGATGGGCAGCACGCCCACCTCGGAGGCCATGACCACCATGTCGTCGTCGGTGACCACGTAGCGCGCCGGGCGCAGGCCGTTGCGGTCCAGGGTGGCGCCGATGCGGCTGCCGTCGGTGAAGGCCACGGCGGCGGGTCCGTCCCACGGCTCCATCAGGGTGGCGTGGTACTCGTAGAAGGCCTTGAGGTCGTCGGGCATGAACGGGTCGGTGCTCCACGCCTCGGGGATGAGCATCATCATGACGTGGGGCAAAGACCGGCCCGCCGCGGTGAACAGCTCGATGGCGGCGTCCAGGCTGGCGGAGTCGGACAGGCCTTCCTCGATGGTGGGGAAGAGCTTGGCCAGGTCCTCGCCGAAGGCCTCCGAGGCCATGGCCGCCTCGCGCGCCCGCAGCATGTAGTGGTTGCCCTGGATGGTATTGATCTCGCCGTTGTGGGCGATCATCCGGAAGGGCTGGGCCAGCGGCCAGGTGGGATGGGTGTTGGTGGAAAAGCGCTGGTGCACCAGGGCAAGCGCCGAGGTCATGGCCTCGTCGGTCAGATCCGGATAGAACGCTGGCACCTGCTCGGCCAGCAGCAGGCCCTTGTAGATCAGGGTCTTCGCCGACAGGCTCGGGATGTAGAAATAGTCGGCGTACTCGGGGTGCTCGTCGGAGACCTTGTGCTCGACGCGCTTGCGGATCACCAGCAGCTTACGCTCGAAGGCGCCGCCGTCGGTGGCGTCCCCGCGGCCGATGAAAACCTGGCGAATGGTGGGCAGCACCCCGCGGGCGATGTCGCCGATCTTCTCCGGATGGACGGCAACCTCGCGCCAGCCCAGCACCTGCTGGCCCTCCCCGGCGATGACTCGCTCCAGGGTGGCCATGACCTCGCGGGCCGCGGTGTCGTCGCGCGGCAGGAAGACCAGCCCGGTGCCGTAGTCGTCGGGATCTTCCGGCAGGGTAATGCCGTTGGCCCGGGCCGTCTTGGCCAGGAAGGCGTGCGGCTTCTGGATGAGGATGCCGGCGCCGTCGCCGGTGTAGGCGTCGGCACCCACCGCGCCGCGGTGGGTCAGGTTCTGAAGGATTTCCAGGCCCTGGGCCACGATCTGGTGGCTGGCACGGCCCTTCATGTCCGCGACGAAGCCGACGCCGCAGTTATCCCGGTGGGCGCCGGGCCGGTAGAGGCCCGGGTTATGGGGAATGGTCGTGGTCCGATCCGAATGTGGCGCCATGGGTAGGGTTCTCCGCTATTGGCCCCCGCCCGGGTCGGTCTGGGGGTAGCTCTGGGCAAGGCCCAGGTCTGGAACGGCGTGGGCAGGCGCCCGCGCGCCGGAGTAGGCGCACCCGGGCCGCCGTGCCCGGGCACGGGCTCATTCACCACGGTTTTGGTCGCAAACCTCGGTAACGGTAACGCCTGCCCTAAGCTGGCGCCGATGCCAGGGGGGGCAGGCGACACGCGCGTCCGCGCGTTAAGGGCCACGCACGGGCAAGCCGGCAGCGCGGGCCGTCGGCCAGTGTTCGCAACGGAAGTCGAGCCTTGAAAGGCTAGCGTTTTCCGCCGTCGGCGACAACCCGACTCCGGCGGCCCGGCCCTTGCGGGCCCGATCCGGTGTGCCGGATCCTGAGGCTTGGATACCCCGTCGTGTGGCGTAGTTTCAGCCCCGGGTGAGCAAGTTTCCTCCGAGCGGCGTGCGGAAACCCCGGGTGTGGGCCGCTTTTCCCCATGCCCCAGGCATTGAAAATCCCAGCTCCGTCCCCATCTAGTACCCAGGCCGACAAGTTTTCCACAGGCCGCCGGTCGGTCTGCGGGTGCAAAGTGCCCCGCTCACCCTCCCGGAGAGGGCCGGAATGGGGGTCCCATTCCCGCCTTTTCCGAGTCCCGTGCCGCAAGCGGGGACACCCAGCCGGCGGTCGGCGCAGTCCAGCCAAGCGGAGGCAGCATTCATGCGCACCGACAAGCTAACCACCAAGTTCCAGCAGGCGCTCCAGGACGCCCAGTCCCTGGCTCTGCAGAACGACAACCAGCAGGTAGAGCCGGTCCACCTGCTGTGCGCCATGCTCGATGCCGAGGGCGGCTCTACCCGCTCCGTGCTGGCCAAGGCCGGGGTCATGGTGGACCGGCTGCGATCCGCTTGCGGCCGCGAGATCGACAAGCTGCCCCAGATCAGCGGCGGTGAGCCCGGGGAGGTCTACGTCTCCCGGGAGCTGGCCAATCTCCTCAACGCCGCCGACAAGGCCGCCAGCAAGCGCGGCGACTCCTACATCGCCTCCGAGCACTTCCTGCTCGCCCTGACCGACGACAAGGGCGCCGCCGGCCAGGCCCTGCGCGACGCCGGCGGCGACAAGCAGGCGCTGGAGAAGGCCATCGAGGAGGTCACCGGCGGCGAGACGGTGGACGATCCCAACGCCGAGGACCAGCGCGAGGCCCTGGAGAAGTACACCATCGACCTCACCGAGCGGGCCCAGCAGGGCAAGCTCGACCCGGTGATCGGGCGCGACGACGAGATCCGCCGCACCACCCAGGTCCTGGCCCGGCGCACCAAGAACAACCCCGTCCTGATCGGCGAGGCCGGGGTGGGCAAGACCGCCATCGCCGAGGGCCTGGCCCAGCGCATCGTTAACCACGAGGTGCCCGAAGGGCTGCGCGACAAGCGCATCCTGTCGCTGGACATGGGCAGCCTCATGGCCGGGGCCAAATACCGCGGCGACTTCGAGGAGCGCATGAAGGCCGTCATACAGGAGATCGAGAAGGAGGAGGGCCAGATCATCCTGTTCATTGACGAGATCCACACCATGGTGGGCGCCGGCAAGGCCGAGGGCTCCATGGACGCCGGCAACATGTTAAAGCCCGCCCTTGCCCGCGGCGAGCTGCACTGCATCGGCGCCACCACCCTCGACGAGTACCGCGAGACCATCGAGAAGGACGCCGCCCTGGAGCGGCGCTTCCAGAAGGTCATGGTGGACGAGCCCTCGGAGGAGGACACCGTCGCCATCCTGCGCGGGCTCAAGGAGAAGTACGAGGTCCACCACGGCGTGCGCATCACCGACCCGGCCATCGTCGCCGCGTCCAAGCTGTCGCACCGCTACATCACCGACCGCAAGCTGCCCGACAAGGCCATCGACCTCATCGACGAGGCAGCCTCTCGCCTGCGCATGGAGATCGACTCCAAGCCGGAGGAGATCGACGAGATCGAGCGCCATCTGACCCAGCTCAAGATCGAGCGGGAGGCGCTCAAGAAGGAGTCCGACGAGGCCTCCCGGAAGCGCCTGGCCGACCTGGAGACCACCATCGCCGAGCAGGAGGCCCGGCTGGGCGAGATTGCCGGCGAATGGGAGAAGGAAAAGGGCGCCATCGAGGAGCATCAGCACGCCAAGGAGGAGCTAGAGCGCGCCAAGGCCGAGATGCAGCAGGCCCAGCGCGCCGGTGACCTCAATCGCGTGGCCGAGATCCAGTACGGCAAGATCCCGGAGCTGGAGAAGAAGGTTGAGCAGACCTCCGACGCGCCCCACGAGATGTTGTCCGAGGAGGTCACCGAGGAGGAGATCGCCGACGTCGTCTCCCGCTGGACCGGCATCCCGGTGTCCCGGATGCTCGAGGGCGAGCGCGAGAAGCTGCTCAAGATGGAGGACCGGCTGCACGACCGCGTGGTGGGCCAGGACCAGGCCGTGGAATCGGTGGCCGACGCTATCCGCCGGTCGCGCTCGGGGCTGTCCGATCCCAACCGGCCCATCGGCAGCTTCCTGTTCCTCGGTCCCACCGGTGTGGGCAAGACCGAGCTGTCCAAGGCCCTCGCGCAGTTCCTGTTCGACTCCGAGGAAGCCCTGGTGCGCATCGACATGTCCGAGTACATGGAGAAGCACTCGGTGGCCCGGCTCATCGGCGCCCCGCCCGGGTACGTCGGCTACGAGGAGGGCGGCTACCTCACCGAGACCGTGCGGCGCCGTCCGTATTCGGTGATCCTGCTCGACGAGATCGAGAAGGCGCACCCGGACGTGTTCAACATCCTGCTGCAGGTGCTCGATGACGGCCGCCTCACCGACGGCCATGGCCGCACCGTGGACTTCCGCAACACGGTGCTGATCATGACCTCCAACCTGGGCTCGGACCGCATCGTTTCCATGCAGGGCAGCTCCCAGGAAGAGGTCCGCGACGCCGTCATGGAGGTGGTGCGCAACGAGATGCGGCCCGAGTTCCTCAACCGGGTCGACGAGACCATCGTCTTCCAGCAGCTCGACCAGGACCAGATCACCGAGATCGTGCGCTTCCAGTCCGGCTACCTGCGCGATCGCGTGCGGGACAAGGACATGGACCTCACCATCTCCGAGGACGCCCTGGCCAAGGTCGCCGAGGCCGGCTTCGACCCGGTTTACGGTGCCCGCCCGCTCAAGCGGGTGCTGCAGCAGCGGGTGGAGAACCCGCTGGCCAAGGAGATCCTGGCCGGCAATTTCCACCCCGGCGACCTCATCGAGGTGGACGTGGAAGGCGGCGAATTCCTCTTCCGGCGCCAGGAAGGCGCCTACGAGGCGGCCGCCTCCGCCTGAGGGCCCGCGACATCGACGCATAAAAGCCGCCCCGCCTCTAAACCGGGTTCAGGGCTCTGCCCATGAGCCGTAACCCTAGGGTTTAGTGGCGGGGCGGCCTTTTTTTCCTCGACGTCATAGCGGGCGGGCCGCCCGCCTGCCTATTGTTTCTCGAAATACAGCGAGAATTGCACAGGCACCGCGGGGCTGATGGAGGGCAGACCGGCGATCGCGCGCAGCTTCTCCACCCCCCGGGCCAGTTCGAAGGCTCCGGCATTAATCACCAGAGGCCGCGCATTGGCGACCTGGAGGGTGCCATCCGCCAGACGGGTCACGGTCAGCGCGGTATCCACCCTCTGCCGGTTGCCGTGGAGCTCGAGCTCGGCGGTGGCGTCCAGCAGCGTCTGCTCCCCCGGCTTGAGGTCGGTCACGCGCTGCTCGGCCACGGCAACCGTAATAGCCGCGGAGGGGTAGGTGTCCACCTCGAACAGCTTCTCGCGCATGCGCTTGTCACGGATGTCGATGCCGGTCTCGAGGCTGGCGAGGTCGATGGCCAGCTGGGCCTGCCCCTTGGCGTACTTGCCGGAAAGGCGGTCGAAATGGTGGGTCTCCGCCACCTCGTTCTTCTTGATCGACAGGAAATACAGCGACGAGCGCTCGCCGTCGAGCTGCCACTCGGCGGCGGCCGTTGGCAGGCTCACGATGGCAAGCAGGAAAAGGCTGATAAGCCGGAACATGGGTGCGACCCCCCTTTGTTAGCAATGGGCTCGAAGGTACGCCCAGCCCATTCTATGCCCCACTGGCGTGCCGCAGGCAAGCGGCTCAGGTGGAGGGGTCGTGGTGCTCGCAGGCGATGACGGTGTTCTGCAGCAGGGTGACCACCGTCATGGGGCCGACGCCGCCGGGGACAGGGGTGATCCAGGCCGCGCGGTCGCGGGCGTCTTCGAAGTCGACGTCGCCCACCAGGCGGTTGTCGGGCATGCGGTTCATGCCCACGTCGATGACCGTCGCGCCCTCCTTGACCCATTCACCGGGGACCAGGCCCGGCTTGCCAACCGCCACCACCAGCAGGTCGGCGTGGCTGACGTAGGCTTCCAGGTCCAGGGTGAAGCGGTGACAGACCGTGGTGGTGGCACCGGCCAGCAGCAGTTCCATGGCCATGGGCCGGCCCACGTGGTTGGAGGCCCCAACCACGGTGGCGTCCCAGCCCTTGGGATCGATGGCGTAGTGCTCCAATAGGGTGATGATGCCGCGCGGGGTGCAGGCGTGAAACAGCGGGTTGCGCTGGACCAGGCGGCCCACGTTGTAGGGATGGAAGCCGTCCACATCCTTGCCCGGGTCCATGGCCTCGATCACCGCCGAAGCGTCGATGTGGGCCGGCAGGGGCAATTGGACCAGGATACCGTCCACCTCGGGGTCGGCGTTGAGGCTGGCCACCAGCGACAGCAGCTCCTCCTGGCTGACGCTGTCGGGCAGGTCGTAGGAGAACGACCGGATCCCGGTCTTGTCACAGGCGGTGCGCTTGTTGCGGACGTAGACCTGGGAGGCGGGATCCTGGCCCACCAGCACCACCGCCAGCCCGGGGGCGCGGTAGCCCCGACGGACACGATCCGCCACCAGCGCCGCCAGGTTGTCGCGGACCTCGCCGCTAACGGCCTTGCCGTCGATCAGTTGGGCAGCCATCGGCCCCTCTTTTTGCGCGGGCGGGTGATTCCTGCCCGACCCGAACGGGGGATCGAGGCCGGGGCGAGAAAGCGCCAAATACTGCCACGAAAGGCATTGTGGCGCAAAGCGCGGGCCTTGACGAGGCCCGGGTCCCGGGGTAGGATTTTTGGCCCTGTCGGTGGCCCGCCGCCGCTTGGGCGCAGCCTCGCTGCTGGTGAGAGCGGCGGGATCCAGACTGGCGAATGGCGCTTCGCGCCGACCCGAATTTTGCTAGAATGGCCGCGCCGATTGGGGAAGCGCTAAAGCGCCTCCCTTAGCCAATCTGGATCGGCGAAACTGAGCCGGGGTATCCGCTTCGCGTTTCCCCGTGCACTTTTAGATCGGCGAAACTGAGCCGGGGTCGCCGCCTTCGGCGCCGCCCCGAGCCAATCTGGATCGGCGAAACTGAGTTCGGGGTATCCGCTTCGCGTTTCCCCGTGTACTTTTAGATCGGCGAAACTGAGCCGGGGTCGCCGCCTTCGGCGCCGCCCCGAGCCAATCTGGATCGGCGAAACTGAGTTCGGGGTGTGGCGCAGTCTGGTAGCGCACCTGCTTTGGGAGCAGGGTGTCGGAGGTTCAAATCCTCTCACCCCGACCAATTAAGGTTCCCTAAATGGCCCGGGGCGGCGCCGTAAGGCGGTGACCCCGACCA
>NZ_JAZKRM010000029.1:0-26783 GCF_036628635.1 Thiohalorhabdus sp. | reverse complement strand
CCCTGCCAGGCGGCAACGATGAAGGCGGCGCTGTGGGACTTGCAGAAGCTGTAACCGGCGAAGCTGGCGATCTGGCGCCACACCCGATCGATTGAGCCCTCGTCGTGCCCGCGGGCGCGGGCGCCCTCCCGGAAGCGCCCCTCGAAGGCGGTCAGCGGCTGCCAGTGGCTGCCCTTCTTGGTCAGGGACCGCCGCACCTGGTCGGCCTCTCCCGGCGGGATGCCGGCGAAGGCCTCCATCACCGCCAGCAGCTGCTCCTGGTAGATGAGCACCCCGTAGGTCTCGGCCAGGACCTCGCGCAGGGCCGGATGGGGGTAGTCGATCGCCTCTTCGCCGCGGTGGCGGGCGACGTAGTGCTCCAGCACCCCGGCATGAGAGACCCCGGGGCGGATAATGCTGGTGGCCGCCACCGCCGTGTCGAAGTCCCGGCAGTCCAGGCGCTGCAGGATCTGGCGGCTGCTGGGCGATTCCACGTAGAAGCAGCCCAGGGTCCGGCCCTCGGCCATGAGGGCGCGGGCCGCCGGGTCCCCGGAGGGGTCGAAGGCGTCGAAGTCGACCGTTTCCCCGTAGCGCTGCGCCACCGCCGCCACGGTGTCGCGCACCATCCCCAGGGCCCGGTTGCCGATGAGATCGAACTTGATCAGGCCCACCTCCTCCACCGGGTCCATGCTGAACTGGGTGGTGCGCCGTCCCTGGGCGCTGCGCTCCACCGGCACCCAGCTGTCCACCCGGTCCGGGGCGATGACCAGGCCGCACGGGTGCATGGACAGGCCCTTGGGCACCCCGTCCAGGTGGCGGCCCACGCCCAGGATGGTGGCCAGGGGCTCGCGCTCGGGGTGGAGGTCCAGGCCGGTGGGCCGCTCGGCCAGCGCCCCGGGCAGCTCGGCGATGGGCACGCGCGGCAGGCGCTTGGACAACCGCGCCAGCTCGTCGCGGGTCAGGCCCAGGGCGGCGCCGATTTCCTGCACCAGGCCGCGCGCCTCGAAGGTGGTGAAGGCGCCCACCATGGCCACGCGGTGCTCGCCGTAGGCGGCGAAAAGCTCGGCCACCAGGGCCTCGCGGCTGTCCCAGGGGAAGTCCAGGTCGATGTCCGGCGGATTGGCGCGCTCGAAGGCCATGAAGCGCTCGAAGGACAGGCCGTATTTGAGCGGGTCCACGGCGGTCAGGCCGAGCAGATAGACCACCAGGCTGCCGGCGGCGCTGCCCCGGCCCAGGGTGGGCACGCCCCGCGCACGGGCCCGGTCCACCAGGTCCGCGGCTACCAGGAAATAGCTGGCGTAGCCGGTGCCGCCGATGACCGTCAGCTCGTGCTCCAGGCGCTGGCCGGCAGCGATGGGGACGACCTCGCCGTAGCGCCAGTCCAGCCCACGGCGGCACAGGCGACGCAGCTCCTCGACGGGGTCGGTGTCGGCGGGCAGCGGCGCCGGCGGGTAACGCAGCGTACCCAGGGCCGGGGCCAGGATGTCGTCGGCGCAGCCGCTGGCGATGCGGCAGGCGTTGGCGAAAGCCTCGCGCTCGCCGGCGAAGGCGGCGCGCAGGTGATCGGCGTCGCGCAGGGTGGCGCTGGCCGGGGCGTGGGCCGCCGGGTGCAGGCGCGCCAGGGTGGTACCCGCGCCCATGGCCGCCAGCACGCGGTGGGCGGTGTGGGCCTCGGGATCGACGAACGTAACTTCACCGCTCGCCACCGGGGGGATGCCGCGGGCGCGGGCGTAGCGGGCCAGGCGCTCGCGTCCGAGGCGCTCGGCGCGCGAGCGGCACAGGTCGGCGGGCACCCGGCGGGCGTAGAGGCTGCCGGCGGCGCGGACGGCGCTGCCGTCGAGGGCATCGAGCCACTCACGGCTGCCCGCCAGGAAGAAGAGGTGGGGGGCGGCCTCGGCGGCGATGGCCCGCCACTCGTCCTCGCCCAGCCGGTAGGCCGTCACCAGCCGGCACAGCGCCTGATAGCCGGGGAAGTCGCGCGCCAGCACCACGCAGCCGAGATCGGCATTCGCCTCGGCCAGGCGCGCGCCGATGAGAGGCTTGGTGCCCTGGGCCCGGGCCGCTTGGTAGAAGGGCACGGCGCCGTAGACGCCATTGATGTCGGTGAGCGCCAGGGCGCCGATGCCCCGCCCCGCAGCTGCCTCCGCCAGGGCCTCGGGGCCGGCCACGCCCCAACAGAAGGAATAGTGGGAATGGACACACAGGTGAGGGGCGTGCATCACGGCGTCCCCGCCCAGCTCCGCCCCCAGCCGATGGCGCCGTCGCCGAAGCGATCGCGCACGGCGTCGATCCGGTCGAGCAGGCGGTCGTGGGCCGTATGCTCGGGGAACAGCTCGCCCTGGCCGCCGGCGCGGCGCTCGGTCACCGCCACCGCCACCCGGCGGGCGCCCACACGGCGCTCCCAGGCGGCCTCCAGCAGGGCGACGGCGGCCTCGTAGAGGTCGAAGTCGCGGTCGGTGGGCTCCAGGCGCGCCTGGCGCGAGCGCTCCGCGCCGTCGCGATAGGTGAGCAGGAGCTGGAGGCGCGCCGCCTCCTCGGCACGGTCCCGCAGGCGCCGGCCCAGGCGCTCGGCGGCGGCGAACAGGGCCGGGCCTACCGCCGCCGGCGACTGCTGGCTGCCGCCCAGGCCCACCCCCACTTGCCAGTCGTCCCCCGCCTCCAGGTCGCCGCGCCACGTGGCCACTGGGCGCGGGTCCACGCCACGGCTCCACTGGTGCCACCAGCGCCCGCGGCGGCCGAAGGCGGCCTCCATCTGGGCCTGTGGCACCGCGGCCACGTCGCCCAGCCGCCGCATGCCCAGCCGCTCCAGTCGCGCCCGCTGCTCGCGCCCGGCCTCCGGGAGCACCGCTATCGGGTAGTCGCGCAGATGGGCCGCCTCGTCGCCTAGGGGGACCTCGGTCACCGCCTCGCCGTCGTGGGCCGCGGCCATGCGCGCCACCGCCTTGCCACTGGCCACGGCCCCGGCCGCGGGCAGGTCGAGATCGGCGTCCACCTCGGTCACGGCCCGGGCCAGCAGGTCCACCGGCGCTCGCTGCCAGTAGTCCCGGGTCTCGCTCAGGTCCAGATACCAGGCGCCGCTGCTCTCGATCTCCAGGCGCGGGGTGTAACGGTTGAGCACCTGCCCCAGCTCCCGGCGCAGCCGTCCCATGGCCTCGGTGTCCAGCGGCACCACCGTCGCCCGCCCGCGCGCCCGCGCCGCCGCAGCACCGGGCGCCACGCCCTCGGCGCGCGCCTCGGCGGAGGCCGCTACCACCGCCTTGCCCCGCGCCACTGCCACCGGCCGCCCGCGCAGAGCGGGATCCCGGCGCCGAACCAGGGCCACCGGCAGATCGGGCAGGACCAGTGATGCGATATCGCGCGCAGCGCCCATGGCAGCCTCCTTCGCCCAAATGTTCTCTTTACGTTCTCATTATAGGCGAAGGCGGGCGGATCGCCAAGGCAGTCTGGGGCTAACCGCCAAGGACGCCAAGAACGGCGGCAATGGGACTGGATATTGGCCCTGGCACGGTTAGGAGCGGCCTGGAGACCGCTCCTAACCCAAGCCGATTTTTCCGAAAGGTCTGCGGTTTTTTGGCGTGCTTGGCGTGCTTGGCGTCCTTGGCGGTTAGCCCGCGCCGTGCCGCTGCCGGACCGTCTCGAACAGCACCACCCCGGTGGCCACGGCGACGTTGAGGCTGGAAACCGTCCCGGCCATGGGGATCCGGACCAGGGCATCGCACTTCTTGGCGGTGAGGGCGCGCATGCCCTCGCCTTCGGCGCCCAGGACCCAGCCGGTAGGGCCGGTGGCGTCGGCGCGGTACCAGGGGGTATTGCCGGCGTCGCTGGTGCCCAGAAGAAAGATGCCGCGTTCCTTCAGGGCGTCCATGGCCCGGGCCAAATTGGCTACGGCGGCCACGGGGACGGTTTCGGCGGCGCCGCTGGCCACCTTGCGGGCGGCGGGATTCAGCGGCGCGCAGCGGTCGCGGGGGACGACCACGGCGTGCACCCCGACGGCATCGGCGCTGCGCAAGCAGGCGCCCAGGTTGCGCGGGTCGGTTACCCCGTCGAGCAAGAGCAGGAGCGGGGTCTCGGCGAGCTTGTCGAGGCGCTCGCGGAGCCGGTCCTCGTCCCACAGGGCCACCGCGGCGACCCGCGCCAGTACACCCTGGTGGCGGGCACCGCCGCTGCGGCGGTCGAGGTCCTCGCGGGGAACGCGGCGCACGCGCACGCCCGCGGCCTTGGCGTCGGCTTCCAGCCGGGCCAGGCGCTTGCCGTGGAAGCCCTTGGCGATGCGCACCTCGGCTAGCTCGGTCCCCTCGGCCAAGGCCGCCGCCACGCTGTGGATGCCGTAGAGGTATTCGGCGTCGTCGGTCATGGCCGTCCGTTTCGGGGGAAAAGCGTTATCCGCAGATGACACAGATGCACGCAGATGAAACCAATATCCGGGCAAGAGGGTTATACCTGCGCCGAACCGCCTCAATCGGCTCCGACCCGGCTGTATGGCTGCAGCGGTCCAGACCTTCGTTGGCCGTTTTTCATCTGCGGCCATCTGCGCCATCTGCGGATAAGCCGTTGACGCGGCCGTTACGCCTCACGCCTCACGCCTCACGCCTCACTCCTCACCCCCTCACTCCTCACAGCATCGGCGCCAGCGTCCGCGCCAGACCCTCGAAGCTGTGCTTCCAGGCCGGCCGCTGCTGGAACGCCTCCAGGGTCACCCGCTCCGCCGTGCGCAGCTCCTCCTCGAACAGCCGAGCCAGGGTGTTGATGGGTCCTTGATCCTGGAGGATGAGGTTGAGCTCGTAGTTGAGGTAGAAAGAGCGGGAGTCCAGGTTGGCCGAACCCACCGTGGCCCAACTGCCGTCCACGGTGACCTGTTTTCCATGAATCATGCCCTCGTGGCTGCGGTAGATCTCCACCCCCGCCGCCAGCAGCTCGTGAAAGAAGGAATTGCTGGCGGCAGCCACAAGGGGATGATTGTTATGGCGAGGAGCCAGCATGCGCACCCGCACCCCGCGCCGGGCGGCACTGGCCAGGGCCATCTGCATGGCCTGATCGGGGACGTAATAAGGGGTTACCACCTGCACCCAATCGCTAGCGGAGGTGATGGCGTTGAATACGGTCTCGTGGAAAGCCCGCCAGTACTGGCCCGGCCCCGAGGGCAGGACCCGGCAGACACTGGGACCATCGGTGGCGCTGCGCGGATAGTAGCGCTGAGCCACAAGGGCCTCGCCGGTAACATAGTGCCAGTCCTTGGCGAAAACCGAGATGATCTGGCGAGTAACCGGGCCCTCGATGCGCAGGTGGAGGTCCTTCCACAGGCGCACCCCAATACGGCCCCGGTAGTCGTCGCCGATGTTGATACCACCGGTGTAGGCGATGCGGCCGTCGATGACGGCGATCTTGCGGTGGTTGCGCAGATTGGCGCCGAGCACCGACGTGGGCGACAGCAGCGGGGCGAAGGCCCGCACCCGGCCGCCCGCCTGTCTGAGCGGCCGCAGCAGCCAACCGGCGGCGGCCGCGCCCCAGGCGTCGTACAGGACCCGCACCTCCACCCCTTCCCGGGCCTTTTCCACCAGCAGGTCCCGGAGCCAGCGACCGGTGGTGTCGAAGGCCCAGACGTAGTAGGCCAGCAGAATATGGTCACGGGCGGCACGGATGTCGGCTTCCAGGCGGGCGTACTTTTCCTCGCCGTGGCCGAAGACCGTCACGTGGTTGCCGGTAGTGTCGGGGTAGTCCTCGCGGACGGCGCGCTGGGGACTGAGAAAAGTCCGCTCGGGGGGTAGAGGACGGGGAAGCCCGCCGAGCTCGCGCGGCAGTGCCTGCAGGAAGGCACGGTCCCGCTGTGCGCGGCGGCGGGCCACCCGCCGCACGCGGTAACCGCCAAAGATCAGGTAAGCCGGACCGGCCAGCCACGGGACAAGCACCACCGCCAGGATCCAGCCGAAGGGCGACTGGGTCTCCTCCCGGGCCGACAGGATAAGCAAGACGAAGGCCCCGGTGAGGATGTGGCCGAGTACGGCGTAGAGCTCGGCCCCGGGGCCGAAAGCCGGCCAATTCATGGCGGAGTCATTGGTCCTCTTGCGCCGGGGCCTCGGCCGATTCGCCGCGGTGGGCGCCCATTTCGTCGGGGTTCTTGACCAGCGCCAGGTCGATCTTGAGGGCGTCCACATCCACTCGAGCGACCTTGGCCCGGATGGGGTCGCCGAGCTGGAAGACTTGTCCAGACCGTTCGCCCCTAAGCAGGTGGTGCACCGAATCGAAGTGGTAGTAATCGTCGTCGAGGTTGGTGATGTGGATCAGTCCCTCGATGTGGATCGGGGACAGCTCGGCGAACACCCCGAACCCGGTCACCCCGGCGATGACGCCGTCGTACTCCTCGCCCAAATGGTCCTGCATGTACTGGCACTTGAGCCAATCCACCAGCTCGCGCTCGGCGAGCTCCGAACGGCGCTCGGTGGTCGAGGTATGCTCGCCGATGGCGCCGAGATTGGCCTTGAAGTCGTCCTTCTTGCCCTCTTTCACCCGACGTCCGGCAAGCAGGTCCTTGATGCGCCGGTGCACCACCAGGTCGGGATAGCGCCGGATGGGCGAGGTGAAATGGGTGTAGTAGTCGTAGGCCAACCCGAAATGGCCCAGCGGCTCGGGGCGGTACTGGGCCTGCTGCATGGAGCGCAGCATGACCGTCTCCACCAGATGGGCGTCGGGGCGCTGGCGGGCCTGGCGCAGGACCTGGCTGAAGGATTGGGGAGTGGGCGGGTCCTCGAGCTGCTCAGCCAGCCCGATGGTCTTCAGGAAGTCCTGCAGGTTCTCCAGCTTTTCCGCGGTCGGCGGCTCGTGGACCCGGAAAAGACTGGGCTCGTCGTTTTCCACGAACAGCCGGGCCGCGCTCTCGTTGGCGGCAAGCATGCACTCCTCAATCAGGCGGTGCGCATCCCGGCGCTGGTAGGGGACGATCATCTCGATCTGATTGTTCTCGCCGAACAGGATCTCGGTATCTAGACCCTCGAACTCGATGGCACCGCGCTCGACGCGGGCCTTGTGCAGCACCCCATAGAGCTCGTAGAGGGTCTCCAGCTGCGGCAGGATGTGCTCGTACCGGGTGCGCGTCTCCGCGTCCTGGTCCTCCATCATGGCGGCCACCTCGGTATAGGTGAGCCGCGCGTGGGAATGCATGACGGCTTCGAAGAAACGGTACTGATCAACTTGGCCCTGGCTGTCGATATGCATCTCGCAGGCCAGGGTCAGCCGATCCACGGCGGGGTTCAGGGAGCAGATGCCGTTGGACAGGGCCTCCGGCAACATGGGCACCACCCGGTTGGGCAGGTAGGTGGAGTTGCCCCGGTGGTAGCCTTCCTTGTCCAGGGGGGAGTTGGGCGTTACATAGGTGGAGACATCGGCGATGGCCACGATCAGCCGGAACCCGTCGCCGGCCTTTTCGGCGAACACGGCGTCGTCGAAGTCCTTGGCGTCGGCGCCGTCGATGGTGACCAGGGGCAGGGCTCGCAGGTCCTCGCGATCACCGATGTCCTCCGGCGCCACGCTCTGGGACTTCGCCTCCGCCTCGCCGACCACCTCATCGGGCCAGTCGTGCGGGATCTCGTGCTTGCGCAGCACGATCTCCGTCTCCACCTCGGTAGTCAGCTGACCACCGAGGATCTCGATGACGCGGCCGGTGGGCTGGCGCTTGGGCGTTGGCTGGTGGATGATCTGCGCCGTTACGTACTCCCCCTTGCTCGCCCCGCCATCCTCCCCCGGCGGGACCAGGATGTTCTGGGTGACCCGACTTTCGTCGGGAACCACGAAGTAGACGCCGTCCTCCTCCTCAAGGCGTCCTACCACCTTTTCCTGGCCCCGCTCCACCACGCGAACGATGGTGCCCTCGGGCCGACCCCGCTTGTCATAGCCGGAAACCCGGGCTACCACCTTGTCGCCATTGAGCACCTGGCGCATCTCCCGCGGCGACAGGAACAGGTCCTTCTGCTCCTTGTCTTCCGGGAGGAGGAAGCCGAAGCCGTCGGGATGCGCCTTGACCTTGCCCTTGACCAGGTCCATGCGCTCGGGCAGGCCGTAGAGGTTGCGCCGCGTCCGGATAACCTGACCGTCGCGCTCCATGGCCCGCAGGCGCCGATTGAGACCGGTTTTTTCCTCGTCCTCGGTGAGCTCCAGGCTTTCGGCCAGGAATTCCTCGGATACGGGGGCGGAGGTGCTCTCGCGCAGGAAATTCAGGATGTATTCCCGGCTGGGAATGGGCTTCTCGTAGCGCTCCGCTTCCCGGTCCTGATAGGGATCTTCGTCGAATCTCGTCATTGACCCAGCCTTAATGTATGGGGTTGAATCAGCCGCCCTTTATGGGAAGGATCCATTCTGCGGCGTTCCGGGTCCTCAGGTAGAGAGGGGGCTTGAATGTAGAGGGCGTGTTTAAGACCCGCGACTGTCCCTTTTTATCAGGTTTTATCAGGGTAACGCGTGAAAGCCGGCAATCGCTCCTCCAGGGCAAGGGGCGCCAGGCTCGGATCATCGCCGCTATAGCCGACAATGCCCTTTGGTGCAGAGAAAGCCCGGTTCCCCGGGGCATCCAGGCACCGCCCCTTGCCGTCGCCCACCCCGGCTCGCGCTATCCGTTTTTCCCTGGCAGGCCCGGTCGGGGGCTCCAGGGGAACCGTTCATCGCCAGCCGGGGGTAGGCCCATTGGGCCTGGTGTCAGCCACCGAAAGGATCCTCCAAAAGAACGGTCTCCTCGCGGTCCGGACCGGTGGAAATCATGGCCATAGGCACCCCAGTCAGCTCGGCAAGCCTGTCCAGGTAGGCGTTGGCATTGGCCGGCAGTTCTTGCCGCGATCGGGCCCCGGAGGTGCTCTCAATCCAGCCCGGAAGCTCCTCGTAGACGGGCTCGCAGGTGGACAGCTCCTCGGCACCCACCGGCGGCGTCGACTGGTACTCCCCCTGGCACCGGTAGCCGGTACAGATCTGGATCCGGTCCAGGCCGTCGAGCACGTCCAGCTTGGTTACGCACAGTTGATGGACGCCGCTCAGGATCACCGAACGCCTCAGTGCCACGGCGTCGAACCACCCGCACCGCCGGGCCCTCCCGGTGGTGGCCCCGAACTCGCCACCGCGAGTGGCCAGGTGCTCGGCGTCTTCATCGTCCAACTCGGTGGGAAAGGGCCCGGCTCCGACCCGGGTAGTGTAGGCCTTGGTAACCCCCACCACGGTCCCCAGCCCCACTGGACCCACACCCGCCCCGGTGCTAGCGGCCCCGGCGACAGTGTTGGAGGAGGTGACGTACGGGTAAGTGCCGTGATCCACGTCCAGCCCCGTGCCCTGGGCGCCCTCGAACAGGATGCGCCGGCCTGCCTGCCGGTGCCCCTCCAGGCGGCCCACCGTGTCCGCCACGAAAGGCCGGAGCCGCTCGGCCAGGCCACGCAGCCGGTCCAGGGTGGCCTGGAAGTCCACCGTTTCCGCCCCGAAGAATTGCCCCAGGACGAAATTGTGGTAGTCCAGGGCCTCGCCCAGCTTGGCCGCCAGAACCTCACGGTGATACAGATCGGCCACTCGGATGGCACGCCGCGCCACCTTGTCCTCGTAGGCGGGCCCGATGCCGCGCCCGGTGGTGCCGATTTTCTGGCTGCCCCGGGCGGCCTCCCGGGCACCGTCCAAAAGGTGGTGATGGGGCAGGATGAGCGGGCAAGCGGAGGAGACGAAAAGCCGGCCGCGCACATCGTGGCCGGCCGCCTCGAGCTGGCTCACCTCCTCCAACAGGGCCTCGGGCTCGAGCACCAAGCCGTTGCCGATCAAGCATTCCACGCCGGGGTGCAGTATACCGGAAGGGATCAGATGGAGGACGGTGGTCTCGCCGCCGATAACCAGAGTGTGCCCTGCGTTATGGCCACCCTGGAAGCGCACCACAACATCGGCCCTCTCCGTCAGGAGGTCAACGATCTTGCCCTTGCCCTCGTCACCCCACTGGGTGCCGACAATCAGTACGTTCTGGTCCATGCGGGTACCTGCGCTTATTCCTCGGTATCCACGGGCTGGGCACGCCAGCCGTGGTGCTCGTCGTATTCGAGGACCTGGGCGCAGCCCAGGCGGCGGGCCTGCTCCCCGAGATCCCGGTCGGATTCTGCCTCCAGACACTGCACGACCCGGACCCCCTGGGCGCGCAGGCTCTGGATGGCTCGTTGCAGCTCGCCGGTGCCTTCGAGCGGAGCCAGGACCCCTTGGGGCTGGGAGGGGGGAAGCGGCATGAGCTCGGCGAGCTGCTTGAGGTCACCGCTCATGCCGGTGGCCGGCCGGCTCCGACCGAAGGCGGCGCCGATGCCGTCGTAACGGCCCCCGCGAAGGACGGCATCGCCCTGACCGGCCACGAAGGCGGCGAATACCGGACCCGTATGGTAGTCGTAGCCGCGCACCTCGCCCAGGTCGAAGCTGAGGTTGTCGGCCAGATCCCGCCGGCCCAGCCGCTCCACCAGCTCCCCCAGCTCCGCGAGGGCCGCGCGGGCTTCCTCGTTCACCCCGCAGGAGGAGCGGGCCGTTTCCAGAACATCCGGGCCGCCGTGCAGGGTGGGAAGCCTCATTAGGGCCTCCCGGCGTCCCGGCGTGATTTCCACATTGGCCAGCACCTCGGCAACAGCACGGGTGTCCTTGCGCCGAATCGCCTCTCTCAGGTCCGCGCCGCGGTCCCCATCCAGGCCGAGATCCCGGGTCAAGGCCCGGTACAGGCCGACGTGACCCATATCCAAGATGAAATCCCGGATGCCCACCTCACTCAGGGTGGCCGCCATGAGGCCGATGATTTCGGCATCGGCGCTGGGTGAGGCGACCCCGAAGACCTCGGCACCCACCTGCAGCGGGGCCCGGGAGCTGCCGTAATTGTCGGGGTGGGCGCGCAGCACGGGGCCGGCATAGCAAAGGCGGCTGGGCCCGTCCTCCGGCATGCGATGGGCGTCCACCCGGGCCACCTGGGGGGTCATGTCGGCGCGAAAGCCCATCAGGCGGCCGCTGGCCTGATCCACTACCTTGAGGGTGCGCAGGTCTAGGTCCCCGCCGACACCGGTTAGCAGGGAATCCAGGAATTCCACTTCCGGTGGCATGACTAGGGCATAGCCCCAGCGGTGATAAACGTCCAGCACACGGCGACGGAGGCCCTCGACGGCCTCGGCGCGTTCCGGGAGGACGTCCTCGATCCCCTGAGGGAGGAGCCAGCGGTTCATCGCCAAAACGGTCCCTTCTTGGCGGCCGGATAAGTATGGGGCTGGCACGCACGACGGCGAGACAGGTCGGTCCTGTCCCGGCCAGACTATCAGTGTGCCTTGCAACCGATGCGGGTTGGAAGGCGCAAACCAAACCATGCCTGGGGCATGGTGTCAATTGCGGCTACCGGCGGGAAGGTCTTCGAGACGGGCTTCCACGGACTTGCGGAGCGACCTTTGGCCCTCCGGAAGCTCCTTTTGCACCCGGCGATAGACCTCCGCCGCTCTGGCCTTCTGGCCGTCGGCCTCCAGGGCGAGCCCGAGCCCGACCAGGAGCCGCCAATGGGCACCGTGGCGCGCGATCCCGGAACGGTAGATGCTGATTGCCTGAGGGGGCCTGCCCATTTTCCGATAAAGGGTACCCACCAAGGCATACAGATGGAGGCGCTCCTGCTCCTCGAGGGCACGGGTCAGGACTTTCATGCCCTCTTCCCGCACCGACTCGTTGTCACGGCGCAGCAGGAAATGCGCCAGGTTCTGGGCCATTCGGGGATTCGCGGGATGCTCCTGGAGGCCCCCGGTGAGCGTTCGGATGGCCTCTTCTGGGCTTCCCGCCTGCCACTGGGCCAGGGCCAGGTTGTTGGCCACGTCGGTCCGCTCCGGGACCAGCCGACGAGCCTCGCTAAGCCGCTCAACGGCCTCACGGTAGCGCTCGCCGGCGAGCGCGCGGTAGCCGGAGCCGGCTAGCTCCTCGGCCCGGCGCTGCTGCTGCCAGGACTCGGGGACCTCCACCCGCATCCGGGAGCCATTTCCCCCACTTTCGGCTGAGCCCTCGGATCCGGAGGATACGTGCGATTCCGGGCTCCCGCTCGGGGATCCGGCTTTCGCCAGCTGGCGCTTCGACCCGGGAGCCAGAGCTACCTTGCGGGGCTCGGTTCGGGGCCGCTTGACCGGCGGCGACGCGGAAGCTTCTACCTCCCCCGATGAGGCGGGTTGGGGTGGCTCGGCCCGGACCCGGGCGTTTTTCTCCTGCATAGGCGGCAGCGCCACCTCCAGGGGGGGTTGGTCATCGGCGGGCCCTGGGGATGTCTCGTCGCCGGAATCCGGCCCCTGCCCGGGTTTCTCAACCGGTCCCTGCTTAGGAGCTTGGGCCCCGGGCCTGGGCTGGGGCTCCGCCTGAGCGCGCTGCTGTTGGGCCGGGGCGGGCTCGGAAGAGGCTTGGGGCGAGGGCCAGACCCACCAGAGGGCGCTCCCCGCAACAGCACCGAGGATAAATAACGCCACCGCAACCAGAACCCACCACCTTGAGGCATACCCCTGGCCACGAGCCGGTTGAAGCTGGTAGGGAGGGGGGGCGAACTCCGGAGCGCCCGGCGCCTGGTCCAGCTTGCGCAGGACCTCGTTAATGAGACTCATAGCATCCCCGTCGCAAACGGAGCCAGCCCGGTGCTCGCGGCAGCGGATTGGGCCGCCATAAGGGCGGGCGAAAACCGGGCTAGCAAGGCCACGCCTTTAGCGGCCTCGGTGTCCCGAACGGCAGCCTTGACGTGGCGGCGACGGACTTGCGGCTGGCCCTCCCCATAAGCGGCGAGCAGGGCCTTGTGGGCCAGGATATTGACCAGTCGCAGCACGCCGCCGCTTCCCCGGTAAAGGACTCGAACCGCCCCAGGCCGGAATACCAGACCGCCCTGATGACCCGCTATTCGCATGCGGTACTGGAGGTAACTGCCCAGGTCTTTCCGGGAAAGGGGACCTAGCGTGTAGGAATAGACAATTCGCTGGCGCAGCTGGCGGATGGAAGGCTCCCGCAGGCGGACATTGAGCTCGGGCTGGCCCACCAGGACAATGCGGAGGAGTTTGGCCTTCTCGGTCTCCAAGTTGGAAAGCAGGCGCAGCTGCTCCAGGGTCTCAAGCGGCAAAGCCTGGGCCTCATCCACCAGGAGAACCACCGGTCGACCTTTCTCCCAGGTTTCGAGCATGAAGGCCCGAACCGCCGCCAGCAGTTCCTGCTGATCCTGGCCCTCGGGATCCAGTCCCAGCTCCCGGGCCACGGTCCGGAGAAGCTCGTCGCCGCGCAGGAGGGGATCCAGGATGTAGGCGGTTTCCGCCTCGTCGGCAATGGCACGGAGGAATTGGCGGCACAGAGTGGTCTTGCCCGTGCCGACCTCGCCCACAACCTTGATGAAGCCCTCACCGGAGCGGACCCCGTAGAGCAGGGTGTTCAGAGCCTCCTGACGGATCCGATCGCTGAAGAAGAACTCCGAATCCGGGGTCAAAGAGAACGGGTCGCTGTTCAGCCCCAAGAAGTCCCGATACAAGGCCATCTCCCGTGGGTCAGTTGCGGGATCCGGAGATCTGCAGTCCCTCTTCCCAAAGCTCCTGCAGCTTCTCCCTGCGCTCGGCCTCCACCTCGCTGCCGTAGATCACCCGCGGCCGCAACAGGATTACCAGCTCGCGCTTGACCTTCTCCGTGCTGCTGTGCCGGAAAAGCCCGCCCAGGAGGGGGATGTCGCCCAGAAGGGGCACCTTGGTCTGGTTATCGGTGGTGGACTCCTGCATCAGACCCCCGATGACCACGATCTGGCCGTCCTGGGCCCGGACGATGGTGTCGCTCTCCCGGACATCGCTTTTGGCCAGCGGGAAGGAGAACACCTGGTCCTGGCTGAACTGAAACTGCTTCTGCTGGGAGCTGACATCGGTCACCGAGGGGTGGACATGCATGGTCACCATGCCCTCGCCATTGATGGAGGGGGTAACGTCCAGGGATATGCCATCGAAGAAGGGGGTCAGCTCGACATCGAAGTTTTGCTGGGTGGTAGCGGTGGCCGCGGTCCCGGTATTGCGCAGCTCGACATCGGTCAGGAAGAACTCGTCGGTGCCCACCTTGATCACCGCCTTCTGGTTGTTGACGGTAGCCACTCGGGGGCTGGACAGGACGTTAACGTCGCCCTGGGATGACAGCAGATTGACCATGGCCGAGAAATTGTCGAGGGAAACCGCAGCCGAGAAGAACCCCCCGGGATCGACCCCCTGGAGCTGCGGCAGGAGGGTTGGGGAGCCCCCGCTAAAGGACAGGGCCTGCTCATCGGTGCCTTGGTTATCGAGGTCGGTACCGATCATGCTGGAAGCGATGTAGGCTTCCCCGGCCCGACCCAGGCTAGACCAGTTGATGCCGGTTTCGTTGGCCTCGTTGAGCTGGACATCGATCACCTTGGCCTCGATGACCACCTGGCGGTGGCTGCCCCCTTCCACCGCCTGCAGGTAGTCGGCCACGTCGTGCAGGGTTTGAGGCATGGCCCGAACCAACACCACACCGGCCCCCGGATGGAGGACGAGCTTCTCCTGGTCGCTCCGCCCTCCTTGGAGAATGGTTTCCAGCCCGCCCCGTAGCTCCGGCCAGAACGCCGAGCTGGTTTCGGTCTTTACCTCGCTGCCGACGATCTCCGTCTGCGAACCGCCACCTCCGCCGCCACCTTCGCCTTCGGTGGAGGTCTGAGTAACCTGTCCCGAGCTTACCCGGGTCTGGCTGTTGCCTTCCCGGGTGCTGTCCAGGTAATTAACATTAAAGACTCGGGTCTGAAGCTTGGCCGGACGCACCAGGAATCGTTTGTTGATGCGCTCGATACCGTAGCCGTAGGTCCGCGACAGATAGTCCATGGCATCGGGGACGCTAACCTGTCGCAAGTTGAGGGTGACCTCGCCCTTCACCTTGGAATCGATGACCACGCTGTAGTCGGTGCCCTCGACCAGGCCCAGCAGGACATCCCGGATGGGCACCCCCCGCGCGGAGATGTCGAAGCGCTTGGCCTCGTCCCTCTGGCTTTCCGCGGGCGGCGGGGAGGCCTGGAGGGGCGGGACGCTGGCCTCCTCGAGAGTGGATGGCTTACTGCCTTTGGCTTCCTCGCCGCCATCTTTGCCCGGGCCGTCGCCCTCAGCTGCGGGCCCGGGAGCGGCCTCCTCGCCGGAGGAAGCGCAGCCGACAACCAAGGCGAGCATCAAGGCAATGGGCAAGACCTGTCGCATCAAGGGCTCGGGGCCTTTTTCATTCCGGAGGACATGGTCAACCGCAGGATCCGGGTTCCCCCCTTCCCCTTCAGCACAACGCGGTCGCGGTAGATGTTGGTCACCGTCAGCGAGCCCACCGTGTCACCGACCCGGTAGGGCCGGCCGTCGATCACGGCCACCCGCCGGCCCTCGCCGACCAGGATGGAATCTAGGTCCAGCCCGGCCCCGGCCGGCTCCTCGCTGCCACTGGCCCCCGGGCCGCCACCCGGGCCCGACCCGCTCGGCGGCCGCGTCGGGTCCACCCAGTCCGGACCCCCGGCGGTCACGCCTTCGGCATCAAAGGCCAGCCCCAGGACAACGGCCATCAGCAGGGCCCGGGCGCCGTCGCTGCCGCTAGTCAAGGCCGCCCTCCGGGGACTCCAGGACATAGGTATGGGCGGTCAGAGCCACCTTGGCCCGGGGGTACCCTAGCACGGTATAGTCCAGCTTGGTGACCTGGATGGCCCAGTCAAGGCCCTCGATCCGGTCCAGAAAGCCCACGGTCTCCTCGAAGGTGCCGTGGTAGGTCACTGCCACCCCCTTGCGGTTCAGGCCGATTTCCGGCCCCCCTTCCTTCCCCCCGGCCAGCTCCACCGGCTCCCGGGCCAGGCTCTCCACCCGCCGCACACTGATGCTGCTGGGCTCCCGGGCGAGGAGTAGGTCCTCGAAGAAGGCCATGAGGCGGTCGGGACGAATAAACCGCCCGACCTTCTCCCCGAGGGCCTCCCGGCGACCTGCCAGCCGCTCGCGGAGCTTCTCGGTCCGGTCCCGGAGACGGGTGCGCTCCTCCTGGAAGTCGGTCCCGGTCAGCTCCTTCAGGCGGCTCCGGTACCCCGCCGTCTCCTGCTTGACCTGCCGGGTTTGTCGCTCCAGCTCCGCCTCCCGCTCCAGGGCCGGCCGGATCAGCCCCTCGTAGCCAGCCACCGCCAGGACCGCCGCGACCGCCGCGAACAGCAGCAGCCGCTCGCGAAGCTGGCGGGCATCGAGCCAATCCCGGATTCCGGCCAGCCAACGGATCATTGGCCGTTCTCCTGGACCACCGGGAAGGCCGCCTCGCTATGGAAGGTCAGGACCTCGCCGCCGCCGGGCCCGTCCTCCGGCGCATTCGCTTTCAGATCCCGGAAGGAGCCGCCGCTATAGGGCTTCTGGGCCACAACCGCCTGCAGGTACCGGGGGATGGCCTCGGGCGGATCGGCCCTGCCCTCCAACCGCAGACGGACGGGATTGACCCCTGCCAGCCGGAACCGGGTCAGCCAGACCCCGTCCTGCTGGGCTCGCGCCCGCCCCAGGGCGCGCACCAGCTCGCCCTTGCTGCCGGCGGCCTCCAGTCGCGTGCGCAGGGCCTGCTCCGCTTCCCGGAAGGCGGCAATCCGCTCCTTCAGGTCGGCCACGTCGGCGCGGAGGGCCTCCAGCTGCTCCCGGCGCTGCCGATGGGCCTCCTCGGCCGCCTGGAGCTCTTTTTGCACCCGGTCCCGCTGGTCTTCGGCCGCCTGGAGGGCCTGGCGCTGCCGGTCCACGCGGTAGCTCTGGTAGACGTAGAGGCCCACCAAAGCGGCCACCAGCACCGCCAGCAGGACCGCCATGGTGCGGGCGGCGAAAGGGGTCGGCCGAGGCCAGAGCTCGGGGCGATTGAGGTTGATCTGCTCCATTCAGGCGGTTCCCGGATCCAGCATGCGCAGCCCCGCCCCGATCGCCAGTATCCCCTCGTGGACCGGGAAGCCCACCTCCCCCCGATGATCGGCGATAGGGGCCTCGGCCTGGAGATAGTCCAAGGGGTGGAAGAACTCGAAGGCGATACCAAGCGCTTCTTCCAGGTACGCCTCAAGCCCCTGGATCCGGGCCCCTTCCCCGCCCAGGTAGATCTTCTGAATGGCGGCCTGCCGGAAGCGGGAATCGTAATAATCGAGCGAGCGCTGGATCTCCAGCGCCAAGCGGTCGGCGAAATCGGTCAGGGCCGTGGACGGGGCGGTCGCCTCCCCCTCTTCCTCCAGGGCCAGCTCCTCGTTGGTCGGTCCGCCGAGCTGCCCGCCCTCCGGCTCGCTGCCTCCGGCAGCCAGACCGTCCTCCACCCGCTGGCGCTGGGCCTCCTCCGGCTCGACACCGAGCTCCTCGGCGACCCGGTTCAGCTCCTGGCCGACCTCCAGGCCGATCTGGCGGCAGAAGGTGAGCTCCCCACCCTTGGTAATGCTGATCAGCGAGCTGCGCTCGTCCAGGATTACCAGGCAGGTGCCGTAGGCGGGCTCGGGCAGCAGCCAAGCCAGGTTGCGGTGGGCCATGTCCGGGATGTCAACGAACCGGGCGTCGAGGCCCGCCTCGCTCAGCTGGGTAACACGTTCCCGGACGGTGTCCTGGCGCGCTGCCACCACGAAGGCCTGCGGTCCCTCGCCGGAGGGCTGGATGGGCACGGGGAAGGCGTCGATTACCGCCTGGTCCGCCGGGAAATCGAGCAGGTCCCGGACCCGCCAGCGCAGGGCCGAGCGCCACTCAGCCCGGGCCACGTCCGGCGCCTCGGTGAGAATGAAATTGATATCGGGCCGGTAGAGGAGCGTGGAGGTGGGGGCGCCTTCCAGGTCGTTGGCCTCGACCGGCGGGGCCAGCTCCTCGGCAAGGGAGGATGGGGAAGCTTCCGCGCCGCGCTCCCGGGGGATCTGCTGAAAGAGGGAGAGCCGGGGCTGTTCGGCGGTGCCGGCGAGCCCCGCCAGGAAGATGGCCTCGGCGCGGACATCCACGGCCACAAGCGCGAACCGCTTACCCCGCTTTTTTCGCAACCGCGGCAGTTTCAGGGCCGACTCCTGCGCCGGATGGGATTTGGGAGGGCGTCCTATCGGTCCCCCCAAGACCTGCCAGGGACAAAATAAGGCAATCAGTCCTGCATGGCAAAAGGGGAAGCAGCGAGTCCATTGGGGGGCACCAAGCCCACTACCTCACGGACCGGCAGTATCCTCCCGCCTATTGGAACACCTCGCGCCAATACAAGATGCGGTCATCCCCCCGATAACGCCCAAAAGTGGCGATGCCGGTAGGGTCGGCGATAGTGCCGTTGTTGTCGAAATCGAACTCCAAAAAGTTCAGGGCATCCGCGGTCACCGTAATCTGGCCGTAATTGCCCGCGCCGGGAGCGGTCAGAACCAACCCGCCCTTGCCCGCGGCGAGCGGATCGTTGACAGATTCGATGCCCGTGTCCCCGGCGGCCAGACCGTCGGCCGGCGGATCGGTCAGGGTGATGCGGGCGCTGCCAAGAGGGGTGGCGCTGTCCCGATCCTCCAGCCGGAACTGACCGCCCTCGTAACGCTGGGCGGTCACCGGCACCGGCAGGTCGGCGGTCTCCGGGCCATAGGCGTTTTCCACCACCAGCCGGCCATAGACCAGCTCGGGCTGTGCCACCACCTCGAAGTCGCCGTTGCCGTCGCCGTCCACATCGTCGAGGGCCGCCGCCTGCAGGGTCACGCCATCGTCGTCCTGGGGCGCGATGCCGGTGCGCAGCGGATCGAAAGGCTCCTCCGGCGTGCCGGTGCGACTCACCTGAAGATCGGCATCGATGTTGGCGGTGCCGAGACCGAAGCTGCCACTGGCACTCCCCGACAGGCGACCCCCGAGGGAAACGAAGCCACCCTTGCCGTAGGCGTCCACCCCGAAATCGGTGAGGCTGGTGGGGTCGAGGTAGGCGAAGGCGCCCTCATAGTTCTGGGTGACGGTCCCACCCCCGTTGCGGGCCGACAGGCCGAAGGTCGCCCGGAAGGTCTCCCCGAGGTAGGTGAACGGCTCGCCGCTCGCCGCCGCCCGGTTGACCCGGTTGGTTAGGTTGCTGCTGTCCACCTGGAAGTGATCGGGATAGAAACGGCCCACCGGCCCAGAGCGGCCGAGCACATTGCTGCCCGATCCCAGGTAGGCCCCGGAGTCGAGGTCGGTGCGCAGCTCGATGATGCCCACCTCGTCATACCGAATCTGGGTACTGGCCTGGCCCGGGCCAATGTTGCCGGAATCTTGGAAAGCCGCAGCCGAAATGCCGGTGCTCCCGGCAAGCGCAGGGTCCCGCTGGCCGGGATCGGGAAGCCAAAGGTTGCTGGTCAGGGTCACCGACTCGCTGGTGGACTCGCTACCGAAATTGGGCAGTACCGCGTTGTCCCCCGAGGGGGCCAGGGAGGCATTATCCGTGGGATCGTCGTTGCCATAGCCATCGGGGTTCCCATGGCCGTTGCCGTCGTCGCCGCTCGCCCAGCCAACTGCCGAAACCTCCACCTTGAAGTCCGTGCCCGCAGGCCCCAGGGCACCGCCGCCGGGGCCGGTCGCCCCGGGATTGCCGGCGGCGGCGATGTGGAAGCCGAAGGGCCGCCATACGAACGGGGAGGAGCCGCCGACGATCTCGTCCCCCGAGCCGGCGGGAGGCTCACTGATCCCGGTGTCGTCCTTAACGTGGAGCTGGAGCTCGCCTGCATCGAGATAGTTGACGGGTACCGTCGCCTGCCCGTCGGTAAAGGACACCGTCTGCACCGAGGCCGCGCCCTCCGAGGCCGCGATGCTGGTGCCGTCCACCGTGACCTGCCGGGTGCCGCTTGCGGGATCCTCGTAATCGAACCAGAATTTGAGATTCCGGCTGCCGTCATACTCCTCGATGACATTGCAGCCCGGATCGCTGGGCAGCTCGCCCACCGCCGTCAGGGTCCAGTCGAAGCTGCGCCCGGCGATCTGGGTGGGGATGGGCTCCGGGCTGGCCTCGAAGCCGTAGGGGCGGAAGGTGATGTCGCCCTCGGTGTCGTCGTCGGTTACCGTGCCGTCGGTGGCATCGATGTTGAGGGTCTCCTGGTGGGTGTCCTCCAGGTCAAGTACGACCTCGCCGTTGTCGCCGCTGACGAAGCTGTAGCTGGCCGCGCCGTCGTCCGCGGTGCCATCGCTCAGGGTACCGCCGCCGGTGTTCAGGCTCCAGCTACCGTTGCCGGTGGTGGTGGTCACATCCACGGTGCCGGTATAACCGGTGACCGAATTGCCGGAGGCATCCACTGCGGTGAAGGTGATCGGCTCCGGCCGGCAGTTGATGCCTGCGCCGTCGGGGCTGAGCTCGAAGTGGTCGGGACCCCCGCAGGCGTGGGTGGCATTCATGTCCGCCTGCATCTGGGCCTGGTCGATGGCGCGTTCATAGACCCTGACCTCATCGATGCGCCCGTCGGCCGAGTTGGGGTTGGAGGCCCTGAAGGAGTACCCGCTGCGGTTGTCGCCCAGATATAGGGTGTCGAAGTCGCCGCTGGCGCCGTTGGAGCTTATGCTCTGGCTGGCGGCCAGGCTGCCGTCCACGTAGATGGCCATAACATCGGCACCGAAGTCCCAGGTGACGCCGATGTGGTGCCAGGTGCCGCCCGCAAAGTCGAAGCGGTTCGTGTCTAGGGTAAAATCGTCGTCGCTGCTGTCCTCCAGACCGAACTGCAGGCGCCCCCCTGGCCCACCGCCAGGCCCCGGGGGACCGCCAGGCCCCGGGGGACCGCCTCCAGGAAATCCATCATGCAAAGCCAAGAAAAAGTACTTCTGGCCATTGGCGGTGGTGGAGGCATCGAGCAGTTGGCGGTCCTCATCCGGCTCGGACCAGCGGGTGTTGGCGTAGTACCAGAAGTTGATGGAACCACTATTGCCCAAATCGCCGTCGACATCGATCCCGGTGTCCACCGCGTCCTGCTCGCCGGTGGATGTGTTGCCCGGAATTTCCACGGCGCTGCAAACCCTACCCTCGGCGATGGTAGTACCTACCGCCCCGCCCACGGTCTGGCCGGTATTGCCATTGCCAGAGTCGTCGACCACCTGACCGCCGGTGTCGTCGGCCAGGGCGTCGATGGTGTAATAGGCCAACGGGCCACCGCTAGGCTGGCAGGGGTGGGTTTGATCCTTGGCATTTTGGATTTCGGATTCGCTCAATGCCTGATCGTAAACCCGGAACTCGTCAATTTGCCCCTGCCAATCGGCCGAGGGATTGCCGGACTTCGGTCCCTGGCCTGCGCGCAGAAAGTCGATGCCGTCCAGGCTGCCGTCGTGCACCCCGATGCCGGAGCCGGTCACCGTGGTCTGGACCTCGCTGCCGTTCACGAACACCCGGATCTTCTCGCCGCTGGCCCAGGTCATGGCTACGTGCTGCCACTGATCCTGGACCTGGAGACCACTCTCGGTCTCCACCTGGAGGCAATCGCCGCCATCGCCGCAGGCATCGGTATTGATGCTGGCCTTGATCAGATCGCTGTTACCCGTTGTGGCCCCCTGGGCATCATAGCGCAGGCCAAAGCGGTTATCCTGGTTATCGGGCGCAGCGGTGGTGAAGACTCCGCGATCGTTACCGATCGCGTCGGTATTGCGAACCCAGGCCATGACCGTGATGGCTGTCTTCCCGGCCAGGTAACTGCTGGCGTCGCCATCCTCAAGGTAATCCCCGCTGCCACCGAAGGTGCCATAGCGGCAGGTCCCGGGGTCGCCACCGATGGCGGGTTTGCCGCCTGCCGTTGTGGCGTCGCCGGCTGCGGTGCCATGGCGGCCATTGCCGGTATTGTCCTGAACTTCATCGGTGGTGCCATCCCAGCCATCGGCCTCCATACGGTAATCCACCAGCAGGTCACTGGTGGTGGGGTATAGCTGGGTTTTCGGTACCACCTCCGGATTGCTCTGGGGGGCGGTGGAGGGGCTGGACCAAAGTAGCCGGGCATCCTGCTCGCCGGTGTTCTCGAAGTACTCGATCTCGATGTCGTACTTCTGACCGCGAGTCAGGGAAATGGGGGAACTGATGTTCTCAGTGTCGTCGTGGAGGGTGTAGTTGTCGATGACCAGTTGGCCGTCGATCCACACCCGGATGCCGTCATCGGATATGGTGTGGATACGGTAATCTTCGGTGTACTGGGCCTGGATCTGGCCGGTCCAGCGCACGCTAAAGGTATCGCCATCGACCCCGGAAGCGGGCCAACCACTGTCCCCGTTCGAGAAGTCGACGGTATCGTCAATGCGGGTGACGTCCGGATTGTTGTCGCAAGGCACATCGTAGTTACTGCTGTCCCGGTTGCAGTAGTCCCCGGTCAGGCCTGTCCCGGACCCAACGAAGGGGGCTGCCATCGCTATTCCGGACACTAAAGAGAGCCCAACCGCCACAAGCAGCCAAGCGGCTCTAGTACCCCAATTTTTTTCCGCCTTAGCGGTCCCCAAAACGCACCTCCACCTGTCGCTGAGCCTCCTCAATGCTGCCCGAATAGCAGACGCCTTTCACCTGGAACCGGTATAGCTCTAAAGGAGCACTGATGGTAGGGGTGTGCCCATATGATGATCAGGAGTGCTCAGGTCGGTATGGAGCGTCCCTGTCTCCTTGTCGCAATTAGCTAGGCCGGCCGGCGCTGCGTCACTATCCTTGAAAACCAAGCCCCCGTTGGGCAAGGAAGTGGAATTGCCCTGCGCGATCACCTGATACAGCCCCCACTGCACCGCCGTCTCGGCCGCGAAGAAGGCCTGGGTAAAGGCAAAGGCCCGTGTCGTCGAGGCTTGCTCGAGGGCCATTTGAAAGCCCCTCGATCCCGAGCCCGGCTGGGCATCCGCAACTTGGCGGGGCTGCCAAAACGGCCAGGTGGCGCGGCCCGCCAAACTGGGGCGTCTCAGACCAACGGCCGCAGCCGATACCGGCGCTGGTCCGTCTGCCTTCCCCTTCCGGACCCGCTCCCACCGGGACCGTCGGGCCCTCAGCTCCCGGCCGGCACCCGGTTCTTGCCGGCGGCCTTGGCGGCGTACAGGTGGTCGTCGGCGGCCCGGAGCAGGCTTTCGGCCAGGGCCTCCATGTCCGCCCGGGCCTCGGCTTCCTCCTCTTCCTCGAGATACGCCACGCCGGCGCTCACGGTGAGCTGAGCCGCGACCGAGCCGCTTCCCGCCGGGAAGGGGTGGTCGGCCACCAATGCCCGCAGCTCCTCGGCCTTGGCCCGGGCGCCCTCGCGGCCGGTGAAGGGCAGAACCAGGGTGAACTCCTCGCCCCCGTAGCGGGCAGCGACGTCCTCCTCCCGGGTGTTTTCGGCCAAAAGCCGCCCGAGCTCCCCCAGGATGGCATCCCCGGCTTCATGGCCGAGGCGATCGTTGACGGCCTTGAAGTCGTCCAGGTCCAGGTAGACCACCGCCAGCGGCAGGCCGTGGCGAACGACCCCTGCAGGTACCGGCGGAAGGCCCGGCGGAACCCGCGGCGGTTGAGCAGGCCGGTGAGGGGGTCGTGCTCCGATTCCCGGCGGAGGCGCTCCAGCTGCTCCATCTCGGCGGTCACGTCGGTGGCGTAGACGGCCCAGCAGACCCCGTCCTCCTAGCGCACCTCCTGGCCGGTGAGCCGCAGCCAGCGATCATCGATACAGTCCACCAGGCTCGCCTCTTCCCTGCCGTACAGGAGCGGCTCCACACACCGCCCCAGACGCGGATGGCCGGCCAGCTCGGCAAACGGCCGGCCCAGCCAGTGCTCCGCATCCATTCCCAGCCACTGCTCGAGGCTGGGGGAGATCCGGAGGACCTCCCCTTCCGCGCCGAAGCACAGGACCCCGACCGGTGCCTCCCCGAGCAGTCGCTCCCACTCCGGGATCCCGGCACCGCCTTCCGCCTCAAGCTGCTGCATGGGCTTCCTCCCGTTCCGAAGACGTTTATCAGGCCCTCGCCCTCCGCGCCGAGCGGGCACATCGCAGCCTGGCGCAGCAGGCGGTCCACGACCTGGCGCGGCTCCCGGAGCTGGAAAGTCGAGGGCCCCGCCTCTGCACCCTTGGCCGCATCGGCGCCGAGGCAACTACGGACAGGGACCTCAAACCCTCCCCGGAGGAGCTGATCCGGGAGGATCGCGAGGGTTGAGCGCCCGCCTCGTTATCGACGCCTCGAACGCCGTCCACATCGTCATGCGGACCCGGGACGCCCATGCCTTGATGGCGCCCCTGGAGGCCGCCCCGCTGGTGCTGGCCCCACGCCTCTTCACCGCGGAGCTCGGCAACGCCCTGTGGAAGTACCTGCGCCAGGGCTGGCTTGAGCCCACCGAAGCCCAGAGCCGGCTGGCGGAGGGACTCCCCTTGGCCAACCACCTCGAAGGGGACGAAAACCTCGTCCACGAGGCCCTCCTGGAAGCCGGCCGGCGGGAGCACCCCGTCTATGACCGCCAGTACGCCATTCTGGCCCGTCGCCATGGGGCTGCCCTCCTTGCCCAGGATCAGCGCCTCGGCAGTCTGGCGCAAGCCATGGACCTCGCCGTTTCCCCCTGGCCGCGCCCTGCTTCCTCGCCCTATGGAGCGGCCCCAGGCCCCTGTCCCCAGGCGCCTCCCCACCGTCCCTCGAAACCGCCCTGCGGCCAGTGCGCTCAGTTCTGGAACCGCACCTCCAGGCGCCGGCGGGTCGCCTCCGGGGTTCCGGGGAAGCACACCCCCACCGCCCCGAACCGGAACAGGTCTTTGGATCCCCCCGGTGTGAGCACCGTCCCGAATTGCTCCAGACCGTTGAGCTGGATGCTGTCCACCCGCGAATCCCCGCAGGCGGCCAAACCGTTCACCGGGGCCGTAAGCGGCTGAACCCCGCCGAAGGTGGAGTTTCCCCGGGCGATGAGCTGGTACAGGCCCCACTGGGCCACCGATTCCCCGGCCTGGAAGGCATAAGCCGAGGCCATCTCCCGGGAGACGGCGCTTTGCTCGGTGGTGGCGATGCGCACCAAGGCGGTGCCTAGCATGGCCAGGACCACGATCACGAAAACCGCCGCGATCAGGCCTACGCCGCGCTCGCTCTTGGTATCAGGGGACATTCCGGATCTGGACCTCCTGCAGGAAATCCACCGTCTCCCCCGCTTCCGGGCTCCGGAACTGGAGGAACAGCCGGACGATTGCCGAACGGGTCAGGGTAGCGGGGACATAGGTGATATCGCACTGGGACACCCGATCCGCCAGGAGGTGGACCGACACACCGCTATTGGCCTCGTTGCAGAAATGGCCGGGCGTGGTCCCCAACGGTTCCTCCAGCTCCCCGATACCCAGCCGGACCCGGTTATTAGCCGTATCGCAGCACAGGGCCACCACTTTATCCACCCCGTAGATACGTCGACTCGGCGAATGCCGGGGGAATGAATCGGCAGCGTCGAGGTCGATGCGGTGGCGAACCTCATTGCCGCTGCTCAGGTCGGTTACGGTCCCCATCCGGGAGCGCGGATTGTCGTCATCGGTGGCGGTCCCGTAGAGGGGGGAGGCGTTCTGGGGATAGACCACCAGGTCGTGGCTGGCGGCCAGCCCCACCAGCCCGTAGGCCTCGAAACGGTCGCCGTCGCGGTTGATCTGGAGTCGGGAGTCAGCGGGCCCGGTGGCCACGTAGCGACCGCCGGTGGCCGCGCGCAGGACCGCGATCCGGGACACCTGGCTGCAGCCGGCGGCGGGACAAAGCACGGAATTGGGAACGGCCCGTCGCAGCTCGCGGGTGGCGCGCTCCACGGCGATTCGCCCGGCCGAGGCCAGCTCCTGGCGCTCGCTGGCGTCCACATAGCCGCCCACGAAATTGCCGATAAGGTTGGCGCCGACGACGGCGAGGATGCCGATCAGAACGATTACCACCACCAGCTCCACCATGGTGAAGCCCTCGGACCGCGAGCGAAGCGCCAGCCGCATCAAAAATTCAACCGGTAGGCGGTGAAGGTGGTGGTCAGGTCACGGGGCCCGGTCACGGCGATATCGATGCGCTTGGCGTCATCGGCGGCCACGTCCTGCAGCTCGCCGCCAACCCCGGTGGCCACGGTCACCGCCACACAGAAACCGTCGTACCGGCCGCGACGGGTGTTCCCCGAGGCGTCCCGCAGATCGGCGCCGTAGCCGCAAGCGCTGCCCTCCTCGAGATTTTGGTAGTCGTCCACATCGTCAAAGGTACCCCGCCCTTCCCCGGCGTCGGGTCCGCAATCGCCGGTCCCCGGGCAGACGGCGTTGGGCCCGGAGCCGCAGTTGGTCGCCCCGCTGGGCCGGACGCAGCCGCCGCCCCGGGGGGACTTTTCGTCCCAGGGCTTGGAGAAGATCTCGTCCATGTAGGATTGACCCAGCTCCACAGCCTTGATGCGCAGCTGGGGATCGACGCTGCCGCGAAAGCCTTGGGCGAGCATGAGCATGACGGCCGAGGCGGCAATCCCGATCACCACGATGGTCACGACCAGCTCGATCAGGGTAAGACCCCGCTGGCAAGCGGCGCCCGGAGCCTCCCGGGAATCCCTGGCTTCAGGCGCCATGGGCAAAACCGGTCTCCCCTTCCACGGTTATCGTCACATCGCCGCCTTCCAAAGGAATAGGCGTAGGCCCATCGACCGATCCGGAGCCATCGACGCTGCGGCCCAAAGCGTCGAAATAAATCGTAGGCGGTGACGGCGCGAACTGGAGGCCCCCGGCGAGCTCCCAGAAACCTTGCTCCGTCGTGGGCGGCGAAAGCACATGCCAGTCCGGGCAGCTTGCCGGATCGGGTACGTCTGCGGAGCAATAATGGAAGCGGAAACGGGCGGGGCTCGGCTGGCCGATCTGGACCCGGACGAACCGGTTCCGCGACAGCGCCTGCTGCTGGGCGTAGCGGAGCCCGCTCACCAGCCGGTCGCTGCTGGCGCGCTCGCCGTAGACC
>NZ_JAZKRM010000028.1:0-28300 GCF_036628635.1 Thiohalorhabdus sp. | reverse complement strand
GCGCGGCCGGTGACCGTCCGCGGCCGCGAGGGTGACCGGGTCGCCGTTTCCGGCATCGAACCGGGGGCGGCGGTGGTTATCAGTCCCTATCTGGGCTGGACCCGCCTTGCCGACGGCATGCCGGTGACGGTGGTGACGCCTTGAAACTTACCGACTGGGCCCTGCACCGCCCCCATGCCCTGGCCGCGGTGGTCCTGCTGGTGACCATCTGGGGCCTTCTGGCCTATTTCCGCACTCCCGTGGACCTGTTCCCGGACACCGATCCGCCGCAGGCGGTGGTGATCGCCACCCAGTCCGGGGCCGGTGCGCGCGACATGGCCTCCGACGTGACCCAAGTGCTGGAGAAGGAGCTCAACACCCTGGATGGGGTGGTCAACATCACCAGCACCAGCCGCGACGGCGTGGCCTCCGTTCGCGTGGAGTTCGGCTACCACAAGGGCCTTTCCCAGGCCGTGGCGGCGGTGGGTAACGCCCTGGACCGCACCACCGCCGATCTGCCCGCCGATATGGCCCGGCCCCGCGTCTATCCCGTCAGCGATGCCACCAGCCCGGTGCTCACCCTGGCTTTGCGTCCCGGACCGGACAGTCCCAAGGACCTCGTCGACGTTCGCCTGCTGGCGGCCAACCCCATCCAGGACCGCCTGTTGGCCCTGCCCGGTGTGGGCGATGTGGAGGTCTTCGGGGGACACGAGCCCGAGGTACGCGTGGCCGTGGACCGCGAGGCGCTGGCCGCCCAGGACCTGGGTCTGGAGGGGGTGGTGGCCGCCCTGGAAGGCGCCAACGTCACCGTGCCCGCCGGCCGCGTGGAGCCGGGCGGCGGGGAATACCTGGTCACGGTGGCCGGGGAGGCGGCCACGCCGCGGGAGCTGGCCGGGCTGCCCCTGCGCCAGGGGCCCGGGGGCACCGTTCGCCTCGGTGACGTCGCCGAGGTGCGGCTGGGTACCGCCGAGGCACGCAGCGCTTACCACGGCAACGGCGAGCCGGCCATTGCCCTGGGCATCCAGCGCCCCCGCGCGGGGGCCACCATGGCGGCCATCGAGGCGGTCAAGGCCGAACTGCCCGGATTGCGCGCCGATTACCGCGATGTCCAGTTCGCGATCAGCGGCAGCCAGCAGAACCTCATCGAGGTGAACGCCGCCGGCCTGCGCAGCAGCGTGGTCCAGGCGGTGGTGCTCACCGTGGCCGTGATCTTCGTCTTCCTGGGCGACTGGCGGGTGGCGGCAGTGGCCTCGGTGAGTATCCCCCTGGCCTTCCTGGGCGCCCTGGCGGTGCTCGGCTTCACGCCGTATTCCCTGAACATGGTCACCATGTCCGGTCTGATCATCGCCGTGGGCCTGGTGATCGATTCGGCGGTGGTGGTGCTGGAGAACATTATCCGCCGCCACCGGGAGGGCATCGAGGGCAACGCCTTCGAGGCCGCGCAGGCCGGTGCCCGCCAGGTGGCGCTGGCGGTGACGGCAGGCATGCTCACCACCGTGGTGGTGGTGCTGCCGGTGATGTTCGCCGGGGGCTACATCCAGCGCATCATGCGACCCCTGAACCTCATGATCAGCGTCACCCTGATCGCCTCCCTGCTGGTGGCGCTCACCGTGATCCCGGTGCTGGCGGCGCGGCTGCTGAGCCGGCCCCGGACCCGGCTCAGCCGCCTGGAGCGCTGGCTGGGCGGAGTCCAGACGGGCACCGAGCGCCTGGCGACGGCCACCGTCCGCCTGGTCCGCGGCGCGCTGCGCTGGCGCTGGCTCACCCTGGCCGCGGCCGCGGTCTTCCTGGTCGGCACCATGCGGTTGGTGCCGCCGCTCATCGGCAATGAGCTCATGCCCCCCATGGACACCGGCATCGCCACCATTGACCTGGAGACCCCGGCCCATTTCGGCGTGGCCCGGGTGGCAACGGTCCTGGACCGGGTGGAGGCCGAAGTCGAGGCCACCCCGGGCGTGCAGCGGGTTTCCTCGGTGGTGGGCTCGGAGCCCGGCAAGATCGGCTTCGGCGCCGGCGGCGCCACCCCGCAGACCGCCCGTCTCACCGTCTATATGGTGGACCGCACGCAGCGTCGGGCGGCTATCTGGACGGTCATGGATCGCTGGCGCGACGCCCTCGACAAGCTGCCCGGCATCAAGGGCTACACCGTTTCCGCGTACGGGGCCACGCCCATCTCCACCACCAAGGCGCCGCTGGACATCATCATAAGCGGGCCGGACGCGGCGGTGCTGGACGACCTGGGGAAGCAGGCCCTGGCCGCCCTGGCGGGCATGCCCGGGGTGCTGGACGTGCGGCGAAGCTGGCTGTTCGACAAGCCCGAGCGCACGGTGGCCGTGGACCGCGAACGGGCCCAGCGCCTGGGTCTGTCCACCGCGGAGACGGGACGGGCCCTGGCCGCCGCCGTGGACGGCCTGCCGGCGGGGGATCTGCGCCTAACCGGCTTTCTGGACGTTCCCATCCGCGTAGCCTATGAGGAGACGGCGGTGGATCGGCCCGGAGGCATCGGCGGCGTCTATCTGCCCACGGCGGAAGGTCCCGTGCCCCTGCGTGCCACCGCCGCGGTGGCCACCCGCTGGGTCCGGCCCGCCATCACCCGCGAGGATCTCAAGCAGACCCTGGACATCACGGCGGTGAACCGGGGATATACCATTGCCGGTGTGGCGGCGGAGGCGCGCCAGCGCCTGGCCGGGATCGAGGTGCCGGCGGGCTACAGCGTGGCGGTAGGCGGTACGGTGACCGACCTGCAGGCCAATCAGGGCCGGATGCGGGCGGCCCTGCTGCCCGGCTTCGGCATGCTGGCCCTGCTGCTGTTCGCGCTGTTCGGGTCACTGCGCCATCCGCTGGCGATCCTGGCCCTGGTGCCCCTGGCTGTGGCCGGGGCCCTGTGGGGGCTGCTCGTGTTCGGCAAGCCCATGAGCATGCCGGCCATCATGGGCCTGATACTTCTGGGCGGGACAGTGGTGAACAACAGCATCCTGCTTCTGGATTTCGTCCGTCAGGCCGGGGCGGAGGGCATGGCGCGCGACGAGGCCATCCTGGAGGCGGTGCGTCTGCGCCTGCGCCCCGTGCTCATGACCACCGTCTCCACCGTCCTGGGCCTGTCGCCCCTGGTGTTCGAGCTGGCCGTGGGCCTGGAGCGCATGAGCCCGCTGGGCATCGCCGCCGCCACCGGGCTGCTGGTGGGCACGGTGCTGACTTTGGTGGTTCTGCCGGTGGTGTTCAGCCTGCTGGACGACCTGGGAGGGCTACTGCGCCGGCTCCTGGGCAGGGAAGGGCACGGCCAAATGGGCCGATGAGCCGGGCCGTGACCAAGTGGCGGAGGTTGCCATAGGCCGGCCAGGGGAGCAAAAAAACAGGCCCGAGGCGAACGCCTCGGGCCTGTCCCTGTATGGTGCGCGGGGCCGGAGTCGAACCGGCACGGGCAATAAGCCCACTAGCCCCTCAAGCTAGCGCGTCTACCGATTCCGCCACCCGCGCAGATGGCCTATAACCAGAATCAATTGCGGGCGGCGCCGTTAGGCGGCGACCCGCGCTCGGTAACGCCAATCAAAAATGGTTGCGGGGCGCGCTTCAGCGGGCACCCGCGCTCGGTAACGCCAATCAAAAATGGTTGCGGGGACCGCTTTAGCGGGTCCCAGCCCATACCTGGTGCCCACGACTGGATTCGAACCAGTGGCCTCACCCTTACCAAGGGTGTGCTCTACCGGCTGAGCTACGTGGGCCGGCGATCGACCGGAAACGGCACCCAGCATACCCCCAATGGGGGCGGTCTGTCGCGTTCGGGGCCGCCGGTTCCGAAAAACGCGACCGCAGCTTCGGAGGCCGCGGTCAAAAGCCAGATGGTCGGGGTGCCCGCTAAAGCGCTCCCCCGAGCCTGTTCGGGATACACCCAAAAAATGTATGGTCGGGGTGGGCGGATTCGAACCACCGACCCCCGCCTCCCGAAGGCGGTGCTCTGCCAGGCTGAGCTACACCCCGTCTAAGTCACGCCGACCTAATCGACTCGGGGGACCGCTTCAGCGGGCACCCCGTCTTATACGACAAGAAAAAGGTTGCGGGGCGGCGCCCCGGTCATAAGCTACACCTAGAAAGTCCGGCGGGTCGCTTTCGCGGGCCCCGGGTAAACCCAAGCGACAAGCAGGACGCGGGCCTGCCGCCGTGCTACCGGCCCCTGTTGGGGCGGGGTTCGGATCTGGAGCGGGAGACCGGACTCGAACCGGCGACAGCCACCTTGGCAAGGTGGTGCTCTACCAACTGAGCTACTCCCGCGGGCAAACTGGTGGAGCCGGTCGGGATCGAACCGACGACCTCGTGAATGCCATTCACGCGCTCTCCCAACTGAGCTACGGCCCCGCTGGATTGTCGCTGTACTGGTGCTCGGGGCAGGACTCGACCCTGCGATCTAGGGCGTATAAGGCCGTCACTCTAACCGGCTGAGCTACCCGAGCCGGGTATCCCAACCCTGGTGCCCTATGTCTCCCGGCTCGTTCAACCCCGAGTTTACAGGGCACGGATAATGGAGCGGGAGACCGGACTCGAACCGGCGACTTCCACCTTGGGAGGGTGGGGCTCTACCAGCTGAGCTACTCCCGCCTGGGCGGGCGCCGCAAGGCGCCCTGATGCAACGCCGCATATATGGTGCGCGGGGTGGGACTTGAACCCACACGGCCTCTCGGCCACTAGATCCTGAATCTAGCGCGTCTACCAAATTCCGCCACCCGCGCAAAATTTTATTGCCTAGATCGGCTGCGGGGACCCCTTTAGAAGGCTTTGCGCCCCGCCTCTTCTCGGCTTGCGTTCAGCTAGATGGGGCTCTGCAACCGGACTTTCAATCCCGGGTTCGTTGCCCGCCGAGAGCAGCTAAGGATAACCAATAAAGGGGGGCACCCTGCAACCCCCGGAGGCGGTAAAATGGCGTTTTTTTATGACTGGCCAGTCAGGAGGCGGTTGCAGTGAGCCCCACCGAATCGAATACGTCTCCCGGGGCGACGCCCTTCAAAGGTTTCGCGCACCCCCGGGGCAGCGCGCTGAGCCTTAGCGCCCGCGGTAACCGTTGGACACTGACTATCGAAACGGCGGACGGCGGCCCCTATCCGCCTTTTCAGGACTATCATCAGCGGCCCATGACGTCCGCCGATGTCAGGCGCTTCATACACGGGTCCGGGCGGGGTTGGCAGATCCAGCAGGGGGGTAACGAACGGAGTGAGCTGGTCGCCCTGGACAACGGTTTCCGAGTGCGCCTGACCCCGGCGCTGGGTGCGCCTTTGGATGCCGAGGTCATGGTGGCCGAGCTGGAGGAGCTGCTAGGGGGGTAGTCGGCGGTTTGCTGTCCGGTTAGGCTATACGGACAAAATGGGATAGGCTCGTCCGGCCAAGTCCTGACCTTGAAAGCCGGGGGAGCGTGAACGAGGTGGGTATGTCTAGGCGAGGCCACATCAATCCCATGGTCAGCAGCACGGATACGGCGGGCGGTTTCCCCGGCCCGGTTTACGAGGCGCTGCCGCTCGTCTATCTCGCGGTCGCCATTGCCCTGGTGATAATGGTTGAGAGCCCACTGATCTTCCTCTCCAGCGCCTTGTTCGGGGCCGCCGGCGTGGGCGTCCTGTGGATGCGGCTGCGTAACCGGCGCGGGGGCTAGGCCTCCGGCTTCCAATAGCCGGGACAATCCTGGTGCCAGCAGCCCCCTACCGCGCCGTCGGGATCCAGCCGGGCGCCGGTAAGGGCACCGCCCCAGACGCAGCCCGAGTCCAGGCCGAGGGTGTCCGCGGAGCGGGTAAAGCCGGCGGCGGCCCAGTGGCCGTATACAATGGCCCTTCCCTCGGCGGCGCGGCCCCGGTGAGCATACCAGGGCCTGTACCGCTCATCCGGAGGAGTGGCGCTCCAGGCAAATTCGCCGTCGGCGGTGCAAAAGCGGGTGCGGGTGAGGACCGCGGCGTTAAAACGCAGCCATTGCCATCCGTCGCTGGGATCCGGTTCTCGTGTGGGCAGGTCGCTGCTGGAAAGGCTGGCCGCCAGTTCGCCACCGTCCGGGCCGCGCAGGGCCGACTCCACCGACTGTGCCCGGCCCTCTGCGGTGGCGAGATCCCACAGCGGATGGAGGGCGGCGTGGACCATGTTCCAGCCCAGCCCCGGATCCCTGTGAAACAGGGGCCGGTGCCGCAGCCAGTCCATCAGCTCGGCCGCATCGGGGGCCTCTAGGGTCTCGGCAAGGGTGTCCTTGCCCTTGGGCCTGGCCTCGCTGAGAGCTCGGCCGATCAGATGAAGATCGTGGTTCCCCAGAACCATCTTTGCCGCCTCGCCCAGCGCCCGCACCCGTCGCAGCACCTCCAGGGAACGGGGTCCGCGATTAACCAAGTCGCCGACCAGCCACAGCCGGTCCCGCCCCGGATCGAAGGCGATGTTCTCCAGCAGGGCCTCCAGCTCGGCCCCGCAACCCTGGATGTCACCGATGGCGTAAACGGCCATATGCTCCTACCGGGGAACCCTGCTGCGGCGGTTCCTTAACCGGGGCCGGCTTATTCAAAGGGAGTAAGGAGGACTTGCCCCCCTTAAGGGTGCGAATACCTTAATCGGGAATAGCTGTCCTGTCAGCCGTGGTCCATACCGCCTGATCCCATCCCCAAAGCAAGGGCCAGGCCCGTCGCGCCCATGATGACCAAGAGGCCGCCGGCCGCTCGCCGGACCCAGGGGTTGCTCATGAAGCGGCCCAGGGCCGCGGCGAACAAGCCCATGGCGAGAAGATTGGGCAGGGTGCCGACGCCGAAGGCCAGCATCAGCGTTCCTCCGGCCGCGGCGCTACCGGCGGTGAGGGCCTGGATCAGGACCATGTAAACCATGCCGCAGGGTAGCCAGCCCCATACGGCGCCCAGGCCCAGAGCGGTGGGAAGGCTGCGAACCGGCAGCAGGCGCTGCCCCAGGGGCTCCAGCTGGCGCCACAGGGGCAGGCCTATGCGCTCCACCCGGCTCAGGCTGGGCCACCAGCCGCCGATGTACAGGCCGATGGCGATCATGACGGCGCCTGCCAAGCCCCGCAAAAGGGCCGGACCCTCGCCTTGGGGGCCGCCCAGGGCGGCTGCGGCCCCCAGCCCCCCGGCGAGAGCCCCGGCGGCGGTGTAGCTGGCGATGCGCCCGAGATTGTAGGCCAGAAGGTAGGGCAGCTGCCGCACCACCGAGGTGCGTACCCGGTCGTCGAGTCCGAAGGTGAGGGTGGCGGTGATACCGCCGCACATGGCTGCGCAATGAGGACCGCCGAACAGGCCCATGATGAGGGCGGCGGTTACGGTGAGGGCTTCCATCTCCACGGGGGTTCTCGCTCCGGGAAATCCTTGAAAAAAGCGGGATGCGCAAGCGAAAGCCGGCCGGAAAAGGCAGGAGAAGGGGGCTTTAAACAAAAAATGGAGCGGGCCGGGAAAAGGGGGGGGAAACCGGCGTCCGCTCCACCGGGCCTTGCGGCCCTAAACCAACCGAATTGTCGGATGCCCCCGAAGGGGCGAAGGGAGGGTGAGTCCCTTATTCCGCCCGAAGGCGGTTACTACGGCCTCACCCCCTTCAAAGCAATGGGTGTGCCAAAACCAGGCGCCTGGGGTAAGAGCCGGTAATGCCTGCCTTTTAGGCCCGAACAGCATTGGTATGGGGTTTTGCCACCGGGCCCCTTTGCCCCAAACCGCACATCGAGTATCTCAGACCTGGCCCTTTTGGTCCACCCCCCTAACAAAGTCATGTGCTACCTATGGCCAAGAACCGGTGGAAGGGGCTAAGGTGCTTTCTTAGGGTCCGGGTAGGCCCCGGGTAAGTAGGAGGAGCCCATGATTCGCTACGTTCTCGCCGTCCTGGTGCCGCCGGCCTCGGTTTGCGGCACCGGCTGTTACACCGCTCCGCCCATCGCTGTTTTCTGGCTGGCGGCGTTGTCTACCTTGTACTTGGTGCCGGAGTGGACACCGGTGTGGCTGGGACTCGCGGCCTTCTTTTGGCTGGCGGCAACCACCTGGGCCGTGCTAAGCCTGCGCGGCACCGAGGCCGATGCGGGCCAAGACCGGGAAAGCACCCGCAAACGTCATGTGGACCCGGAGCAGAACTACCCCGGTGAGGACCAGATCCCCCATACCTAGGTGGCTGCCGGTGGTCGATTGCCGGCCCTAACCGGTCCGAACGCCCACCGGACCGGGAGCCAGTCGGTGGGCCAGCACCTCGGCCAGATATCGGCCCGTATGGCTTTCCCGCACCCGTGCCACATCCTCCGGGGTTCCCGCCGCTACCAGATTGCCGCCGCCCTCGCCACCCTCGGGACCAAGGTCGAGGATCCAGTCCGCGGTCTTGATGACTTCGAGGTTGTGCTCGATCACCAATACCGTGTTGCCCTGATCGCGCAATCGGTGGAGCACGCTCAGAAGCTGGCGGATATCGTCGAAGTGAAGGCCGGTGGTGGGCTCGTCGAGGATGTAGAGGGTCCGGCCGGTGTTGCGGCGTGACAGCTCGCGCGCCAGCTTGACCCGCTGCGCCTCGCCGCCCGACAGGGTGGTGGCGCTCTGGCCCAGCTTGAGATAGGACAGACCCGCCTCGATCAGGGTCTGGAGCTTGTTGGCCACCGTGGGCACGGGATCGAAGAACTCGCGTGCCTCCTCGATGGTCATCTCCAGGACCTCGTGGATGTTCTTGCCCTTGTAGCGGACCTCCAGGGTCTCGCGGTTGTAGCGCTTGCCCTCGCACTCGTCGCAGGGGACGAAGGCGTCGGGGAGGAAGTGCATCTCCACTTTGATCACGCCTTCGCCCTGGCACGCCTCGCAGCGCCCGCCCTTGACGTTGAAGGAGAACCGACCCGGCTTGTAGCCCCGCGTGCGCGCCTCCTGGGTGCCGGCGAACAGCTCGCGGATGGGGGTGAAGGCCCCGGTGTAGGTGGCCGGGTTGGAGCGCGGGGTGCGGCCGATGGGGCTCTGGTCGATGTTGATGATCTTGTCGATGCGCTCCAGGCCGTGTACGGCGGTGTGCGCCCCCGGCTGCGCGCGCGCCCCGTGCAGGGTGCGGGCGACGCCCTTGGCCAGGGTCTCGTTGATCAGCGTGGACTTGCCCGAGCCCGAGACCCCGGTGATCCCCGTGAATAGGCCCAGGGGGATGGCCACGGTGACCTCGGCCAGGTTGTTGGCGCGCGCGCCCTCGACGGTCAAGGCGTAATCCGTCTCCGGGGCCGTGCGCTCCTCGGGGATGGCGATCTCCTCGCGGCCGGCCAGGTAGTCCCCGGTGAGGCTGTCGGAGTCGCGGGCGATCTCGTCCGGTGTGCCCACCGCCACCACCTCGCCGCCGTGGGTGCCGGCGCCCGGGCCCATGTCCACCACATGGTCGGCGGCGCGGATGGCCTCCTCGTCGTGCTCCACCACGATCACGGTGTTGCCCAGGTCCCGCAGGTGCTTGAGAGTGCCCAGCAGACGGGCGTTGTCGCGCGGATGGAGGCCGATGGAGGGCTCGTCCAGGACGTACATGACCCCCACCAGCCCGGCCCCGATCTGACTGGCCAGGCGAATGCGCTGGGCCTCGCCGCCCGACAGGGTATCCGCGGAGCGGTCCAGGGTCAGGTATTCCAGGCCCACGTCCATCAAAAACCGCAGGCGGTCATCGATCTCCTTGAGGATGCGTTCGGCGATCTGGCCGCGGCTACCGTGCAGGTCCAGGGAGCGGAAGAACGCCAGCGAGCGGTGCACCGGCTCCGCCGTGACCTCGTGGATGGGCCGGTCGCCCACCAGAACATGGCGGGCCTCGATGCGCAGCCGGGAGCCGCCGCAGTCCGGGCAGGGGTCCTCGGTGATGTACTTGGCCAGGTCCTCGCGCACCGCCGCGGACTCGGTCTCCCGGTAGCGGCGCTCGAGGTTGGGGATGACCCCCTCGAAGGGCATGTCGCGCGAGTGGGCGTTGCCCGACTCGGTCTCGAAGCGGAAGCGGATCTTCTCGCCGCCGGAGCCGTACAGGATGACCCGCTGCACTTCGTGAGGCAGGTCCTGGAAGGGCGTGCGGGTGTCGAAGCCGTAGTGCTCCCCCAGGGCTTCTAGCATTTGGAAATAGAAGTGGCTGTGGCGCTTGTCCCAGGGCCGGATGGCCCCTTCGCGCAGGGTCCATTCCGGATGCGGTATGACCCGCTCGGCGTCGAAGCTGGAGATGTGGCCCAGGCCGTCGCAGGTGGGACAGGCCCCATGCGGATTGTTGAATGAGAACGTCCGTGGCTCGAGCTCGGGGTAGGAGACATTGCAGTCTGGGCAGGAGAAGCGCTCCGAGAACAGCAGCTCGGGCCCGTCCATTACCTGCACCTGGGCCAAGCCGTCGCCCCAGTCGAGGGCGGTTTCCAGGGATTCGGCCAGGCGGTTGTCCTGGTCGGGGCGTACCTTGAGCCGGTCCACCACCAGCTCCACGGTGTGCACCCGCTTGCCATCCAGGTCGGGGATGCCACCATCGAGCTCCACCATGTCGCCGTCCACCCGCGCCCGGATAAAGCCTTGGGCGCGCACCTTATCGAACAGCTCGCGGTGCTCGCCCTTGCGGCCGCGCACGATGGGAGCGAGCAGGTGGATACGGGTGCCTTCCTCCAGGGCCAGCACCTGGTCCACCATCTGGGATACCGTCTGCGCCCGGATGGGCCGGCCGCAGGAATAGCACACGGGCTCACCCACCCGGGCGTAGAGCAGGCGCAGGTAGTCGTAGATCTCGGTGACCGTGCCTACCGTGGAGCGCGGGTTATGCGAGGCAGTCTTCTGCTCGATGGAGATGGCCGGCGACAGGCCCTCAATGGACTCCACCTCCGGCTTGTTCATCATGTTGAGGAACTGCCGGGCGTAGGCCGACAGGCTCTCCACGTAGCGGCGCTGGCCGTCGGCGTAGAGGGTGTCGAAGGCCAGCGACGACTTGCCCGAGCCGGAGACGCCGGTCATCACCACCAGGCGGTCGCGCGGGATGTCGACGTTGATGTTCTTGAGGTTGTGGGTGCGTGCCCCGCGGACCTCGATCCAGTCCATAATCATGTTACCGAAGGCCGTGGCCCGGCCCTCCGGCCGCCCTCCGCGGCGACCGGCGAGGCTTATGCGGGCAAGAGACAAACCATGTATCATAGCCCCTTTTTCGGAAGAGGCGCAAAGCCGCTCCAGCGAGGGCAGCCCTATTGAGCGAACGCATCCGGATGGCTCCGGTCGAGCGCCGGTCGGCCCTGGCCCTCGCCGGGATCTTCGGCCTGCGCATGCTGGGCCTGTTCCTGATCCTCCCCGTCCTGGCCCTGTACGCTCACGACCTGCCCGGCGCCACGCCGCTGCTGGTGGGCACGGCCCTGGGCGTCTACGGCCTCACCCAGGCCCTGCTCCAGGTCCCCTTCGGCGCCGCCTCCGACCGCTTCGGGCGCAAGCCGGTGATCGCCTTCGGTCTGGTGGTCTTCGCCGCCGGCTCGGTGGTGGCGGCGGTAGCGGACGACATCTTTCTGCTCCTGCTGGGACGGGCCCTGCAGGGAGCGGGTGCCATCGCCGCCGCGATAATCGCCATGGTGGCCGATCTCACCCGGGAGGAGACGCGCACCCGCGCCATGGCCCTGATTGGCATGACCATCGGCGCCTCCTTCGCCATCTCGCTGGTGGCGGGCCCCAGCCTCGCCCACTGGCTGGGGGTCCCGGGCATCTTCTGGCTCACCGGGGTGCTGAGCCTGGCCGCTATCGGCGTGCTCTATCTGGTGGTGCCCGAGCCCGAGGTAAGCCGCCACCACCGCGACGCCCAGCTGAGCCGCGCCATGCTCGGCGAGGTGTTGCGCAGCCCCATGCTGCTGCGGCTGGATTTTGGCATCTTCGCCCTGCACTTCATCCTTACCGCCATCTTCGTGGTGGTGCCGCCCCTGCTGGTTACCCATCTGGAGCTGGGCACCGACCGGCAGTGGCAGCTGTACTTGCCGGTGATGCTGGCATCAGCCGTGCTCATGTTTCCGCTGGTGTTCGTCGCCGAGGCCAAGCGGCGCATGCAGCCGGTGTTCATCGGGGCCATCGCGCTGCTGGTGGTGGCCCTGCTAGGGTTGGCCGAGGTGCCGCGCTCGGTCTGGGGGATCGGCTTGACCTTGGCGGCCTTCTTCACGGCGTTCAACGTGCTGGAGGCGAGCCTGCCCTCGCTCATCTCCAAGGCCGCCCCCGCGGCCGCCAAGGGCACCGCGGTGGGGATCTACAATATGGCCGAGTTCTTCGGCGCCTTCCTAGGCGGCACGGTGGGGGGCGCTCTGGCCGGGGTCTACGGGGCCGAGGGCGTGTTCATCGTCGGCGCCGCGGTGGCCATCGTTTGGGCGGGAGTGGCACTCTCCGGCCCGGCCCCGCACTATCTGGTCACCCGCCTGCTGTCGGTGGGGGTGCTGGCGGCGAAGGACGCCCGTGCCCTGGAGCGTGGGCTGCGGCATGTGGATGGGGTGGTCGAGGCCCGCGTGTTCGAAGATGAGGGTACCGTCTACTGCAAGGTGGACAGCACACGGGTCGACGAAGACGGCCTCCGGCAGGCGCTGGACTGGGTGCGCGCCGAGGCCGCGGAGGCCGCGGGCTGAGGAAGCGGGGAAACCAATAACCGTAGGTGCCCCGCCATTAAACTTTTAAGGCTCCAGGCTAGGGGCAATGGCTTGCCAGGTTTAGTGGCGGGGCGCCTCCATCAAGAAGGGGATCGCCATGGCGAGCGGCGGCGTTAACAAGGTCATCCTGATCGGCAATCTGGGCCGCGACCCCGAGATGCGCTACACCGGCAGCGGCAACGCCGTGGCCAACCTGTCCCTGGCCACGACGCGGCGCTATCGGGATCGTGATGGTCAGCAGCAGGAAGAAACGGAATGGCACCGGGTGGTGATGTTCTCCCGCCTGGCCGAGATCGCCGGCGAGTACCTGCGCAAGGGCTCGCAATGCTACATCGAGGGCCGCCTGCAGACGCGCAAGTGGCAGGACAACAATGGCCAGGACCGCTACACCACCGAGGTTGTCGCCAACGAGATGCAGATGCTCGGTGGTGGCGGTGGTGGCGGCGGCCGCGGCGGGGGCGGCGGCTCCTGGGATCAGTCGGCGCCGAGCGAATTCGACCAGACGGCCCCCGCTCAGGGCGGGGACAGCGGCGGCGGTTCGGGCGGCGGCCAGCCCGACTTCGATCAGGACTTCGAGGACGACATCCCGTTCTGACGCGACCCACCGGGCTTTCCAATGGCGCCGGCCCCGAAACCGGCACCGAACGAGCTTGCCAGGCCCCCTTCTCCATGGCAGGGTCGCCTCCATGCGCTACGCCCTCGGATGGATCCTGATGGTCGCCCTCTTGCTCGCCCAGTCCGCCTGGGCGTTCGAGGGGCACGTCGGCCATTTCGAGGGCGACGGAACGCATCAGCAGGCGCCGGTAACCCCTGGCGGCGACACCGACACCCAGGCACCCTCCGCCGGCACCCACTGCGGCCACTCCCCCGTCCATTTTGTAGCGGTCCACCGGGACCATTCTATGCTCGCCGGGCAGCCCGTGAGCGGAGAGCTGCCCCCTTACCGGGCCCCCGTTTCCTCCCTCCACGCCGAGCCCCCGACCCAGCCCCCCAGAGGCTGAGCCCTCAACGTACCGTCCTTTCGCGCCCCGTCCCCTTCGGGCGGCGGCAGACGCGACACCATTGAGGATTCAGCCCCATGTACCGTCGAACCGTCCTTTGGGCGGTCGTCGTGGCGGTGTTCGCCGGCCCCGTTGTGGGCCAGGCGGCGCCGGCCGATGATCTGCCCCAACCGCTGCACCTCGACCAGGCCCTCGAGCGGGCCCTGACCAGCAATCTCGCCGTCAAGCAGGCGCGCCAGCAGGTGGGTATCCGTCGCGGCGAGCGTGCTCATGCGGCGCGTATCGTGCCCACCAATCCGGAGCTGTCCCTAAATGCGGCCAGCCGCCGGGGCGATGCGGAGACCACCACCGACCTCGGCATCCGCCTTTCCCAGACCCTGTTTACCGGCGGCAAGCGCGACCTCGGCATCGCCGCCGCCGAGGCCCGGATGGACAGCGCCCGGGCCCGGCTCGCCTTCCTGCAGACCACCATCGCCGCCCGCACCCGCCGGGCCTTCCTGGACCTCCTGGTGGCCCGCAAGGCGGTAGCCACCGCCGAGCGGGTTCTGGAAATCTCCCGGGACTTCCAGACCTACGCCCGGGACCGCCTGGCGGCGGGCGAGGCCACCCGGCTGGCGGCCAACACCGCCCGCATCGGCGTGGGCCGGGCCGAGGCCACCCTGGCCGAGGCCCGCACCCAGGCCGAGCGTGCCCGGGTGCGCCTGCTCGAGCTGATGGCGGCCGACCCCGCCCGTGAGCTCAAGGTGGCCGGCGAGATCCGGGGACGTTCCCTGGACCTGCCCGACCGCCGGGCGCTTCTGGGCCAGGCCCTGAAGCGCCGCGACGACCTGGCCGCCGCGGCGCGGGAGGTGGCCGCGGCCCGCAAGGCGCTGACCCTGTCCGAGCGCCAGCTCATCCCCAACCTCACCGTGTTCGGCTTCTACAAGCGCGAGGAGGGCGCCGACGTCGCCGGCGGCGGCGTCTCCGCGCCCATCCCGGCCCTGCACCGCTACGGCGGCGAGCAGGAGGCGGCGGCCGCCCGGCTGCAGCAGGCCCAGCTCGAAGCCGATGCCCTGCGCATCACCGTGCGCCGCGAGGTGGCCCAGGCCCTGGCCGAGTACCGCGGCGCCCGCAAGCGTTTGAGCGCCCTCAAAGGGGCGGTTCTGGACAGCGCCGAACAGAATCTGGCGCTCACCCAGGATGCCCTGCGGGCCGGCGAGGTGGGCGTTCCCGCCGTCACCGCCGCCCGCGACAACCTCCTCAACGTCCGGCGCGACTACCTCGACGCCCTCGGCGCCCTGGTAACCGCCGCCACCGACCTCGAACGCGCCACCGGCGGCCTCATCGCCCTGGGCCCCCAGCCCGGCAAGGCCGCCGGCGACCCGACGGAGACTTCCGACGATGCGAACTGAACGCCATCTGATACGGGCCCTGATTGTCGCTGGCATCCTGACCGCCAATCCCGCCTGGGCCGCCGACGGCCACGCTGACCAGAAGGGCGGCCATTCCGGCGGCGGGGCCCACAAGCTCCACCTATCCGAGAAGCAGCGCAGCCGCCTCGACCTCGAGGTGGCCGAGGCCGCCGCCGGCAGCGCCGCGGGCACCCTGCGGATGCCGGCAACCGTCCGCTTCGACCCCGACCGCGTGGCCAAGGTCGGACCCCGCCTGCGCGCCAAGGTGGTGCGGGTGACCAAGGCACTCGGCACCCGCGTGACCCAAGGGGAGATCGTGGCGGTCATGGACAGCGTCGCCCTGGGCAAGGCCAAGGCGCGCTACCTGACCGCCCAGGCCACCTTCGAGACGGCGCGGGCCGACTACCGCCGCCAGCAGGAGCTGGCGGAGAAGCAGATCAGCTCCCAGGCCGAGCTGCTCGATGCCCGCGGCCGTTTTCGCGAGGCCCGGGCCCGTCGCGATGCCGCCGTGGAGGAGCTGCGCCTGTACGGCCTCTCACGGCAGCAGGTTCAGGGGATCGAGGCGGGCAGCGACCGACCGCTGTCCCGCTACCGCCTCACCAGCCCGCTGGCGGGGGTGGTGCAGAAGCGGGATTTGACCCCGGGCCAGACCGTGGGCCCCGCCGAAACCCCCATCCACGTGGTGGACACCAGCAAGGTCTGGGTCATGCTCGAGGCCTACGAGCGCCACATCCCGGTGCTGGCCACCGGCCAGAAGGTGCGCTTCCGCTCTCGGGCCCTGCCGGAGCGGCGCTTCACGGGCACCATCGACTGGATCTCGCGGGAGCTGGACGCCCAGACCCGGACCCTTCGCGTGCGGGCGGTAGTGGCCAACACCGACGGCCTGCTGAAAGCGGGCATGTTCGGCAAGGCCACCGTGACCACCCGGGCCGACGGCAACGTCGCCATGGTGCCGGTGGACGCGGTCCAGACCATCAAGGACCGGCCCATGGTGTTCGTGCCGGGTAAAAAGGCCGGGCACTTCCGGGCCGTGGCCGTGACCCTCGGCCAGGAGGCCGGCAAGCGGGTGGAGGTGCTCAAGGGCCTGAAGCCCGGGGACCGCCTGGTGGTCCAGGGCGCCTTCGACCTGAAGGCCGCGCTCACCGCCAGCGGCCGCAGCGCCGCGCACGGCCACTAGGGGGGGAATATCGATGATCGAACGCCTGATCAATCTCGCCCTGCGCAACCGGCTCATGGTGCTGGTGCTGGTGGCCGGCCTGGCGGTGGCGGGCACCATGTCGTTCAACCGCGTGCCCATCGACTCCTTCCCCGACGTCACCCCGCCCATGGTGCAGATCTACACCTCGAGCCCGGGGCTGTCGCCGGTGGACGTGGAGACGCTGATCAGCTACCCCATCGAGATCAGCATGTACGGCCTGCCCGGGCTCAAGCGGGTGCAGTCCACCTCCATCTTCGGCCTGTCCCGGGTGAACGTGTACTTCGAGGAAGGCACCGACATCTACTTCGCCCGGCGGCTGGTGATGGAGCGCCTGGCCAAGGCCAAGGAGGGGATTCCCCCTGGCTTAGGAGAGCCCCAGCTCGGGCCGATCACAACCGGCCTGGGGCGGGTCCTGCTGTACCGGGTCAAGAGCAAGGAGGGCTACAACCACAGCCTCACCGAGCTGCGCACCGCCCAGGACTGGATCGCCAAGCCCATGCTGCGCACGGTGCCCAATGTCACCGGCGTCCTGTCCCTGGGCGGCTATAAGAAGCAGTACCAGGTGCGACTGGACCAGCAGGGCCTGCAAGCCCATGACCTCACCATCGCCGACGTGCGCGGCGCCATCGCCACCAACAACCGCAACGTGGGTGGCTCCTTCATCAATCGCGGCGGCGAGGAGCACATCATCCGCGGCTACGGCTGGGTGGAGCCCGGCGAGAAGGGGCTGGCCGACCTGCGCAACATCGTGGTCCACGAGCACGGCGGCACGCCGGTGACCGTGGGCGATGTGGCCAGCGTCGAATTCGGCCCCGCCATCCGCCGCGGCGCCCAGGTGGCGGGCGGCGAGGAGTCGGTGGGCGGCTACGTCCTCAAGCTGATCTATGCCAACACTCAGAAGCTGCTCGAGGACGTCAACCACAAGCTGGAGGCGGTGAACAAGGCCCTGCCCGAGGGCATGGAGGCGGTGCCGTACTACTCCCAGGGCGACCTGGTGGAGAAGGCCGTGGGCACGGTGGAGGACGCCCTGCTCGAGGGGGTGGTGCTGGTGCTGATCTTCCTCTACCTGTTCCTGGGCAACCTGCGCTCCACTCTCATCGTCATCGCCAGCCTGCCGCTGGCCACTTTGGTGGCCTTCATCGCCATGCGTTTCATGGGGATGTCGGCCAATCTCATGAGCCTCGGGGGGCTGGCCATCGGCATCGGCATGATGGTGGACGGCGCGGTGGTGATGGTGGAGAACATCTTCCGCCACCTGGAGGAGCGAAAAGGCGAGGACGTCTCCATGCTGCGCCTCACCGGCGAGGCGGCGCGCGAGGTGGGCCGGCCCATCGCCTTCGGCATCAGCATCATCATCATCGTCTTCCTCCCCCTGTTCACCCTGCAGGGGGTGGAGGGCAAGATGTTCTCGCCCATGGCCTACACCATCGCCTTCGCCCTGGTGGGGGCGCTGATCCTGGCCCTGACCATGGTGCCGGTGCTGGCCAGCTACGTCTTCTCGAGGAGTACCGAGCCCCGCGAGCCGCGCCTGGTGGGGTGGATCAAGGCCGCCTACCGGCCGCTGCTGAACGGCGTCTACCGCCACCCGGTGTGGGTGGTGGGCGGCGCCACGGTCGTGTTCGCCGGCAGCCTGGCGCTGTTCCCCTTCCTCGGTACCACCTTCGTGCCCACCCTGCGCGAGGGCACCTACATGGTGCGCTCCACCCTGCCGCCCGGTGCCAACCTGCCCACCTCCATCGACTACGCCAAGCGCGTTCAGAAAGTCATGGGGACCTTCCCGGAGGTGGAGAGCGCCTACTCGCGGGTGGGCCGCGCCGAGGTGGGCGGCGACCCGGAGCCGGTGAACGTGGTGGCCACCACGGTCAATCTCAAGCCGCTGGAAAAGTGGCAAAGCGGCCGCAGCTACGAGGAGCTGCAATCGGCCATGGCGGCCAAGGTCAACGAGCAGGTCCCGGGCCTGGCCAACAACTTCTCCCAGCCCATCCAGCTGCGCACCGACGAGCTACTCTCCGGGGTCATGGCGCAGGTGGTGGTCTCCATCTTCGGCGAGGACCTCGATAAGCTCGCCAAAGTGGGGGAACGGGTCACCGAGATCGCCAAGGGCACCGAGGGCGCCGTGGACGTGCGCATGCAGCAGCAGGGGGGCAAGCCGCAGATCGTCATCCGGCCCGACCGGCAGGCTTTAGCCCGCTACGGCATCCCCGTGGACAAGGTGCTGGAGACCGTGGAGACCGGCATCGGCGGCGAATCGGTGGGGCAGGTGTTCGAGGGCATCCGGCGCTTCGATATCTTCCTGCGCCTCAAGGAGGCGGCCAGGGATGACCTGCAGCTATCCGGGATCCAGAACCTGCCCATCCGCACCGCCAAGGGCAACCTCATCCCGGTGTCCCGGGTGGCCAACGTGGAGACCTATGTCGGACCGAAGAAGGTCTCGCGCGCCAAGGCCAGCCGCCGGGTGTTCGTGCAGCTCAACGTCCGCGGCCGGGCCATGGGCAGCGTGGTCAGCGACCTCCAGAAGAAGGTGGAGCAGGAGGTGGACCTGCCGCCGGGCTACTTCGTGGAGTACGGCGGCCAGTTCGAGAACCAGCAGCGGGCGATGAAGCGGCTGTACGTCGTGGTCCCCATCACGCTGGCGCTGATCTTCCTCATGCTGTTCTCCGCCTTCGGCAGCCTGCGCTACGCCACGCTGATCTTCCTCAACGTGCCCATCGCCGTCACCGGCGGCATCGTCGCCCTGTGGGTCTCCGGCATGTACCTGTCGGTGGCCGGGGCTGTGGGCTTCATCGCGGTGTTCGGCGTGGCCGTGCTGAACGGCGTGGTGCTGGTGTCCTACATCAACCAGCTGCGCGATCAGGGCCTGGAGATGGAGGAGGCGGTCAAGACCGGCGCCATGCACCGTTTGCGGCCGGTGCTGATGACCGCCAGCGTGGCCATCCTCGGCCTCATCCCGCTGCTGCTGGCCAACGGCATCGGCGCCAACGTGCAGCGGCCGCTGGCCGCGGTGGTGATCGGCGGTCTGGTGACCTCCACGGCGCTCACCCTGCTGGTACTGCCGGCGGTCTACCGCTGGTTCGCCATGCCGCGTGAAGAGGTGGAAGTCTGACTGCCGCCCACTTTGTGGGGACGGGCATGGTCCGTCCCCCTTCTACTGGAGGGAATATCCATGAAAGAGATCAAGGCGTATATCCGCGAGGCGATGGTGGATCAGGTAGTGGACGCCCTCGGCAAGCTCCCCGGGCCGCCCGGAGTGACGGTGCTGGACGTCCAGGCCTACGGCCACCGCCCGGGCGGGGATACCCTGGAGCGAACCCGCATGGCCAAGCTGGAGGTGGACGTAAGCGACGATTCGTTCGACCGGGTGGTGGACACCGTCCTCAAGCACGCCCGCACCCAGGCCGGTCATCCCGGCGACGGCAAGGTCCTTGTGAGCGAGCTGGCCGGGGCCTACCGCATCAGCGACGGCGCCTTCGGCGAGCAGGTACTCGATGGCTAAGGTGGGGGTCGGCTGGCGGCGCTCCCCCCGCTTAAGTGGCGGTGGATTCGGCAATCGAAGCCGCGGCCGGCTTAGGTCCCTGGCTCGGCGGGTCGGCCGCCCCAATGGATCCTCGGCCCATCCCCCGAGGAGGCAATGGCCAGCTTCTCCCGGCCAAACCGTGCGCCATGCCCGTTTCGGGGGATGGCCCTTCGCGGGGTTGCCGGGGCCGCATTCGTGCTGTAAAACCGATCAGTGATCGGTTTTTGGGAGGGCGCAGCATGCAAACGCTACGGCTCGGTGAGCTGGAGGTGGCGACGCTGGAGGATCTGTGGTCGGTGGGCGCGGATCACGCCAAGGCCGTCCATTCCCGTTTGGGCGGGCCCCGGGACATCTCCCTCAACACCGTGCAGTCCACGCTGGAACGGCTCTACCGCAAGGGCCTCCTGCACCGGACCAAGGAAGGTCACGCCTATATTTACCGCCCTGCCCTGGGCCGCGAGGAATTGCTGGGCCGGCTGATCGAGGGGGCCACAGCACCGGTGGCCGGCAAGGAGGCCGCCGATACCCTGCTGACCGCCTTCGTGGACTTCGCGGCCGAGCGGGATGAGGCGGGCCTCGACCGCCTGGAGGCCCTGATCGCCCGCAAGCGGGCCCAGGGCACCGGGGATCCGGACTGACATGGCCTCTCTGGTTTTGATCCTGGCGGCGTTGGGGCTGGTGGCTGGAGCCATGGCCGCAGCCCTCAGCCACCTTGTCCGGCCCAGGGCCCTGTCCCTGTTGCAGCGCACGCCCGTGGAGCAGCGGGCCAATCTCCTGCTGATCTGGGCGCTTTTCCCCCTGCTGGCCGGCCTGCTGGCGGTGACCGTTGTGGTCGCTCCGTCCCTCCTGGCCGCAGTGGGTCTAATGGCTGACCACTGCCTGCTCCACGGTAGCCATCACAGCCACCTCTGCCTGCTGCACCCCGGCACCACGCTGGAGATCCCCGGGGCGAATACACTGCTGGGCGTGCTGGGCGCCGTGCTGGCCGTGGGTGGGGCCTACAAAGCATGGGCGCTGGCGCGGAGCAACCAGCATTGGCGGACACTGCGCCGGGTGGCCGCGGCGGAGCAAGACGCAGGGGTTCGGGTTCTGGAAACCGCGCGTCCCGTGGCCGCAACGGTGGGCCTGCTGCGGCCCACCGTGCTGTTCTCCCGCTGCCTCCTGGACCATTTATCCCCGCAGCAGGATAGCGTGGTACACGCCCATGAGGCCGCGCACCAGCGCCGGCGGGATCCGCTGCGGCTGGCCCTGGCCCGGCTGGGGACGGCTGGGCACCTCCCGGGAACCGGGCGAACCCTTTACCGGGAGCTCGGGCTCGCCGTGGAGCGCGCCGCCGACGAGGCGGCCGCCCGGACCGTGGGCGACCGGCTCACCGTGGCCGAGGCGCTGCTGGCAGTGGCTCGCCTACGCCCCGTCTCCGCACCGGGGGCGGAGTTAACGGGGGATCCCTTAGAGGCCCGGGTTCAAGCGCTTTTGGAGGAGAGTCCTGCCGGGCTGAAACCCTGGTGGGGAGTGGGGCTCATTTTGGCCGGGGTGGGACTGGCTTTGTTCGCCTTCTCCCCCCAGCTCCACCATGGCCTGGAAACCCTCCTGGGCACCATCTGAAGGAACCCCCATGAGCTTACCCCGAATTCCTGCCGGTACGGCAAAAGAACCGATCGCCGGTCGGTTTTTCGCTCTCGGCCTGCTCCTGGTTGCCGCGCTGGCCCCGGGCCCGGCAGGCGCCGAATCCCCGCTCACCATCGAGCGGGCCCTGCGGCTGTCGGCGAATAGCTCGCCCTTGCAGCGGGAGCTCCAGGCGAAGGTGGATCTGGCGGAGAGCCGGGCCCGGGAGGCATCGCTGTGGCCCAACCCGCGGCTGAGCCTTTCCCAGGAGCGCTATTCGGTAGACGGGGGCGATACCACCCAGCGCTTCTACAGCCTTTCCCAGGAATTCGATCTCTCCGGCCAGCGGGGCCTGCGTACTCGGGCGGCCCGGGTCCGCGCCGAGGGGGTGCGCCGGGGCAACGCCCGGACGCGCCTGGAGCGCCGTGCTCGGGTCCGCGAGCGCTTCTACGCGGTGCTTTTCCACCAGCGGCGGGTGGATGCCTTGCAGGAAAGTCTCGGGCGCCTGGACCGGGTGGCCGGCATCGTGGCCGAGCGCCGCCGGGCCGGCGCCGCCTCGGGGTACGACCAGCGCCGGCTGGAGCGCGAGCAGGCGACCCTTCGGGCCCGGCTGCGTCAAGCGCGGGCCGAACAGGGGCGCGCCCGATCCGGGCTGCGTGCCCTGCTGCCCGATGCCTCCGGTCTCCCCGAAAACGTCACCGGGACCTTGCGCCCCGAGAAGGTGACCTCTCTGGCCCGCTACCGCAAGGCCCTGGACCGGCGCGCCGATCTGCGCCGCCTGCAGGCCGAGGCGCGCGCAGCGGGGTTGGCGCAGCGGGCGGCGGGGCGGGGCTGGGTGCCCGACGTCACAGTGGGCCTGGGAGTCACCACCGTGGATCAGCCCGGGGCCGACGGCAACGGTTCCCTGCTGGAGCTCACCGTCCCCCTGCCGGCCTTCGATCGCGGCCAGACCGAGGCAGCGGCGGCTGCTGCCCGTCAGACCCGGGCCGAAGCCCGCTACCGGCGGCTGCTGGAGCGGGCCCGGGCCCAGGTCGGCGGCCTGTGGCGGCAAACGCGGGAGCTGACCGGGGCCACCACCGAATTCCGCCAACAGGCCCTGGCCAAGTCCCGGGAGCTGACAGAGATCGCCGAGGCCGCCTACCGCGCCGGGGAGCTGGGCATCCTTGAGCTGCTGGATGCCTACCGCGGGCAGCTCGACGCCCGCTTGCGCACCCTGGAGATGGCCCGGGCCGCCCGCACGAGCTGGATCGACCTGGCCCGCACCGCCGGCGGGGCCCGCCCGTAATTTCTGGCCAGCCGAGAGGGGGAGAAGGGGGCATGGGCTATTACCTGATCAAGACCATCGTCACGGCGATCCTGGTGGTCGCCATCTCCGAGGTGGCCAAACGGAGCGCGCTGATCGGCGGAATCCTGGCCTCGGTGCCCCTGACCTCCGTCCTGGCCATGGTCTGGCTGCATGTGGAGACCGGGGACGTGGCCAGGATCAGCGCCCTGGCAAGCAGCATTTTCTGGCTGGTTCTTCCCTCCCTGGTGCTGTTCCTGGTCCTGCCGTGGCTTCTGCATCGGGGGGTGCCGTTCCCCCTGAGCCTTATCGCCGCCATCGCCGCGACGGCCCTTGCCTATTGGGGCATGGTCCAGATGCTCGGCCGGTTCGGCATCCAGATCTGATCCCCATTCGGCTTCGGCCGCGCGGCCGTTTCCATCCCAACCCAAAGCGGGAGTCGGTAATGAAGCACAACCTCTTGATCGGCCTTTTTGCCATCGCCCTGAGCACCGGTGCCGCCGTCGCCGGCGAAGGCCACGACCATTCCGGCGGCCAGGGCCATGATTCCGGCGCAAAGGATGCCCCGGAGACGGAGGCCTTCTACGGCGGCGGGGGCGACGGGGAGGACGCCAAAGACTCCGGTGATCCTGACGACCTTGGCGACGACAACCAGGGTAACGACGAGCACGGTCACGGCGAGACCGACCAGGGCCAGGGCGATCACGGACACGCCCATGACAATTGAGCGCTTCGTCCGCCGCCATCCAGCGGTCCTGCTCCCAGCCCTGCTGGCGCTGCTGCTCGCCGCTTGCGACGGCGGCTCGGGGCAACCCCACGGCGGGGAGGGAGGCGGCCACGACCACGCCACCGGACAGGGCAGCCCGGAGGCGGCGGCCGAGCGACCGAGCCGGACCGTGACCCGGTTCAACGACGCCACCGAGCTGTTCCTGGAATTTCCGGTTCTGGTTACCGGGGAGGCCTCCCGCTTCGCCGCCCACCTCAGCTGGCTGGACGGCTACCGCCCGGTGGATTCGGGCCGGCTCACGGTCCGCCTGAAGCGCGACGGGCAGACAGTGGCCGGCTTCCGCGTGGACCGCCCCACCCGGGACGGGCTCTACACCCCGGCGGTAACGCCCCGCGAGGCGGGGACCTTCACCCTGGTCCTGACCTGGGAGGCGGGCGCCCGGCGCAGCGTGCACCGGGTGGAGGGCGTGCGCGTCTACCCCGGCCGCGATGCCGTGCCGGCCGATGCCGGGGGTGGCGGCGGCGAGGGCGGCATTGCCTTCCTTAAGGAGCAGCAGTGGCGGCTGCCCTTCGGCACCGCCGTGGCCGCCGAGCGCAAGCTGCGCGCTACGGTGCCGGCCACCGGCACCCTGCGGGCCGCCCCGAGCGGCGACCGGCGGGTGACCGCGCCCGTGGCCGGACGGCTGGAGGCCCCGGAGGGCGGTTTCCCCGAGGCCGGACAGCCGGTGAAGGCGGGAAAGGTGCTGGCCCGCATTGTGCCCCGCCTGGGCAGCGGAACGGACCTTGCCACCCTCCGTGTGGCAGTGACGGAGAGCGAATCCGAGTACCGCACGGCCCGCCGGGAGCGGCGGCGCCTGGAGGGACTGCTGGCCAAGGACGCCGTGCCCGAACGCCGGGTGGCCGAGGCCCGCTCCCGTGAGCGGGTGGCGCGGGCGCGGCTAGCGGCGGCACGCCGTCGGCTGGCCGAGTACCAGGACGGTGACGCCGGGGCCGAAGGGCCGACCGGGGTGCCGGTCCTCGCCGGAGCCGACGGCCGCGTGGTGGAGCTGGCCGCTACCCCGGGGACCACCCTGGCGCAGGGCGATGCCCTCATGCGGGTGGTGGACCGCCACCGCTTGTGGCTCGAGGCCCGGGTGCCCGAGGCCGAGGCAACCCGCCTGGCCACCCCCGGCGGTGCCTGGTTTACGCCCACCGGCTACGATCGCCGGCTGACCGTGAATACCGCCGATGAGGCACGGCTGCTGTCGGCCGGCGAGACGGTGGACCCGGCCACCCGCACGGTGCCCGTCATCTTCGCCCTGCCCAACCCGGGCGATCTGCGGGCCGGAACCAGCGCCTCGGTGCGGGTCTGGACCGGCAAAGCCACGCGGTCCCTGGCGGTGCCGCAGGCGGCGGTGCAGCGCGAGGCCGGGGAGCCGGTGGTCTACGTGCAGACCGGCGGTGAGTCTTTCGCCCGCCGGCCGGTGACCCTCGGGATCCACGCCGGGGCGTACGTGGCCGTTACCAGTGGCCTGGCGCCCGGCGAGCGGGTGGTGACCCAGGGCAGCTACCTGGTCCGCTTGGCCGCCAGCGGCGATAGCGGCACCGGGCACGGCCATGCCCATTAGCGGTCCGATGCAGCCATCCCCCGCCTTGCCATCCCCCGTTCAGGAACGTCCATGATCGGAAAAATCGTCCAGTGGTCCCTGAAGTTCCGCCTGTTCGTTCTGGTAGGGGCCGTCCTGCTGCTGGGATGGGGGATCTACGAGGCCACGCGCAGCCCGGTGGACGTGTTCCCCGAGCTCACCGCGCCCCGGGTCACCGTGGTCACCGAGGCCCACGACATGGCGCCCCGGGAGGTGGAGCGCCTGGTCACCTACCCGGTGGAGACCGCCCTCAATGGCTCGGCCGGGGTGCGCCGGATCCGCTCTTCCACCGGGGTGGGCATCTCGGTGGTGACCGTGGAATTCGAATGGGGCACCGACATCTACAAGGCCCGGCAGGTGGTGTCCGAGAAGCTGCAGGGGGTGCGCGATGCGCTGCCCCCGGGGGCGGGCCAGCCCACCCTGGCGCCGATAACCTCGGTGATGGGCGAGGTGATGTTCCTGGCGGTGACCGGCGAGGCCGATCCCATGGCCCTGCGCACGAGCGCCGACTGGACGGTTCGCCGCCGCCTGCTGGCGGTGCCGGGGGTAGCCCAGGTGATCCCCATCGGCGGCGCAATCAAGCAGTACCAGGTGCGGGTGCAGCCCGAGCGCCTGGCCGCACACCGCGTGGGCCTGAACCGGGTGATCGAAGCGGTGGGGGAGACCAACCGCAATGTTTCCGCCGGCTTCACCGTGGATAGCGGCCGCGAGCTGCTTATCCACGGCCTGGGCCGGGTGTCTGACCCCGAGGAGATCGGCAATACGGTGGTGGCGGAGCGGGACGGCCACCCGGTGAAGGTCCGCGACCTCGCCGAGGTGACCGTCGGCGCCGCTCCGGTGCGCGGCACCGGCGCCCGCAACGGCGAGGATGCCGTGATCCTGGGGGTGCAGAAGCAGCCGGGGGTGAACACCCTGGCCCTCACCGAGCGCCTGGACGCCGAGGTCGCGGCCATGCGCAGCGACCTGCCGGAGGGTGTGGCGCTCAAGACCGACCTGTTCCGGCAGGCGGATTTCATCCATACCGCCGTGGACAACCTCTTGGAGGCGCTGCGCGACGGCGCCATTCTAGTGGTGGCGGTGGTCCTGGCCTTCCTGGTCAGCCTGCGCGCCGGGCTGGTGAGCCTGGTGGCCATCCCGCTGTCGCTGGTGGCGGCGGTGCTCGCCCTGCGCGGCATGGGCGGTACCCTCAACACCATGACCCTGGGCGGCCTGGCCATCGCCATCGGCGCGGTGGTGGACGACGCCATCATCGTGGTGGAGAACATCGTCCGCCGCCTGCGGGAGAACACTGCCCGTGCGGAGGGCGAGCGCCGGCCGGCCATCCAGGTGGTGGGGGACGCCACCCGCGAGATCCAGGGCTCCATCGTCTTCGCCACGGTCATCATCATCCTGGTATTCACGCCGCTGTTCTTCCTGCCCGGCATCGAGGGCCGGTTCATGGGGCCGCTGGGCTTCGCCTACATTGTGGCCCTGGCCGCTTCCCTGCTGGTAGCGATCACCGTCACCCCCGCCCTGGCCAGCGTCACCCTGCCGTTTTCCCGGACCGTGCGGCGGGGCTCCGAGCCACGCATGGTGGAACGCACCAAGCGGGCCTTCGCCCCGGTCCTGGACGCCACCCTGCCCCGCTGGCGCGCGCTGACCGCCGCTTCCCTGCTGCTTCTCACCGGGGCGGGAGCGGCCCTGACCTGGTCCGGCCAGTCCTTCCTGCCGGAGTTCAACGAAGGCTCGCTCACCGTCAGTGTCGTGACCCAGCCGGGCACGGCGCTGGCGGAATCGGACCGCCTCGGCGGCATGGTGGAGGCCATCCTCCTGAAGCACCCGGAAGTGACCTCCACCGCCCGGCGCACCGGCCGGGCGCAGCTGGACCCGCACGCCCAGGCGGTGTACGCCAGCGAGATCGATGTCTCCCTGGATCTGAACGGCCGCCCCAAGGCCGAGCTGCTGGCCGACCTGCGCCAGGAGCTGAAGGCGGTGCCGGGCACCAACATCGTCATCGGCCAGCCCCTGTCCCACCGCATCGACCACATGCTCTCCGGGACCCGCGCCAACATCGCCGTGAAGCTGTTCGGCCCCGACCTGGACCGGCTGCGCGACTTGACCAAGGAGGTGAAGGGCGTCATGGCGGAGGTGCCGGGGGTGGTGGACCTGGCGCGTCAGCCGCGGGCCCAGATCCCCTTCCTGACCGTGGACTTCGACCGCGACGCCATCGCCCGCCACGGCCTGACCACGGGCGAGGTGGGGCGGGCGGTGCGCACCGCCTTCACCGGCACCACCGTCTCCCGGGTGCTCCAGGGCCAGCAGGCCTTCGACCTGGTGGTGCGCTTCCCGCCGGCGGCCAAGGGCGACCGCGACGCCATCGGCGAAGCCCCCATCACCACCGACGACGGCACTCAGGTGCCACTGCACGCCCTGGCCGATATCCGCGAGACCCGGGGACCGAACACCATCCTGCGCGAGGACGTGGCGCGCAAGATGCTCGTCATCGCCAACGTCGCCAAGGCCGATCTGGTGGGCGTTGTGCGTGAGGTCCAGCAAAAGGTGGCGGCGCAGGTGGCCATGCCCAACGGCTACCGCATTGAGTACGGCGGTCAGTTCCAGGCGGCCCGGGAGTCCACCCGCGCCCTTCTGTGGATGGGGGCGGCGGTGCTGGCGGGGATCTTCCTGCTGCTGTACGTGGCCTTCGACTCCGTGCGCGACGCCGTGCTGGTCATGGTCAACTTGCCCCTGGCCCTGATCGGCGGCATCGCGGGCCTGTTCGTCGCCGGCGGAGTGATCTCCGTAGCCACCCTGATCGGCTTCATCGCCCTGTTCGGCATCGCCACCCGCAACGGCGTCATGCTGGTGGGCCACATCCATACCCTGCGGGAGAAGGAGGGGGAGGGGCCGCTGGGGGCGGTGCGTCGCGCCACCCTGGAGCGGCTGGTGCCCATCCTGATGACCGCACTGTCCGCCGGGCTTGGCCTGCTGCCCCTGGCGCTGAGCGGCGGCGAGCCCGGCAGCGAGATCCAGGCGCCCATGGCCATGGTCATCCTGTTCGGCCTGGCTTCCTCCACCGTGCTGAACATGGTGGTGCTGCCGGCGCTGTACCTTAAGTTCGGGGCGGCGGCAAGGGAATAGGGCTGGGCGGAGGCAGTCCCGATGCAAGGAGGCTGGTGAGCGCCTAGTCCGGCTCGGTGTGAGGTGTAAATTTTTGGTCGGGATTCCGGGTGGATCCGGGAAAAATTTTCCAAATTTGGTTTGTAGCGTAAATTTTAAAATCCAGATTTCCATTAAAACTGGGGTTCGGCGCGCAACTGGGTAACGAAGGGGTGGGAAGAACCATTCTGACGCCACAGCGGAGCATGTAGGCCATTAAGGCCCGGCCATAGGCCGGGCCTTAATTATTGGTGGGGGTCAGCGCATGCGGAAGCGCATGGCGAT
>NZ_JAZKRM010000027.1:0-30542 GCF_036628635.1 Thiohalorhabdus sp. | reverse complement strand
CAATCATCATGAACTGGTCCGAGGTCCTTCCCGAGGCGGTAGCCGAGGCCCATGGCGGGCAGCCGGTGAGCTTGGTCACCGCTGATAGCCGGGCGGTGACGCCCGGGGCCTTGTTCTTCGCCTTGGGCGGGAGCCGGGCCGACGGCCATGACCACATTGGAGAGGCGGTGGCCGCGGGGGCCGTCGGTGTCATCGCCGAGCGGCCGGTGGCGGTGCCGCCCGAGACGGCTTTGGCGGTACATCCTGAAGCACGGCGCCTGCTGGGAGAGGCCGCAGCCCGCCTGCAGGGCCATCCCTCCCGGCAGATGCCTGTGGCAGTGATAACCGGAACCAACGGCAAGACCACGGTTGCTTGGCTCATTGCCGGGTTGTTCCAGCGCGGCGGCTTGGTGGGAACCCTCGGCTGGGGCCGGCCGGGCGCCCTGCACAGCGCCACCGAGACCACCCCCGATCCGGTCACCCTGGAGCAGCGGCTTCGGCTGATGGCCGACGATGGCACCACCGGTGTGGCCATGGAGGCCAGCTCCCACGGTCTGGATCAGCACAGACTCGCCGGTACCGACTTGGCCGGGGCGGTGTGGACCAACCTGAGCCCCGAGCATTTGGACTACCACCGGGATCTCGAGGCCTACCGGGCGGCCAAGCAGCGGGCCCTAGCCCGTCCCGAACTGGGGTTCGCCGTGGTCAATGCCGAGGATCCCGAGGTGACTCACTTCGCCGGGGCTGTGGCACCCGGGGTGGCCCTTTGGCGCTTCGGCGTCGGCCAGGGCGACGTCCGGGCCGATAGCCTGTGCACCCGGGCGGACGGTATCGAGCTGGTCGCCGCCACGCCCCACGGTGCAGTTACCGTCCATTCCGCCCTGGTGGGGGCGGTCAATGTACCCAACCTGCTCGCCGCCGTTGCGGCCGGATTGGCCCTCGGTATGGCGCCGGCGACGGTCGCCGAGCGCCTATCGGGAGTGCCACCGGTGCCCGGCCGCATGGAGGATCTTGGGGCAACCCCGGCCGGGGCCCGGGTTTGGGTGGATTATGCCCATACCGCCGATGCCCTGGAGCGCACCCTTGCCGGCGCCCGCGAGCTTACCGCCAACCGCCTGTGGTGCGTGTTCGGCTGTGGCGGTGAGCGCGACGCCGGCAAGCGACCGGCCATGGGTGAGGTGGCCGGACGGCTCTGCGATCGGGTGGTGCTCACCGCCGACAACCCGCGCGGTGAGGATCCGGCAGCCATCATCGAGGCTATCGCGGCGGGGATTGGCGCCGCCGAGGTCCGGGCCGAGCCCGACCGGGGCGAGGCCATCGGCACCGCCCTGGACTCGGCAACGGCTGGCGATGGGGTGGTGATCGCCGGCAAGGGCCACGAAGCCTATCAGGAGATAGCCGGTCGCCGGGTGCCGTTCAGCGACCGTGAGGTGGTGCGCCAGTGGTTGGCCACCGCCCCGCAAAGGGAGGCCGTGGGCCATGATGACCCTGGCTGAGGTAGCGGCCTGGACCGGTGGCCAGTGCCACGGCGAGGCCAGGCTCCGAGGGGTGGCCACGGACACTCGCCGATTGGAGCCGGGAACGCTTTTTGTGGCCCTGAAGGGGCCCCGCCACGACGGCCACGCTTTCCTAGCCGAGGCAGCCGAGGCGGGGGCAGCCGGAGTATTGGTGGAGGCGGGCCAGGGAGCGGATCTTCCCCGGGTGGAGGTTGCGGACACGGGTCGCGCCCTGCTCGATCTGGCCCGGGAATGGCGGCTGCGAAGCCCGACTAGGGTGGTGGCGGTGACCGGTTCTTGCGGCAAGACCACGGTCAAGGACCTGATCGCCGCCGTCCTGTCGGTCCAGGCCCCGGAAGCGTTCCTAGCCACCCCGGGCAACTGGAACAACACGGTAGGGATGCCGCTGACTTTGCTCGGTTTGGAGGAATACCACCGCTATGCCGCGGTGGAGGTGGGTATCAATGAATGCGGGGAAATGGCCCTGCTGGCCGATACCGCGGCCCCCGACGTAGCTGTGATCACCAATGCTGCCCCTGCCCACCTGGAGGGCCTGGGTTCGCTGGAGGCGGTGGCCGCCGAGAAGGCCCGGCTCCTGGGCGGTCTGGGTCCGGATGGGGTCGCCGTCATCAACGCCGATTCCTCCTTTGCGGATCAGTGGGTGGCGGCCGCTCCGGGGCGGGTGGTGCGCTTCGGCCTGGAAGCCGCCGCCGATATCCGTGGCGAGTGGCAACCCGAGGCCGGCGGGGGCAGGCTTTGGGTCGCTACCCCGGACGGGGAGGTCGAGCTAGCACTGGCCCTGCCCGGGCGGCATAACGCCGTTAATGCCTTGGCCGCCCTGGCCGCTGCCTACGCCCTGGGAATTGCCCCGGAGCGGGCGGCGGCCGGGATGGAGGCGGTGGCCCCCACCGCGGGCCGCTTGCAGATCCGTTCCGGCCCGGGTGGTCTGGTCGTGCTCGACGACACCTACAACGCCAATCCGGAATCGCTGGTGGCGGCGCTGGACGTCCTGACCCAGCAGGGAGGCCACACCTGGGCGGTGCTGGGCGACATGGGCGAGCTCGGCGACGAGAGTGCGGCCTGGCATGCCGAGGCCGGGCTGGCCGCCCGACAGCGGCGGGTTGACAGGCTGATCGCGGTGGGCCGCCTCGCCGCCAATGCCGCCGAGGCCTTCGGGACCGGCGGTTGCATTGCCGCCAATTGGCAGGAGGCCGCCGCCGTCCTGGCCCATGAGGCCGCCGGTGGCGACCGGGTGCTGATCAAGGGGTCGCGCTCCATGGGACTGGAGCGCCTGGTCGCGCAGCTGATGGACCAACCAGGGGAGAAAGGGGCATGCGGCTAGATGCTCTACCACCTTCTCTACGATTACTGGGGGCATCTCCCGGGGTTCTCCCTGTTCCAGTTCATCAGCTTCCGCACCATTGCGGCGACTCTGACCGCCCTGGTGATCTCGTTTCTGGTGGGGCCCTGGATGATCCGCCGATTGACCCGTTTCAACATCGGTCAGACCGTGCGCGAGGAGGGGCCCGAGAGCCATCTTCCCAAGACCGGTACCCCCACCATGGGCGGCGCCCTGATCCTGGTGGCCCTGCTGGGGCCCACCCTGCTATGGGCGGATCTGACCAATCCCTATGTGTGGGTGGTGACCCTGGCCACGGCGGCCTTCGGCCTGCTGGGCCTGTTCGACGATTACCTCAAGCTGACCGAGCAGGATCCCAAAGGTCTCGGCGCCGGGACCAAGTTCGGCGGGCAGCTGGTGGTGGCCACGGCAGCAGCGGTGGGGATGTACCTGGTGGCGAACGACCCGGCGGACACGGCCCTGTCCCTGCCGTTCATCAAGGAGCTGCTGATCCCGCTGGGGTGGGTCTATATCCCGTTGGCGATCCTGGTGGTCGTCGGAGCTTCCAATGCCGTCAATCTCACCGACGGCCTGGATGGTCTGGCCATCTTCCCGGCCCTGATGATCGCCTTCGGCCTCGGCATCTTCGCCTATGTTACCGGCCATGCGGGCTTTGCCGATTACCTCAATATTCCCCACGTGATCGGTGCCGGAGAAATGGCGGTGATCTGCGGCGCCCTGATCGGTGCCGGGCTGGGTTTTCTGTGGTTCAACGCCTATCCGGCCCAGGTTTTCATGGGCGATGTGGGCGCCCTGGCCCTGGGCGCCACCATCGGCCTGGTGGCCGTGGTGGCGCGCCAGGAGATCGAGCTGGTGATTATGGGCGGCATCTTCGTGGTGGAAACGCTGTCGGTGATGATCCAGGTGGCCTCCTATCGGCTGCGCGGGAAGCGGGTGTTCCGCATGGCGCCCCTGCACCACCACTTCGAGCTCCAGGGCTGGCCGGAGCCGCGCATCGTGGTCCGGTTCTGGATCGTTACGGTGATCCTGGTGCTGATTGCTCTGTCCACACTCAAGATCCGGTGAGGGCTGCATGACCGCTACCATCGACCGGCATACTGCACCGCAAGCTGCCGCCCGCGCCGACTGGTCCGGCCGGCCGGTGGCGGTGGTGGGCGCGGGGCGAACCGGGGCCAGTACCGCCCGTTTCCTGACGGCCGCCGGGGCGAGGGTGAGCGTGACGGATAGCCGCATGGCGCCGCCGGCCCTGGAGGAGATGCCGCGCGCCGATGCCCTGGCCGGCCTGGCCCTGGGCGGGCTGGACAGGGAGATGCTGGAGGCGGCCGAGCTGGTGGTGGTCAGCCCGGGCGTGCCCCTGTCGGAGCCGGCCATCCGGGATGCTGCTGCGGCGGGTGCCGAGGTTGTGGGCGATGTCGAGCTGCTTGGTCGCTACGTGGCGGCCCCGGTGGTGGCGGTTACCGGCTCCAACGGCAAGTCCACGGTGACCACCCTGATCGGGGAAATGCTCGCCGCCGCCGGTCGGCGGGTCGCCGTGGGGGGCAATCTGGGCACACCGGTGCTGGACCTGCTAGCGGATGCCGAGGCCGAGGCCTTCGTTGTGGAGGTATCCAGCTTCCAGGCCGAGGCCTTGCGAGAATTCCGGCCGCAGGTTGCAGCGGTGCTCAATCTCAGCGCCGACCACCTCGACCGCTACGCCGATGAGGCCGCCTACTTCGACGCCAAATGGCGGCTTTTGGCCAATATGGGCGAGGGCGACACCGCCGTCCTCGGGGCTGACGACGTCGAGATCCGGCGCCGTGCCGAGGGCCTGCAACCGGGGCCGGCAGTGGCCTGGTTCGGCCTGGGTCCGCCGGCCCGCGGCGGTGCCGGGGTTATGCAAGACGACGTGGAGGCCTGGCTCGCGCTGGGCACCGACAGGGGCCCGGAACCGGTGCTGGCGGTGGCCGAGTGGCCCTTGGTGGGGCTGCCCAACCGCGCCAATGCGGTGGCCGCCCTCGCTGCCGGGGCCGCCCTGGGCCTTCCATCCTCGGCCATGGCCGATGCCCTGCGCCAGTTCCGGGGGCTGGCCCACCGCATGGAGGCGGTGGCCGAGCTCGGGGGAGTGCGCTACGTCAACGACTCCAAGGGCACCAATGTGGGCGCCGTCCAGGCCGCCCTGGAGGGTCTCGACGCTCCCTTCGTCTGGATCGCTGGGGGCGTCGACAAGGGAGGGGATTTCACCGCCCTGGCGCCCGCGCTGCGGCGGAGCGGGCGCCAGGTGGTGCTGCTCGGCGAGGCCGCCGGGGCCATCGCCGCCGCCGTGGCGGAGGTGGTGCCGGTGGTGTTTGCCCGCACCATGCACGAGGCGGTGGCGCGAGCGGCCGAGGCCGCCCAGGCCGGCGACGCCGTGGTGCTTTCGCCGGGTTGCACCAGCTTCGATCAGTACCCCGGATTCGGGGCGAGGGGAGCCGACTTCCGCCGTGCCGTGGCCGCATTGGAGGATGCCCGTGCCGAGCCGTGAGCAGCGCTTGCGCCAAGCCCTTCCCGATACCGCCCTCCTGGGCGCGGCCGCTGGCCTGCTCGCCCTGGGTATGGTGATGGTGTATTCGGCCTCGGCGCCGCTGGCGGCGGAAGAGGTGGGCAGCTCCTTCCAGGTGGTGGCGCGCCAAGCCCTCTACGCCGTGGTGGGAATTTTTGTCGGTATCGGCTGCGCCCTGGTGCTGCCCGAGGCCTGGCGCCGTCTGGCCCCCTGGGTGCTGCTGGCGGGTCTGGTTGCGCTGGTCCTGGTGCTCATTCCCGGGATCGGTGTGGAGGTCAGCGGCGCCAACCGCTGGTTGGCGCTGGGCCCCTTCCGGGTCCAGGTCTCGGAGCCGTTCAAGGTGGCCTTCGTGCTCTACCTGGCTGGTTATATGGTGCGCAAGGGCGAGGGGCACCTGGGCACTTTCACCCATGGCCTGCTGCCCATCCTGGCCATAGCCGGGCTGTCCGCCGGCCTGCTGCTGGTGGAGCCCGACTTCGGAGGCGCGGTCATGGTGGTGGGCACCGGCCTGGTCATGGGCTTTCTAGGCGGCATCCGGCTGCGCCACCTGCTCGCGGCAGGCCTGGCCATCGTGCCGGTGGCCGCCTGGGCGGTGTTCGGCAGTGACTACCGTTATCAACGGGTGGTGGCCTTCTTGGACCCCATGGCCCATCCCCAGGATTCGGGATTCCAGCTGCGCCAGTCGCTGATTGCCTTCGGCCGCGGCGAGTACACCGGGGTGGGTCTAGGCGACGGTATTCAGAAGCTGTTCTACCTGCCTGAGCCCCACACCGATTTCATCTTCGCGGTTATCGGGGAGGAACTGGGATTGGCCGGAACCCTGGGAGTCCTGGCCCTTTACGCCGTTGTCGTCCACCGCGGCTTCGCCATCGCCGGGCGGGCACCGGATGCCTTCAGCCGGCTGGTGGCCCAGGGCCTGACCCTCATCCTAGGCCTCCAGGCTTTGGCCCATATGGGCGTGAACCTGGGGCTGCTTCCTACCAAGGGGCTGACCTTGCCGCTGGTTAGCTACGGTGGCTCCAGTTTGGTAACCACGCTGGCGGCTTTGGGCATTCTGGCCAGCATCGACCGCCACCGCGAGGGCACCAAGAAGCCTTCTCCTTTCGCGGGCCCACGCCCCTTCGGTGATCGCTCACCCTCCCGTGCGGGGGCCACGCCATGAGTAGGGTGGTCATCGCCGCCGGTGGCACCGGAGGCCACGTGTTCCCGGCCCTGGCGGTGGCCGCGGAGCTGCAGGCCCGTGGTGTGGAGGTCCATTTCCTGGGGACGCCGGATGGCTTAGAGACGCGTGCCGTGCCGGCTGCCGGTTTCCCGCTTGAGACCGTGAGCATGCGCGGCCTGCGCGGCGGAGGGTGGCGGCGTTGGACGGCCCTTCCGGCCACTCTGGGGCGGACGGTTTGGGCAGCGGGGTCCGCATTGCGCCGGCTGCGGCCCTCGGCGGTTCTCGCCATGGGCGGCTACGCCGCCGTGCCCGCCGGTTTGGCGGCCCGTCTGGGGGGCCGGAGGTTGGTGGTGCACGAGCAGAACGCGGTCCCGGGCTTGGCGGTTCGCTCCCTGCGGCGACTGGCTGAACGGATCCTGACCGGTTTCCCGGAGGCCGCCGAGGCCCTGGGGCCACGCGCTGAATGGGCGGGCATCCCGGTCCGCCGTCAGCTGTTGGCCCTGCCGGCGCCGGGGCAGCGCTATGGTAACCGCCAGGGACCCTTGCGGGTCCTGGTGTTTGGGGGCAGCCAGGGGGCCCGTTTCTTGAACCGCCAGGTGCCGTCGTGGCTGGCGGCCGGTAGCCGGGCGATCCACGTTTGGCACCAGAGCGGCGAACGCGAGCTGGAGGAAGTGCGCTCTGCCTATTACGAGCACGGGCTGGAGGCCGAGGTGGTGCCCTTCATCGACGACATGGCGGCTGCCTTCGCCTGGGCGGACCTGGCGGTATGCCGGGCTGGAGCGGCCACGGTGGCCGAGCTGGCGGCGGTTGGCTTGCCCGCCGTGCTGGTGCCTTTCCCCTATGCCGTGGACGACCACCAGCGGCGCAATGCCGAGGCCCTGGTGAGCCGCGGTGCCGCCCTGTGTGTGGCGCAGTCCGAATGGGACCCGGTGGCCCTGGGGGCCCGGTTGGATGGCGATTTGGGTGAACGTTCCTGCCTGGCGGAAATGGCCGAGGCGGCCCGCGCCTTCGCCCGGCCCGATGCGGCTGCGGTGGTGGCCGATGCCTGTCTGGGGTGGGAGGAGACCGATCATGCGGCCTGATAAGTCCCTAGAGGCCATGCGCCGGCCGGTGGGTCCCGAGCGCCATCATCGCATCCATTTCGTGGGTATCGGGGGGGTGGGCATGAGCGGCATCGCCGAAGTGCTGCTGGGGCTGGGTTACCCGGTCTCCGGCTCCGACCTCAAGGAATCGCCCACGGTGGTCCATCTGCGCGACCTGGGCGCGGATATCCACTTGGGTCACGAGGCGGCCAACATCGCTGAGGTGGATGTGGTGGTGACCTCAACGGCGGTGAGCCGGACCAACCCCGAGGTGGCCGCAGCGTGCGCCCGGGGCATACCAGTCATTCCCCGGGCGGAGATGCTGGCCGAGCTCATGCGCTTCAAGCGCGGGGTGGCCGTGGCTGGCACCCACGGCAAGACCACGACCACCTCGCTGGTGGCCACCCTGCTCCACGAGGGCGGACTGGACCCCACCATGGTGATCGGTGGCCGGCTCAACGCCATTTCGGGCACGGGCATGCTGGGTGAGGGGGACTACCTGGTGGCCGAGGCCGACGAATCCGACGCCTCGTTCCTTTACCTGCATCCGCAGGTGGCCGTGGTAACGGGTATGGATCCGGACCACATGGATACCTACGGCGGCGATCCCCAGGAGCTGGAGGCCGCTTTCCTCCAGTTCCTCCAGCAGGTGCCCTTCTACGGGCTGGCCGTGCTGTGCCTGGACCACCCCCGGGTGCGGGCCATGCTGCCGAGCCTTTCCAAACCGTGGGTTACCTATGGGTTCGACCCGGCGGCGGACTACCAGGCATGCAACCTGGCGGCCGAAGGGGCGCATACCCGTTTTGAGTGCTGGCAGCGAGGTGCTGAGCAGCCGCTGCTGACGGTAACCCTCAATCTGGCCGGGCGCCACAATGTTCAAAACGCCGTCGCCGCCATTGCGGTGGCCCATCACCTGGGGGTGGCCCCCGATGCCATCCGCCGTGGCCTGGAGCAGTTTTCCGGGGTGGGTCGGCGCATGCAGGTGCGCGGCGAGCGCGATGGGGTGCTTTACGTGGACGACTACGGCCACCATCCCGAGGAGATTCGCCTCACCCTCGAGGCTATGCGTGAGGCCTGGCCCGACCGGCGCCTGGTGGTAGCCTTTCAGCCCCACCGCTATACCCGTACCCGCGACCTGCTGGAAGAGTTCGGCGCCGCTTTTGACGCCGCCGATGTTCTCTTGGTGGGGGAGGTCTATTCGGCCGGGGAGGCTCCCATCGAAGGCGCTTTCGGTGCCGACCTGCACGCCGCGGTGCTGCACCGGGGGCATCCCGACGCCCGGTTTTCGGGATCCCTGACCGATCTGGCGGCGGACCTCGCCGAGCGGACTGGCCCCGGGGACGTGGTGCTGACCCTGGGTGCCGGGGACATCGGCAGCCTGGCCGGGAAGCTGTGCCCGCAAGCGGAGGCCTCGGCATGAGCGCGGCAGCCCGGACACGAAATCCACAGGTGCGCTATGAGGTGCCCATGGCCCCCCGGACCACCTGGCGGGCCGGCGGGAGCGCTGACCGCTTGTTCGCCCCCAAGACCCTGGCTGATCTGCAGGCCTTCCTGGCCTCTGGGTCGGTGGTGGGGCCGCTGACTTGGGTGGGGCACGGATCCAACCTGTTGGTGCGTGACGGCGGTTTGGGAGGCACCGTCATCTGCACCCGCAACGGGCCCAAGGCCCTGGAGCAGCTGGGCGAAACCACCGTGCGGGCGGAGGCCGGGGTCAGCTCGGCTCGCGTAGCGCGCTTCTGCGCCGATGCGGGCTTGGCGGGGGCGGAGTTCCTCGCCGGCATCCCCGGTGCAGTGGGTGGGGCACTGGCCATGAACGCCGGCGCCTATGGCTGGGAGATGGCCGATGTCTTGGCCGCCGCGGAGGTGATCGACCACGGCGGCAATGTCCGCAGGGCCGAACCGTCGGAACTCGACCTGGGCTATCGCCGCACGCGGCTTGCCGAGGGTGAATGGTTTGTGGCCGCCCACTTGCGCCTTACTCCCGGTTACCCGGAAGCCATCCGGGCCCGGACCAAGGAGCTGTTGGCCCACCGGGAGGCCACGCAGCCGATCAACCTGGCCAATGCCGGCTCGGTGTTCCGCAACCCCGAGGGCGATTACGCGGCTCGGCTGATCGAGACCGCCGGCCTCAAGGGCACTCGGGTGGGGGGCGCCGAGGTTTCCGAGTGCCACGCCAATTTCATCGTCAACCGCGGGGCGGCCACCGCCACCGACATCGAGGGCCTGATCCGGCTGATCCAACAACGGGTCGAGGCGGTGCATGGGGTGGTGCTAATCCCGGAGGTCCGGATCATGGGACGGGAGCCATGACGGTGGCGGTGCTCTACGGGGGCCCCAGCGAGGAGCGGGCGATCAGCGTGGACAGCGGTTCCGCCGTGGCTGCTGCCCTGGAGCGCCGGGGCTACCGGGTGGCCCGGATCGATGTCGGGGCCGACCTGCCCGAGCGGTTGCGGGAAACCGGTGCCGAGCGCGCCTGGGTGGCCCTGCATGGGCCCTTCGGGGAGGACGGTGTGGTTCAGGGGTGTCTGGAGACCCTTGGCGTTCCCTACACCGGCTCCGGGGTTTTGGGCTCGGCCCTGGCTATGGACAAGCTGCGCTCCAAACAGGTTTGGCAGGCCGCTCAGATCCCTACGCCGCCGGTGGTCGACCTTGCCAGCGAGCCGTACGATACGGTTGCGGCCCGGCTTGGCTGGCCGGTGATGGTCAAGCCGGCGGCTAGCGGTAGCTCCTTGGGATTGCAGCGCGTGGACCAAGCGGTCGATCTGGCGTCAGCTCACGAGGCCGCGCGGGTTTACGACGATACGGTTCTGGCGGAGGCCTGGGTGGCGGGCACCGAGGTCACCGTGGGTGTTCTGGACGGCGAGCCACTCCCCGTGCTGCGGCTGAAGATAACGCGCGGATTCTACGACTATACCGCCAAGTACGACAGCGGTGCCGGCACCGAATACCACCAGCCCACCGGCCTGGGCGAGGTGGTGGAAGGGCAGTGTCAGCGGGTAGCACTGGCCGCCTTTTGGGCCCTGGGCTGTGACGGCTGGGGAAGGGTGGATCTCATGGTGGGTGAGGCTGGGCTCCAGGTGATCGAGGTGAACACCATTCCGGGCATGACCGAGCACAGCCTGGTACCCAAGGCGGCGGCGCACGCCGGCATCGGCTTCGACGAACTGGTGGAGCGTATCCTTGGCACGGCAACGACGGCCCGAGGGTAAGAAACCGAGCCGGCTTCACCTGCCGGTGCGGCTGCGCTACCTGGTGGTAGCGGGGCTGGTGGTTGCTGCCGGTGTGGCGGTGGCCGGCCAAATGGACGCCCTGCGGACCTGGCTTGACCGGCAGTTCCCGGTGACCGGAATGGCCGTGGCCATGGAGCTACGCCATGAGGATCCGGATGCCCTGGCCCATTGGCTGGCCGAGCGGTTGCGTGGAGGCTTCTTCACCGCCGATTTGGGGCGGCTCCAGGGGGCTCTGGAGGAGCGGCCCTGGGTCCGTGAGGCCCGGTTGCGGCGGCGCTGGCCCGGGAAGCTGGTGGTCGCGATAACGGAGCACCGCCCGGTGGCCCGCTGGCGCCCGGGGCCTAGGGCCGGTTGGCGGCTGGTAAACGCGCAAGGGGCGGTCTTTCGCCCCGAGGATCCGGCGGTGGGCGGTTTGCCCCGTTTGGAAGGGCCGCGGGCGCGGCTGGAGGAGCTGCGCAGTCGCCTGGCCGTGCTGAAGGGCCGCTTAGGCCAGGGGCCCCGGGTCTCGGGGTTAAGGGTGGACGCGCGGGGAGACTGGACGGCGCATCTGGGTGAGGGGATCACAGTCCGTTTCGGAAGGGACAGCTGGTCCCGCCGCCTGGAGCGGCTGATGCGAGTAAGTCGCGGCTGGGGGTTGCTGGAGCGGACCGTGACCCGGATCGATCTCCGGTACCCCGACGGCATCGCCGTCGCCGTTGCCGAAGGCGCTCGGTCGGGACTGCAGAAGGGGGAGCAGGCGAGTACGGGCGGGCTGCCACCGGCGGCCCGGTTGGTCAATGGCGCAAGCTCGCAACCAGCGGGCCTTAAGGGCCGGATATGAGCAGGAATCCAGAGAACCACCTGATCGTCGGACTCGACATCGGAACTTCCAAGGTATGCGCGGTTGTCGGCAGCCGAACCGTCGATGGCGATTTGGAGATTATCGGCATCGGCCGGCATCCCAGCCGCGGCCTGCGCAAAGGGGTGGTGGTCAACATCGAGTCGACGGTGGCCTCCATCCGAGCCGCGGTGGAGGAAGCCGAGCTCATGGCCGGCTGCACCATCGATGCGGTATACGCCGGCATCGCCGGTAGCCACATCCGTGGCCATAACTCCCAGGGGGTGGTGGCCATCAAGAACCAGGAAGTGGACGAGGCCGATGTCCAGCGGGTGATCGACAACGGCAAGGCCTTCGCCCTGCCCACCGATCAGAAGGTTCTGCACGTCCTCCCCCAGGAGTTCATTATCGACAACCAGGAAGGGGTGCGCGAGCCCATCGGTATGTCGGGGGTACGCCTAGAGGCCAAGATCCACGTCATTACCGGGGCGGTTTCGGCGGTGCAGAACATTATCAAATGCGTTCGCCGCTGCGAGCTCGATGTCAACGATGTGGTTCTGGAACAGGTGGCCTCCGCCGAATCGGTACTTTCCGAGGACGAGCGCGAGCTCGGGGTGTGCATGGTCGACATCGGCGGCGGCACCTCCGACATCGCCGTCTATACTCAGGGCAGCCTGCGCCATACTGCGGTACTGCCGGTGGGCGGTGACCAGATCACCAACGACATCGCCTTCGCCCTGCGCACCCCTACCTGGGCGGCGGAGGAAATCAAACAGAACTACGGCTGTGCCCTTACCGACCTGATCACGGAGGACGAGGAGATCGACGTGCCCTCGGTGGGCGGCCGGGAGCCGCGCAAGCTAGCGCGCCAGACGCTGGCGGAAATTATTCAACCGCGGGTGGAGGAGCTCTACGGCCTGGTTCAGGAAGAGCTTCGGCGCTCGGGGCTGGAGGAGGTGGTGGCGTCCGGGATCGTGCTCACGGGCGGCTCCAGCCAGACCGAAGGCATGCAGGAGTTGGCGGAGGAGGTCTTCCACGCCCCGGTCCGGATCGGGTGGCCGGAAGGCGTGGGCGGGCTCAACGATGTGGTGCGTAACCCGATGTACGCTACGGGAGTGGGGCTGGTGCTTTTCGGGCTCCGGCACGGCGGGGACCCAGCGGTCCGCGACTGGTCCGGAACAGGGTGGAAAACGCTGGTGAAACGCATGCGGGCCTGGTTCCGCGAAAATTTCTGATCACGGCTAGGCCGGCAAGCGCGCAGGAGGAGGCAAGGCCATGTTCGAACTGGCAGATACCACGGGGCAGGACAACGCCACCATCAAGGTCATCGGTGTAGGCGGCGGCGGCGGCAACGCCATCGCCAACATGGTTGCGTCGAACCTTGATGGGGTGGAATTCATCGTCGCCAACACCGACGCTCAGGCATTGCGGCGGGTCAACATCGAGAACCGCATCCAGCTCGGGGCCAACATCACCAAGGGGCTGGGGGCCGGGGCGTCGCCTGAGATCGGCCGCCAGGCGGCAGAGGAGGATCGGGATCGGATTCGGGAGGTGGAAGCCGGCGCCGACATGGTGTTTATCACCGCCGGTATGGGCGGTGGTACGGGCACCGGAGCGGCCGCTATCTTTGCTCAGGAGGCCAAGGAGCAGGGCATCCTGACCGTGGCGGTGGTTACCAAGCCCTTCGACTTCGAGGGCAAAAAGCGCCTGCAGCAGGCCGAAGCCGGCATCGAGGCCCTGTCCAAGCACGTCGACTCGGTGATCACCATCCCCAACGAAAAGCTGCTTCAGGTCATGGGCCGTAAGGCGAGTCTGCTGGACGCCTTCAAGCGCGCCGATGATGTCCTCCTAGGGGCCGTCCAGGGTATCTCTGAGCTGATCACCCGGCCGGGGCTGATCAACGTCGACTTCGCCGACGTCCGTACCGTCATGTCGGAGATGGGCATGGCGGTCATGGGCTCCTCGGCGGCCATGGGCGATGACCGCGCCGAGGAGGCGGCCAACCACGCCATCTCCAGCCCGCTGCTGGAGGATATGGATCTGTCCGGCGCCAAGGGGGTGCTGGTCAATGTCACCGCCGGCATGGACATGGCCATCAGCGAGTTCGAGGCGGTAGGCAATGTCATGCGGGAGTTTGCCTCCGAGGACGCCAACGTGGTCATGGGCACGGTGCTCGATCCCGAGCTGTCCGATGAGCTGCGGGTCACCGTGGTGGCTACCGGTCTGGGCGAGGCCAAAAGGGACAAGGCGCGCTCCAAGCCCCAGGCGGCGCCCGCCCCGGTTAAGAAGGAGGCCAACGAAAGCCTGGATACCCCGACTTACCTGCGGCGCCAGCGGGAAGCCCAACAGAGTGGGGTGGACCAGGATGACCTGGATATTCCGGCCTTTCTTCGCAAGCAGGCGGATTAAGGGGCGCGTTTCCTTGTCCGTGGATTTGCGTTAGAATAGGTTAAAATTCGACTGCCCGGCTCCGGGATTCAGGTGGCCTTCTTTCGGTAAATTTCGTTTGCCCGGGGATAGCCTGAAGGCTGGTGGATGGATTTGGCCTTCCCCTATCCATACCGGAAACGTGTCAATCAATGCGAGGCGTCATGGTCGCTCAGCGGACACTGCGGAACTCCATCCAGGGGGCTGGCATCGGGCTCCATTCCGGAGAAAAGGTAGCTATCACCCTTCATCCGGCTCCCGAGGATACCGGTATCATCTTCCGGCGTGCTGATCTGCCGGAATGCCCCGAGATCCCCGCCTGGGTGGACAATGTGGTGGATACAACGCTGTGCACCACGCTGGGGGTCAATGGCATCCGGGTGGCGACGGTCGAGCACCTTATGGCTGCTTTTGCGGGCTTGGGAATCGACAACGCCTACATCGATCTGGCGGGGGCCGAGGTGCCCATCATGGACGGCTCGGCAGCCCCTTTCGTATTCCTTCTGCAGTGTGCCGGCGTCCGCGAGATGGAGGCCGCTAAGCGCTTCATACGCATCAAGAAGCGAGTGGAGGCCAGCGACGAGGACCGCTGGGTAAGCTTCGAACCCTGTGACTGCCTACGGATCCAGTTTGCCATCGATTTCGACCATCCCCTTATCCGGGATAACGGCGAGGTCTCCGTGGACTTCTCCGAGACCGCCTTCACTCGCGAGGTGAGCCGGGCCCGCACCTTTGGTTTCTACCGTGACGTGGAATGGCTCCAGGAGCAGGGGGCCGCGCTCGGGGGTAATCTCGACAACGCGGTTGTGGTGGACGATCACCGGGTGCTAAACGAGGAAGGCCTGCGCTACCACGACGAGTTCGTGCGTCATAAGGTGCTTGACTCCATCGGCGATCTATACCTCCTGGGCCATCCCGTTCTGGGGCTGTTCCGGGGCCACAAGTCGGGCCACGCCCTCAACAATCGCTTGCTTAGGGCGGTTATGGCCGATAGCGAGGCCTGGGAGTATGTCGAGCGGGATGACAGCGCCATCGAGCCCAGTCCTTTCCCCGATCCGCTCCCCTCCTACTAGCGGGCCGGACCCCCCGCGCCGTTGCCACAGCCTATAATGGGCTAGCCCATGTTCCTGCTGCGCGCCGCCCTGGCTCTGTTTGGCCTGGCTGTTCTGGTGGGCCTACTGATGTGGGTGCTAACCAGTGAGCGCGTTTATCTTCGCTGGGCCGGCCGGCTTGCCTTGGTGCTGCTGGTGCTGGCGCTGGTATGGCTTGGCGTTATATTCGGGTCCCGCCTGCTGGTGTTGAATCCCCTTTAGTCACCTTCTTCCGAGGGTGCTAAATGGCCCGCAAGCCGCTCTAAAGCGGCGCGGAGCTCGGGGTCGGTCACCTCCGCCGCCGATTCCACCACGCCGTTGGCGGCCTGCCGGCTATAGTGTCGGTGGCGGTGTCGCCTCGCAGCTACCTCCTGCGGTTGCACCTGGGCCCGAACCCCGTTTAGGTTCGACCACCCGGCCTTCTGAATTCGCTTAGCAATGACCGGCCCTTCGAACCGGAGGCGGCTGGCGGCCGCAGGGCTGGTGACCCCCACCATCAGCTCCGCGCCCCGCCAGCCTAGGACCCAGCTATTGTCCCGCCACCGGTCGCCGGCCGCCTGGTACCAGGCGTCGTTGAGCTCGCCCAGCTCGGCCACACCCTTGCCCAGGTCGTGGCGCACTAGCAGGTCGCGCAGGGCATTAGCAAGATGGTCAGGGTGGTTGCCGAATCGGGTCATAGGGGGTCGGTACCGGATCGGGCGAGGGGTGTTGGCTTCCCAAGGTTTCCCAGTTTTGCTAGGTTTTAGAATACGTAGGTTTGGCTTGGGCTGCCATCCCCCCGAAATAAGGTAAGGGCTCGTGCCACGTAATTGTAACGAAAGCTATTGCCTGGTGCTTACCCGGGGAGCGACAGGGCGACCCTGGCATATCAGTTTCAGTCGAAAGGCCCTGGCGGGTTCTGTTGTTACCGGGGTAGTTTTCCTGGTGGCGTTCGTCTATCTGGCTGCCCAATTCTTCCTAATGCCCGACAATGTGGCCGTCCTCAAGAAGCGCTATGAAGGGCGTTTGGCCGAGGTCGCGGCGGAGCGCGAGAAACTGAAGGCCGATATCCAGCGTTTCCGCCAAGCTCGCGAGGGCATGAACGCGGCCCTGGCATCCCTGGGACGCCAGGTAGGCACCATGCAGGCTCGGGTTACCCGGCTCGATTCGCTGGGCCAGCGGGTGATCCAGGTGGCTGGGCTCGATGACGGCGAGTTCGACTTCTCGGCCCAGCCCGCAATGGGCGGCCCCGATTCACAGTCCGATATTGGCGGTCCGATGAGCGGCCAGAATCTCACCGAACTGGCCAGCCAGGTGGAGCGGCTATCAAAGCGCATCGGCAATCGCCAGGGGCAGCTGGACCTGCTCCAGGGCATGATCGACCGTCGCCAGGTTCGGGAGGAGATGCGCCCGGATGGTTGGCCCACCGAGGGCGGTTGGCTGTCTTCTGATTTCGGCAAGCGCATCGATCCGTTCTCCGGCCAACCTGCCTATCACTACGGAGTGGACATCGCCAACCACAAGGGCTCCGACGTGGAAGCCATGGCACCGGGCCTGGTCACCTGGTCGGGAGAGCGCTACGGTTACGGCGATCTTGTCGAGATCGACCACGGCAACGGTTACCGCACCCGATACGCCCACAACAAAGAGATCACCGTCTCCGTGGGAGAGCGGGTGGCCAAGGGAGCCACGGTGGGCAAAGTGGGAAAGTCCGGGCGTTCCACCGGCCCCCATCTCCATCTGGAGGTGCTCCATAACGGTGACCAGATCGATCCCCGCGAATTCCTGAACCATTGACGCCGCCCCCTTCTTCGGCGAACGCCAACCGAACGTCCCCGCCCGCAGCCCCGGACCCACCTGCCGCCATCACCGGTGCTTCCGAGGAACGCTTCGCTTCGAGGGCCGCCTGCCATGCGATGACCGATCGCTCCGGGGCGCTTCCGGGCCCCATACCGTTTTCGAAACCGTCCATTTGAGCGCACTATCATGTTGACCAAACTGATCGGCAAGACCATCGGAACCCGCAACGACCGCCTGCTGCGGCGCTACCGCAAGATGGTGGGGCGGGTCAACGCCTTCGAAAGCGATGTGCAAGCCCTCACCGACGAGGAACTGTCAGGACGGACGGAGCACTTCCGCAGTCGCCTGGGCGACGGCGAGACCCTGGACGAGCTCCTGCCCGAGGCCTTTGCCGTGGTCCGGGAAGCCAGCAACCGCGTTCTGGGCATGCGCCATTTCGACGTCCAGCTCATGGGGGGCATGGTGCTCCACGAGGGGCGGATCGCCGAGATGAAGACCGGCGAGGGCAAGACCTTGGTGGCACCCCTGGCGGTCTATCTCAACGCCCTCGCCGAAAAGGGCGTGCACGTGGTTACCGTCAACGATTACCTGGCCCGGCGCGACGCCGAATGGATGGGCCAGGTCTACCGCTTCCTGGGACTTTCCGCGGGCACCATCCAGGCGGGCATGGCCACGCCGGATCGCCAGGCCTCCTATGCCTGCGACGTGACCTACGGCACTAACAACGAATTCGGCTTTGACTTCCTGCGCGACAACATGGCCTTCCGGCTGGAGGATATGGTCCAGCGCGGCCATCCCTTCGCCATTGTCGACGAGGTGGACTCCATTCTCATTGACGAGGCCCGCACCCCCTTGGTGATTTCCGGGCCCACCGAGGATCGCACCGACCTCTACTACAAGATCGACCACCTCATCCCCTACCTCGAGGCGGAAACCGACTACACCGTTGACGAAAAGGCTCGCCAGGTAACCCCCACCGAGGAGGGCAACGACAAGATCGAGGGCCTGCTGCGGGAGGCCGGCCTGCTCACGGAAGGGGATCTGTACGACGCCGCCAACGTCGGACTGGTTCATCATATCAGCCAGGCCCTGCGCGCCCACGCCCTGTTCACCCGGGAGAAGGACTACATCGTCCGCGATGGCGAGGTGGTCATCATCGACGAGTTCACCGGGCGCATGATGCCCGGGCGGCGCTGGGGTGATGGCCTGCACCAGGCGGTGGAGGCCAAGGAGGGGGTGGAGATCCAGAACGAGAACCAGACCCTGGCCTCCATCACCTTCCAGAACTATTTCCGCCTCTACGACAAGATCGGCGGCATGACCGGCACCGCCGACACCGAGGCGATGGAGTTCAACCAGATCTACAACCTTGAAGTGGTGGTGGTGCCCACCCACAAGCCCATGATCCGCGAGGATCTGGACGATGTGGTGTATCGCACCAAGCGCGAGAAGTTCGACGCCATCGTCGCCGATATCGGCGATTGCTATCAGCGGGGTCAGCCGGTGCTGGTGGGCACGGCCAGCATCGCCGTCTCTGAGGAACTCTCCGGCGAGCTCGAGGAAGCCGGCATCCCGCACAATGTGCTCAATGCCAAGTTCCACGAGCAGGAGGCGGAGATCATCGCTCAGGCTGGCAAGCCGGGAATGGTCACCATCGCCACCAACATGGCAGGCCGGGGCACCGACATCGTCCTGGGCGGCAATCTGGACCGCGAGCTTGACGCCATAGACGCCGACGAATCCCTCTCCGAGGCGGAAAAGAACGCCCGGAAGGAGCAGGCCAAGACCGACTGGCAGGCCCGCCACGACCAAGTGGTGGCCGAGGGCGGATTGCACATCGTTGGCACCGAGCGCAACGAGTCCCGTCGCATCGACAACCAAATGCGCGGCCGCTCCGGCCGCCAGGGGGATCCAGGCTCATCCCGCTTCTTCCTGTCGCTCGAGGACGACCTCATGCGCATCTTCGCCTCCGAGCGCGTGAGCGGGCTCATGGAGCGCTTGGGCATGCCTGAGGGCGAGCCTATCGAGCACTCCTGGATCAACAAGGCCATCTCCAACGCCCAGCGGAAAGTGGAGGGGCGCAACTTCGACATCCGCAAGCAGCTTCTCGAATACGACGACGTCGCCAACCAGCAGCGCCAGCTGGTGTACGAGCAGCGTCGGGAGCTGATGGAGTCCGACGACATTTCCGAAACCATTGGGGGCTTCCGGGAGAGCGTTCTGAACACCGTCTTCCATCAGCACATTCCGCCCCAGTCGGTGGAGGAAGAGTGGGATCTCGCCGGCCTGGAGGAGGGCCTGTTCCACACTTACGGCGTGCACCTGCCGGTGCGGCAGTGGCTAGAGGAGGACACCTCCCTCCACGAGGAGACCCTCAAGGAGAAGCTCTGGGACACCCTGGAGGCCTACTACCAGGACAAGGAAGCCCAGGTGGGTGCCGACGTCATGCGTGAGTTCGAGAAGGTGGTGGCCCTGCAGACCCTGGACACCCAGTGGAAAGACCACTTGGCCGCCATGGACCACCTTAAGGAGGGCATCCACCTGCGCAGCATGGCCCAGCGCCAGCCCATCCAGGAGTTCAAGCGCGAGGCCTTCGGCATGTTTGAAGAGCTGCTGGAGCGCTTCAAGCACGAGGTGGTGGGCCTGTTGTACAAGGTCCAGGTCCGAGCCGAGTCCGACGTGGAGGAGTTCGAGGAGACGCGCTCCGAGCCGGAGGAGCTGCAGTATCAGCATCCTACCGCGGAGGGAGCCGTGGCCTCGGCCGAGCCGGTGGCGGCCGATGGCGCCCACCCCAAGCCCGATTTCGCCCCCGAGGACGAAGAAGAGCTGCGGCCCCAGACCTTCCAGCGGGAAGGCCGCAAGGTAGGCCGAAACGAGCCCTGTCCCTGCGGCTCCGGCAAGAAATACAAGCAGTGCTGCGGTAAGGCGGGCTGACCATGGCGGTGGGCCCGGGCATGCCCGCCGACTTGGCTAGCGTGCGAGGTGTGCGTCTGGGGGTTACTGCCGCCGGGATCCGGAAGACGGACCACGACGACCTTATCCTGATGGAGCTGCCCCCTGGAAGCCGGACCGCGGCGGTGTTCACCCGCAACGGCCTACGCGCGGCCCCGGTGTGGGTGGCCCAGGAGCACCTGTTGGCAGGCCAGCCCCGGCTGTTGGTGATCAACACCGGCAGTGCCAACGCCGCTACCGGCGACGCCGGGATGCAGACGGCAAGGGCCGTTTGCGCCGCCGCCGCCGAGCTTGCCGAGCTGAACCCGGCCGAGGTCCTGCCTTTCTCCACCGGCGTCATCGGCGAGCCCTTGCCGTTGGCCCCCTTCGAGGCGGGGTTGCCCGCCTGTTATGAGGACCTCAAGGCGGATGCGGAAAATTGGTGGCACGCTGCCGAAGCCATCCGCACCACCGATACTCGCTCCAAAGCGGCCAGCCGCACCGTGGCATTGGACGGCGAGCCGGTGACGGTTACCGGGATTGCCAAAGGCTCCGGCATGATCCATCCCAACATGGCCACCATGCTCGCCTTCGTTACCACCGACGCGGCTGTGGCGGAGGAGCCCTTGCAGGCGATCCTGGCTACGGCCACGGAGGCCACCTTCAACCGCATCAGCGTGGACGGCGACACCTCCACCAATGACGCCCTGACCCTGAGCGCCACCGGAGCAGCCGGGACCGACCCCATCCACTCGGCTACCGACCCCCGCCTCCCGGCGCTTCGGGAGGCGGTTACCGGGGTCTGCCGGGACCTGGCCCTGGCCATCGTGCGTGACGGCGAGGGCGCCACCCGGCTGCTGACTATAGGGGTGACCGGCGCCGCCGACGCGGGGGAGGCCGTCCGGGTGGCCCAGGCCATCGCCCGCTCGCCGCTGGTGAAGACCGCCGCCTTCGCCGGGGACCCCAACTGGGGACGCATCCTGGCGGCCGCCGGCTCCGCCCTGAAGGGGGAAGTGGACTGGAGCCGGGTCGACCTCCATCTGGGGGAGGTGCGGGTGGTCCGCGGCGGTGTGGTGGATCCAACCTATACCGAGGTCGCCGGGGCGGCGGCCATGGCCCCCGAGGAGGTGGCCGTAACCCTGGAGCTGGGCCGGGGTGATGCGGCCGATTGGATTTGGACCTGCGACCTGTCCTACGAGTACGTAACCATAAACGCCGAGTACCGGTCGTAGCCGTTTCCGCGACGGTAACCTCGAAACCTCATCTTTTGAGACTCCCCCCTTGACCGGTACATCCAGCGAGCCCGCCCTCCACGTGGCCGTGGGCCTGATCCACCGGGACGGCTACTATCTGCTGGCCAGCCGCGACCCTGACCGGCGGGGCGGAGGTGTCTGGGAGCTCCCGGGGGGCAAGCTGGAGGCCGGGGAGGGGGCCCGTGCCGCCTTGGCCAGGGAGCTCGCCGAGGAGCTCGGTATCGCTGTGGGGGCTTCCCGTGCCTATCCTCCCTTTGACTATGCCGGCGACTACGCCGTGCGCCTCTATCCCTTCGTGGTGACCGACTTCACCGGCCGTCCCACCGGCCGCGAGGGCCAGGCCCTGCGCTGGGCCGCCGTCCCCGACCTGTGGGCGGAGGCCGCTGCTATGCCGGGAGCCAACGGGCCCCTTCTGCGCCACCTGGCCCAATGCGGCTTGGTGCTCGCCTAGCTGGCTTCAGCCGTTGTCCCCTACAATCCCCAGAAAGTCCCCTACCGCCTGAGCTGGGTCGTCGGCGGCCAGGATGGCGTCAATGCAGGCAACGCCCGCCGCCCCGGCGGCGGTGGCTTCGACGGCGTTGGCCGGGACGATCCCGCCCAGGGCCAGGACCGGGACCGGACTCCCGGCGGCCAGCTCGGCGAAGCGTTCGGGGCCCAGGGGCCGGGCCTGGGGATGGCTGCGGGTGGCAAACAAAGGAGAGAGGAGGGCGAAGCGGGCACCCACGCGGCCTGCCCGGTCCAGGCCTCCGGCGTCGTGGGCGGCGACGGACAGCGCGCCGTCCCAGGCATGGGGCTCGGGGGCCATGGCCGCCTCGCCAAGGTGCAGGCCGTCGGCACCCACGCGGCGGGCGAGGGCCGGCCGCTCGGCCACAAAAAAGACCGCCCCCCGAGCGCTGGTGGCGTCCCGGAGGGCGATGGCTTGGTCGACGGCTTCGGCGTCAGGGAGGTCCTTGTCGCGAAAGAGGACTCCGGGAAGACCGGCATCGAGGGCCCGTGTCACCACATCGTTTAGGGCGCGGCCGCCGGTGCGGTGGCGGTCGGTAATCATCAGCAGGTGCGGCACCTCAGGTGTGATCCGTGCCCATGGCCTCGGCGATGGGCTCGCGCAGCTTGGTAAGTGCCTTGCGCTCGAGCTGGCGGACGCGCTCGGCCGAAACCGAATACTCGTCGGCGAGCTGCTGCAGGGTAGCGGGCTCCTCTGCCAGCCACCTGCGCTGCACAATGCTGCGGCTGCGCTCGTCCAGCTGCTCCAGGGCGCCGCCCAGGGCCTGAGAGGTCTGGGTCTTGTACTCGCTCTCGGCGAAGGACTCCTCCACGCCTGCTTCCTGATCGGGCAGGACGTCCACCCGGGTATCGCCGTCGGCGTCGTCGCCCAGGGGCTCGTTAAGGGACTGGTCGCCCCGGGACATGACGGCGTCCATCTTCAGGACCTGCTCCACCGGGACCTGCAGGTCTTCGGCGATACCCTCCGCCTCGGAGCGGGAAAGCCATGACAGATGCTTCTTGGCCTTGCGCAGGTTGAAGAACAGCTTGCGCTGCGCCTTGGTGGTGGCAACCTTGACCATGCGCCAGTTGCGCAGGATGTACTCGTGGATCTCGGCGCGGATCCAGTGGATGGCGAAGCTCACCAAGCGCACGCCGCGATCGGGGTCGAAGTGCTTGACCGCCTTCATGAGGCCGATGTTGCCCTCCTGGATCATGTCCGCGAAGGGCAGGCCGTAGTCCTGATAGCCCCGGGCGATGCGCACCACCACCCGCAGGTGAGAGAGCACCAACGCGCGCGCCGACTCGATGTCTTCGTGGTCGTTGAACCGACGCGCGTAGTCCTGCTCCTCCTCCCAGGAAAGGAGGGGGAGCTGGCGGACGTAGGAGAGATAGCTCTCCAGCGAACCGCTGTGGGCGTCGATCGAGAGGGCCAGGCTCTTGGAGGCCATAGGCGTTCCTCCCTTTTTCTTATGCGGGTGGCCGACCCGCATCCCCCGCCGAACTCGTCAAAACGGCGGAATCATGCGGCCCGGCGTGGCAGGTTTTTTTGGGTGCGTGCTGGCATTGCGTGGTGCATCGGGGGCCTGGCCCGCTAGAGCGCCGACTTCCAACCGGCGTGGCGGCGTTGGCCCCCACGTCATCGTATTAGTCGTTTTTAAAAGCGCGTGGTTCCCTAGCCCCGACTCTACCATAACGGGACTTGGGGATGCCCCGCTCGCGTTTCAAGCGGGCTCGATGTCGCGCAGGTGACGGCCCACCGCTAAGCGGCTGCCCAGCCAGCCCAGACCGGCGCCGACCAGGAGCAAGACGGCAAAGTAGCTGCCATCCGGGCCGCGAAGCCGGAAGCGGGTGTCGTAATGGGCGATCAGGTCGGCCAAGGAGATATTGAGCACGGCCAACGCGCCAGCCACCAGAACGGCGGCGAGCAAGGCCCCTGCCACCCCCTGTATCAGACCGGTGTAGACAAAGGGCAAGCGGACGAAGGCGTCGGTGCCGCCGATCATCTTGATCACCTCGATCTCGCGGCGGCGATTGAGCACGGCCAAGCGGATGGTGTTGCCGATAATCAGCACCACCACGGCGCCCAGAAGCACCGCGGAGACCCCCCCGGTCTGACGCAAAAAGCCTACCACGGCCTGGAAGCGCTCCACCCAGCGCCGGTCGTACTGGACCTGATCCACCGCCGACCAGGCGCTGACGGTATCGGCCACCGCGGCCATGCGTGCCGGGGCCCGCTGCTGGGGGCTGATGGTCACCTCGAAGCTGCCCGGCAGGGGATTATCGGGCAATCCCTCCAGCGCTTCCCCCAAACCGAGGAGGCTAGTGGCCTCCTCCAGGGCCTGCTCGGGCCCCACGTAGCGGACATTGGCCACCCCGTCCAGCCCGCGCAGCCTGTCCTCCAGGGCCTTGGGGTTGATACCTTCATGGACCAGGAAGACCGACAGCTTGCCCGGCTCTTCGAAGCGCTCGGCAAGCCGCTCCAGATTGTCGGTGATCAACAGCAGGGCCGCCGGCAAGGCCAGGGCGGCCGCCAGCACCACCACCGTCATCAGGGTGGCCACGGGCTGCCGCAGGAGGCGGCCGATCACTTCCCCCAGGATCTCGCGGTGCTGGCGTAGAGGCACCCGAAGCGGTTTCATGAGAACAGCGTGCCCCGTTGCAGCTGTAGCTGGGGTAGGCCCAGACGCTGGGGCTGGCTCAGGTCGTGCGTGGCCACCAGGACGGTCATGCCGAACTGGTGGAACTCGTAGAACAGGTCCATGATCTCGTCGCCCAATTGCTTGTCCAGGTTGCCCGTGGGCTCATCGGCCAGCAGGAGGTCGGGCTTGTTGACCAGGGCACGGGCTATGGCCACGCGCTGCTGCTCGCCCCCGGAAAGGGTTATGGGGTATTTGTCACGGTGCCGCTCCAGGCCCACCCGGGCCAGAACGGCCTGCACCCGACCGGTGATTTTGGACCGGGGGAAGTTGCGCACCTGCAGGGCGAGGGCGACGTTGTCGTAGACAGTGCGGTCGAACAGCAGCTTGTGATCCTGGAACACGGTGCCGATGGCGCGGCGCAGGTAGGGGATCCGGCGCCGGGGGATGCTGGTGATGTCGTCGCCGCCTATCACCACCCGGCCCCCGGAAGGCCGCTCGATGGCAGTGGCCAGTTTGAGCAGAGTGGACTTGCCGGCCCCCGAGTGACCCGTCAGGAAATGCATGGAGCCCGGCTCTAAGGCCAAAGAAACCCCTTGCAGGGCGGCCTGGCCATGGGGGTAGCGCTTGGAGACGCGGTCGAGGGTGAGCACTTGGGCAATGTCCCCCTTGTTGGGTCACGGGCTTTAGCTGAAAGCGAGGCAGTCTGAAAAGTTTTAAGTGTTAAGTTTTAAGTCCTGATTCTTCGGGACTAAGCGGGGCTTGCCGAGGGGGGCGGCCTTCGCCAATCCGCGAAGCGGAAAAGGCCCTTCGCCGTTACTTAACACTTAAAACTCGTGGGGCGCCCCCGAAGCCCCCCGCGTCCCGGTGCGCGGGATCGGCCCTCTACTCCTCGGTCGCCTCCCCCGTGTCCAACAGCGCATCCACGAACGCCTCGGGGTCGAAGGGACGCAGGTCCTCGGGGCGCTCGCCGACGCCGATGTAGCGGATGGGCAGGCCCAGTTTTTGGGTCAGGGCCACGATAATGCCGCCCTTGGCGGTGCCGTCCAGTTTGGTCACGATCAGGCCGGTCAGCGGCACCGCCTCGTGGAATTTCTCCGCCTGCGCCAGGGCGTTCTGACCGGTGGTGGCGTCCACCACCAGCCAGGTCTCGTGCGGGGCGTCGCCGTCCAGGCGGTTCACCACCCGTCGGACCTTGGCCAGCTCCTCCATAAGGTTGGCCTTAGTGTGCAGGCGCCCGGCGGTGTCGGCCAAAAGCACGTCGGTACTCCGGCTTGCGGTGGCCTGAACGGCGTCATGAACCACCGAAGCCGAATCGCCCCCGGTTTCCTGGGCGATCACGGGTGCCTCCACGCGCTCGCCCCACTGCTTCAGTTGCTCCACCGCTGCGGCCCGGAAAGTGTCGCCGGCGGCGAGCATCACCGAGAGGCCCTGCTCTCGATAGCGAGCCGCCAGTTTGCCGATGGTGGTAGTCTTGCCGACGCCGTTGACTCCGACCACCAACGCCACCCGATGGTCTGCTCCGGGTTGCCAGTCCAGCTCAGGAGCGTCCACGCTCAGCGTGGCGATCAGGTGCTCGCGTACGGCACCAACCACCGCCTCGGGATCGGTCAGGTCACGCCTTCTGACCCGGTCGGTGATGGCCTCGATGATCTCGGTGGTGGTCTCCACCCCGATGTCGGCTGTGATCAGCAGGGTCTCTAGCTCCTCCAGGAGCTCGTCGTCGATCTGCTTCTTGCCGGCCACCAGACGAGCCAAGCCCTCGGTGAAGCTGCCCCGGGTCTTGGCCAGGCCGCTCTTTAGTCGAGCGAATAGCCCCCCCTTGTCCTCGCCCTGAGGGTCGTCGCTGTTTTGGTTTTGTTTGCGCTTGAACATGCTCGTTAGAGACGTCGTCGGTTCATGGATGGTTTATGATAACCTTTTTAGCAGCCGGCGCGCAGGGCGTTGCCCCGATTACCGCGCAGCCGGTTCGACCGTACCGTATGGCACAGGATTCGACCCATGACTCTCCGTTTGCTAACCGCCCTTGCCGCAGTTGTCCTTCTCGTGCCCGGCGGCCATGCCGCCGAGGTGGCCACCCACAAGCTCGATAATGGCATGGAGGTCCTGGTTCGCCCCGATCACCGGGCGCCGGTGGTGACCGCCATGGTCTGGTACCGCGTCGGCGGCATCGACGAGTACCCGGGGCGGACCGGTGTAGCCCACGTCCTCGAGCACATGATGTTCAAGGGCACCGAGGAGGTGGGGCCGGGCGAGTTCGCCGAGATCATCGCCCGCAACGGCGGCGATGACAACGCCTTCACCGGTCAGGACTACACCGCCTATTTCGAGAAGCTGGCCAGCGACCGCCTGGAGGTGGCCCTGCGCCTGGAGGCGGATCGCATGGTTAACCTGCTGCTCCAGGAGGAGCAGTTTGCCAAGGAGACCCAGGTGGTCATGGAGGAGCGGCGCCTGCGGGTGGAGGACGACCCGCGCTCGCTGGCCCACGAGACGCTGCGGGCCGTTGCCTTCGATGCCCACGGCTACGGCCAGCCCATCATCGGCTGGATGGAGGACCTGGAATCGCTGGAGCTGGCTGACCTAGAAACCTGGTACGACCGCTATTACAGCCCGCGCAACGCGCGCTTGGTGGTGGCCGGCGATGTCGAGCCGGAACAGGTGTTCGAGCTTGCCGAAAAACACTTCGGCGGCCTTCCCGGCGGCGCCGAGCCGGCCGCGGTGGATCCCAAACCGGCCCCGGAGCCGAGGGGGTCGCGCACGGTAGACCTGGAGGCCCAGGCGCGGGTGCCCTATACCGTCATGGCGTACCGCGTGCCCAACCTGCCCGCCGCCGACGCCAACTGGGAGCCCTTCGCCCTGCGCCTCCTCGCCGGCATCCTGGACGAGGGCCGCTCAGCCCGCCTGGCCTCACGCTTAGTACGCGACCGCGGGCTGGCGGCCTCGGCCGGGGCCCATTACGGCCCGGAAAGCCGCGCACCGGGGCTGTTCTACCTGGAAGGTACGCCGGCGCCGGATACGGATCCCGAAGCACTGGAGCAGGCCTTGCTGGATCAGGTGGCCAGCCTTCGGGAGGAGGCCGTCGGTAAGGACGAGCTTGCTCGGGTCAAGCGCCAGATCGCGGCTAGCGAGGTCTTTCAGAACGACTCGGTGTTCTACCAGGCCATGGAGATCGGCAAGCTGGAGACCATCGGCTACGGCCACGAATACCGCAAAAACTACTTGGAGCGCATCCGCGCCGTGACTCCGGAACAGATTCAAAAGGTCGCCGCAAAGTACCTCAAGCCGCAGAGGCGAACTCTGGTGCGCCTGCACCCCCAAAAGCCGCAAGGCGCGCCCAAGGGCGCGGGGGAGGTCCGGCAATGACCGAAGCTCGCCGTAGCCGCCTTCAGGTCCGGGGCTTGACCGCCGCTGCCTTGCTGCTTCTAGCGGCGGGCTGTGCCCAGGGCCCCGCAGCCGAGGACCCCGACAACGGAGGCCCGGATCCGGCCACCGACTACCAGGTGCCCATCGAAACGTGGTCCCTGGATAACGGCGCTCGGGTGCTCTACGTCCACCGCCCCGAGCTGCCCATGATGAGCCTCAAGGTGGCCTTCGACGCCGGCAGCGCCCGCGACCCCGAAGGCAAGTTCGGCCTCTCCGCGCTGACCGCCCGCATGCTCGATCAGGGCGCGGGCGAGCTCTCGGCCGACCAGTTTGCCCGCCGCGTTGACGATCTCGGCCTGAACTTTGGCGCCGGCAACGGCCGGGATCAGCTGTCCGTGCGCGTCACCAGCCTCACCAAAGGGGACACTACGGCCAAAGCCTGGGGCCTGCTGACGACCGCTCTCACTGAGCCCGCCTTTGGGCCGGGGGCACTGGCTCGGGAGCGCAACCGGCTCCTCACCGCCATCGAACGGGACAAGGAGGACCCGCAGCAGGTCGGGTTGAAGGCCTTCTACCGGAAGGTTTACGGCGATCATCCCTACGCCCATCCCAGCGAGGGCGAGCCCGACGGCCTCAAGGCCATCGAGCGGTCGGATCTGGAGGCATTCGCCGAGCGGTATTTCGTCGGCCGTAACGCCACCATTGCCGTGGTTGGGGCCATGGAGCCGTCCGCCGTGAAGGACCTGCTGGGCGATACCCTGGGGCGCCTGCCCGCCGGGGAAGCCCCTCCCTCCCTGGCCGAGGTGCCGGATCTTGAAGGCCCGCGGGAGGTGTTCATCGATAAGGAGGTGAGCCAAGCCCAGATCCTCATGGGCCAGCCCGGCACCACCCGCGACGCCGAGGACTACTTCCCGTTGCTGGTGGGCAACTACAGCCTGGGTGGTGGCGGTTTTGTCTCGCGCCTGGTGAGCGTGGTCCGCGAGGAGTACGGCCTGTCCTACAGTGTCTTCTCCACCTTCGCTCCCCTGACCCGGCGGGGTCCCTTCGTGGCCGGCCTGCAGACCGCCAACGATAATGTCCCCAAGGCCCTTTCCCTGCTCCAGAAGGAGGTGGCGTCCTTTGTCCGGGAAGGCCCCACCGCCGACGAGGTGGACGCCGCGCAGCGCTACCTCACCGGCTCCTTCCCGCTCAAGCTGGAGAGCAACCAGGATCTGCGGGGCCAGCTGGCCACCCTGGGCTTTTACGGGCTAGGTCCGGACTACCTTGAACGTTACCTGGCCCGCATCCGGTCCGTCGATGCGGGCGATATCGAGGTGGCCATGGCCGATCGCCTCGACCCGGAGCGCATGGTGACCGTTATTGTCGGTGCCGTGCGGCCCGAAGGCTTCGGAGAGGGCGGCGACTAGCGCCGCCTGTCCTCAAGCCGTCAGCCTAGTTCCCAAGATGGGGTGGGTTGTGGGAGGCTTGTGAGTGCCAAGGATGCCGCTTGAAGGGGGCTGCGAAGGCTTGCGGGGCCTCCGCGGGTAATGGGGGCATGGAGCCTCTGCCAGGGTCACAGTCGAAGGGAGAGGAACATGGCGGAAGTGGTTCAAAGGGTTTTGCTCGTGGAGGACTCCAACTCCTCCCGGCAGATGCTTGAGCACATCCTTCGCTCGGGGGGGTTCGACGTGATCTCGGCGGAGAACGGCGTGGAAGCTCTCGAGGTCCTTCAGCAGCGCCGTCCGGACGCGATCGTCTCCGACATCATGATGCCGGAGATGGATGGCTACCAGTTTTACGAAAAGGTCCGTAAGCAGGGGCGCTATGCCCTGGTGCCCTTCCTGTTCCTGACCGCTCGCGAAGAGATCCAGGACCAGGTCTACGGGCTGTCGCTGGGGGCCGACGACTATATCACCAAGCCCATCGAGGCCGAAGAGCTGCTCGCCCGCATCCGTACTGCGCTAAAGCGGAACGACCGTTTCTTCCAGGCCTATCAGCGCGACCCCATCACCGGTGTCATGATGCCGGAGGCGTTTCGCGAGCAGGCGGAGGCGGAGGAATCCCGCGCCGAGCGTTTCGGCCGCCAGTTTTCCATCCTGACCCTCAAGCTCGACCAGCTGGACAGCCACCGGCGGGAATTCGGCGATTTCACCGCGGACAGCTTTCTGGAGCAGGTGTCCGAGCTCCTACAGAACAATACCCGCAAGTTCAACCAGGTCAGCCGTTCCGGGCCGGACCACCTCACCATGCTGTTGCCCGAAGCCAGTGCCGAGGATGCCCAGGGTGCCGGGGATGTGCTGAAGGGCCATATCGCCAACGCGCAGTTCATCTCGCCCCAGGGCGGGCGCGAGCTCGAGCTCACCGCCACCGCTATTACCGCCACCTATCCCGATGAGGGCGGCACCGATAAGCTCCTGGAGCAGTGCGGTGTCGGACTGGAGCGCAAGTGGTGAAGGCCTAGTATTAAGTTGGAATTGATTAATAAGTAGTTATGGGACGGCGAGAGAGCGTAGCGGCGCCTTGCCCTCACTTGATACCTAACGGCCTAATGCTACCCAACCTTTGCCTGCCGCCATGCCCCTGACTCCTTGCCTGAGGTGTTGCCCGTGCGCGTGATTGGCGGCTCCGAGCGTGGCCGGCGGTTGCAGGTCCCCAAAGGCCGCGAGGTGCGGCCTACCCCCGACCGCGTGCGGGAAACCCTGTTCAATTGGCTCCAGGGGGAGGTGGAAGGCACCGCTGCCTTGGATCTGTTCGCCGGCAGCGGCGCCCTGGGGATCGAGGCGCTGTCCCGTGGCGCCGCCGTCGCCACTTTCGCGGAGAACGCCCGGCCCGCCCTGGCCGCCCTGGAGGCCAACCTGGCTTCCTTAACCGATAGCGGCCGATCCGAGGTGGTTCGGGTCCCGGTTTGGCGCTACCTCAAACAGGCCCCCGCGCGAAGCTACCACCTTGTCTT
>NZ_JAZKRM010000026.1:0-32025 GCF_036628635.1 Thiohalorhabdus sp. | reverse complement strand
CCGTGCGCCACCGTGAATCCAGCAAATTCCTCTACATCCTGAACCAGATGGACGCCACCGCGGCCGAGGACAATCCCGAGGATGTGGTTTCCTCCTGGCAGCGGGCATTGGCTCAGGAGGGCCTCACCGCCGGCCGCTTCTATTGCATCTACAACCCCGAGTTCGCCACCCCCATCGCGGACGAGGCCCGTCGGCAGCGTTTCGAGAAAAAGCGGGATGTCGATCTCAACGAGATCCACGAACGCATGTACCGGGTAAGTGTGGAGCGCACCTACCGCATCGTCGGTGCCCTGGAAAAGACGGTTCAGGAAATCGAGCAGCAGCGGGTTCCGGCGATCGATCGGGCCCTCCGACAATGGGCTCGGGGGGTATGGCTCCGGGACGGGATAGCCCTCGGGGGCGTGGCAGCGGTTCTGATCGGCGGCTCGGTTTGGGCCGGCTACTGGCAGGGCCTGAGCTTCCAGCCCCCGCCGTGGCTGAACGTCATTGCGGGCAATACGGTCGGGGCCAGCCTTGCCGCTGCGGCTGTAGTGGCTCTAGGCATTTGGGGCCACTTCAGCAACCGCAGGCGCGCCGCCCGCCGGGTTATGCAGGGCATCGAGAGCCACTACGGCGGGGACAAACGGGTCCTGGATCAGGTCAAGGGGGCCTTCGCCCGCAGTACCCGCCCCTGGCGCTCGGCTATCCGCCCCCGCCCCGTCGGATGGGGGCGAGGCGCCCGCAAGGTCCTGCGCACCACCCTGGAGGGCACCGACCGTTTCATCCAGGATCTCAATGACCGCTTTACCAATCCCTCTGGTGCCGAATCCTCGGCTAGTGCCGCCGTTTCCCCGGAAGCCGAACCCCAGGAGGCGGCTTCTGCCGAGCGCGAGGAGACAGCCCCCGCTGAGCCCGAGAAGCCCTCTGTTCCGGACGAAGCGGGCGAGGACAAACTGAGAGCTCGGCCTTCGGATCAATGAGCGCCAGCAAGGCAAGGGGACTTCACCATGAGTCACGACGGCGACCCCATCGAAGCCGGTTCCGACGACGCCCAACCGACCAACGAAGACGCCCCGCAGGCGACCCGTCGGGATCCGGCGCAAGCCTTTGAGGCGTTCGCACAGACCGAACGGGAGCGAAGGCGCGAGCACCTGTCCGATTTCGACGGCGAGCTATTCGACGAGGCCGTCGAACTAGCCCGCCAACATCTCCAGGCGCACCTAAGGGAAGCCTAGCATGGTCATCACCCGCCTTGCCGCCGACAACTTCCTGAAATTCCGCCGCCTCGAGCTCGACGGCCTGCCCAGTCAGGGCCTGATCGGGGTTACGGGGCCCAACGAGTCGGGCAAAAGCAGCATCGGGGAGGCCCTTTGCTTCGGCCTGTTCGGACGGACCTTCGCCCTCGGCCCTGAGGCTCCCGACAAGCTCCTACACTGGGAGGAGCGGCAGTGCCAGGTGACCCTCGATTTCGAGGGCGGCGACGGCCGATCCTACCGAGTATCCAGGACCTTGGACGCCGACGGTGGCCAAGGGGCCAGCTTGACCTTGCTGGAAGACCCGGGGGTTAGCTTGGCCAAAGGGGTCGATCAGGTTGGGAACGCCATTCCCGGGATTTGCGGGTTCAGCTTCGATGAATTCCTGGAGTCGTTCTATTTCGCTCAGCGCGACTTGGTGCACGCCCATCCCCGCAGTGAGGCAGTGCAATCCATGGCCGGGGTCACCCCTTTGGTGGCAGCGGAAAAGGACCTTGAGAAGGCAACCGAGACACAAAAAGCCCAACAAAGTCGGGTCCGGGGGGACCTGGAGGAAACCCGGGAAAGGCTCGATGAGCTCCAGGTAGAAGAGGGGACCCTGGACCGGCTGCAGGGCCTGGAAAAGGACAGGCAAACCCTGGCCTATGATATCGATGAGGCCGCCAATGCCATGGATGGTGCCGACGAATGGTACCGGCGGAAGCGTCAGGCCTACGATCAAGCCCGACGCCTGCGTCTGTTCCTGGGACCGACGGCTGCCGTTATTCTCCTGGCCGGCGCCGCCGCGGGTGCCGGCTGGGCCTTGCTAACCTACTGGCCGGACCACCCCTACGCCGATCGCCTATTGCTGGAGCTGGAGGCTATCCCGCAGTGGGGTCATTTTGAGTCCTATCTGCCGTGGCTTGGCCCGGGGATCGCCGCGCTGGGAGTGGTGATTGGTATCGCCGGCAATGCATTCGCCCGCCGCAGCCGACGCCTCAAGCGGGCGGCTTCCACCTTGGGCAAGCGTGTGGTGCGGGCCCGGGAAAAACTGATCCCCGATGCCGAAAGCCTGAGTCACCGCCTGGACGAATTCATCGCCGCTACCGCCCTGGACGAGCACACCCGGCCTCAGGAACCGGCGGAGGCCGACCCCGAAACCTCAATATCCTCAGCCCAGGACGAACCTTCCGAGGAGGAGGCGGTAGAAACGACCCCTGGGGCGGACCTTCTTTATCGGCTTCCCGGGGACTTGGCCTACCTGGGGAACCGCATCACGGATTTCCGGGCCGATCCGGTCCGAGTGGGGGAAACGGTTTCCGCCCTACACGACGTCCTTGTCCGTGCCCAAAATGAGCTGGAGGGCCATCGCCAGCACCTGGAGCAGCGCATTGAGGACGAACGCGGCCGGCGGGCGGAGGCCGACCGCCTGCAGGTAGCCATCGAATCGAGCGAGGGAGAGCTGGCAGCGATAGAGCGGGAGCTGGCGGTGAAGAACCTGGCAGGGGAACTGCTGACGGAAACGGCCCGCAAGCTATCCAACCAGTTCAACCAGGAGGTGCGGGAGCTTACAAAGAAGGCCTTACCGGTACTGACCGACGGCCGCTACCAGCAGCTGCGCCTGGGCGAAGGGCTTGAGGCCGAAGTGTTCTCCCCGGAGAAGGGGGACTTCCTGGATTTCGACGAGCTTTCCAGCGGCACCCGCCGCCAGATTTTGCTGGCCCTGCGGTTGGCCCTTTCGAAAGAACTCGCCCGCTTGAGCGGCAACCAAACGAACTTCCTCTTCCTTGACGAGCCCTTCGCCTTTTTCGACCGCGAACGGGTAGTGGCCACGGTGAACGGACTGCCCCAGGTGGCTGAAGAGCTTTCTCAGCTCTGGCTTAGCGCCCAAGAGCTACCCGAGCCGGCCACCGTGGACCGGGAAGTCCCTTGCCTGGCCCAATCGGACCAGTTGGTCCAAACGTCCCCTGCTTCGAGGACGGCGGACCCGGTGGCGGCGGCCTCAGGCCTGGCCACTGCAACCACGGAGCCGACACAAGGCAATCAGAACAAGGATAGTGACAAGGACGACGAGCAAACCGGCGATGGTTAGGCTATCGGTTATCATGGCATCAAACCTAGGTTGAATATTAGCTTATAACTAATTTAAAAAATAGTTGTTAGAAACGCAAGAAACCGGTCCCCGTCTCTCCTAACGATTTGCCCCCCTGATAACATCCTAACCATCCTGCTAGCAGAGAGGGTTACCCCCCTTACTCCTTGAGGCGATTGATGCCCAGGGCCTTGAGCACGTATTTCTCGTACACCGGCTCGCTGGTGCCCTTCTTGACCTTGCGCAGGAAGTACTTCTCGAAGGCGATCTTGGCCCAGTGGACCCACTTGCCCTCCTTGAACCAGGAGACATTGCGCGGCGGGATCTGGGGCATGGCCACGAAGGCGGCGCCGGTATCCCCCAAATCCGCCAGGCAGATGGCGTTCCAGGTGGCCTTGGCGTCGGGGGTGCCACCGCTGAGCTCGGCTTGGATATTGTGGACGATGGCGGCCACCATGGACTCGATCATGTAGCCAGTCTTGGGCGTCCCGGTAGCCACGGGAGTGGCCTCCACCGGCGGTATGGCGAGGTTGACCCCGGCGGCAAAGATATTCGCGTAGGCCGGGCTGCGCTGGTAGTCGTCCACCTTGACGAAGCCCTTGGGGTTGCACAGGTCGGGCACCTCGGCGACCGGGTCCACGCCTAGGAACTGGGGCAGCATCATGGAATAGCTGAAGGGCAGCTCGTGCTCCTTCTTCACCTCGCCTTCCTCGTCGTGCTCCACCACGTGCATGGTGCCGTTTTCCACCTTGCTCACCGAGGCGTTGGTGATCCAGTTGATGTGGCGCTGGCGCATCTCGTGCTCGAGCATGCCCTTGGAGTCGCCCACACCGCCCAAGCCTAGATGCCCGATATAGGGCTCGCTGGTGACGAGGGTGATGGGCACCTGGTCCCGGATCCAACGCTGGGCCAGGTCGCGGTGGAGGATGGCGGCGAACTCGTAGGCGGGCCCGAAGCAGCTCGCCCCCTGGACGGCGCCGACGATGGCCGGCCCGGGGTTGTCGACGAACTGCCGGTAGGCCTCGTAGGCCTTGTCGGCGTGATCGATGGTGCACACCGATTGGGTGTAGCCGTTATCGGGGCCCAGCCCCTCGATGCCCTCGAAATTGAGCTTGGGCCCGGTGGCGAGCACCAGATAATCATACTCGACGGTCCCGCCGTCGGCGAGCTGGAGCTTATTCTGGTCCGCCTCGATCCTGGAGACCGGCTGGGCGATAAAGTGGATGCCCTTCTTCTCCACGTAGGGGCGAATGGGGAAGGTGATCGCTTCCCGATCGCGCCACCCCACCGCTGCCCAGGGGTTTGAGGGCACGAACTGGAAGTAATCCGTGGCATTGATGAGGGTAATCTCGTGCCCATTGCCGAGGGCCTCCCGCATCTCGTAGGCCGCGGGCATACCGCCGGTGCCGGCACCGAGGATAACGACGTGGGCCATGGTTGAACCTCGCTGGCTGGAAGCGCGCTAAGCGCTCCGCGGTGGGTTCTCTGTCCCCTCTGGCCGGAGGGGCGAGGAAACCTTGCGGGTACCGGCCCCCATCTTTCCGGCGCATACAAGGGCCGAGTTTTCAGCGTAAACCCGTCGGGCCTTCAGGATCATGATCAGGATCATTCCTGCCCATTGCGGGCCGGAGGCCAGTAGCCGCAAGTCAGCCGCGGACTACTCCAGAGGCTGCTTGATGCTGAAGGCCCCCCTTAGGTCGCCCACCTCGTAGCCGGTGGCCCGATCGTGGGGATAACGCTCGGCCAGCTTTTCCCGCACTGCCGGACTCAGCGCCTCCTTATCCCCGTGGCAGCTCATGCAGACCCCCTTTTGCGGGATAGCCTGCATGTACCGAAAGGACTTGCCGCCGGGCTCGGCCACCACCTCGCCCCGGCTCATCCCCTTGTAGGAGGCGCCGTCGGCGTGGCGCCCGCGGAACCGCTGCAGGGTTTCCTGCTCCCAGGCATCCGGCATGCCCAGCAAGGGATTGCGAACCTGGTCGGACACCCGGGTCACCCGCCACCCCTTCTCCCGGGACAGCCGCCCGGTAATCTCCGGTGCCCGCTCCACGCAGACCCCGATGCCTGCGCTGGGACCGCCTTCCTTCATGGCGGCCTTGAGCTCGCCACTTAGCTCGCTCATGAGGGCCTTCACCGCCTTGCGCGCCTCCGCTTCGCGGGATTCGGTCTCCCCGGCGAGGGCCGGGGTCCCCCCGACCAAGCAGCCGGCGAAGACCACTAGGGCCATTTTGAGGTCCCGCTTCTTGCTCGCAATCATGCTATCAACCTCCGGGATTCGGTGACGTCAGGGACAAGTGCTGGTGCTGTTGCCCAGGCCCGGGTGGCGCCAGAACGGGTAACCGCAGGCCGCCTTACCAATACCATCTAGACACGGCAGCCACCGGGGCACAAGACCGTCCCCCTCCACGCAACGGGCGTGCCAGATCCCAATCGGGGCTTCCGACACACTCCAAGGATCCAGCGATTGCAGCCCTTTGGGGCAACCCCGCCGGGGGACTGAGCCCTGTTGAACCTTCCTTGACTGGGACGCCGCACCGGCCGCAAGTGCAAAAATTGGCAGCTCCTGATATCATAAGCGCCCCTTCTGACACCGGAGCCTGAGACCATGCCATCGCTGCCCGAGGTTTCCGGCCTCCTCGACACCTACCGGGACCCCGCCATCCTCCTCGATCGGGGCTACCGGATCGTCGCCGCCAACCAGGCCTACGACGCTTTCTACGGCGGGGGCGCTCCGGTTCTGAATCGGCGGTGCTACGAGGTTTCCCACGGCTACCAGGTCCCCTGCGACCAAGCGGGCGAGGACTGCCCATTGAAGGGGAGCCTGGAGTCGGGGGGAGCCCAGCGACTGCTCCACGTGCACCACACCCCTGCCGGCCGTGAGCATGTGGACGTGGAAACTCGGCCGGTGCGCGACGAGACCGGGGAGATCGTCCTCTTCTTAGAGCTTCTACGTCCCGTGCGCTCGGCTACACCAGAGGGCACGAAAAGCGCCCTGGTGGGTAGCTCGCCGGCCTTCAACCACATGATCGAGCTAGTCCACCGGGTGGCACCAACGGAGGCCGCAGTCCTGCTCGAGGGGGAATCGGGCACAGGCAAGGAGCTGGTGGCGAAGGCGCTACACGAGGAAAGCCAACGGGCCGAAGGGCCGTTCGTTCCGGTGGAGTGCTCGGGCCTTACCGAGAGCCTGTTCGAGTCGGAGCTGTTCGGCCACGAGAAGGGCGCCTTCACGGGCGCCCACTACCGCAAGATGGGGCTGGTGGAGGCGGCCCGCGGCGGCACCCTGTTCCTCGACGAGGTGGGCGACATCCCCTTGCCGCTGCAAGTAAAGCTGCTGCGCCTGCTGGAAACCGGCACCTTCCGTGCGGTGGGCAGCGTCGAGGTGCGCCAGACCGACTTCCGGCTGGTCTGCGCCACCCACCAGGACCTTTCCGCCATGGTGGCGGATGGCCGCTTCCGGGAGGACCTGTACTACCGCCTCGCCACCTTTCCCATCCGCCTACCGGCGCTGCGGGAGCGAGGCAGCGATCTGCCAGTGCTCGCCCGGCGCCTGCTGGAGCGCTCTGCTCAGGGCCAGGGCAAGGCCCTCGGCGAAACCACCCTGGAACGGCTTAGCCGCTACCCCTTCCCCGGCAATATCCGGGAACTGCGCAATGTTCTGGAACGTGCGGCCATTCTGGCCGATGACGGCGACATTCGGCCCGAGCACCTGATGGGACTGGAGCGTGAGCAAGGCAGGGAGCTCGCAACCGGCCCCCTCCCAGCAGAGATCCTCCCCCTAGACGAGGTGACGGACCGCTACCTCCTATGGGCCGAGGCACGGGCCGAGGCCATGGACCGGGGCGAGCTGGCCCGCCGCCTGGGAGTCAGTGAGCGGACCTTATACCGGCGGCTGCGCCAGGCGCGAGGGCAAGGGGATTGATCGGCTAGGAGAGCCGGCAAATGCCGAATAGGACAGGGGGGCACTTTTTGCGCCAGATTTGGCAGTGTGGGCTGGGCCAAGCGTCCATCGCAGACCGCGCGCCAGCCCTAAGAACCGTTTAATTGACTGTTATAATTGAAGTGTTCTTTTAATCCGGTAAAGGCGGGACTGTGGCAAGGGACTTGCAGGGAGTGCTTGGGCGGGATGCCAGGCCCATTAGGGCGGGTACCCCTTCCTCGCCCTCGGCCGGACCGTGGCGGGCTTCCCTGTCCCGCCAACGGGCGCCGGTCTCTTGGTTCCGTCTGCCATGTCGGGAACCCCTTCCCCCCGCGCGGCACGGCGGGCGGAATCGGACCCGGGAACCCTTGCAGGGTTCGCCGGGTCTTTTTACGGTTAACGTTCCCATGCAACGGAATCTCGAACCACCATGCCCGACCGCACCTTGTCCGTCGCGCCCATGATGGACCGTACCGACCGCCATTACCGCTATCTGATGCGGCTGATGGCGCCGCAGACGCTGCTGTACACGGAGATGGTCACCACCGGGGCTCTGATCCATGGCGACGTGACCCGCCATCTGGATTTCAGTGCCGCGGAGCGCCCGGTGGCCCTGCAGCTGGGCGGCTGCGATCCCGACGAGCTGGCCCACGGCGCGCGGCTGGCCGAGGCCTGGGGCTATGACGAGGTCAACCTCAACTGCGGCTGTCCCTCGGACCGGGTCCAGAACGGCCGTTTCGGCGCCTGCCTGATGGCCGAGCCGGGCCTGGTCGCCCAAGGGGTGGCGGCCATGCGCGAGGCCACCGAGCTGCCGGTGACGGTCAAGCACCGCATCGGCATCGACCACGCCGACGACTACGCCCACCTGCAGGACTTCGTTGAGCGGGTAGCCACCGCCGGCTGCACCACCTTCATCGTGCATGCCCGCAAGGCCTGGCTGCACGGCCTGTCGCCCAAGGCCAACCGCAACAAGCCGCCCCTGCGCCACGAGCTGGCGCACCGGCTCAAGCGGGAACTGCCCCACCTCGAAATCGTTACCAACGGCGGCCTCACCGCGCCCGAGCACATCGAGGCCCAGCTTAGCCACCTGGACGGGGTCATGATCGGCCGCGCCGCCTACGACGACCCCTGGCTAATGGCCGACACCGAGCGCCGCTTTTTGGGCGGCAACGGGCAGACGGGGAACCGCCGGGCGGCAGTGGAGGCCTACATGGCCTACATGGCGCAGGAGCTGGAGCGCGGCACCCGGTTGCAGGCCATGGCCCGCCACCTGCTGGGGCTGTTCCAGGGGGTGCCGGGGGCCAAGGCCTGGCGCCGGCACATCTCCGAGAACGCGCCGCGCCAGGGCGCGGGGGTGGAGGTCATCGGCGAGGCCCTGGAGCGGGTGGCCCCGGAAGCGGAGCGGGCTTCGGCCTAGTCGGGCCGGTCGGGGAGAACGGTCACCACCACCGAGCGCCGCGCCCGGGGGCCGTCGAACTCGCACAGGAAGATACCCTGCCAGGTGGATAGGCCCAGGCGTCCCTCGATCAGCGGAACGGACTCGGAGGGGCCCACCAAGCCCGACTTGAGGTGGGAATCGCCGTTGCCGTCCTGGGCGTCGTGCTCCCAAACCCCGCGCGGGATGACCTCCTGCAGCAGCCGGACCACGTCCCTTGGGACGCTGTCGTCCCAGTTCTCCTGGATCATGATGCCAGCGGTGGCGCCCTGGACGTAGAGCGACGCCAGCCCGTCGGCCATCCCGCACTCGCGTACCGCCCCTGCGACCTGGGGCGTGATGTCCACCAGCTCCTCGCGGGCATTGGTGGGCACTTCCACAACCTGCCTCATGCTTGCTCACTCCTGCTGTCGTAAGCCGAAAGCCAAGGCTGTCAGCCCTTCCGGCCGTTTCTTTCCTGTAATCCGCGCGTCATCGAATCGTTAAAAGATTGTAACCCGGCTCCCGGATCCTCCCCCCAGATATCAGGCATGGAGGGGACCAATGGATCGCCAAAATCCCGGCTTCGTCTCGGCCACCGAAAAGCCACCGGGCCGTGCCGCAACTTCAGACACGCGCAGCGTTTTCATCTCCGATGTGCACCTGGGGACGCGCGGGGCCCAGACCGAGCGGCTGCTGGACTTCCTGCAGCGGATCGAGCCGGAAAACCTCTATCTGGTCGGCGACATCCTGGATTTCTGGAAGGGGCGCTCGGGCTGGTTCTGGCCCCGCATCAACAATCAGCTCGTGCAGACGGTGGTGGAGCTGGCCGCCAGCGGGACCCGCGTCGTCTTCATCCCGGGCAACCACGACGAGGTCCTGCGCGACTACGTCGGTTCCGAATTCAACGGCGTCGCTATCGAACGGGATGCCGTCCACGAGACCGCCGCTGGCGAGCGCTACTTGGTGATGCACGGCGACGAGGTCGACGCGGTGGTCCGGCACAACAAATGGGTGGCCTACCTGGGCGGCGAAGCCTACAACGGCCTGCTAGTGGTCAACCGTTGGTTCAACTATGTGCGCCGCCGCCTGGGCTTCCAATACTGGTCGCTATCCGCTTTCCTCAAGCACAAGGTCAAAAACGCGGCCAACTACATCGCCAGCTTCGAGCAGGCCGTGGCCTGGGAAGCCAAGGAGCGGGGTACCGACGGGGTCATCTGCGGCCACATCCACAAGGCCCAAATCACCCCTCTTCAGGGCATCACCTACGCCAACTGCGGTGATTGGGTGGAAAGCTGTACTGCCCTGGTGGAGCGTCCGGACGGCCGCCTGGAGATCGTCGACTGGTCCCAGCCGGAGGCCGACGTCGTCCCCATCGACCGGCACCAACAGGACCACAAATGCGCATAGCCATCGTGACCGACGCCTGGTGGCCTCAAATCAACGGGGTGGTGACCACCCTCGACCAGACCCGCCACGAGCTGGAAAGCATGGGCCACGAGGTGGCCATGATCACTCCGCAAGGGGCGCGCACAGTCGGCCTGCCGACTTATCCCGACATCCGCCTTACTTTACGGGCCGGGCGGCAAGTCAGACGGGCCCTGGATGCCTTGGAGCCCGATGCCATTCACATCGTCACCGAAGGCCCGCTGGGTCTGGCGGCCCGCCGGTACTGCCGGCGTCTCGACCTGCCCTTCACGACCTCTTTCCATACCCGCTTCCCCGAGTACATTCGGGAGCGCCTTGCCTTCGTCCCGCTCGCCTGGGGCTACGCCTTTCTGCGCTGGTTTCACCGGCCGGCGGCCCGAACCATGGTCACCAACGCCACCATGGCCAAAGAGCTGGCGCAACACGGCATGGGCGACCTGGTGCTGTGGAGCCGGGGGGTGGACACCGAGCTGTTCCGCCCCAGGTCAGAGGCGTATTGGGACTTGGCCCCACCGGTGTTCATGTACATGGGCCGAGTATCGGTGGAAAAGAACCTCGAGGCCTTCCTGCGGCTCCCGCTGCCGGGGACCAAGGTCGTGGTGGGCGATGGCCCGGCCCGCGCTCAGCTGGAAAGGGCCTACCCCGAGGCAGCGTTCACCGGCTTCAAGACGGGGGCCGATCTGGCGGCCCATCTGGCAAGCGCCGACGTCTTCGTCTTCCCCAGCCGCACCGACACCCTGGGCCTGGTGCTCTACGAGGCCATGGCCTGCGGGGTGCCGGTTGCCGCTTATCCGGTCCAGGGCCCGCGCAACGTCGTTACCCAAGGGGAAACCGGATTCCTGGACGAGGATCTGGGCCAGGCCGCCATGGACGCCGTGACCCTGGACCGCCGGTCCTGTCGACGCTTCGCGCTCGAGCATTCCTGGCGAAGGGCAACGCAAGAATTCCTGGGGCAATTGGCGCCCCGGGAGCCGGCCTGCGAGCCACTCGCTCTATCGCCCCCCAAAGAGGAAGGGTAATCATGCGCATCATCGTCATTGGCGGGGACGGCTTCTGCGGTTGGCCCACCGCTACGCACCTGTCGGCCCACGGCCACGAGGTCACCATCGTGGACAACCTGGCCCGGCGGGCCATCAGCGAGGAGTTGGATGCCCACTCACTGACTCCCATCCGCCCCCTCGGGACCCGCGTCCAGGCCTGGGAAGAAACCACTGGCCGGACCATTGCCTATCATTACCTGGACGCCGCCACTGATTACGACCAGCTGCGAGCCTTGCTGACCAGGCTACAGCCCGACGCCGTGGTCCATTTCGCCGAACAGCGGGCAGCGCCCTACTCCATGAAGAGCAGCGCTCACAAGCGCTACACCGTGGCCAACAACACCGCCGCCACCCACAACCTGCTGTGCGCCCTGGTGGAGGCTGAGGTGGACAGCCATTTGGTCCACCTCGGCACCATGGGCGTCTACGGCTACACCACCACCGCCGCCCCCTTGCCGGAGGGCTATCTCACCGTCCAGATCCCCGGGCCCGAAGGTGAGACCGAGGAGCGCGAGATCCTTTACCCCGCGAATCCCGGAAGCATCTACCACCTCACCAAGACCCAGGACCAGCTCGCCTTCCAGTTCTATAACGCCAACGACGGGCTCCGCATCACCGATCTCCATCAGGGTATCGTGTGGGGAACGCAGACGGAGGAAACCCATCTGGACGGCCGGCTGATCAACCGCTTCGACTACGATGGCGATTTCGGCACCGTGCTCAACCGGTTCCTGATGCAGGCAGGGGTCGGCCACCCATTGACGGTACACGGTTCCGGCGGTCAGACCCGGGCCTTCATCCACATCCGGGACACCGTGCGCTGCATCCGTCTCGCCATTGAGACCCCCCCGGAAGCGGCCGAGGGCGTGCGCATCTTCAACCAGGCGACAGAGACCGGCCGCATCCGCGATCTGGCCCAAAAGGTCTCAAAGCTCACCGGGGCAACCATCGATTTCCAGGCCAACCCACGCAAGGAGGCAGCCGAGAACGAGCTGCGCATGCGCAACGAGGGCCTGCGCACCCTGGGCTGGGAGCCCATCACGCTCGACAACGGTCTAATGGAAGAGGTTCGGGCCATCGCCGAGCGTTACGCCCACCGGTGCGACCTCAGCAAGATTCCGGCCCACTCGTTCTGGACCCGACCGAAGCCGACGGAGGAAGAGGCTGCGGCGGACCCAACGGCAGTCCCCTTCACCCACCCGGCCCAGGCCGGCTAACCCTGCGGCAGGAGCCAACCATGGCCAAGGAGAAGGAACGCAGCGCGGAGGAGGGCTTGTTTCTGGCCGTGGCCGCGGCCCGCGGGATTCCCAGGCAGTCGCAGCAGCCTGAGCCCTGCGAAGAGCGGCCCGGGGCAACCGGGGAGGAGCCGATTCGGTGGAAAGGCCGGCTTTTCCGGCGTCGGCGCGACGAGTGACTACGTCCCCGGCTCGGAGAAGAACTCGGCGACCACCGGAATGAACCGGGTCTTGTCCACCAGGAAGGAATCGTGGCCCTGGATGGATTCCATGGGCATGTAGTGGGCGCTGATGCCGTTGGCCTTGAGGCCCTCGGCGATCTCCTGCTGCTGCCACAGCGGATACAGGAAATCCGTCTCCACCCCCAGCACCAGGGCCCGGCGAGCCTTGATCCGGGCCATGGCGGTGACCGGATCGCCGTCGCCGGCGTGCTCGCCCAGATCGAACAGGTCCATGACCCGGGACAGGTAAAGATAGGTGTTGGCGTCGCACACCTTGATGAACTTGAGGGCGTTGGCCTCTAGGTAGGACTCCACCTGGAACTCGATGTCGAAGGGCTCGGTGCCGGGCTCGTCCATCCACTCCACACGGGTCCGGCCGAAGCGATGCTGCCACTCCTGCGGCGAGCGGTACGACATAAGGCCCATCTTGCGCGCCAGCCGCATGCCCTCCTGGGGCTGCTCGCCCTCGCGGTAATAGCCCCCGGCCCAGGCCGGGTCGGTCTTGATGCAGTCGCGCTGCAGCGAGCGGATGGCGATGGCGAAAGGCGTAGCGCGGGTGGCGGCCGAGATGATGACTAGCTCGTCCACCTCGTCGGGGAACTCCACGGCGTAGCTCAGCGCCGACATGCCGCCCAGGGATGCGCCCACCGCGGCATGGATGCGCGAAATGCCCATCTGGCGAAGGGCCTCGCGCTGGCTGCGGGCGATGTCTTCCACCGACAGCTCCGGGAAGTCCAGCCGGTAGGGCTGGCCCGTCTCCGGGTTCACCGAGGCCGGCCCCGTGGAACCGAAGCAGCTTCCCAGATTGTTAAAGCAGATAACGAAATACCGGCTGGTGTCGATGGCGCGCCCGGGGCCGATCATGAACTCCCACCAGCCCCGGGAGGGATCCTCGAGGGAGGAGGCGGCATGGGCGCTCGGGGACATGCCGGTGAACAGCAAAACGACGTTGTCCCGGTCCCGGGACAGCTCGCCCCAGGTCTCGTAGGCGAGGGTCGCCTCGGGCAGGGCAACGCCCCGGTAGAGGGGAAAGGGGCCATCGAGGTGGATGTATTTGGTAGCGCCGGACATGGGGATTGGCTCTCTGGGCGAATCGAATGGGGTCGGGCGGGGACACCCCGGCCAACAATTCTCGCAGATCTGGGCTGGGTTGGGTAAGGCCGGGGCGAGGACGGCGGAGCCGGATGGGGCCAATCGCTTGATCAGCCGCCAGGCGTCAGGGGGATTCGGCAGGCCACAGCCAAGCGGCCCCACGCACTCCGCTGGAATCGCCGTGCGCCGGCGCCAGCAAGCGGGTGGCCACACGGTCGGAGAAGACGAAGGCGTCCCAGCGCAGCGGGACTTGCCGGTAGAGGTCGGCGATGTTGCCCATGCCGCCGCCGAGGACGATAACCTCGGGATCCAGCAGGTTGATGATGTGGGCCAGCGCGCGGGCCATGCGGTGGACGTAGCGATCCAGGGTGGCCCGGCATTGGGGATCGCCCTCCCCCGCCCGGACCGCAATGGCTTCGGGGGCCAGCTCGTCGCCAGTGGCGCGGCGATGATCGGCCGCCATGCCCGGTCCGGCCAGGAAGGTCTCGATGCAGCCGCGGCGGCCGCAGTAGCATTCCGGGCCGGGCGCCTCGTCGCCGGTGGGCCACGGCAGGGGGTTGTGCCCCCACTCGCCGGCGATGGCATTGGCGCCGGTCAGCACCCGCCCGTCCACCACGATCCCGGCGCCGGTACCGGTGCCGACGATGACCCCGAAGACCGGGCTCATCCCGGCGCCGGCACCGTCGACCGACTCGGATAGGGCAAAGCAGTTGGCGTCGTTGGCCACCCTCACCGGGCGATCCAGGCGGCGGCCCAGGTCCCGGTCCAGGGGCCGGCCGATCAGCCAGGTGGAGTTGGCGTTCTTGACCAGGCCCGTGGCGGGAGAGATGGCCCCGGGCATGGCCACGCCCAGCGAGCAGCCCGAGGTGCCCAGCTCGGCCTCCGTGGCCTCCACCAGCCCGGCAACGGTCTCCAAGGTGGCGGCATAGTCGCCGCGCGGGCTTTCCACCCGGCGGCGCAGGACCTCGCCGCCCTTCGGTTCCAGGGCGGCGATCTCGATCTTGGTACCGCCCAGGTCCACCCCCAGACGAAGGGCGCTCAACCCGTCTCGACTCCGCTACCGGTAAAAACCTGCTCCAAAAAGGCCCGGGCCGTTTCGTAGACGGGCGGGGCCTTGGTGGCACGAGGCCCGGCCACGTTGAGCACGCGCGCCGCCTCGTCCCGGAGCCAGGCGCGCACCGCCTCCGGATCGGGATTGTCATCCAGCTCCACCAGCCGGTAGCGACGGTCCTCGCCCTCCAGGAAGCGAACCGTGAGGGCCGTGCCGCCCTCCAGCGGGCCCCAGGCGAGCACCAGGGTGGCGTCCGCCTCGCGGATATTCCACATGGTGCGCTGCTCGTAGCCGGGCTCGGGGGTCTCGGTCAGGGGATAGGCGGGATCGATGGGGCCGTCCTCGGCGCGACGCTCGGCGGGGCACCAACCGCCGATGGCCAGCCCGGACACCCGGGCGGCGTCCAGCGCCGCGCGGTCCACCCCGGTCTGACCACCGGAGATGACCTTCTGCAGGGGCAGACCGGGAAGAGTCACGGGAACAGGACCAGGACGCCGGTGTAGCCGTAGAGACGATCCCTGGCGATCTCGCCGTTGCAATAGAACCCGGCCAGTGGGATGTCGCCCAGCTCCTCGCGGACCAGGCGCAGCTCGTTGGAGTCCTCGCCGAACAGCGAATCGCCCCGACCCAGGCAGGAGAAGTACAGCCCACCCCGAGCGTCGCCGCCGGCCCGTTCCAGGGTCTCGCGGGCCATGCGCTGCAGGTCGTCGCGGGCGGTATTGCCGTCTCGGCGGCAGAACATCACCTCGCCGCCGCTGGCCACCTCGTCACCGATGCCTACCACCTGCTTGTCGGTGTTCACGCCCATGACGTTGCGCACCAGGTAATCGCCGCTGTCCGGCCCGCCCTGGGGCAGGCCGGCGAAGATGTAGCCGGCCGCCCGGTCCAGATCGCGCGCCAGCAGCTCGCCGATGTCCTCGTAGAACACCTCCAGGGCCGGGCGTCCGTCAAGGCCGATGAGGGCATTGCCATCGGCCTGGGTGATGCGCCGGCGCGGCCCGATGGGCGTGCAGCCCTGGGTCAGGCCGCTGACCATGGGCACCTCCCCGGAAAGCAGGACACCGGACAACCCACCCTCGGTGACGCCGCCGGCTACCTGAGGATGGGCGCGCTTGAGGGTGGAAGTGATGCCGCCCGCCAGGAAGCCGTCCGGCAGCTCGGCGGCCAGGTTCTCGATCAGGTGGTCGGCAACGGCCGCATTGCGGGGGTCGCCGTGGACCACCGCCCGCACCGTTTCCCGGCCCTGGTACCAGCCGCCCAGCTCGGCGCGCAGATCGGCCACGCCGTCCTCGATGGTCGGCATAAGGCGCACGGCGTCGGCCGGGAAGGCCCCGACCAGGACCGCGATTCCGGGAACCATGTGGTACTCCACGCCGCTGGCGCAGATGCCGGCACCGATGGTGCCTACCCACTGCGTCACCCCGGTCCAGGCCCGGAGGTATTCGGCAATGGCACCGAGCTCGTCGGCCCATTCGTCGGTGGCGTAGACGAAGCCCAGATTGGCCTCGGCGGGCACCTCGCCCAGCTGCGAAAGCACCGAATCGGCGGCGTCGCGCCACAGCGGGCCGCCCGCGTGGCCGGTCAGAAAGCGCTGCATCACTGCGAATCCTTGTGTATCCGGCAGGGAGGGATCGGTTCGTCTTGTCGGAGGCTCTATTGTGGCACCGCCACCCGGCGCCAGCCACCCGGCCCGTCTCCAGAGCGCAAAAAACCCCGGGGCGGACCCCGGGGTGCAACCCCACACCGTCAAGAGGGAGGAGGGTATTGCGGTTGCTTGGCGCGGCGCGAAAACCTCGGCCGCCTAGAAGTCCACCTGGAACCGGCTGGTGACGTACTGGGCATCGCCCAGCTTGTCCTGGTCGGCGTCCACGTAGTTGAGCATCCACTTGCTGTGGGCGGTGGGGTACCAGTTGAGGCCCAGGGTGGTTACGTCGGTCTCACCCACTGCTTCTTCGCGAGAGGCGCTGGTGAGGCCGGGGGTAAAGTTAGTGCTCGGATCAGCCGCACCGCTCAGATCCAGAGTGGAGAAGCGGGCCACCACCTCCCAGGCGCCGGTGCCCCGGCCCCAGCCGGTCAAGGGATTGGCGGGCTTGATGCGCCCGAAATCGCCGTCGCCCTTGTCGTACGGCCGGGTCTCGCCGGTGATGAGCCAGCCCGCCTGGACGTAACTACTGGTCAGATCATCGGGGTCGGAGCCGCTGTTCGTGTCCACATCCATCTGGGCCCACTCGGCCTGGCCGTGCACCGGACCGGCCACGCCGGCCACCTCGGCGACGACGGTCTGGGAATCATCCACGCTGTTCAGCGTCCCCGCCACGAAATCGTTGGTCTTGTGGACCTCCGGCTCCAGACCAATGCCCAGCGAGTCACCGTTATTACTGGTGCTCTGGCGGGCGCCCACGCCCAGATGCAGGACCTGACGGCCATCGTTGGCGTAGAACACCGGCGAGGTGATCCTGCCGGTGATGTTGTAGCTCTGGCCCTTATCTGGGTCATTCGTTTCCTTGTCCGAGCCGTCGAAGTCGGCCTTGAAGGCACCGACGCTGATGTTCAGGCGCTCATCGAGGTAGCTGTCGCTGAGCTGGATTCCGGCGCTGCGGCCATTGGAGAAGAAGTCGGTCAGCATGGTCCGCGACATCAGGGAGATGTACTTGCTCGAGGTCAGCTCCTGGAGGCTGATGGGCTCCTTGAAGTGACCGATCTTGATGTCCGGCCACGGACCGAGGTCGTGGGCCTTGATGTACACCGACTTGGCATCAACCGTACTCCCCGCCAAGCCCAGCTGCACCTTGTAGGCGATGTTCGCCGCCACCGAGCCCTCGGCGTACAGACGCAGGCGGCGGAACTCGGAGCCCTCCTCCAGCTTGTTGCCCGGACCAGCGACGGCATCGGCCAGGTCATCGTCGCTGTCGCTCCGGAAGGTCTCGTCGTACATGATCCGGCCGCCGAACTCGTCGACGTATTTGTTCCAGGGCTGCTGGTCGCCCTCGGCTTCCTCGAGCCGGTTCTCAAGCGCCCCGACCCGCTCCTCCAGCGAGCCATTGGCCGCCTGGGCCGTGGCACACAAGCCGCAGCCCGCGGTCGCCAGCAGCAGCGGGGTAACCAGATTCTTTTTGGCGCCCATTGGAATCCTCCAGTGTTGTGGGTCGCTGAAGACCGGACGCCGGGACCAAGGTTGATGGATCGGCGCCCCGGCGCGTTACTGGAGGAGATCCTAGGGGCCGAAAATGACAAACGATTTACGTTTTGATGACCGTTTTGTGACAGGCAGGCTTTTTTCGGTGCACGCCCAGGCCGCTGCCTTGCCAGGGTGGCCGCGTTCGGCGCAGTTCGGTCCCGCCGGCGACGGCAATCAGACGCCGGCCAGCTCCGCCTCCAGGAAGCGGGGTATGGCTTGCTCGAGCCAGTAGCGGGCCCGGCCCGGCACGGCCCCGCCGACGAACCCCACGTGCCCCCCGTGGACATGGAGATCCAAACGGACCCTCCGGGAGACCTCGCCCGGATCGGGGACGGCATCGGGGGTGGTGAAGGGATCGTCGAGGGCGTGGATGACGGCGGTGGGCACGTCAATCGTGCCCAGGAAGGGGCGGCTGCTGCAGCGGGCGTAATAGTCGTCGGCGCCGGCATAGCCGTGCACGGGACCGGTGAAGCGGTCGTCGAAATCGCGGAAGCTGTCCAGGCCGTCAAGCTCCGCCAGGGGCACGGGGCAGGCCTCGGGCCGATCGCGGTACTTGCCCCGGATGGCCCGGCGCAGGGCCCCAAGCAGATGGCGCTGGTACAGCCGGGACAGGCCGTGCTCCAGCCGGTCGGCGGCCCGGTCCAAGCGGAAGGGCGGCGACACCGCCACGGCGGCGGTTAGGGGATTGTCGGCCCCGGTCTCGCCCAGCCACTTGAGCAGGATATTGCCGCCCAGGGAGTACCCCACCACTGCCAGCTGGGCCTCGGGATGGGTGCGGCGGAGGTGGGCGATCACCGCTGCCAAATCCCCGGTATCGCCCCCGGTGTACCGGCGGTGGCTGCGGTTGGGCTCGCCGCTGCAGCCGCGTTGATACATGAGCACCGGCCGCATACCCCGCCCCGCCAGGGCCTGCATGAGGCCCCCCGGGTAGTGGGACTCCCGGCCGCCTTCCAGACCGTGCAGCAGGAGGACGACGGGGCCCTGGGCAGGGGCCGCGACCGCCCAATCCAGGTCCAGGAAATCGCCGTCGGCCAGCTCCAGGCGCTCGCGCCGCATGGCCACCGACGGCGGGCGTCGCAGCAGGGCCGGCCACAGCGTCTGAAGGTGGCCGCCGGGCAGCCACCAGGCGGGCCGGAACGCCATCAGAACCGGGCCAGCAGGTTGGGCAGGGCGATGAGCCCCCAGATCACGCCGAGGTGGACCAGGGCGGCCAGCACCGCCGCCGAGCCCAGGTCCTTGGCCCGGCCGGCCAGAGGATGGAATTCTTCGCCGATCCGGTCCACGGCCGCCTCCAGGCCCGAGTTCACCAGCTCGGTAAGCAGCAGCAGGATCAGGCTCCCAATAAGAAGCGCGTGCTCCACGCCACGCTCGCCCAGCCAAAGGGCAATCGGGAGGAGCACCACCACCAGGGCCACTTCCTCCCGGAATGCCGCCTCATTACGCATTGCCCAGCGCAGACCGCTCCAGGAATTACCTAGAGCCCGGATCACGTGGGCGATACCCCCATTGCCCTTTTCGGTCACGGTTCCGTCCCCTCCCCTTGGACACGGCCCATTAGACGGCACTCGGCATCACTACCCCATGCTCTCGTGCAGCTCCTGCCACTTGGCGCGGGAGGTGATCTTGGTCTCCCGTGGCTCCAGTCCCTCGTAAAGACGCACGGCGTACAGGGCACCGGTCTCGGGATCGGCGTGGCGCTCCACCACCTTCCGGGTCACGTCCTTGCCCACCTCCCATTCGGTCTGGGACGGCCCCTGGACAGCGTCGAGCATGTGCACCGGCACCCGGTCCAGACGCACGACGCCGTAGCCCGCCTCGCGCAGGCGCTCGATGCGCTCGGGGCTTAGCTTCTTGGTTCTGCGATGGCCCGCCTCGTCGACGACAATCGCCTCGATGCGGCTCCCGAACAACCGTTGCCAAAGACCCATGGATGCCTCGTCCGGTATAGCGGGGGGGAAAGCGCATCCCCATGGTACGCCACCGACTGCCTGACCCGGGAGCCCCGCTGGCCATTGGCGGGCGTCCCCGGGAGGAGACAGGGGCTGGGGCCATCTCCCAACAGCCACCCCATCCGGGCTAAAAGCCCATCATTACGGGGCCTTAACCCTTTCTCGAGCGAAAAGGTCGCCTTGCCCGTGGAGCTAGCCCACCCTTTTGGGCCCGGGTTTTGCCCGTTTCAGGCCCCGATTGTTGGGGAACGGGGACAGTCAATGCGGGGGAGACCCCCTGAATACCCAACAAGCTATTGGTTTTTATTAATTTTTCTAAAAGGCACGCAGTTTGCTTATAGGGTGGGGAGCCGTACCTATCCATCAGGAGTCGACCCGTGACTTCCCGGCCCGACCAGTCCCGCGACGTTGCCATGCTGGTGACCATCTATATGAACGGTATGCCCTTCGCCATGTGCATGGCGGAAAGGATCAGCCTGTCGGGCATGGTGATCCAACTAAGTCCCTGGGCGCTGTACCCCGAAAGCATCTCGGAGGTGGCGTTCACCCGGGAAACCGAACGGGGAACCGAGCGCCACCGGGCGGCGGTGGTACTCGACGAGGTTAGGGACAACCGGGCCCGGCTGCTCTTCCACTCCATGGACTCCCAGGCCCTTGAGGCCTTGATCAATCTCCTCGCCGATGACGGCCGGACCGACGAGGACGAGCCGGATAACCCCGCCTCCCTGCCCAGGATAAACTGAGGGAGACCCGGCCCAGACCCCCCTGCCGCCCCGTAAACCACTTGCCACAGCCGCGGGCAGCTGGGAACTGTGGCAGTGATCGGGTCGGGACCGCTTGGGCCGCCGGGCCTCCCGTCCAAACAAGCGACAGGCCCGCCGGCTACGCCCCCTCGGCAGCGGCCCCAGCCTATCCCGGCCCCCCCGCAATCCTACCCGCGGCGGAATCAGGGTGCTCGCCCTCGTAAAAGGCGATGGCGGCGAGCAGGTCGTCGCCGTACTTGTCCCGCTTGTGCTCGCCGATGCCGTGGACCCCGAGAAGCTCTTCGGGGGTTTGCGGCCGGCGCCGCACCAGATCGGTCAAGGTGCGATCCCCCGCCACCACGTAGGGCGGCACCCCCTCCGCCTCGGCGATCCGCCGGCGCACCCCGCGCAAGTGCTCGAACAGGCCGGGATCGGCGGCCTCGGCCGCCGCCGGCTGCTGCGCCGGCTCCGCCGCGGCCGGGGCGGTATCGGTCCGCGGCCGCGCCAGGTGGAGCACCTCCTCGCCCCGCAATAGGGGGCGGGCCGCTTCCGTGAGCTTGAGTACCGAAAAGTTGGCAATGTCCTGGATCAGATAGCCCCGGTGGATCAGCTGGCGCAGCAGGGACTCCCAGTCCGCCGCCGAACGGTCGGTACCCAGGCCGAAAGTGGAGAGCTTGTGGTGGCCCAGCTGGCGCAGGCGCTCGCTGGACGAGCCACGCAGGACAGCGATGACATGGCGCATGCCGAAGCGCTGCCCCACGCGGTAGACGCAGGACAGCGCTTTCTGGGCGTCGACGGTGGCATCGAAGCGTTCGGGCGGGTCGTCGCAGACGTCGCAATGGCCGCAGTCGGCGGCCACACTCTCGCCGAAATAGCCCAGAAGAACGCGCCGGCGGCAGGTGAGGCTCTCGGCCAGGGCCACCATGGCGTCCAGCTTGTGGCGCTCGATCCGCTTCTGGGCCTCGTTGTCGCCGTTTTCGATGAGGCTCCGTACCGTTGCCACGTCCTGGCCGCCGTACAGCAGAAGCGCTTCGGCGGGCAGGCCGTCGCGGCCGGCACGGCCGGTCTCCTGATAATAGCCTTCGATGCTCTTGGGCAGATCAAAGTGCACCACGAAGCGCACGTTGGGCTTGTCGATGCCCATGCCGAAGGCGACGGTGGCCACCACCACCTCCAGCTCATCGCGCAGGAAGGCCTCCTGCACCTCGCGCCGGCGCTCCCCGGAAAGGCCGGCGTGGTAGGCGGCGGCACGGTGGCCGGCAGCGATCAGGTCCTCGGCCACCTTCTCCACCCGCTTGCGCGAAAGGCAGTAGACGATGCCGGCCTCGCCGCGGTGGCGGCTCAAAAACCCCGCCAGCTGCTTGGCCGGCTTGCGCTTCTCGGCCACCGCGTAGCGGATGTTGGGGCGGTCGAACCCAGCCACGTGGACCTCGGCGCGGTCCAGGGCGAGGTGGTGCTGGATATCGACGCGGGTTTGGGGATCGGCCGTGGCGGTGAGGGCGATCAGGGGCACCTGGGGGAAGTGGCGGCGCAGGCCGCCCAAGCGCACGTACTCGGGACGGAAATCGTGGCCCCACTGGGACACGCAATGGGCCTCGTCCACGGCGAACAGGGCCAGGTCCACCTCGGCCAGGCGGTCGAGGAAGCCGTCGCTCATCAGCCGCTCGGGGGCGATGTAGAGCAGGTCCAGGTCACCGCGGTGGAGCCGGGCCAGCACGTCGCGGGCCTCGTCGGGCTCCAGGCCCGAGTTGTAGCAGGCGGCCGCCACGCCGTTGGCGCGCAGGGCGTCCACCTGATCCTTCATCAGCGAGATCAGCGGCGAGACCACGATGCCCACGCCCCGACGGTGCTGGCCCGGGATCTGGTAGCACAGGGATTTGCCGCCGCCGGTGGGCATGACCACAAAGGCATCGCCGCCGGCCACCAGGTGCTCGATGATGGCCCGCTGGTGGGGACGGAAGGCATCGAAGCCGTAGACGCGCCGGAGGGTGTCGTCGATGGCGGCGATGGGTGGTCCCTTTTGACGGCGTTGGCTGGCGCCCCCCGATTCTACCTGCCCGGCCCCGGTGAGGGGAGGCCGTCCCGCCCCCCTCGGCTAAGCCTTGAGGGCCTGGGCCACCTTCTCACCCAGCCGGCGGGCGGTGGTCCACTTGCCCCCGTAGACGGTGACCAGCCGGCCGCGGCGCTCCAGCTTGTATTCGCGGCTGACCCTGGAGGGATCCTCGCTGGAGCGGATCAGGGGCCGGACGCCGGCGAAGGCCTCGACGATGTCGCCCGCCCCGCGCTGCTCGCGGAAGTAATGGTTGTGGGCCTCGAGCAGGTAGTCCCGCTCCGCCTCGCTGCAGGCAAGGGGCTGGTCCAGATCCTGGCGTACCTCGGTGGTGCCCACCAGCGTCCGGCCCTGGTAAGGCAGGCTAAAAAAGGCCCGACCATCGCGCGGCGATTCCAGCAGGAAGCCGGCGCCGGGCTCGCCCTCGAACAGGAGGTGGCTGCCGCGGATGAGGTCCAGATGGTAGCCGCAGGGGACGCCGCTGCGCTCATTGAGGGCCTCGGCCCACGGCCCGGCGACATTGGCCACGGCGTCGAACCGATAGCTGCCGGCCTCGGTGACCACATTGCCTTCGGTGTCCACCCGCTCCACCGCCTCGTCCTCATGAATGGCCCCGCCCAGGCTGCGCACCTGGTCGGCCACCCACAAGCCCAGCCGGTAATCGTCCATCTGGCCGTCATAGAAGGCGTAGCCGCCCTTGAGCCCCGTGGCATCGAGGTCCGCGGCCAACTCGGTGAGCTCCCCGGGCCCGAGCCATTGATGGCTGCCGATGCGATCCCGCCCGGCCAAGCGGTCGTACAGCCACAGGCCGGCCTTGAGCTTCCAGCGGGGGCGGCTGGAAGTCCGATAGACCGGCACCACCAACCGCAGGGGATGGGTCAGATCGGGGGCCTGGCGGAGCCACCAGTTGCGCTCCTGCAGTGACTCGTACACCAGCCGGACCTGGCCGTGCTCCAGATAGCGCAGGCCGCCGTGGAGGAGCTTGGTGGAGGCACTGGAGGTCTCGCCCATGAGGCCGTCGCGCTCGAACAGGGTGACCTCGTGGCCCGCCTGGGTGAGCGCCCAGGCGCTGGCCAGGCCGTTGATGCCCCCGCCGATTATAGCCGCCTTCATGCCGGCCCCACTTCACCGTGGCCCCGACCCAGGGCCAGCTCCGGCTGGTCCATGATGACCCCCGCTACCGGCGATTCCTCGGCCCAGCGCAGGTCAGCCGGAGTGTGCAGGTTGTACAGGATGTTGGCCATGCCGGCCTTGCCGGCCGCCTCCAGGAGGGTCCGGTCCACGAAGTCCAGATTCCAGACGCACCAGTCCAGCGGCCGGGCCGACCACTCCCCGAGGAAGGCGCGCATGCTAACGGGCCGATGGTTGATAATGAGCCCGAGGGGATGGCGCAGGCGCTCGGCGTGGTCGTGGATGATGTCATGGAAGAAGGAGGACACCACCAGATTGGAATGGTCCCGGGCTTCCGGAACGGCTGCCAGTGGCTCCACCAGGTCCGGGGCCTTGAGCTCCAGATTCCAGAGCAGCCCCGGCCAGCGCGCCAGAACCTCCCCGAGCTCCGGGACCTCGTGGCCCTCCGCCGCTTCCAGGTCGGCGTGGGCAACCTCGGCCACCGGCTCCCCGGTGGCGCACAGACGGTCGTGATACAGGACAAGCCGCCCGTCCCGGGTGCGACGAACATCCGTCTCGATGCCGTCCACCCCAAGGCCCACAACGGCCTCGAAGGCCTCCCAGGTGTTCTCGGTAAAGCCCTCCCGCATCACGCCGCGGTGGCCAAGGACCAGCATAGGCGCTCCTGTGCCCTGTCCGGCAACCTCTCCGACCTGCCAGGTTTGTCCGCATGAGCAACGACCGTCGCGGTTGGTGGCCCGAGCGGAATCGGCTACATTGATCAACCGTCCCTATCCACAATCTGCTATCGGTTCTTGGGCCGGCCTGGCCAGCCGCTGGTTCGGAAGGGGGAGCTGCCTGCCAGTCGCCCAACGACGGAGGCGAGCTTCGGCCCGAAACCATGGCGAGCGACTGGCCCCACCCGGCCAGTGGGCCATGTAGCAGCCAGCAGTGGTCCAGTCCGTTAGGCGGGATCTAGAGACGCTTTTTCACCACCCCTGCCGGAACCTGTCGGCCCCGGCTGCCGCGCCTGCGAACGTAGGCCGCCAGGTCTTCGCCCGCCAAGGTCACGGTCTTGTCGCCCTTGCCCGGCAACTCCAGAGCTTCGGCAAAGGTAACCCCCCGCGCCAGCCTCTCGCCGGCCTTCAGATCGATGAGCTTGACCCCCTTTCCGGCGGCCAGCTCCTTCATCTCCTCGATACCGAACACGGCCAGATAGCCCGAGTCGGTGACCGCCGCGATGTGCTGGATCCCTGCGGGCACCGCACGGGGCGGAAGCAGGGCAGCGCCGTCGAGGCCCTTCACCACGTGCTTGCCGGTCTTGTTGCGGCCGAGCAGGTCTTGGAAGCGCACCATGAAGCCGTAGCCGGCGTCGGTGGCAAGCAGGAAGCGATCCTCGGGGTCCCCGGCTACCATGCCGGCGAGCTCACCCCCGTTGCGCAGCTCCACCAACGAGCTCACCGGGGTCCCAAAGCCCTTGCCACCGGGGGCCTCGTTGGCGGAGACGGTGTAGGCACGGCCGCCGGCGTCGAAAACCACTACCTGCCGGGTGGTGCGGGTCTCCACCACGGCCATCTCGCGGTCGCCGTCCTTGTACGGCAGCGAGGACAGATCCAGGTTATGGCCCTGTCGAGAGCGGATGAAGCCCTTGGCGGACAGCACCACCGTCACCGGCTCATCCACCATCGGGGCCTCGGTGGCGGCCGGCTCGGCAGGCTCGATCAGGGTCCGGCGGACGTCGCCGTGGGCTTTGATGTCTTCTTCCAGCTCGGTGATGATGCGCTCGGTCATGGCCTCGGGCTCCGTCAGGCGGTGCTCCAGCTCCGCCTTTTCCGAGCGCAGGTCGCCCAGTTCCTGGTCGATCCGGATGCTGTCCAGCTTGGTCAGGCGCCGCAGGGGGATGTCGAGGACATCATTGGCCTGGATGTCGGAGAGCTCGAACGCCTCGATTAGGGCGTCCTTGGCCTCGCTGTCGTCCTCGCTGGCGCGGACGATGGCGATGACCCGGTCGATGTCGAGCAGGACGGCCTGGCGGCCCTCCAGGATGTGGATGCGGTGGTCCACCTTGCCCAGCCGGTGCCGGGTGCGCCGGGTCACCGTGTCGCGGCGGAAGGCCGTCCAGCTGGCAAGGACGTCGCGCAGGGGCATTTCCTTGGGCCGGCCGTCGGTGTCGATGAAGGTGAAGCTGACCTTCTTGCGCACCTCCAGGCTGGTCTGGCCCAGCAGAAAGCCGGTCAGTTCGGCCTCGGTCACCCGCCGGCTCTTGGGCGCCACCACCAGGCGCACGGGCCCGGTGTCCTGGCCGGCCTGGTTGGAGATTTCCCCCACCAGAGACAGGGTGCGCTTTTGCTGCGCCTTCTGCTCGGCGTTGATGTCCTTCCGGCCCTTCTTGGGCTGGGGATTGGCCAGGGCGTCGATCTCGGCCAGCACGTCCTCGGCGGAGACGTTGGGGGGCAGCTCGGTGATGGCCACCTGCCAGTCACCGCCGGCGAGCTGCTCCACCGACCAGCGGGCACGCACGGTTAGGCTGCCGCTGCCGGCCTCGTAGATGGCCCTGACCGTCTCGGCGGCGGCGCAGATCTGGCCGCCCTGGGGAAAGTCCGGCCCCTGCAGGTCCGCCATGAGCTCGGCGGTAGTGACCTCCGCATTGCGGTACAGGCGGACGGCGGCGCGGCCGGCCTCGGCCAGATTGTGGGAGGGCACGTCGGTGGCTAGGCCCACGGCGATGCCGGGCTGCTCGTTGAGCAGGGGCATGGGCACCCGCGCCGGCAGCACCTCGGGCTCGGTTTCGGCGCCGTCGTAGTTGGCCAGGAAATCCACCGTGCCCTGGTCGGTCTCGGCCAGAAGCAGGTCGGAGAAGGGCGTCAGCCGGGCCTCGGTGTAGCGCATGGCGGCAGGGTTGTCGCCGTCCACGGTGCCGAAGTTGCCCTGGCCGTCCACCAGGGGATGGCGCATGGCGAAGGGTTGGGCCATGCGTACCAGGGCGTCGTAGGCGGCCTGGTCGCCGTGGGGATGGAACTTGCCGATGACCTCGCCCACCACCCGGGCGGACTTCTTGTGGTCGTGGTTGGCGCCTAGGCCCAGCCGGTGCATGGCGTAAAGCACCCGGCGCTGCACCGGTTTGAGACCGTCGCGAACGTCGGGTATAGCGCGGCCCTTGACCACGGAGAGGGCGTATTCCAGATAGCTCTTGCCCAGGTGGTTGCGGAGGTTGATCCAGTCCTCACCCTCGTTGCCCTCCCGGGCCTCGCCGAACTGCGAGAGGTCACCCATGCTTTATCACTACCTCGAACGGATCCATGACTTTATTCATAAAGAGTGTTTGCCAACTAGGCTTTTTTACCATAAGCGTTCCACAGCAAAACCGCGCCCCACACCAAGGCCAAGACCATTAAAAACCGTCCGATATTCATGGACAAGGCCGCGAGCGCCCCGTCGTAGGCCAACAATCCGGTTTCGCCCAGGATAAACTCCCAATCGTGGAACCCGTAGGGAGATGTTTTCCCGGTATTGCCGCCCAACAACGGCAATTGCCCCGCCCTGGCATCAGCTATATAGGGCGCTATATCGATAAAGTTTTGCCCCAACCACCACAGGCAGACACTCGCCCCGAACGTGTCTCCCCGCTGCCACAAAAGCGCAACGCCGGCGACCATCGGCATCAACAGCTGGCCGAGGGTTCCTCCCAGGGATTCCACCCATTCTCCCAGGGGGGAGAACAGGATGTGACCGAATTCATGGAAGGGGGTGTTAACGTAGCTCAAAGCCCCCGAATTCCAGCCCAGCTCGGCGACGCTGGCACTGACATAAGTCCATCCCCAGACCCCGAGCCCCAGCCAGAGCGCCGCATAAAGCAGCCAGAAATCGCGAACGCTCGCGATCGGCACAAAAAGGGTCTTTGCCCGCTCTCCCCAGGTTGGATCAAAGCTGATTGCGTCCCGATGGTCGGGTCGGGTTGAGGAGCCCGCTTCTTTTTCCCGCATCGCAGTGGCCTCTTTACCTCGGGGCTTCGGGGCTTCCTAGATATCCGCCTCGACCTGGTTGCCTGCGGCCTCGATCCAGGCTCGCCGGGCCGCCCGCTCCTTGGTGGACAGGCAGCGGTTGGCCGCGGCCCAGGTCTCCTCGATCTCCTCCGGCGCCACGAACAGCGGCAGCACCCGCCGGGTGTCCGGCGACAGGCAGGTCTCCCACAGCTGGTCGGGATTCATCTCCCCTAGGCCCTTGAAGCGGTTGGTCCGGACCTTGTCCGTGGCCACCCCTTCGTCGGCCAGCTTCTGAAAGGTGGCGTCGCGCTCGGCCTCGTCCAGGACGTAGACCTTCTGGGCCGGGCGGTTCTTGCCCTGACCCGGGATATCCAGCCGATAAAGCGGGGGGTAGGCCACGAACAGGTGGCCGCGCTCGATGACCTTGGGGAAGTGGCGCAGGAACAGCCCGATCAGCAGGGTCTGGATGTGGGCGCCGTCCACATCGGCGTCGGCCAGGATGACGATCTTGCCGTAGCGCAGCTGGGAAAGATCCGGCTCGTCATTGGGTCCGTGCGGGTCAACGCCGATGGACACGGCCAGGTCGTGGACCTCGCGGTTGGCGTAGAGCTCGCCGGCGTCTACTTCCCAGGTGTTGAGGACTTTGCCCCGCAGTGGCAGCACCGCCTGGTAGTCGCGGTCGCGAGCCTGCTTGGCGCTACCGCCGGCGGAATCGCCCTCCACCACGAACAGCTCGGTGGCCGCCGGGTCGCTGGCCTCGCAGTCGGTGAGCTTGCCCGGCAAGGTGGCCAGCCCAGAGGCCTTCCGCTTCTCCGCCTTCTTGTTCTTGTTGAGCCGCTCGCGGGCGGCCGAAACCGCCTGCTCCACGATGGCCTTGCCGGCATCGGGGTTCTGGGCCAGCCACAGCTCGAAGCGGTCCTTGAACATGACGCTAATCAGCTTGACCGCCTCGCGGGACGTCAGCCGCTCCTTCACCTGGCCCTGGAACTGCGGGTCCAGCAGCTTGGCGCTGAGGATGAAGCAGGCACCGGCCCAAACGTCCTCGGGGGTTAGCTTCTTGATGCCCCGGGGCAGCAGGTTGTGGTGATCGGCGAAGGCGCGCAGGGCCTCGGTGGCGCCGTTGCGCAGGCCGTTGACGTGGGTGCCGCCCTGGGCTGTGGGGATGAGGTTGACAAAGGACTCGCCCACTCCGACGCCGTCGCCCACCCAGGCCACGGCCCAATCGGCGCCCTCGCCGGGGTGGAAATCGACGCCATCGCGCTCGCCGTAGAAGCGGCCGTCGGTGTAGATGGGGCTGACGGTGTCCCGGTCGTCCAGCAGCTCGGCCAAATACTCGGTCATGCCCTGCTCGTACTGCCACGCCTCCGCGGTGGTCTCGCCGTCCGCCGTTTCCTGGACCAGCTCCACCCTCAGACCCGGCAGCAGCACCGCCTTGGAGCGCAACAGCCGCTGTAGCGCGGCGTTGTTGAAGCGCGGGCTCTCGAAGTAGCGGCTATCCGGCCACACCCGCAGGGCGGTGCCGGTATCCTTCTTCTGAGTGGTTCCAGTCTCGGTCAGCGGCTCGACCACCTCGCCCCCGGCGAAGGCCATGCGGTGGGCCCGGCCGTCGCGCTTGACCGTGACCTCCAGGCGCTCGCCTAGGGCGTTGGTCACCGCCACCCCCACCCCGTGCAGGCCGCCGGAGAAGGCGTAGGCGTGGTTGCCGTCCTTGCGGAACTTGCCGCCGGAGTGCAGCGAGGTAAGGATCACCTCGATGGCCGGCTTGGCCTTGGTGGGGTGGGGCTCTACCGGGATGCCGCGGCCGTCGTCGGCCACGGAGGCGGAGCCGTCGGCGTGGAGCGTGACCCGGATCCAGGCGGCGTGGCCGCCCAGGGCCTCGTCGGCGGCGTTGTCGATGGCCTCCTGGAGGATGTGGGTAGGCGAGCCGGTGTCGGTGTACATGCCCGGGCGCACCCGGACGGGGTCCAGCCCCTCGAGGACCTCGATGTCCTCGGCGGAATAGCCGGTCTGGCTTGCCATGCGGCGCTCCGAAAAAAGCCTAGGGAAAACGTTGCCCGGTAGGAAACCAGGGATGGGCGCAAATGCAAGGGGAAAAACCTCGCGGCCAACAGGGCTCCTCGTTGCTCCCCGGAGGGGAGCCGGTGCAGGGCCATCGGGTTCCCGGGAGCCGCTAGGCCGGGCCCGCCGGGAGCTTATCCGGTCGACGTGGCCCAAGGGTCGTCGCGCGGTTACCGTTTCCCGACGGCTCGCCAGGTGGCAAATGCCGGTTTAGGGATTAAATACCGGACAGTTCCCGCTCGCCGGGGTAGGTCACCTTGAAACCGATGGGTAGATCCCGCTGCTCCTGGGACCCGAGTTCCCAGTGCCAAGCCAGGACACCCGGCTTGTCATCCACGCCCCGAACATCAGGGGCGGGAGTGCGCGCGGTAAGGGCGACCTCGATGGCGTCATCCTGGGGCTCCGGGATGCGGTAGCGGACCACCACGCGGGCGGGGGTGTCACGGTGGTTGGTCACACCGACGCGGTACTGGCGAGTAATTCGCCGGTCGCCGGTGAACCAGCCGGCATCCCCCTCCCGGTCCCGGGCTGCGCTGTGGCTCACCTCGATGCGCGGGTCTACGCCGAAGGCCAAGGTACGCTTCTCTCCGGGCCGCCAGCGGTCGAGCTCGATTTCGCCCACGAAGGCACCGTCCCGGTAGCGGGTGAGGCCGCCGGACGACAGCGGCGCATCGCCGTCCCACTCGGTTGCGGCCACTAGCCAGCCTCGCTCGGCCTTTTGAGGCCGTACCCGTGTCTCCAGGTCAACGTCCAAAAGCTCGTCGGCCACCGAATAGGTCCGAGAGGTGTTGTCGGCGGCGAGATCGACCGGGTCAGGCAGGGTGTGCCGAGTGGTGAAGCCGGTGTCGGTGGTAGCCATTTGGTCCTTTCCGGCACGGCCCGGGGTGGACGCGCCCCGGGGCATCCGGGCCATCTCGGCGGTATCCTTTTCCTGCATGGGTTTGGGCCCCGGCCGAAACCGGACCCACCACGGGGCCAAGGCCTCAGGCTCGCCCCTACGGGGGGAGGCCGTGGTAAGGGTCAGGGCCACGTCGGTCCAGTCCTCGCCGGTTTTCTGGCGCACCTGCATGCGGCGCTTTAGGGTTAGCTCCGCGGCCTCGGTATCGAGACGGGCGGTGTAGGTCGGCTTCCAGGATGCCCCGGTAACGCGATAGCGAACGGCGATCCGGGCCTCGGTGCTCCCGCCGTCGTTTGGGACAGAAACGCGCACCTGGGCTTTGACCACCTCCTGATCCCCGGTGCCCTTGTCGGCAAGCTCCTGGCGCAAGGCCTCGAGCTCGTCCTCAATGTCGGTCTTCATGGCCTTCAAGGCGCGGCGGTCCTCCCGGGTCTGCTTCGCCCCCTCCCCGACGGCATTCCAGAGCTCGGTCAGCTTGTCGGGCGAGCCCGCCTGGGACAGGAGGGCCTCGCCGGCCCTCTGGGGCAAATCGGCAACGCCCTCGATGAAGCCCAGCTGAGTCTGCAGGGCCGCGATCCGGTTGGCCAGCGACGCCTTGCGGCTCTCGATCTCCTCGATCCTTTCCTTGAGCTCACGCTCGCGGGCCGCAGTCAAGGCAGGCCGTGTCCGGCGCTCGGCATCGACCCCGATGATGCGTAAGCCCTGCCCGGCCTCAATCGTCGCCTGCAGGCTCCCTTTGCGGACGGTGCCGGGCAGCGCAGGCAGAGCCAGGCTATGGCGCCCCGGTTCGATGGGGGCTGTTACCTGGCGCTCGACCGTGGCCAGGTTGCCGGGATGGATGGTGACCGCCTCAATAGGCCAGGCCTGGGATTCGGGGCCAGCAGCACCCGCGGCCGCAGGGCTTGGTAGGACCGTTATAAGGGCTGCCACCGCATTGGCGCCGTAAAATCGGTGAGACATGGGAGGCGTCTCCGGGTTTGGGGGCGGACCAACCGGGGCCTAAATAAGCCGTGCTGGGGCCTCCCTTTCAGATTGTCCATGAGGTTCCGCCCAAGAATGCTGGAGATGGGCATGCCGCATCAACGGGCAGAACAGCCCAGCTTGTCCTCCAACCCCGGCCGGCCGACCCATGCGCGTCTTGGGGAAACGCAGCAGCCGACGCCTTTTGCCCCCGCACGCCGAACAATGGTGATCCCCGCCGGCCCTGCCTGCCATGCGGCTAGCGCCCTGGCTGCTCCAGGCCGCCTCCTGGCTACCCGGCCACCTCCGGCCACGAGCGGGGCTAGTCCCCGCTAGCCGCAGGGCTTTCCCCGCCTTCGGCCAGGGCCTTCTGCACCGCCGCCATCAGTCGCTCGT
>NZ_JAZKRM010000025.1:0-33369 GCF_036628635.1 Thiohalorhabdus sp. | reverse complement strand
CCGCCGCATGGGCCCCCTCCAGCTCCCCGCTCACCCACTCCTCGGGCATGCCGAACCGCTCGGCGAACCCGGCGGTGTAGACCCAGACGTTGATGTCTTTCTGGTAGGCCTCGCCCGCCTTGGGCGTGAAGGTGGTGGCGTAGTCGTCGCCGGCCTTCACCGGAATCTCCCAAGCAAGACCAAGAACTAGAACGGCCAACACGGGGCCGAAACGGCCTAAAAACCCCATCGATCAATCCCTTTCCGTATTCGGCAGTCCTGGCTCAAGCCACGGCAGTCTCGGCCTTCAGCTCCTTTTCCGCCCCGGCGAATTCCCCGCTGATCTCCCTGGCGAGGGCGTTCTCCAGCGGCGCGGTCCCCCAAACCGGCGAAAAAGGGGCTCGAGAACCCGTGGCCGCATAGGGGCCAATCCAGGCCCCGTTAATCATTTGCCGAAGGCCTGGGAGCCACCGCCAACGTAGAAGGCCTTGCCTTCCTCGCGTCCCTGAAAGGAGGCGGGACGCAGGCCGGTTATCTCCTTGAGCCGATCCACGGCCTTGCGGTAGTCCTCAGTCCCCCGGCGAAAGGCCTGGAACCAATTGCCGCTTTCCCGGCAAGGGCCGCAAGGGGAATCCTTGTACGTGTAGGCCTGAACCGGAACTTGGCGGGAAAGGCCGGAGACTTTCTGTTTGCCGTGACCGGCCAGGACCACCCCCTTTATCGGGCCCTTGCCTTTGTTCCGTACCTTCCAATGGGCGTTGCGATAGGCCATCAAAGCCACAACGACGGGTTCTTTCGTTTCCACGGTGACCTGGACCGGCCACAACTGGTTATTCTTGCGCCGCACCATTTTTTGGTGGCATTCCCGGCCTACTTCCCGGTTGCTCTTATCCCCTTCGCACCGGGCCCACCACGGGCCCTGGTCGGCCTTAGGGTCCACCGGGCTTTGAATGCCAATAACGTGCAGCTTGGGCTTGCTTTCCTCCCCCCATTGAGGGGTGGCCTGGGGTTCCGGTGGCATCGATCGTTCAACAGAAGCCCGGCCTTTTCCCGAAGACTCCACGCCTGAATCCGAGGCCCCCGGCTCGGAGGGTTCCTCAGGGGCCGGCTCAGCCCCAGCCTTGCGTTCGGGGGTTTCGGACGCCCGCCCGATGAACTCCTTGAAGGCGGAAACCGCTTGTGCCCGAGCTTTGGGCCACTCGGACTCGGGAATCAGCTCGGGCTCAACCGACGAATCCTCGGGGACAGCCTTAACCTCCCCGATGTACTTGTCCGATCCTTGGCCTTCTGCCACGGCTCCCGGATTTTCCTCGATCAATTCTTTGATGTGGGCCATACCTCCAGCGCAAACCCACCTATTGGCCCCGGAGCCCCCGTATTGACGCTCAATTTCAAGAGCGATCCTCTTTTGCTTCTCCAGTTCATCACCCTCCCGTTTCAGTTTCCGGTAATGGTGGACAACCGGGGCCGCCAATCGGTCGAGCTGGGCAATCCGGGCGGGAGGCCCCGAAGGGTCCTTGCATTTGGAACCGTCCACCATCGCCAGCACCCGGCCGCTTAGCCACATAGCCACTGCCGAATCCTTGAGTCCCGCCCGCCAGAGGTTCAGGGAATAGGCATACGCGTAACGGGATCCTTTGGCCTTGAGGACCCGCGGTTTCAGCCAATCAAGGGCAACTTCAAGGTCACCCCGACTCTCCAGGCGGAAGAGCTTCCGGAACAACCGTGCGGGGTCTTTCTGCTCCAGTCGGCTAAGCTGCTCCGCGGACAGAGGGCCGGGTGCCGCCTTAACATTAGGCAAAGGCGCCGGCCCCAGAACCATTACCGTGATGACCAGAAGCGCCGTGCTGACCGAGAAAAAGCCAGTCTTCACTCCTAACAATCTGTCGACGGCTTTCAGGGGATTACCCGTCTCCCAATACCGTTGGAACACCATTGCCCCCTTTTTTAGTTTCAGGGATTCAGAATTCAATAAGCGCTTGATACACGGGTTTTCCCCTAGATCTGGGGACAACTTTCGGAATATTGGCTATCGGCCTCATTCAGGGCTGGTGCTTGCAGGAGGGGCTACCAGCCCTGGCCCGGATTGGAGGCCCTTCCTGTCGCGGCCAATGGCCGCTCCTACAGGATTCGAGCCTGAATTCCGGCATGCCTCTTGACCGAACCGGATAACCAAGTTCGGAATTCCCGCTCGCCACCGAGAAGAAGGGTGACCGAATACACCACGGTGTACCCGGATTCTTTCCGCCCTGCCATCAAAACCCGCCGGTCACCGTCGCCGGATCCGGCCCGGCAGCCTGTTGCGAATGTCCCTTGCCAGCCTTCTCCGCAACTTCAGCGCCCCCGCCTCCGTCCAGCCGCACCGTCCGATCCACCGCCAGCGCCTTCGGCAACGCGTGCGTGATGAACAGGATCGTCACCTTGCCCTTGAGGTCGTTGACCGTCCTGGCAACCTGCTCGGCGGTCTCGGCGTCGAGGTGGCTGGTGGCTTCGTCGAAGATCAGGATCCGGGGCTGCTTGAGCAGGGCCCGGGCGATGGCCAGGCGCTGGCGCTGGCCGCCGGACAGGCCGGTGCCGTGCTCGCCGAGCTCGGTCTGGTAGCCCTCGGGCAGGGCCTCGATGGTTTCGTGGATGCCGGCCATGCGGGCGGCGGCAACGGCTTGCTCGAAGGTGGCGCTGGGATTGCCGGCGGTAAGGTTGTCGTGGACGGTTCCGGCGAACAGCACCGTCTCCTGCGGCACCACGCCGAACAGGGCGCGCAGCTCGTTGGCGGCCAGGTGGCGGATGTCGTGGCCGTCGATGCGGATGCGCCCGGCGCTGGGGCGGTAGAAGCCGAGCAGCAGCTTGGCCAGGGTGCTCTTGCCGGTGCCGGAGGGGCCCTTGACGGCGGCGCAGGTGCCGGCCGGGATCTGGACGTCCAGATCCTCGTAGAGCAGGGGCTGGTCGTCGTCGTAGCGGAAGGCCAGGCCCTCGATGCCGATCCCGCCCTTGTGGTCCTGGGTGCGGGCGGGCACGGCGCGGTAGGGCTCGCGCGGGGCGTCCATGATGTCGCCCAGGCGCTTGACGGCGATGTCGGCCTGCTGGAATTCCTGCCACAGGCTCACCAGCCGCAGCACGGGCTGGGACAGGCGGCTGGCGAACATGTTGAAGGCCACCAGCATGCCCACGGTGAAGTCGGGCCGCTGCATGACGGTGTAGGCGCCGATGGTCAGCACGGCCAGGGTCATGAGCTGCTCCAGGCTGTTCGCCGCCACGTTGTAGGTGTTGCCCAGGGTGCGGGCGCGGAAGGTCGAATCCAGGTAGGAAGAGAGGTAGTCGCCGTAACGGCGGTTGAGCTGGGGCTCCATCTGCAGCGACTTCACCGTCTCCATGCCCGAGATGTACTCGGTGACGAAGGCCTGGTTGCGGGCGCCGAGCAGGAACTGGCGGTTGAGCCGCCGGCGCAGGGCGGGGGTGATGGCGAGGCTGATGATGGCGATCAGGGCCAGGATGGTCACCACGATCAGGGTCAGCCATAGCGAGTAGTAGACCATCACCGCCAGGAAGACGAATAGGAACGGCAGGTCCAGGAACAGGGCCACCGCGGCGCCGGTGAGGAACTCGCGGATGGTCTGCATGCCTTCGATGCGCGCCACCAGCGTGCCGGTGGGGCGGTGCTCGAAGTAGCGCATGGGCAGCTCGAACAGGTGGGCGAGCACCTTTGAGCCCAGCACGGCGTCGATGCGGTTGCCGGTGTGGATGATCAGGTACTGGCGCACCCAGGTCATCACCGAGCTGAAGGCCATGAACATGAACAGTCCCACGGCGATGACGCCGAGGGTGTTCAGGGCCTGGTGGACGATGACCTTGTCGATGATGACCTGGGTGAACAGCGGCGTGGCCAGGCCCAGGATCTGGATGAACAGGGAGGCGAGCAGGATGTCGCGCCAGATGGGCTTGTGGCGCAGCAGCTCGGGGATGAACCAGCGGAAGCCGAAGGGGCGCTGGGTCTCGGCGGCGGGATCGTCGTCGATGTCCTCCTCGGCGGCGCGGAGGACGACGATGCGGGCATCGAACCTTTGGTGGAATTCGCCGGAGGGGAGGTGCTGCGCCTCGTCGCTGTCCGGGGTGAAATAGGTAAGCGTGCCCTCACTCAAGCCGGTGATGATGGCCGGGCGCACCGGGGGACCCCGGTTGGCCGGGGCCGCTTCGGCGCCGTCGGCCTCGCCGGCCACCGGCCCCCCATCCCCTTGGCCGACCTCTTCGGCTGATGATTCCGGCTCGGCCCGGAACAGCACCAGGCAGGGGACCTGGGTGACCTCCGGGCCGGCCTTGCCGGCGGTGACCAATGAGGCCTCGATGCCGTAGTCGGCCAGGGCCGACTCCAGCTCGGCCCGGCCATACGGCGGCGGGAAACGCTCAAGGGCCAGATCCGCGTCGAACGGGATCCGGTTCAGATGAGCGGCGCTGGCGAGCGCCCAGAAAAAGTCCTGGCGGGATAGGTGATGATCAGGCTGGTCCATGCCCCATTCCGGCGGCTTGGGCGCTTCGCGCCTTGGCCGCCGCCCCCCTTTTTTGTCGGCCCGACCTGTAGCCAAAAGACTCGGGCTTTATCTGTCAAGCCCGTCTCCCCCTCGGTTACTCCAACCGCGGGGGAATCAGTGGCAGCGACTGGAGGTGAACATCCGGGGATCGAAATCGAAGGGTTCGGGGGGCGAGGCCTGGAGCCGGGAGGCATCCGCGTGAAGGGGGTTTAAGAGGTAGTTGCTTTCCCGGGGTATCACCGAGGAGGGAACCTTCAGCAGGGCGGTTTCCCCATTGTCCAGCCACTGCTGCCCGAGGTGCTGGGTGCTTTCGGGGGCCGGGTCCTTGTCCCAACCGTTGGGAAGCTTACGGACCGGGATCTCCGTAACCGGGACACCTTCCGGGATGGTTACGGGGATCAAAACGAATTCGTTTTCCGGGGCGCTGTATTTGAGGGGTAAATGGACAAAGGTCTCCATGGCCGCGAGAGAGACCGTTTCGCTCAGATAGACCACCGGGCTGCCCCGGAAATGCCAGCGCCCGCTCACCAGCCGCCCGCCTTCCCCGCTTAGCGCCCCCTCGGCATAACGGGCCTTGGTGATGCGCCAAGCGACCCTCACGCGTAGACGCCGTATTCCATCCGTAGCAGGAGCTCCTCCACCTCCTCGGGACCGGAGCCGCCCATGGCCATCAGATGCAGCGGGGTCTCGCCGCCCAAGGCCCGCTGAGGCTCATGCAGCCATTCCTGGGCCGGCTCGAGACCGCCAAGCACCTCGGTCGCCAGGGCCAGAAGGCGGGCCGCCCGGTAGGCGCGATCGCTGGCACCGGGGTCCAGGCGGGCCTGGCTGCCCTTGTTCCGGCTCAATGTCCGGATGTTCACCCCCAGCAGACCGGCCATTTCCCGCTGGGTAATATTCAGCTCCTTAAGCAGGTGACCTACCGAGGCAAAGGGGATCCCCTCCTCGGTGAGGCGGGCTAGCTGGCGGCGGTTCCGGACCATGGTGCCCAGAGCTCCTTCGCCGCCGAGGTAGTGCGTGATGGCTTGCGGGGTTACCAGCTCCGACATGGCCGCCTCCCTAACAGCAGTTTGTCGCTACCTTACATGACATCTGACCATTTTCCCAATCAAGGGTTCCGGCCCGGTAGGCGGGGCTGGCGGTGCCGACCCGTAGCAGCCCTACAGCACCACCACGTCGAACTGCTCCTGGGTGTAGCCGTCCTCGGAGCGAAGGGTGATGGACTTGCCGATGAAGGACTCCAGGTCGGCGAGGCCCTGGCTTTCCTCGTCGAGGAGGGTGTCCACCACGGACGGATTGGCCAGGATGAGCAGCTGCTCGGCGGGGTACTGGCGGGCCTCGCGCAGGGTCTCGCGGAAGATCTCGTAGCACACCGTCTGCACCGACTTCACCACCCCGCGGCCGTGGCAGTAGGGGCAGTGCTGGGTCATGGTGCGCTCCAGCGACTCGCGGGTGCGCTTACGCGTCATCTCCACCAACCCTAAGCGGGAGAAGCCCTCCAGGTGGGACTTGGCCCGGTCCCGGGACAGCGCGTGCTCCAGGGCATAGTAGACCCGCTCGCGGTGGTCCGGCTTCTCCATGTCGATAAAGTCGATGATGATGATGCCGCCCAGGTTGCGCAGGCGCAGCTGGCGGGCGATGGCCTGGGTGGCCTCCAGGTTGGTCTTGAGGATGGTCTCCTCGAGGGTCTTCTTGCCGACGTAGCCGCCGGTGTTGACGTCAATGGAGGTCAGCGCCTCGGTCTGGTCGATGACCAGATGGCCGCCGGACTTGAGGTAGACCGTGCGCGAGAGCGAGCGCTGGATCTCCTCCTCCACCGAGTACAGGTCGAAGATGGGGCGCTCGCCGGGGTAGTACTCGATGCGTCCGGCCACCTCCGGGACGTAGTCGCGGGCGAAGGTCTGGAGGCGATCCCAGGTCTCGCGCGAGTCGATGCGCACCCGGTCCACCTGGTCGTCCACCATGTCGCGCATGGCGCGCATGGGCAGGGTAAAGTCCTCGTGCACCAGCTCCGGAGCCCGAGCCCACCGGATGCGCTGCTGGAGGGACTCCCACAGCCGGCGCAGGAAGCGCACGTCCCGCTCGAAGTCGGTCTCGCCGACGCCCTCGCTGACGGTGCGCACGATGAAACCACCGGGCTCCTCGGGGGGATGGAGGGTCTCCATGACCTCCTTGAGGCGGGCGCGCTCGTCGGGGTCGGCGATGCGGCGGGACACTCCCACCCGTTCGATGAAGGGCATGTAGACCAGGAATCTGGACGGCAGGGTGAGCTGGGTGGAGACGCGGGCGCCCTTGGTGCCCATGGGGTCCTTGTTGACCTGGACCACCACCTCGTCGCCCTCGGCCAGCAGGTCGGCGATGGGCGGCTCCTCGCCGCCCGTGGGCAGGTCGGCGCCTTCCGGGGGCAGGACATCGGAGGCGTGCAGGAAGGCGGCCTTGTCCAGGCCGATGTCGATGAACGCCGCCTGCATCCCCGGCAGCACCCGGCACACCTTGCCCTTGTAGATGTTGCCCACTATGCCCCTGGTACGCGGGCGCTCTATATGGACCTCCTGGAGGAGGCCGTTCTCCACGATGGCCACGCGCACTTCCTGGGGCGTAACGTTGACCAGGATCTCGCTGCCGCTCACAGCGCGCTCCAGCCGAATGCCTTGAGGATCTGGTCGGTCTCGTGCAGGGGCAGGCCCATCACGGCCGAATAGCTGCCTTCGAGCCGCGCCACAAACACCGCCGCCCGGCCCTGGATGGCGTAGGCGCCGGCCTTGCCCTCGGGCTCGCCGGTGGCCAGATAGGCCTCGATCTCCTCGGGGGGGATGACCCGCATGGTCACGGTGGTGCGGCTCACCCGGCAGGCGCTATGGCGGCCGTCGCAGCCGGCGACCGCGGAGAGCACATCGTGGCTGCGTCCAGACAGGGCGGTGAGCCAGGACCTGGCCTCGTCGGCGTCGTTGGGCTTGCCCAGAAGGCGGCCGCCGAGCTCGATGGTGGTATCGGCGCCCAGGGCCAGGGCACCCTCTGCGGGCAGCCCGGCGACCCCGGCACCGGCGGCCGCCTTGGCGGTGGCGACGCGCTCGACATAGTCCGCGGGGGTCTCGCCGGCGCGGTGGGTTTCGTCAACGGCGGCGTCGATGGCCCCGTGTGCCAGGCCGAGCTGGTCCAGGAGCTCGGCCCGCCGGGGGGAGGCACTGGCGAGGTGCAGGCGGGCTGGTGGGCTCATGCGCCGGCGGTCAGCCGTCGGCCGCCGGGCCGGCTTCGGAGTCGTTGCCGGAGGAGCCAGCCAGGATGTCCGACCACAGCTCCTCGAGATTGTAGTAGGCCCGGGTCTCCGCCCGCATGACGTGGACCACCACGGCCCCCAGGTCGAGCAGAACCCAGTCACCGCCATCGGCGCCTTCCACGCCCGTGGGCTGGAAGCCGGCGTGCTTGGCCGTCTCCTGCAGGTGCTGAGCGATGGCGCTGACATGGCGCGCTGAGGTACCGGTGGCGATGACGAAGTAGTCCGCGAAGCCGCTGCGGTCGGACACGTCCAAGACCTGGATGTCCTTGGCCTTGCGGTCCTCGAGGGTCTCTTGGAGGATCGCCAGCAGGCGGTCGCCTTCGGCGCGCTCCCGGGATGGCCGGTCAGGATTGGTCAAGGTAGAGCTCATGGGAATTGATGTATACCTCAACGGTTCGGGGCAGCAGGAAACGCGGACTCTGCCCGGCAGCGGTCAGCTCCCGGATGGCGGTGGCGCTGATGTCGAGCCGGGTGACGTCGAAGGCCATGACCCGGCCGCCGCTTGCCTGCCGGAGGTCGTCGGGATCATCGCTCCAGCGTCCGGCCAAAGCCTCGGGCAGCGGGCTTTCGAGCTCTCCGATGGGCGTACCGGGCCGGCGCACGGCGGCGATATGGGTCAGGTCGATGAGGCGCTCCCACTGGTGCCAGTGGTGCAAATGGGTAAAGGCGTCACTACCCATAATAGTGACGATGGGGCGCTGACCCAAGCGCTCCCGGAGCCACTCGAGGGTGAGCACGGTGTAGGACGGTCCCTCCGTGCGCACTTCCCAGTCCAGGACCGACACTGTGGCATGGCCCTCCCCGGCGGCACGGGTCATGGCCAGGCGGTGCTCGGCGGGGGTGTCGGGCGGCGCGCGGTGGGGCGGATCGCCACAGGGCACCAGCATCACTCGCTCCGCCCCCAGGGCCACCCGCACCTCCTCCGCCGGGCGCAGATGGCCAAAATGCACGGGGTCGAAGGTCCCGCCCATAAGCAGCAGGGGACCTTCGCCGGCCAGGGGGTCGTCGGTGGTGGCGGCGCTCACCCGGTCTTCAGCCCCGCACCTGGCCGTCGCCGAGGACCACGAACTTCTGCGTGGTCAGCCCCTGCAGGCCCACCGGCCCGCGCACGTGGAGCTTGTTGGTGGAGATCCCGATCTCCGCACCCAGGCCGTACTCGTAGCCGTCGGCGAACCGGCTCGAGGCATTGACCATGACCGACGACGAGTCCACCTCGCGCAGGAAGCGCCGCGCCTTGGTGTAGCTCTCGGTGCAGATGACGTCGGTGTGGCCCGAGCCGTGCTCGGCGATGTGGGTCATGGCCGCCTCCATACCGTCCACCACGCGCACCGCCAGGGTAGGGCCGAGATACTCGGTGTCCCAGTCGTCCTCAGTGGCCGGATGCGCCTCGGGGACCAGCTCCTGCGTGCGCTCGCAACCGCGCAGCTCCACCCCGGTTTCGCCGAAGCGCCGGCTCAGGTCGGGCAGCACGTCACCGGCCACGGCCCGATCCACCAGCAGGGTCTCCATGGTATTGCAGGTGCCGTAGCGCTGGGTCTTGGCGTTGAAGGCTACTTCCGCGGACTTGGCCAGGTCGGCGTCGGCATCGATGAAGGTGTGGCAGTTGCCCTCCAGGTGCTTGATCACCGGCACTTGGGAGTCCCGCGCCACCCGCTCGATCAACCCCTTGCCGCCGCGGGGGATGATGATGTCGACGTACTCCGGCATGCCCAGCAGGGCGCCCACGGCGGCGCGATCCGAGGTGTCGATAACCGACACCACCCCGGTGGGCAGGCCCACCTCCTCCAGCACCGTCTGCATGATGCGGCTGATGGCCCGGTTGGAGGTGATGGCCTCGGAGCCGCCGCGCAGGATGGCGGCATTGCCCGACTTCAGGCACAGCGCCGCGGCGTCCGCGGTGACATTGGGCCGGGACTCGTAGATGATGCCGATAACACCCAGCGGAACCCGCATCCGGCCCACCTGGATGCCACTGGGCCGGGTGCGCAGCTCGTCGATGGCGCCTACCGGGTCGGGCAAGCCGGCCACCTGGCGCAGGCCGTCGGCCATGGCGGCTATGCGGTCGGCATTGAGCTCCAACCGGTCCACCAGGGCCGAGTCGAGCCCCTCGGCCCGGGCACGTTCCAGGTCCTCCCGGTTGGCCGCCAGAATGGTATTGGCCTCGGCCTCGATCCGGTCGGCCATGGCGGTCAGGGCCCGATCCTTGAGTCCGGGATCGAGCCGATCCAGCTCCCGTGAGGCCTTGCGGGCGCGCTGCCCTAGGTCACGGACGTAAGCGGTGGCGTCTTCCATGGCGGTTCTCCTGCCGATCGCCGCGCCCCCTCCGCGGCGGGGATTTTCGGCGTTGATTAAGCAATTGTGTAGGAGCGGCGGCCCCTCGCCGCGACCGGGCGTGGGTCACCACGAACGGCGTCGCGGCGGGGACCGCCGCTCCTACGGCGCCTTCGATTGGGCATCCTAGTTGGACAACGCCGCCCGCGCCCCGCTCCAGGGCCTCAGGCCCGAAGCGCGGGCAGCTCAGGGCCACCGGCCAAGTGGAGCACCGCGGCCTCCACCAGCGTCCAGCCGTCGCCTTCGGCGGCCCCCTTGGCAACGCGGTCGGCCCGGGCCAGACGCATCAGGGCCTGCTCGGCCGATTCCTCGGGGAGCGCACGAGCCAGGCCCTGCATGGCCTGCTTGCGCGGGGGGAAGATACCGCGCTTGCGACAAGCGGCCTCCACGTCCTCGCCGCGGGTGACGCAGCCCTGGAGGGCGATGAGGTTCCGCACCTCCTTGGCCAGGGCGCCGATCACCGGCGGCAGTGCCACGCCCTCGGCGCGCAGCGCGGCCACGGCCCGAACGCAGCGATCCGGCTCGCGGGCCAGGGCGGCATCGGCGAGGTCGAATACCGTGAACCGCGCCTGGTCGCCCACGGCGGCGAGGACGTCATCGACTCCGAACTCGCCCCCCTGCCCCCCGGTATACAGGGCCAGCTTCTCCACCTCGCCGGCCGCCGCTTCCAGATTGCCTTCCACCCGTTCGGCCAGCAAGGCCAGCCCGTCCCGATCCACCGCCAGGCCGCGCTCGCCCAGGCGCCGCTTCAGCCAGCCGGTCAGCTCGTGCCGCCGCGGGGGGAACAGGGCCAGGCTGGCCCCGGCCCCCTCCACCGCCTGGAACCACTTCTTCTTCTGGGCCTGCTTGGACTGATAGCCGCAGGTGATCACGAGCCAGGCGTCCGGCGGCGGGTCACCGGCCACCTCCTGGAGCCATTTGGCGCCCTCGTCCTTGGGGGAATCGCCGCCGTAATGGACCTCGAACAATCGGCGCGGGGCGAACAGCGACGGCGCCGCCAGCTCCTGGCTCAGGAAGGCGTAATCGATCTGCTCGTCGGCACGAAAGGCGTGGCGCTCCACCTCGGGGTCGGCGGTGAGCGCCCGGCGCACCCGGCTCGCCGCCTCTTCCCGCAGCAGCGGGGCGTCGCTGTGGATCAGGATCAGCGGCGGCGCGCCGCGCTCCAGAAGCCGGTCCAGATCCTGCTCGGAGCGGAGGTTCACGGCTCGTCCCCTGCCGTTTCGGTGGCCATTCCCTGGCCCTTAGAAGCTGGATTTAACGGATCGCAGGATGCGCCGGGCCAGGTCCTCGGCGGCCTGGCGCCCGGCGCGGCGCTTGTTGGCCTCCTCGGCGGTGGGTGTGGTGCCCTCGGACGGGAAGGTGGTGCTGGTCTCCAGCCCCTGGGACTCGCTGACCACCTCGCCGGCCTCCCGGCCCGGTTTGAGCAGCCGGAAGTCCGCGCGCACCGTCACCTCGTACTCGGTGGCCACCCCGGCGGTGTCGATGGCCGCGGCGCTGCTGCTGAGGCCACCGCCTGTCACCACCAGCACCCCCTCGGCCTGGCTGCGGCTGCTGACCAGCCTCACCTCGTCGTCCCGGCGCAGGGCGTCCGCAAGGGCCCGGGCCAGGGGCGAATCCGCCGGCTCGGCATCCAGGTAAATGCTGCGGATATCGGCCGGGAATGCGCCGCTCCCGGGGAAGTGGTAGCCGCAGGCGGTGACGAGGATCAGGGCCACCAGGAGGAGCGCTCCGGACCCCATGGCCCCCGTTAGGAGGGGCCACTGACCGCGACCGCTAGAGCCGAGCTCGGGTCGCGGCTGATAGCCGCTCCTACTTGGCAACCACGTTCACCAGCTTGCCCGGCACCACGACCACCTTGCGCACCGGGGTGTCACCCACGAACTCCCGAACCCGCTCGCTGGTCAGGGCCTGCTCGCGGACGGCCGCCTCGTCGGCGTCGGCCGGTACCCGGATCTCGTCCCGGTTCTTGCCGTTGACCTGGACCACAAGGTCCACGCTCTCGCGTTGCAGGGCTGTCGGGTCGGGCTCGGGCCAGGCGGCGTGCTCAACCGTTCCCGTATGGCCCAGCCCCTGCCACAAGGCATTGGCCAGGTGCGGCGTCATGGGTGACAGCAGCCGCACCACGGCGCTCAGCCCCTCGCCCACCACGGCACGCATGCCCCGATCGTCGCTGCCGACCTGCTTGCCCAGGGCGTTGGTGATCTCCATGGTCGCCGCCACCGCGGTGTTGAAGTGGTAGCGCCGCCGGACATCGTCGCTGGCGCGCTGGATCAGGGCATGGACCTGATGGCGCAGATCAGCGGCCTCCTCGGCCAGCTCCGCCGGCAGCGCCGGGACCGGACCGGCCTCGGCGAAGTCAGCGGTCAGCCGCCACAGCCGGTTGAGGAAGCGGTGCGCGCCCTGGACGCCCTCGTCGGACCACTCCAGGGCCTGCTCCGGCGGTGCGGCGAAAAGGATGAACAACCGCACCGTGTCGGCCCCGAAGCGGTCGATCATCTCCTGGGGATCGACCACGTTGCCCTTGGATTTGGACATCTTGGCGCCGCCATAGAGCACCATGCCCTGGGTCAGCAGGCGGGTGAACGGCTCGTCGCTGGCGATCAGGCCGGTATCGCGCATTAGCTTGTTGACGAAGCGGGCGTAGAGCAGATGGAGCACGGCATGCTCCACGCCGCCGACATACTGGTCCACCGGCAGCCAGTAGCCGGCGCGCTCGTCCACCATGGCGGCATCGCTGTCCGGGCTGGTGTAGCGGGCGAAGTACCAGGAGGACTCGACGAAGGTGTCGAAGGTGTCCGTCTCGCGCTCAGCGGCGCCGCCGCACTCGGGGCAGGTGGTGCGGTAGAACTCGGGGGACTGCTTCAGCGGCGAGGCCGCCTCGCGGAGCTCCATCTCGGGCAGGACCACCGGCAGGTCCGCCTCCGGGACGGGGACCGCCCCGCAGGCGTCGCAGTGGATCACCGGGATGGGGGCGCCCCAGTAGCGCTGGCGGGAGACCCCCCAGTCCCGGAGGCGGTAGTTGGTGCGGCGCTCGCCCCGGCCCAGGGCCTTGAGCTTATCGGCTATGGCCTCGAAGGCCCCGGCGGAGGTGAGGCCGCTGAAGGCCTCGGAGTCCTTGAGGACCCCCGGCTCGGTGAAGGCCTCGGTCATGCTCCCAGGGTCCAGGTCGCCGCCCTCCGGGACCACCACCGGCCGGATGGGGAGGTCGTACTTGGTGGCGAACTCGAAGTCGCGCTGGTCGTGGGCAGGCACCGCCATGACCGCGCCCTCGCCGTAGGCCATGAGCACGAAGTTGGCAGCGTAAACCGGCAGGCGCTCGCCGGAAAGCGGATGGATGGCCTCGGCGGCCAGGCGGATGCCCTCTTTCTCCTGGGCCTCCAGCTCGCCCTCCGCGGTGGCTCGATTCGACATGCGCTCGACGAAGGCAGCCACGTCGGCATTGCTCTCCGCCGACGCCTGGGCCAAGGGATGCTCCGGTGCCACCGCCAGGTAGGTCACGCCCATGAGGGTGTCGGGGCGGGTGGTGAACACCGACAGCTCCTGCTCGGCCCCGGCCACCGCGAAACGTACCTGGACCCCGCGGGAGCGGCCGATCCAGTTGCGCTGCATGGCGCGCACCTCATCCGGCCAGCCCGCCAGGTTGCCCAGCTCGTCTAGGAGCTCGTCGGCGTACTCGGTGATCGCCAGGAACCACTGGTCGATCTCGCGGCGCTCCACCGGGGTGTCACAGCGCCAGCAGGCGCCATCGACCACCTGCTCGTTGGCGAGCACCGTCTGGTCGTTGGGGCACCAGTTGACCGGGGCCTTCTTGCGGTAGGCGAGCCCCTCTTTGAGCAGGCGCAGGAACACCCACTGCTCCCATTTGTAGTAATCGGGATCGCAGGTGGCCAGCTCACGGTTCCAATCGTAGCCGAAGCCCAGACGCTTGAGCTGGGTCTTCATTTCGGCGATGTTGGCGCGGGTCCAGGCGGCCGGCGAGGTGCCACGCTCGATGGCGGCGTTTTCCGCCGGCAGGCCGAAGGCATCCCAGCCCATGGGCTGGAGGACATTGTAGCCCTCCATGCGCTGGTAGCGGGCGATCACGTCGCCGATGGTGTAGTTGCGCACATGGCCCATGTGCAGGCGGCCGGAGGGATAGGGGAACATAGACAGGCAATAGAACTTCTGCCGGTCCAGCTCTTCGCCGACGGCGAAGGCGTCCTCAGCCTCCCAGCTCTGCTGGACGGCCCGTTCGAGTTCGTGGGGGTTGTAGTCGCGCTCCATGGGCTCCTGCCGATCTCGCTTGCCCGCACCTTGGGCGGTCCGTATCCGCCGTCGCGGATGGAAAGCCGGCAATTCTGCCACAGGCCTCGGCCGGCCCGGAAGCTGAGGATCGGGCTGGGCAGGGCCAATTCGTTCCAACGGTTTAGATGCGTCCAGTTGCTTTGGAAAACGGCAGCCACGGCGCCAGCGCCACCGTAGGAACCCAATTAATCGGGCGAGCCATCGATTCGGGCGCCTCGATCCGGCAACGTCTCGCCCGGCGAAGCCGGTTTCCTACAATCGCCCGGTCCATGAGACAGGAGCGATCGGAATTCAGCCTTAACGTTTCCGCTATACCTAAAATTTGGCTAGAGGGAATCCATCCTGCCAGGCCGGGGCGTCGTCGAGGCTGTCGCGGATCCGGCCAACCTAGCGCACGGTTTCCTCGGCGAGCGAGCCGGGGCTGGCCTGCAGGTTGCCCATGCCCCAGTTGCAGGCGGCTAGGCCCAGCTCCCGGTCGCCGTCGTAGGGATCCAGCAGAAGACGCAGGTACCGGGTGCCACCCATCATGGTCTGCCGGGGGTGGAAGGGATTATCGCACCGAGCTCTTGGGCTGTCTCCGGCAGGAGCTGCATAAGGCGCTGGGCTCCGGCGGAGGAGACGGCCTAAGGAACGAAGTCGCTCTCGGCGCGGATCACTTCCCGCAACAGGGGGTCCGGGACCTCATGGCGCTCGCTGGCCTCGCCGATAAGCACGGTGAACCGTGCGCCGCCGCCTTCCGTACCGGCCACCCGGGAACGGGCCGAAGGCGGAGTCGGCTGGGGCCCTGCCACCGCCCGGCCACATCATAGCCCCCGCCACACCTGGAGGACAGCCAGGCATGCATCAGCCGGTCGAAGCTGGTACCCTCCATGCGCCGCCGCAGGCGATGCAACCGGTCGCGGGTCACCCAGACCGCCCTCAATCCTCCCCGCGGATGCCGCCCATAGGCGCAGGCACCGCAGCGTGCAGAGGCCATGCCGGAACTACCCGAAATCGAGATCAGCCGCCAACGTCTGGACCCCAAGATCCTGGGCCGGCCCGTCCGGGAGATGGCCATTCTGGACGAAGGGATCCTGGACGGTACGGATCCCGACACCCTACGCCAGGGCCTGGCAGGAGCGGTCTTCACGGGGATCGCCCGCTTTGGCCACTTCCTGCTCCTCGAGGTGGACGAATCCGCGGTGCTGCTGCTGAGCCTAAGCCCCAGCGCCGCCATCGAGCAGGTGCGCCCGCACGAGGAACCACCCCGGGGCACGAGGCTGGGCATGCGCTTCAGCGACAGCGGCGGTCTGGCGGTGGTGGACCCGCGCAACCAGAGCTGGCTAGCCTTCATTAGCGACGAGTCCACTGTTCCCGATCTGGGGACTTTCGGCCCCGACGCCCTCAACGGACGGCTCGTTCCGGAGCAGTGGTGGCAGGCCCTGCATGCGCGCCGTGCCCAGATCAAGGGCCTGCTTCTCGAGCCTGACCTGATTGCCGGGGTAGGGCCCGGCATTGCCGATGAGATCCTGTTCCAGGCCGGGATCCGTCCGGACCGTAAGGCCAGCGACCTGGCCCGGGAGGAAGCCGAAAGGCTGCGGGTGGCCGCTTCGGCCACGGTCGACAAGGCGGTGCGCTGTCAGGCTCGCCCGGAGCAGCTGCCCAATGGCTACCTGAGCCGGGCGCTCGCGGAGGGCAGTGAAGCCTGCCCCAAATGCGGCGAAGCGCTGGAAAAGCGCAAGATCCAGGGACGCACTACCCACTTCTGTTCCAGCTGTCAGCAATGACTCCCGGGATTGGCGGGCGGGCCAAATAGGGGCTTTCCATGGAGCCGGGCTGGGCCGCGCGCACCAAATTGGGCTTCCGTCGCCGGCTGCCAAGCCTTCTGGCGTTGGGCTTGGTGGTGATGACCGCAAAGACGGCCGAAGCCGGCACCAGCTCCCTGGACGCCGCCAACCTCAGCCCGGTGGTCCAGGTCTACGGCCTGCCCCGCATCACCCAGGGCCCTGATCCCGCCGCCGAGACCCGGCTTCACCTGGGCGTGGACTGGGCCAACCACGCCGTTAGCGACGGCTCGGGCCGTCCCTTCGCCCGCTTTGACGGTGAAACGCAGCGTCTCGCCCTGACCACTACCGGTCCCTTCTCTGCCCAATGGGGCAGCTGGTGGGCCCTGGAGGCGCCCTGGCTAGCCCATAACGGCGGAGTTCTGGACGGGGCGATCGAGGCCTGGCACGACGCCCTTGGCCTGCCCCAGGGCGACCGCGCCGACCGCCGCCACAACGAGCTCCGCTACCGGGTGGTGGATGCTTCGGGCAAGGAGATCCTGAAACGAACCCAAGCCGCAGCCGGCCCCGGCGACGTGGCCTTCAGCGCGGGCTTTCCCGTACGCGGCATGGCAGGGCCCTGGAACAGCGCTTCGGCCGGCCTTAGGATCGAGGTCCCCACCGGCGATCCCGACCGGCTTCTGGGCAGCGGCAGCTGGGATGTGGCTTCCTGGCTGGCCTCTGATGGCCGGCTGGACGCCAGCGGGGCGTGGGGGTGGCATGTTGCCGGCGGGGTGCTGTACATGACCGACAGCGATGTCCTCCCCGACCTGCACCGCAACTGGGCGGGCTTCGGGCGGGCCGGAGTCAACCTATCATGGCTGGACACCCTAAGCCTGACGGCTCAGCTGGACGGTCATACCCCGATGTACGACAGCTCCCTCGATCCCCTCGGAGGGGCGACCATTCAGCTGGGCCTGGGGGCCGCCTGGGAGCCCGGAGCAGGCTACCGCGCGGAAGCGGGGTTCTCGGAGGATCTGGCCGTGGGCACCGCACCGGACATCACCCTCCACTTAAGGCTTTCCCGAAGCTACGCCGGCTCGCGCACCATCCCCTAGACCCCAGACCAGTTAGGATCCGATTGCGTCCGCCAAGCCCTTCAGCACAATCCGATCGCTACCGTGCTCAATCACCCCCTGTCGCGCCAGCTCCTGCAACGAGCGGTTAACCATTTCCCGCGAAGCGCCAACCATTCGCGCCATATCCTGCTGGGTGAAGGGCTCGGCCACAACCAGCCGCTCCTGATCGATCTCGCCGTACTGGAGGAGCACACGAACCAACCGCCCGGTTACGTCCTCGGTGGCCAGGGAGGCGATCATGCCGTTGGCCATGCGCAGGCGTTCGGAAAGGCCCTGCAACAAGCTCTGGGCGAGTTCGGGGGACTCCCGCAGCAACCGTCGGAAGTCCCGCTTGGCGATAAAGCTAAGCTCACAGTCCTGATGGGCCATTGCCGCACTCGAGCGGGCCTCGGCATCGATAAGGGCCATCTCCCCGAAATAGTCACCCGGACCCAGCAGGCCAAGGATGACCTCGTCCCCATCCTCCTGGGCTAGGAAAACCTTGACGCGGCCTGACTGCACCAGATACATGCCGTCGGCGGAATCGCCCTGACTAAAGATCAGCCGGCCGCGCGGAAAGGACCGACCCACCGCCAGCTGGTCCACGGCCTGCAGCTTTTCCGCCGACATGCCGGCAAACAGCGGCACATTGGCAAAGAACTGGCTACTCATGCCCGCCTATTTCTGCTCCCAGGGCAGGCCTTCGGCCTTCCAACCGTCCCGGGTGCCGCGGTGATTGCTTTCATCCTTGTCGCCCTCGAAGCCCTGCAGCAGGTTGTAGCAATGGGGGTAGCCCTGCTGGCTCATGGCCTCGGCGGCCTTGGCTGAGCGACCGCCGCTGCGGCACATAAAGATGAGCACCTGATCCTCGTCGGTGCCCATATCCGCCTTGAGCTGATCGGGGAAGTCGGGATTGTAGGTCATGCCCGGGTAGGTCTCCCATTCCACGTGGGTGCCCACGGTGGGATAGCCCACGAAGTCGCGCTCGGCCTGGGTGCGCACATCCACCAGCCGGGCATTGGGCAGTTCCTGGAGCAGGTGATAGGCCTCTTTGGGGGTAACCTCGCCCTCGAACGGGCGGTCACTGGCCTGGGAGCGGCTGCGGGCGCGCTCCCTGATCTGTTCGGGCGTCTCCTCGGTCATGTGGGAACCTTCCTTAATACCTGGGCGTCTGGATTAACAGATTGGACTTCCCGGTTTCCCCGGGTGGGGGTAGGGGCAATGGCGATGACCCTACCCGCTCGCTCGGGCCTGCGGCTGGGCGAAGCGGGGAGCCCGTTTATGGGGAGGGCCCATTGGCGGCTCCAGGACGGTCCTTTGGAGGCATTTTCGATAGCGATACGTTACCATTTCCTAGGTTAATTCTAAGCGGTTATCCCCGGACGACACAGCCCCGGCCCCCGGGGGTGCCGGGGTGCCCCATTGCCATGCGCTTCATCCCCGGCCCATAGCGTCGGCCGGTCAATCAATTACGCCACGGAGGAAGGCGGAATGAGCGAACAGCCCAAGGCCGTTGCACTGCTCTCCGGCGGGCTGGATTCCATGCTGGCCGCCAAGGTGGTCGCCGAACAGGGCGTCCACGTGGAAGGCATCAATTTCTTCACCGGCTTCTGCGTGGAGGGCCACACCCATGCCATCCGCCAGAAGGACAAGGACAAGGCCAAGCGCAATAACGCCCTGTGGTCGGCCGAGCAGGTGAGCATCAAGTGCCACATCGTGGACATCTCGCAGGAATACGTAAGCGTGGTCACCAACCCCAAGCACGGTTACGGCCAGAACCTGAACCCGTGCCTGGACTGCAAGGGATTCATGGTGGCCAAGGCCCGGGAGTGGATGGAGGCAAACGGCTTCGACTTCATCATCACGGGCGAGGTCATCGGCCAGCGTCCCAAATCCCAGCGCCGCGACACCTTTCCGGTTGTGGCCGAGGAGTCCGGCGCCGGTGACCGCCTGCTGCGCCCCCTGTGCGCCAAGCGGCTGGAGCCCACCCTGCCCGAGCGCGAGGGCTGGGTGGACCGCGAACAGCTGCATGACTTCACAGGCCGCTCGCGCAAGCCGCAGATGCAGCTGGCGGCCCAGTACGGCTTCGAGGACTACGCCCAGCCGGCCGGGGGCTGCTGCTTCCTGACCGACGAGCACTTCTCGCGTAAGCTGGCGGACCTTTGGCAGGCCCGGGGTACGCGGGAATACGACCTCGACGACATCATGTTGCTCAAGCTGGGCCGCCACATCCGCCCGGCGGACCACTACAAGCTGATAATCGCCCGCGAGGAGGGCGAGAACCGCTTTTTGCAAGGGTATCGCAAACGCTTCCACGCGGTGCGGGACCTGGACAATCCGGGCCCCCTCGCCCTGGTGGAAGGTGAACCGGACAGCGATGACCTGGACACAGCGGCAAGCATCACCGCCCGCTACGGCAAGGGCAAGATGGCCGACCGGGTGCGCACCGAGATCACCCCGCCCGGGGGCGAGCCCTATTTGGCGGAAGTGGCGCCCATGTCGCCGGGCCGGATCCCAGAGCAATGGCATGTCTGAAACGGCCGACTCCCGGAAGGAGCTCGACGCCCGCGGCCTGCTGTGCCCCATGCCTGTGATCCGCACCGAGGAACGGATCAAGCAGCTGGCACCAGGCTCCGTTCTGGAGGTGCGCGCCAGCGACCCCGGGGTGCTCTACGACATCCCGTCCTGGTGCCGCGTTAACGGCCACACGGTGCTCAAGTCCCGGGAGGAGTTTGAGGAGCAGGTGGTGATCGTGCGGGTGAAGGACGCATGAGGGAAGCCGCTCCCGATAGCGGCGGCGTCGCCGCCACCGATCCCGAGCGCTACAAGGCCTCCAAGAAGGTCACCTGGATCGGCGTCGCCACCAACCTCCTGCTCGCTCTGGTCAAGGGCGTGTTCGGCGTGCTCGCCCATTCCCAAGCGCTTGTAGCCGACGCCCTGCACTCGCTGTCCGACTTGCTGACCGACGCCCTGGTGCTGGCCGCGGTGCGCATGGGGGCCCAGGAGTCCGACACCGACCACCCCTACGGCCACGGCCGCTTCGAGACCCTGGGCACCGTGGTGCTGGGGCTTATCCTGATCGGCGCCGGCCTGGGCATCGCCATCAATGCGGCCGTGCGCCTAGCCGCCGGTGAGATCCCCCTGCCCACCTGGCCGGCGCTGGTGGCCGCCGCCTTCTCCATCGGTGCCAACGAATGGCTGTTCCGGGTCCAGGTCCACATCGGCCGCAAATACCGGGCCTCCAGCATCATCGCCAACGCCTGGCACCATCGCACCGACGCCCTGTCCTCCCTGGCGGCCCTGGCCGGCATCGCCGGCTCCCTAATGGGCTGGATCGTGCTGGACACAGTGGCGGCCATGGCGGTGGCCTTGATGGTGGTCTGGGCCGGCGGCAAGCTGGGCTGGGAGGCTGTCCGGGAGCTGGTGGACACCGCCCTAGACGAACAGGAGGTGGACCGCATCCAGCGCCAGATCCTGCGCATCGAGGGGGTGCAATCGGTGCACAACCTCAAGACCCGGCGCATGGGCCCCGAGGCCCTGGTGGACGTCCATATCCAGGTGCCCGGCACCATCAGCGTCTCGGAGGGCCATCAGATCGCCGAGCGGGTTCGGCGCCACCTGATCGACAGCCATCCGGAGGTGTCCGAGGTGCTGGTTCACGTGGACCCCGAAGACGACGAGCAGGGCATTCCCCTCCTGGCCCAGCGCGGCGAGGTCATGGCCGAAGTCTTCCGCTGCATCCAGGCCCTCGATCGCAACCTGGCCGTGCGGGATTACACTGTCCACTACCTGAACGGCGAGATCACCCTGGACCTGGCTATCGAAGTGGATCCCAGCCTGGATCTGGAGTCTGCCTACGCCGAGGCGGAAGCGGTGCGTCAGACCATCCGCGCTAACACCGAGGCCAGCGATTCCCAGGTCAATCTGTACGTGCCGCACTCCGAAACCCAAGCCCGGACCGGAGGCGCGGTTGCCCACTGACCAGCCGGGAGGCGTTCCATGGCCATGCTCATATCTATTTTCCCCCGCTCCCTGATCGCCGCCGCGCTGATCGCGTGCCTGGGACTCGCCAGCGGGGTCCAGGCGGTCACCGTCTACAAGTGGACCGACGAGCAGGGAGTGACTCATTACAGCGACACCCCGCCCCCGGGCAAAAAAGGCGAGGCGGAGCGGGTGGAGATGGAGGTCACCGGCCCCGCCCCCTCGCCCGAGCCGCAGGAATCTGAGGAGAAGCCACAGGACGGCGCCCCCCAGGCCGAGGACGTCAACATCACCCAGGCCGAGATCGAGGTCCAGAAGCTGGAGCAGAAGGTCCAAGAGGCCCGCCAGGTCTACGAGCAGGCCCGCGAGAACCGCATGGAAGGGGAGAAGGTCCGCAAGGGCAGCGAGCAGAACTACGTGCGCTACCTCGAACGCATCGAAAACCTGCGGAACCAGGAGGAGGCGGCCAAGGAGCGCCTAGATGAGCTGCGCACCCAGCTGGAGAAGGCCCGGTCCCGCCTAGAGAAGCTCGAGGAGCAAAAGGCCCAGCAGGAACAGGGCTCCTAGGCCGCCGTCTCTGCTTTTCCCATCCGGTCCCCAACACGGAGGTTCTTACCATGCAGCAACCGGTGGTGCTCATCGGCGCAGGCGAGATGGGCGGTGTTTTCGCCCACGGCTTGCTGCGCGCCGGTCATCCGGTCCACCCAGTGACCCGGGATATAGCCATGGACGAGGCGGCTAAGGCCTATCCCCAGCCGGCCCTGGCCCTGATCACCGTGGGCGAGTCCGAGCTCCACAAGGTGCTGGCCGATATCCCCGCCCCCTGGCGCGACCGACTGGGGTTGATCCAGAACGAGCTGCTGCCGCGCGACTGGGAGGCCCACGACCTTCCCCAGCCCACCGCAAGCGCCGTGTGGTTCGAGAAAAAGCCCGGCAAGCCGGTCAACCCCATCATCGCCAGCCCGGTCTTTGGTCCTAATGCCGGCCTGCTGGTCAACGCCCTGCAGGCCATCGACCTGCCGGCGCGGGAGGTGACCGACTACCAGGAGATGGTGTTCGAGCTGGTGCGCAAGAATGTCTACATCCTCACCACCAACATCGCTGGCCTGGTCACCGGCGGCACCACCGGCGAGCTGTGGCACCACCACCGCGAGCTGGCCCAGCAGGTGGCCGACGAGATCACCGCCATCCAGGCCTGGCTCACCGCTTCTCAGTTAAACCGATCTAATACACCCAGTGGCGGCGCGACGGCTACGACCGGCCTGGAGCTGGAGCGCGAGCGCCTAATGGCCGGTGCCGCCGAGGCTATGCTGGCCGACCCGGAGCACGCCAACACCGGCCGCTCCGCCCCCATGCGCCTCAAGCGCGCCATCGGCTTTGCCGACGAGGCCGGGCTCGAGGTGCCCAAGCTGCGCGAGATCGCCGCCGAGCACGCGTCGTAAGCAACGGCCCTTAACCCCGTCTCAACCGCCCCGCTGTCCGGAGACCACCATGCCGCACAACGACCGCAGCCGTGCCACCACCGAAGGCGTCCGCCGCACCCCCAACCGCGCCATGCTGCGCGCCGTGGGCTTCGACGACGACGACTTCAACAAGCCCGTGGTGGGCATCGCCAACGGCTTCAGCACCATCACCCCCTGCAATGTGAAGCTGGACGACCTGTCGCACAGCGCCGAGGAGGCCATCTACGCCGGCGGCGCCATGCCCCAGATGTTCGGCACCATCACCATCTCCGACGGCATCTCCATGGGCACCGAGGGCATGAAGTACTCCCTGGTGTCGCGGGAGGTCATCGCCGATTCCATCGAGACGGTGTGCCAGGGTCAGTCCATGGACGGCGTCATCGCCCTCGGCGGCTGCGACAAGAACATGCCCGGGGCCATGATCGCCCTCGCCCGCATGAACATCCCCGCGGTGTTCGTCTACGGCGGCACCACCAAGCCCGGCTGGTACAAGGGCGAGGACCTGACCATCGTCTCCGCCTTCGAGGCGGTGGGCCAGTACCAGGCCAACAAGCTGCCGGAGGAGGACCTCAAGGGCGTGGAGCGCAACGCCTGCCCCGGGGCCGGCTCCTGCGGCGGCATGTTCACCGCCAACACCATGTCCTCGGCGTTCGAGGCCATGGGCATGAGCCTGCCCTATTCCTCCACCATGGCCGCCGAGGATGCCGAGAAGGCCAAGTCCGCCGAGGCCTCCGGCGAGGTCCTGGTGCGCGCCATCGAAGCCAATATCCGGCCCCGTGACCTGATGACCAATGCCGCATTCGAGAACGCCATCGCCGTGGTCATGGCCCTGGGCGGCTCCACCAACGCCGTGCTGCACCTGCTCGCCATCGCGGACGCCGCCGAGGTGGACCTGACCATCGACGACTTCGAGCGCGTGCGCCAGCAGGTGCCGGTGCTGTGCGACCTCAAGCCCTCCGGCCGCTTCGTCACCACCCAATTCCACCACGCCGGCGGCGTGCCCCAGGTGATGAAGATACTGCTCAACGAAGGGCTTCTGAACGGCGACTGCGGCACGGTCATGGGCACCACCCTGGCCGAGCAGCTCGCCGACGTCCCCGACGCCCCCGACCCCGATCAGGAGATCATCTGGCCGGTGTCCAATCCGGTCTATCCCCGGGGCCACTTGGCCATCCTCAAGGGCAACCTCGCCCCCGAGGGCGCGGTTGCCAAGGTGTCGGGCCTGAAGACCCACACCATCACCGGCCCCGCCCGCGTCTTCGATTCCGAGGACGAGGCCATGGACGCCATCGAGGCCCGCGCCATCCAGGCCGGTGACGTAGTGGTCCTGCGCTACGAGGGGCCCAAAGGCGGGCCCGGTATGCGCGAGATGCTCGCCCCCACCTCGGCCCTGGTGGGCCAGGGCCTGGGCGACTCGGTGGGCCTGATCACCGACGGCCGCTTCTCCGGCGGCACCTACGGCATGGTGGTGGGCCACGTAGCCCCCGAGGCAGCGGTGGGCGGCCCCATCGGCCTGGTTGAGGAGGGCGACGAGATCACCATCGACGCCGACCAGCGCCTGCTGCAGGTGAACGTGGACGAGGCCGAGCTGGAACGTCGGCGCCAGGCCTGGGGCCAGCCCCAACCGCGCTACACCCGCGGCGTGCTGTCCAAGTACGCCAAGCTGGCCGGCTCGGCCAGCGCCGGCGCCACCACCGGCTGAGGCCCCATTGCGCTACCCGGCTCCGGCCCTTCTTGGTCCCTGGCTGGCCGCCGGCCTGCTGACGGCCGTCCTGCTGCTGGCCGGGACCGCTGGTGCCCAGGAGCCCTCCCCGCCATCCTCCGGCCCGGCGGCTGAATCGGCTCCGGAACGGGCAATCTGGGAGCGGGGGGCATCGCCGCTGGCCCCGGACACCCTGGCCACCGCCCGGCAGCGGTTGGCCGCTCAGGGCCAGGCACTAATCACCTCCCTGACCCGGCTTTCCGGCGGCGGCCCGGCGGCCGGAACCCGCTGGGTGCTGGGCGTGGCGCTGCTGATCGGCCTGGCAGCCGGCTGGGCCTTCCGCCACGGTGCACGGGCAGGAATCGACCGCCTGTCTCAGCACCCGGCCGGTCCCCGCCGGCTGGCCCTGGCTACCGGCATCCTCACCGCCCTGCGCGAGCGCGCTTTCTCGCTGGCGGTGCCGCTGGCCTTGCTGGTGGGGCTGGAGGGCCTGCACGCGCGCGACACCCTGATCGGCACGCTGGCGGTAGCGGCGCTGGGCCTGTTCGCCATCCAGCGACTGGCCATCGCCCTGTTCCCGGTGATTGGCCGACCCACCGATCCCGCCGGCCTGGCGCGGCACCTGGACGACCCCCCGGTGTCCCGGCTCTGGCACGCCGGCCGCCTCCTGCTCGCCCTGACCCTGGCCGGGGTCTTCCTGCTGGTCGCCGATGACAACCTGGACCCGGAGCCGGAGCTGCGGGCGGTCACCCAGTTCCTGTTCAGCCTGCTAGTTCTGGTTGTGCTGTGGCGGATGCGCGACCGCGAGGCGTGGCTTCAGGTCGCCGGCGGCCCTTCAGCCTCCGCCTTCCGGCGCTTCCTGATCGGGGGCGGGCGCGCCGCCCTCGGCATTGCGGCCGTGCTACCGGCGCTGGCCTCGGGCCTGGGTTACCAGACGCTGTCCGCGGCCATTCTGCTCAACCTCTTGCTGACCGTGGTCATCCTGCTCACCGTCGGCACCCTGGGTGCCGGCCTGGCGCGCGCCGTCCGCCGCCTGGAGGCGGGGGCGCCACCGGAGGCGATCGCTCCGGTGGTCACCCCGCAGCGGGTCTCGCGCGCCATGCGCCTTCTGGGCGGCCTCATCCGCGGTACCGCGGTGGTCGCCGGCCTGGTGGGGGTGCTGGGGGTGTGGGGCTTCCCGCTGGCCCCGGCGTGGGCGGCGCTCTCGCCCATCCTGTTCGGCTTCCAGGTGGGCAGCTATCGCATCTCGCTGATCGCTCTGGTGGCCGCCGTGGCGGTCTTCATTGGTGCCTTCTATGGCGGCCGCTGGGCCCGCCGGCGCCTGCTGGAGGGGGTGCTGCCCCGCTTTACCAAGGACGCCGGCCTGCGCAACAGCATCGCCTCGCTGGCCTACTACGTGGTGCTGGTACTCGGCGTGCTACTGGCCATCTCGGTGGCCGGCTTCGACCTCACCAACCTGGCCATCATCGCCGGCGCCCTGTCGGTGGGTATCGGCTTCGGCCTGCAGAACGTGGTCAACAACTTCGTCTCGGGTCTGATCCTGCTGTTCGAGCGGCCCATCCGGGTGGGCGACGTCATCGACTACCAGGGGCAATGGGCGGTGGTGCAGGAGATCAAGGTCCGCTCCACCGTGGTCCAGACCTACGACCGCTCCGAGCTCATCGTCCCCAACTCCGAGCTGGTGTCCAACACCGTCACCAACTGGACCCACAGCAGCCAGCTGGCGCGGGTGGTGATTGATCTGCACGTGGCCTACGGGTCCGACACCCAGCTGGCGAAGCAGCTGCTCATGCAGGCGGCCACCGAGCACCCCCACATCTACCCCGATCCCGCCCCCACTGTCCTGTTCCGCAATTTCGGCGACAGCGCCCTGGAGCTCCAGCTCCGGGCCTTCACCCACATCGACTACTACCTGGACGTGCCCTCGGACCTGCGCTTCCGCATCGACGAGCTGTTCCGCGAGCAAGGCATCACCATCCCCTTCCCCCAGCGGGATGTGCACCTGTACCGGGAAACCCCGACCGGCGCCGACGCCACCTCGCCGACCCCGTCCCCGGATGCCGGCGGCCCCGCCGCCGAGCCGCCCTCCTGAAGCGACCAAGGCCCCGCCGGAGCGGGGCCGTTCGGCGACGCGAGCGCTCCCCGTACCGGGCCTCAGCGCAGGGAAAACCGCACCGGCACCACCACCGCCAGCGTATCCCGCTCCATGGATTCCGGCATGGCCGGCAGGGGCTGGGCCTGTTCGATCATGCTGAGCACCTCCTCGTCCAGTGCCCGGTGGCCGGAGCTTTCCTGGATGCGCTGCGCCACCACCTTTCCCTTCCCTGCCGGTCCACCTTGAAATAGAGCGTGACCGTCCCTTCCTGGCGCCGCAGTCGGGCGCGGCGGGGATATTCCTTGTGCCGCTGCAGGACGGCCATCAGGGTGGCGGTGTAGTCCTTGGCATCGCCGGGCAAACCGCCTCCGGCGGTGTTATCGCCGCTGCCGGCGTTGGGCTGGTCCTTACTGCCGCTCTTGCCGGCAGCCCCGGCCGTACTTGCCTTCGGGGGTGAGGCCGGCTCGGGCTTTGGCTCGGGCTTCGGCTCGGGCTTCGGCTTCGGCTCGGTGGGTGGCTCCGGCGTCTGTTCGCCCTGCTGATCTTGGGGACCGCCGGCGGCGCTGCCGGCCGGGCCCAGGTCAACTTCCACCCCGGCGGTGCCGACGGCCTTGGCCTGGCCCTGCAGTTCTTGCTCGGGAGACCACAAGGCAACAGCGCCCGCGCCCAGATGCAGCAGTACCGCCAGCGGCACGGCCAGCAGCCAGCTACCCGTTCCCGGTGCCAGGGGGGACGCCCTCATGAATCCGCCGGCCGGGTCAGTAGGCGCAGTTTCTCCACCCCGGTCTCATAGAGCGCCCGGGTGAAACGCACCAGCCGGTTGGCCGGCAAGCGGCCATCGGCCTTCAGGGTTACCCGCGTCTGGGGCTGTTCCTCGATCCGCGTCTCGATGCGCTGGAGGGTCTGCGCTCGCGTTAGGGTCTCGTTTGCCACGGCGAACCGACCATCGGTGCCCATCAGGAGGGTCAAGCTGTCGGGCTCGTGCCGGTCCTGGCTTTGCGAGGCGGGCGGCTCCACCTCGAACGGCTCGGTGACGCTCAGGCTGCCGGCGATCATGAAGAAGATCAGCAGCAGGAACACCACATTGATCAGCGGCAGGATGCGCTCTTCGGTGTGGTCCGGTCGGCGTTCGGGAAAGTGCATTACGGTTCCGCCCCCGTGGCCGATCCTTGGGGGCTGTCTCCGCTAGCCCCTTGCGCCGGCGCCGGCCGCCACCCGGGATCCTCCACCAGTTTGAGTGGCTGCACACCGGCGGCGCTGAGGGCATCCAGGATGCTGACCATCCCCTGCACGCGGGTATCGCTTGATGGCTGCAGGTGCACGGGCTGATCGGCCGGCTGGCGCGCCCGGGCCTTGTCGATCAGGGCCTCCAACGTGATGGCGTCACCGTTGAGCCGCAGGCTTTCCTTGCTGATCTGCACCACGAAGGGGGTCTGCTCGGCGGGCGCCGGCTCGCCCGCCGCACTGGTATCCAATGACAGCGAGCGCCAGTCCATGAAGCTGGAGGCCAGCATGAAGAACACCAGCAGAATAAACACCACATCGATCAGCGGTGTCAGGCTGATCACCGGCTTGCGCCGCGCCTGCTTGCCCGCCAGCTTTGCGGGTGCGCTAAAGGGTGCCTGCATACGCCTGCTGCGGGGTTGCGGAAGCCGGTTGGGGGGAGGCCGCTGCGCCGGTGCGATCCGCCGCCCTCCTTACGGGGGCCTCGGCTTCCGACGCGGCCGACAGATCCTCGGTAAACACCTGGGTCACCAGGTCATCCATCTCGTGGGCCAGGTGGTCCACCCGCCGCTCCAGCCAGTTGAGCAGGGCCACCACCGGAATGGCCACGGACAGGCCCACGGCGGTGGTCAGCAGCGCCTCCCAGATCCCGCCGGAGAGTACGGCTGGGTTGACCTGGCTGCCCGCCGCTTCCAGCTCCTGGAAGGCCTCGATCATGCCGAGCACCGTGCCCAGCAGGCCCAGCAGCGGCGCCAGCGAGCCGATCACCTCCAACGGCCGCAGCCCCCGGCGCAGCTGGAACAGGGCGTCGCTGCCGTAGCGCAGCACTTCCTCGCGCACCGCCGATTCCGGCAGCTGGCGGCGCATGCCGCGTATGGCGCGCGCCAGCGCCTGGGCCGTGGGATTGGCGCTGGCATGGGCTAGCTCGAGGGCCTGTTCCCCCTCGCCACGCTGCCACAACCCCAGCGCCCGCCGTGCCGGTTTGCGCTGCCACAAGCGGGCGCGCAGGAACTGGGCCAGCTTCACCAGCACCAGGGCCAACGCCACTACGGACATCGCCAGCAGCAGCGCGACCACCGGGCCGCCGGTCTGCACCAGCCCGACCATACCCGCCCGCACCGCCGCCAGACCGCTTTGGGCAGACGATTCAGCCGGCGAGGCCCCGTCACCCCCCCCCGGCCGTCGGCGTTTGCGCCGTCGCCGGGGCCGCGGGATCAGCAGCGCCCGCAGGCGCCGGTGCTTGTTCCCCGTTGGCCGCTGGGGCGCTGGTCCTCGCGCCATCCGGCGGTCCTTCCTGGGCCAGCGCGGCCCCGGGCAGCACCAATGTCAGAAGCAAAAAGCAAAGCAGCTTGTTCATTGCAAATCCTGACTCGGACGTAAAACCGATCGCGGCCGGACAGCGTCAACAAGTCAGCCCGGCGGCCGTTGCGGCGCAGGTCATTCGCCGTCCGCGGCGTCCTTGTCGCGCTCATCCGGCTCTTGCCCCTGGCCGTCGAGCGTTTGCACCCGTTCAACGGCCTCCAGGCACTCGGGCATGCGCGCGTGGCACTTGAGCTCGAGGTGCCTGCCCTCGCCCTTGAGCTCAATCTCCAGCGTAGGGCCGCCGCGATGGTGCTTGCTGTCGCCGCCGTGGTGTGGGCCCTTGTGGGGTTTCGGTCCCTCGTGATGCGGCGGCCCTTTGTCGCCCGGGTGGCGGTCGCCGTGGGGGCCGTCGCCGGCCAATAGCGCGGGTGCAGCAGTCAGTGCGAGCGTCACGGTAGCGGCAGCAGCACTAGCGATGATGATATTGCGTCGCATGATTCCATCGTCCTCGTTGTTGTCGTGGCCGGCTCAGAACCGGCCCTCCAGGCTGAGCAAGAAAACACGGCCGGTGGTCTCGGTCTCGCGCTCGATCTCCTTGAGCGAGCCATCGGGCTCGAACTTGCGCTTGGTCTTGTCCTTCTCAGCATCGGTGACGTTGAGCGCATCGAAGGTCACGCGCCAACCCTCACCGAGGCCGGACAGCGGTTGTGCCACCGAAAGATCCACACTCGTGCGGTCATCCTCGGTCTCCTCCTCGTCGACCTTGGCCTTTTCCAGCTCGCCGATGCGCTTGTACGCAACGCTAAAGCGCGTCCCCGTGGATGCCAGACGGTAGTTGGCTCCGGCGTTGATCACCGAGTCCGGCTGCTCGTTGAACGGCCGGGTTTTGCCGCTGCGGTCGGTGAGCTCACCGTCGAAGAAGCTTGCGTTGCCCCAGAGCTCCAGGCCTTGCAGCGCGTCCGCAACCAGGACCCCATCCAGGCGATGCTCCAGCTCGATGCCTTGCAGGTCGCCGTCGCCGACGTTCTGGACCTTGAAGATGTTCTTGCCGCCGACCGAACGGCCGGTGTCGGCCTCCTCGATGACGTCGGATATTTCCTTATGGAACACCGTCACGGCCGTTCGGGTGTGCGTACCCTGCCATTCGGCACCGATGTCCAGGTTCCGCGAAGTGGCCGGCTCGAGCTCCGGGTTTCCGCGTACCAGCCGGCCCCCTTTTTCCTCGGTGAACGGAGCCAGCGTATCGAACTTCGGTCGGTTGAGGCTGCGCGACGCCGAGGCAAACAGGGCCAGCTCCGGGGTGGCCTGGAACCGCAGGTGGACGTTGGGATTGAAGTCCTCGAACGCGGCGCTGCCCTTTCGGCCGTCGCCGCTGACGCCGGTGCGCTCCACCCGCTCGTATCTCAGCCCCGCCGACGCCGTCCAGCGCGTGGTGAGCTGGTGGGAGGCTTGCGCGAAGCCCGCTACGTATTCCGCGTCGATGTCGTAGTTGTCCTTGCCCTCGGTGGCATCATCGGTACTGCCGTCCGGCTTGATCTTGGTCTTGGTCTTGTCCTTGAAACGGTCGCGCTGGCGGAGCTTGAAACCGAAGCTGACGTTATTGGTGAGCTGTTCGCCGTAGCGCAGGGTCATCCGGCTGCGCGCCATCCAGAAGGCGTCCTCCTTGTCCTCATCCTCCACCTCGCGTTCCTTCAGGGACCCATCGCCCTTGCGCTTGATCTTGATCTTTTCCTTGTCCTCGGTGGTTTCGTAATAGCCGACCTCGGAGGCTACGGACACGCGAGGTCCGAAGGTGTGTTTGTGCTCGACCTTGGCGCCGAGCGTCTCCTGAATCTTTTCCTCGGTTTCGGCCTCGCGCTCCTTGAGGCTGCCATCGGCCTTGAATTTCTTCTTAAGCTTGTCCTTGTCCTCGTCGAGATGGAGGTACATCGGTTTGAAATGGACACTGCCGCCCTGGTAATAGCCGGCGAGATCGCCGATCACGTTGGCGGTTACGTTGGGCTTATCCTCTTCCTGGCGCTCGACCTCCTTTAGGCTTCCGTCCGCCTCGAACTTGCGCTTGGTCTTGTCCTTATGCAGCGGGTTGTGCGTCAGATCCAGGAACAATTGACCGCCAAAGCGCTCGTTGCGATCGCCTACGGCAAGGTTGGCCCCGTACAGGCCTTGCTCGTCACCCTCACTCGCGGCGCCGCCGAGTACCCGAAAATCTGTGCGTAGGTCGTCAGGAATCGCGCGTAAGTCCGCCAGGACCCGACCGGCGATGCCATCACTCTCCTCGAGTGCCGTGGTCTGGCGCTGGATGCGGATCTCCCCGATGGCGAACGGCGACAGACGGTTAACCTGGAACTCGCGCTTCTCGCCACCCCCCGGGAGCTGCACATTGTCGAGCTCGAAGCGCGTGAACTCCTTGTCCAAACCACGCAGGCGGATGTCCTTATTCTCCCCGGGGGGGCCGCCCACAAATACTCCGGGCATACGGTTGATCACGTCGCCGAGACGCCGTCGTCCAGGCCGTTTCTGGAAGGTCCCTCGATCCAGAGCTGGGGTCGGAACCGGCGGTACGGATAGCGGATTGTCTGGGACCGCCACTCCTGTGATATCGAGCGGCGCCACGGACATCGGCTGTTCGGCCCAGACTGCCGCCGGCGTGGCTAGCAATAAGGGAACGGCAAGACCGGAGAGGCGGCGCGTGCGCAACTTGAGGGCCATGAGAGCCTCCGTTTTTAGTTTGGAATTTGCGAATAAAAATTGTTTTTATTCTTATTCTCAACCGGGTCGCCAACCAAACTTCGGCTGGCTCGGAGGCACGCGCCGGATGTGGAAAATAACGAGTGGGAGGGCGCGGAATGCGAACGCGCTTGCTAGCCGAAGCCTTTGGCGGCACCGGCTAGGGGACGCTTTTGCGGGAGATGCTGGCGATCGTGCTGAGGCACCCATGGCTGCTAGCGGCCGCGGTGTTGGCCAACGTGATCACGCCGGCACTGGAGCCGGTGCAAGCCTGGCTGGCCAAGACCGTGCTTAATGAGAAGGGAGAAGAGCTCTTCCACATCGAGGAGCTGCTGGGTTACGCGCCGGTAGGGATCGGGGTGTTTTTCGGGCTCGCGTTGCTCCAGTTGGCCGAGAAGCTCACCAACCGGATGCTGGACGACCGGCTGCTCATCGAGCTGCAGCGGACCTAGTTCGAGCGCCGCGGGGACGGTTGCGTAGGCGAGCAGGTTGCCCGCTCGATGAACGATTGCGAGAACGCGCGGAAGATTCTCGATCTCTTCCAAAAAGAGCTTTGGACGGTGGTCGTCGGATTGCCGGCGGTGATCATCTGGCAGTTGTCACTGGCACCGGATCTGCTGCCGGCACTGCTGGTCGCCAGCGTCCTGCCGTTCAGCGCCGCTCTGGTTTTTGGTGGCCTGATTCAGCATTACAGCCACAACGTACTGCGTCTGGTCGCTGGTGTGGGATCGGCGGTCGCCCGCGGTCATCGCGAGGACCTTTATCACCAGCAAGATCACTTCTACGTAAACCGTATCCGCTTCGAGTTGTGGAAGCAGGCTAGCGAGGTGACAGCGAAGTTCGCCTATTGGCTGAGCCTGGTGATTCTGTTGCTGCTCACGGTCAGCGGCATCTGGCCATTGCTGCCATCCGAAGTGACGGCAGCTCAGGTCGGTACCTCCCTGGTCAACCTTAAACTCATCAACAAGCCGTTGAGCGAGGTCACGAAGGTCTGCAACAAGATCCGTGAGGGCTGGCCGGCGGTGCGCCGAACGCTGCGCCCCGAGTGGGCGGCGGTGGCCTGAAGGCCGGTGCAGCCAGGGGCTCAGCCATCACCCGATGTCCCGGCTCGTAAGCGTTACGCTCGGCGGGGCACGCCGTTGATGAAACGGCGGGAAAGGGCCGTGGATATCTGTTGGATTGCTGGCTCAGGCACCGCGAGATGCTGGGATTGCGCTTCGCCTCCTCTCGGCGTACGGACTTTTTACCGGATCACTGCCAGCGTCACGGCCACCGCGAAGGCGGCGAGACTGATCGCGGTTCCCCATAGCAGCGAACATGCAGGGAGGTGGTGTCGTAGAAGACCAGGTCCACGTCGAGGTTGAGCAGGTCGGCCACCCGGAAGTAGATCGCCTCCAGCGCGTAGACGTCCCCGTAGCGTCAACGGGGTCAGGTCTCCTAGCGTCAACGGGGTCTTCCGTCAACGGGGTCAGGTCTTGTTTTTGTCACGTCAACGGGGTCAGGTTTCGTCAACGGGGTCAGGTCTTGTTTTTTGCCTCTTAGGCTCCTTTTCCTCTTCCGTCAACGGGGTCCGTCAACGGGGTCAGGTCTTGTTTTTTGCCTCTTAGGCTCCTTTTCCGAAAAC
>NZ_JAZKRM010000024.1:0-35702 GCF_036628635.1 Thiohalorhabdus sp. | reverse complement strand
ACACTGAACACTGAACACTGAACACTGAACACTGAACACTGAACACTGAACACTGCTAACCTCGGTGCCGTCATGACCTACACCCTCGCCGTCGCCGCCGGCGGCGCCCTCGGCGCCGTGCTGCGCTACTGGACCTCGCTGGTCAGTCATGCCCTGCTGGGCGTCGGCTTCCCCTACGGGACGCTGGTGGTGAATACCCTGGGAAGCCTGGGCATGGGTTTTTTGTCGGTGGTGTTCCTGGACCGCACGGGGCTTGGCCCGGAATGGCGGGCTGCCGCGCTGGTGGGCCTCCTGGGGGCCTTCACCACCTTCTCCACCTTCTCCATGGAAACCTTCAACCTGGTCGAGAACGGCGCTCGCCTGCGGGCGGTGGGCAATGTGGTGCTCAATGTGGCGCTGTGCCTGGCGGCGGTCTGGCTGGGGGTGATCGCGGGGCGAAAGCTATGAATCGGCGCGAAGTGACCGTGGTCCGGATTTACCTAACCGAGGGTGATCGTTTTCTTGAGCCCTTGCTGGAGCAGCTGCACGACCGCGAGGAGGTCATGGGCGTTACCGTGTTCAGAGGCACCAGCGGCTTCGGACGCTCCGGGCGGATGCATGGCGAGAGCTTGCCCGACCTGGCCTTCGATCTGCCGCTGACAGTGGAGTTTTTCGATCTCCCCGAGCGGGCCGATCCGGTCCTGGATCGCATCGCCGAATGGTTCGAGCCGGGTCACCTGGTGGTCTGGAGCGCCTTCACCAACGCCTGACCCCGAGGCGTTTGGCCCCGGATGCGGTACAAGACCGCCGAGCGCAACAATCAGGGGGCGGGCCCTGTTACCGGACCCACCCCCGTTCGGGCGGACTGGATTGTGGCTGGGCCTGTCGCTTAAGGCACTCCCGGCATGCCGCCCATATCGGAAGGGTCCATGGGCTCCGCCGGCAGCTCGAAGGCGCCGGCGCCGGGGGATTCCTCCGCGATCTCGGTCAGATGCATGTCATCGTAACGCAGGATGCCCAGGCCCCGGTCCGAGAGCGCGCTCTGCACGGCACCGCTGTGGTCCTTGTCCATGGCTTCGGCGAAAGTCCGGCTGACCTCTTCCATGACCGCTGCCAGCTCCACGGCCACCGGATTATCACTGACAACGGCTTGATCCGTGTGGAGCTGGCCATCCTTGTCCCGCCAGCGGACTTCGTAGACCTCGCCCTGGATCCCTGCCACCACCTCCGAGTCGCCCGTGGCGCCCATAGATTCCACCTCCACCGCCTCTTCCGGGCCGGGACTGGTGGAGGGCCCCTGCCCCCCCATTTGCCCCCGCATGGCTCCCATCATGCCGGCCATGGCGGTCAGGTCCATGACCATGGTGCGGTTGCCCCTGGTGGAAACGCTGTATAGCTTGTCGTCCCGCATCACCAGGTAGCCGGGGCGGCCCTGGGGATCGATGCGGGCCTTGCTCTGGCTCTCCCACGCCACATCCACGGTTTGGCCTTCGTTTTGAACGGAAGCGGTTCCCGCCCCCATGGCCAAGGCGGGTGCGGCCAGTAGCCCCGCTAGCCATCCTACTCGGCTTCCTCGTGCTCGCATGCTTGCTCCTGTGGCGCGTGTGTGGAATAGGGGGTCCGGAGGTTGGCCACTTGTCCGCTAGATGGCCTCCCGGGTCTTCCTCAGGTTAAAACTGGAACCGGCTGGCTTGCTCGGACGCTTGCTTTTTCGGGGAGCTCAAAGGGGCCCGAAGCGGACTTGTCCGCAAGCTAGGGGGTTTGGCCATTGATCGCCTCGAGGGGCAGGTCCTCAGCCAGGGTCTGCAATTCGTCTGGCCCGGTGACGGCCTCCGCTTCGAGGACCACCAGGGTTTCGGGGCCGAGGAAAAGGGCCACGGTCCCTTCATTCCCGGTCTTGTCCAGATCCATTACCCCGTCGTAACCGGATACCTCCAGGGACTTGATTAGTTTCTCGGGGTTTTCCATGTGGACTCGGGACATTTTCTTGTACTGCTTGTAAGCGGAGGTTTGGGTCCCGGCCAAAATGGTAAGTTTGGCCTCCCGCCCCTTATCATCGGCATAGCTTTGCTCCACCGCGGACCAATCCTGGTCCGCGCCTTTCCTGTTCACCCCTTCCGGGTCCCCGGTGCGCTCCATCCCCTGGATGCTTTCCGGTAGGGCGGACAAGTAATCCTGGTAATTGGTGTCAGCGACGGCCTGAGCGCCGAAAAGGAAAACCAACCCCAACAGTCCGGTGGCCCAGCCTATACCCCGCATCGCTTTCTCCTTGGTGTCCTTACCCAACCGCTCTATCGGGGCGCTGGCCTAGCTTCTCCCGATGCCACCAGCCAACCATCCCTTAAAGGCTCCGTGGCTCGGACAAAAGGCGGAGAAGTGGCCAGGGGCTCCTGTGACGAAGTAGGACAAAGCTAGCCACCCGTGTCAACACGGTAGCTTGCGGGGCTTTGGGCCAAGGCGGACCCCACCTCTCAAGTCGTAGGACTGCTATGGGGCCCGCTTCCCTTCTAGTAAAAGAGGCCGGGATGCTCCACGATGTCTATCAGATCCCTTAAGCCGGGACAGGGCCACCCAGGCGTTGCGCTGGCCCTCAAAGGCCCTCGAATAATCAATTCTGGCCATCAGGAGGAAGCCATGCGACAGATGTTTTGGAAGGCCGGTAGTATTGTGGCGGTAATGGTGCTTTTGGCGGGGTGCGCCTCCACGACCGGTAGCGGCCAGACCAAGGCCGGCTATGAATTTTCCGAGGTTGAGCGTGTCGGTGTCGTTGGTGTCGACGGCGCCGGCGGCGGGGGCTCGGAGGCGGCCGAGAACCAATTCGCCGTCATGTTCAATAAGGTCCTTTTGGAGAAGGGGTACAGCCCGGTTGAGCGCCAGCAGATCCGGGAGGTGATCAAGGAGCAGGAGTTCCAGAATTCGGACATGACCCGGGCCCAGAATGCCACCGCCGTCGGGCGCATCCTCAACGTTGACGCGGTGGTAACCATCAATGTGCCCAAATACGGCGAAACGATGGAGATGAGCATCCAGATGATGGATCCCGAGAGTGCCGCCGTGGTTTGGAGCGCCTCGGGCAACGCGAGCACCGGCATGGCGGGGGAGACGGGCGCCTTGATTGGCGGTGTGACCGGTGCCGTGGCCGGCTCCGAGATGGAAGGCACCGCCGGTGCCGTGGCGGGCGGAGCCACCGGAGCGGCAGCCGGCGGTTTGGCGGGCGAGCAGATGAGCCCGCAGCGCCGGGAGCAGTCGGCGAAGCTGATGAACAAGCTTTCCGAGAGCTTACCCAAGGCTGCCGGAGCGGGTATGTAGGCCCCAAAAGCCCTCGGTAAGGGCCCGAGCGGTAACGAGGGCGATGCGCTCTGGGTTGCAAAAAAGCGGGCCCCTCCGGTCCCCCTAAAAGGGCCGGAGAGCGCGTTTGCATCCTGGCCCGGCAAGTTGAGCCAAAGCCCTGAAAGCCGAATCTGCGTTGCCCGCGGTGTTCAGAGCTTGCGGGCCAGAGTCAGACCATCGGCAATGGGCAGCATGACCAGATCCACCCGCTCGTCCGCTACCGCCTTGTCGTTGAAGGTGCGAATGGCTTCGGTCATGGGGTCGCCGTACCAGGCTGGATCGGCCACCCGGCCGTAGCGCAGGACGTTGTCCACCAGGATCAGCCCGCCTGGTCGTACCAGCTCCAGGCAGTACTCCCAGTAGACCGGATAGTTCTCCTTGTCGGCGTCGATGAAGGCAAGATCGAAATCGCCGGATCGCCCCTCGGTGGCGACAAGGGTGTCCAGGCTTCGGTCGGCTTCGTCCAGATAGAGATGGATCTTGTCGGCCACACCGGCCTCTTGCCAATAGCGCTTGGCGACATCGGTCCACTCGGGACTGTTGTCCAGGGCTACCACCTCGCCGTCGGCGGGCAGGGCCCGGGCCACCGCCAGACTGGAATAGCCGGTGAATACACCGATCTCCAAATAGCGACGGGTGCCCATGAGTTGGGCCAGAAGGGCCATGAAATGGCCCTGCTCGGGCGCGATCTGCATATTGGCCTTGGGATCCTCGGCGGTCTCGGCCCGCAGCCGGGCCAGAGGCTCGGGCTCCGCCGGGGTGTGATCGAGCAGGTATTGGTAGGTGCGCTCATCCAGTCCGAAACTTTGCAGGGACATGGGCTACCTCGGGTTGTCGAAAGGAATCCGCTGGCGGCCACTTTACCGGGGGTTGCGACCGGGGAGGAAGATCCCCATGTAGGTAAAACGGCGTGGCGCCCCGCCGGAGTTGGGAACCAAGCATGCCCCTTGGCAACGCCAGCGGCGGGGTCAATGATTGGTCTCCCCCTGGCCCGGAAAGCGGTAGGTTAGCCCTTGTCCTTCTGGCGTTCGCCTTTACGGCGCTCCAGAAGCGCCAGGTATCGCAGGGCGGCCAGGGGCCCCAGAATCGCGGCCAGCACCAGCACCACGATGACCGCGTTTAACGCCATTTCCGCCAAGCCGGTTCCCTCTGCCCAGGGTGGTTGGTTTTAATCCGTTCGCGGGTAATGTCGCTCAAGGGGGCCGGCCCCGGTCGGTGCGGGTAGACCGTAACCGCCGGATCCAACCACTTTAGCAAGGAAATTCCCCATGGACACCGGATTCCTTCACAAGGCTGCCGAGACCGTTCGGGGCTGGATCGGCGGCCATACCGAAAGCGGTGCCGAGGTCCCCGTGCGTATGCGCGGCGGCGAAGAGGACGAGCCCGCAGGTGGTCCCCCCGTCGAGCCCCTGTATCCCGATCAGGTGGAATCCATCGCCCATCGCCTGGACCAGCGCTTGGAGTCCATGGCCCAGGGCGAGCTCTATGCCTACCAGGGCGAGCCGCCGACGGAGCTGGGCAATGCCCTCAACCTGGACGCCGGCCTGGTGCTGATCGCTCTGGACGAGACCCTGGCCAGCGACGAGAGCGGCCGGGAGCAGCTCCGGGAGGTCATGGAGCAATGGGGGGAGCTGCGCGGCGAGGCCTTGCCGGAGCAGGAGCTTGAAGAGTTTTTGCAAATGGCCGAGGAGTACCGCCGCGCCTGGCGGGAATTCCCCGGCGCCGAGCCCTTCCCCTTCATCCTCGCCATCGGCGCCACCGACGCCTACATGCTCGCCGAGGAAGAGGAGGCACCCCGTCCAGAGGAGGTGGCCCCGGTCGCCGCCGCCATGATGGACGATGCGGCCCGCTTCTACGGCGAGCTCACCCGCATCCTCGGTGCCCGCTGAACCCGCCCACCCACCCACCTACTCCGCGATTACCCGCCGCAGCTGGGTGAAATCCGACTGGCCCCGCAGGATCTTGGCCACGCCGTCCTGCATCAGGTAGTGCATGCCCTCGCCGTGGGCGAGCTCCCGGATCTCCTGGATGGAGGCGCTGCCGGCGATGGCCTTGTGCATCTCGGGGGTGGCCACCAGCAGCTCGTGGATCCCGGTGCGGCCCCGGTAGCCGGTCCGGCCGCATTTGTCGCAGCCCTTGGGGCGGTACAGGACCGCGTCCTCCCGCCTCAAGCCAAGCTGCCGGAAGGCCGCCTCGCCGTAGGCATGCACCAGGTGGGCCCATTCGTCACCGCCCGGGGTGTAGGGCTCCTTGCAGGCATCGCAGAGGGTGCGCATGAGGCGCTGAGCCAATACTCCGAGCAGGGAGTCGGCGAAGTTCATGGGGTCCAGGCCCAGGTCCAGCAGGCGGGTGACGGTCTCCGGGGCCGAGTTGGTGTACACGGTGGACAGCACCATGTGCTCAGTGAGCGAGGCATCCACTGCGCTCTCGGCGGTTTCCCGGTCGCGGGTCTCGCCGATCAGGATGACATCCGGGTCGGCTCGCAGAAAGGCACGCAGGGCGGCCGCGAAGTCGAAGCCGATCTTGGGATGAACCTGGACCTGCTGCAGCCCCTTCTGGGTGATCTCCACCGGGTCCTCGGCGGTCCCCACCTTGCGATCGGGAGTGTTCAGCTCGCCCAGGACGCCGTGGAGGGTGGTGGTTTTGCCGGAGCCGGTGGGGCCAACCACCAGGAACAGACCGTGCGGGTGGGTAATGAGCTCCCCGGTCTCGCGGTGATTTCGCGGCGACAGGTTGAGCTTGTCGAAGGGCAGGGGCCCGCGCCGGAGGCCAGAAGGCGCATAACGGCATTCTCGCCGTTGACCGTGGGCAGCGTGGCCACGCGTAGCTCCACAGGCTGCCCCTTGAGCTTGACCGCGATTTTGCCGTCCTGGGGGTCGCGTCGCTCGGTGATGTCCAGACGGGCCATGATCTTGATGCGGGGCAGAACCGCCTGGATGTGGCTGGCCGGAATGCGCAGTACGGTCCGGCACAGGCCATCCACCCGCATTCTCACCACCGCCGGGTCGCTGCCCTTGCTCGGCTCCACGTGGCTATCCGAAGCCCCCAGCTTGTAGGTATCCACGATCAGCCGGTTAACCAGCTGCACCACGGTGGCCTCGTTCTCGTCCACCAAGGCGTCGCCGCTTCCGCCAGCCTCCTCCATGGTCTCCGGCGCTTCCCGGTCGCCCCCGAGCTGGCCCACTAGATCGGCCAGATCGCCACTATTGTTCGAGGCGGTATCCACATTGTCACCCAGGAAGCGCAGGATGTCGTCCGGGAGGCCCACCCGGATGTCGAAATTGTATCCCTGCAGGAACTGCTGAAGCTCAATGATGCGATTGGTGTCGTTGGGGTTATCCACGACCACCGTAACCATGCTGTCGTCTAGCGCCACCGGGGCAATGAGGTTGTTGCGCAGATAGCTGCGCTTGAAGCGGTCGAGGACCGATTTGGGGGGGCTCGCTGTCGGGATCAAAGGGCAGGAAGGGGCCCTGGTAGTAGTGTTCCAGGGACTCCCCCACCGCTGCCGCCGACAGGCCTTCCTCAAGCAGCAGCTGGACGACCTTGGTGGTCTCTTGCCGGGCCCGGTTTTGCAGCTCCCCCAGGCGTTCGCGGTCGATGTGGCGGCGGTCGACCAAGTGCTGGAAGGGTCCGTTGGTGCCGCGAAGGTCGTAGCGGTATTTCTGACCAATGACCCGGGCAAGGTCCTGGGCGCGCTCCGCGTCCGCTGTGCCGAAGACGCCGCCAGGCGACTGGTTGAGGATCTGGAGCACCCCCAGCAGCACGGCGCCCTGCTTGATTGGTACCGCCACCATGGACTGGGTCCGGAGACCGGTCCGGTGGTCCACGCTGCGATCGAAGCCCAGGTGGGGGGTGATCCGCTTGAGCTCGGCGTCGTCTTAGACGTCCTCGATCCGGACCGGCTCCTGGGTCAGGGCCACATACCCGGCGACCGATGTGGGGCCCACCGGTACCCGGATCCCTCGGACCTCCTCGCCGGTCTTGAAGCGCGACACGATCTCCCGGTTGTGGCGGCCCCGCTGATAGACGGTCATGCGCTCGGCGCCCACGAGGGCCAGCATCTCCGCCTCCAACTGGGGCAGCGCCTCGTCGAAGGTGGGCGCGTCGTGGATGCGGCGGAGGATGACGTGGGGCCGGCGCTGGTACTCGCGGATGTCCGGGGCTGGGTAGGCCGCTGGCTGCCGGAGAGGTTCGTTGCCTGGTTGCCGGACGGCATGAAGGATCCCGGTGGTGGTCCGTTCCTGTGCCAGCCTAGCCAGCCGGAGCCGTTTTGGGGAGGGGCCCGGGCGGTATACAGGCTCTGCGCTCCGGGTTATGTTTTTGGCGAAGCGGGCAAAGCCGATGGCAGGAGGGCCCATGCAGCTGCGAGTACTGGGGTGCAGCGGGGGTGTCCGCCAGGGGGCGCGAACCACTGCCTTCCTGCTGGACGACGATGTCCTGGTGGACGCCGGTTCCGGCGTGGGCGATTTGACCCTCGGCGAGATGGCCGCGATCCGCCATGTCTTTCTGACCCATTGCCACCTCGATCACGTGGCCTTCCTGCCCCTGCTGCTGGACACTTTGTTCGAAGCCCTGAGCGATCCCGCCCGACATCCGCTGACCGTGCACGCCCAGACCGTCACCCTGGATGCCCTGCGCAGCCATATCTTCAATGGCGTCCTTTGGCCCGATTTCACCCGGCTCCCCCACCCGGAGGGTCCTGTGGTGCAGCTCGCCCCCTTGGAGCCGGGGGAGAGCTACCCATTGGGGGGCGCCCGGACCGTGACCATGGTTCCCGGGCACCATGCGGTGCCGACGGTGGGCTACCACATGGAAGCGCCCGATACCGCCCTGGCCTTTAGCGGCGATTGCACCACCAACGACGACCTCTGGCAGGGCCTGAACGGTTGCCGGCGGCTTGACCATCTGATTGTCGAGGCGGCCTTCCCCGATGAGCAGGCCGAGCTGGCCGCTGCCGCCAAGCACTATACACCTGCATCGCTGGCCGCCGACCTGTCCAAGCTGGCCCACGAGCCCTTGGTCTGGATTACCCACACCATGCCGGGCAAGGAGGCGAGGATCGTGGAGCAGTGCCGTGCTGCCATGCCGGATCGGGAGGTGCGGTCATTGGCCTCGGGGGAGGTTTTGCCCTTACGCTAAGGCGAATAGGCGGGGGTGGCCCCCCAAACCGCGTGCCGCCGGCTAAGGGGACGCCGTGGTCGAGAACTGCAAGGCAAGGGCCGAAGCCATGCTCGAACGCTGCCGGTGGGCCTTCGTTGCCCTCTTTTTGGCCTGGGCCGCCACGGTCCATGCCCAGCTCGATCTCGACCGGCTCCAGCGGCTGGTGGAGCAGGGCCGCATGGAGCAGGCCTACCAGCTGGCCCGGGATCACCGTGCCGAGCTGGAGGGCCGGACCCGGTTTGATTTCTATTACGGCGTGGCGGCAATCGAGGCCGGTCACGTGGCCGAGGGAGTTTTCGCCCTGGAGCGCGTCCTCATGCGCCAGCCCGGCCACGACCGGGCCCGCCTGGAGCTGGCGCGGGGCTATTTCCTGCTCGGCGAGGATCCCCGCGCTCGCGAGGCATTCCGCACGGTTATGGCCCAGGCACCGCCGGAATCGGTCAAGGCCACCATCGACCGCTTTCTGGAGGCCATCCGCCGGCGGAGTGACCGCTACGAAACGGTCGCCACCGCCTACGTCGACCTCGCTGGCGGCTGGGACAGCAACGTCAACAGCGCCACCGAGGCCGACAGCGTTGCCCTTTTCGACGGTCTGTTCGAGCTCAACCTCAGCGATTCCAGCCAGGCCCGGGAGGACGCCTTCTGGCAGCTGTCCGGAGGGGCTGAGGTGCGCCGGCCGCTGTCGCCCACCACGGGTGTGTTCGGCGCCTTTGACTTTCGAGTTCGCGGTCATGCGGAGGAGAGCGATTTCAACACTGGCCGCTTCTCCTACCAGGGCGGTTGGGAGTGGCGCGGAGACTTCTCGCGACTGCGTCTGGCGGGGCGCCTCCAGCCCTTCCTGCTGGACGGCGACGTCTATCAGAACCGCTACGGCGCCAGCGCCGAGTACCGCTACGCCTTCGCCGAAACCACCGCCGGCACCGCCTTCGCCCGCATGGACTGGATTGACTATCCCGACCAGGGCATCCGCGATTCGCGCCTGTGGACCGCCGGGCTGGGTGGCGACCACCTGTTTCGCGGCCCTTACCGACCGGCCTTGTCCCTCAAGGCCTTCGGCGGCGGTGAGGTCGCCGACGCGGATTCCGACCGGGCCCGGGCCATCGCCGAGCGCGATATCTACGGTGCCCGCTTGAGCCTGGGCTTCATACTCCACCCCGAATGGCGGGTGGATCTCGGCGGCCAGGTCCGTCGCAGCGACTACGACGCCGAGCACCAGCTGTTCCTGGAAGCCCGTGAGGAAACCTACTACCGGGCCGAGATGGGGGTGGACTGGCAGCCCACCCGCCACTGGCGCGTGGGTCCGCAGGTGCGCTACACCGCCAACGACGCCAACCTGACCGTCTACGACTACGAGCGCACCCGGGCCTGGCTGCGGCTGCGCTACGAGCACTTCTGAGGGGATCGGCCATGCTTCCCCGGCTATCCGACTTCGCCTTGGCCCCCTTTGCCGGAATCGCCGCCGGGGCTGCCCAGCAGCGCCGCGGTAGAGCAAGGCGGCCCACGGGCCTGCTCGCTGGCGTGTTGGCCCTTATGGCCCTATCCCTGGGCGGGCCCGCCGCCGCTCAGACTGGCGAGGTGGTGGGCCGGGTGATCAGCCAGGTGGGCGAGGTGGCGGCCATCACCCCCGACAGCGACCGACGGTCCCTCGAGCGCCGATCCAAGGTCCACGAGGGCGAAACCGTGGTGACCGGTGAGTCCGGCCGGGCCCAGATTCGCTTCAAGGACAAGGGGCTGACCGACATCAAGCCCGATTCCCGCTTTACCGTTAGGCGCTACCGGGCCGAGAGCGCCGGGGATGACCGGGATAGCGCCGTCATGGAGCTGCTCGAGGGCGGCATGCGCACGCTCACCGGCACGGTGGGCGGGGGCGAGGGCCAGGAGTACGAGGTGGAGACCCCGGTGGCCTCCATCGGCATCCGCGGTACCCAGTACCTTCTGCGTCTTTGCCGGGGCGACTGCGGTGAGGTCCCCGACGGCCTCTACGGAGGTGTGACCGAGGGCCGCATCGGGGTCGCCAACAACTCCGGCGAGCGCGCCTTCGGCGGCGACCGCTACTTCCGCGTGACCTCCCACAGCGACCGGCCCGAGGTCATGCTGAAGCCCCCGGAGGGAATCCTAACCGGAACTACAGTCGCTGACAGGGGTGAGCCGGAAGAGCTCACCCTGGCCAGTGAACGTCCCAACCCGGGAAGCTTCCTGAATGCCGTGGCAGCTGCCGGTCGGGGGCTGGAGGTGATTGAGCTCGACCAGCGGTTCGAGGGCCTGGAGCGGGTGAACCGATTCGGCCGGATTGAAGGGGTTTCTACCCCGCCTGCTGCTGCGTTCGCGGGCATATCTGGCGACCCGGTTCTGTTTGATGCGACAGGACTCGGCCAAGCCGGCGCAGGCGACACTGTTGTGGCCCGGGAGTCCGGTGCCGTGGAGGAATTGGAAGCTCCCAATGTTTTAAACGGGACATTCGCCATGACAGCTTTGGGTGCTCCCGTAGAACTTGAGAAGAACGAAGAGCTGGGGGCGACGTGGGGACGTTGGGATGCGGGCGATTTAAGCACTTCCCCCAGTTTAAACACCGGGAGCGATCTCCATTTTGCTTACAGCGAAAACCTAACGGCCCAGGACCATTTGGACGAACTTGCCGGATCGGCTAATTATACCCTGACCGGCAGTACGACGCCGACAGATGATGCTGGCAATTCTTACGCTTTTAGCACGGTGGCAATGGGGGTGGACTTTACTGGTCAGGTAATTGATTCGGCATTGGTTTCCATTAACGGTTTGGTTGATAATTGGACCTTATCGACGGCCTCTCAGCCGCTGTCCCCCGAATTTGATCTTGAATTGGTGACAGGCGCATCGGAGCAAGGGCACTTGATTGGGCATTTTGTGGGCCCGCAAGCCGGGGGGGCAGTCTTCTCCTTTAAGGGGAACAACGCGGGTAATTTTTACGCGGGTTCCGGGGTGCTGGAGAGGTAACAGGAATGCTACAGGGGAATCCCAACGCCAGGTCTAAAAGGTCAGCCGAAGAGGTGTTGGGCCGCCTGGACCGCCTCACCGAGCTGGGGACGGCCCTCTCCGCCGAAGCCGACACCGAGCGGCTCACCGAGCAGATCCTGATCGGGGCCAAGGAGCTCACCCATGCCGACGGCGGCACCCTCTACCTGCTCAACGAAGCCGGCGACGCCCTGTTGTTCCGCACCCTGCGCAACGACTCGCTGGGTGTGGCCATGGGCGGCACCACCAGCGAGCCGGTGACGCTGGACTCGGTGCCGCTCCACCTTGACGACGGCTGCCCCAACCACCACAACGTCGCCGCCCACGCCGCCCTGGCCCGGGAAACGGTCGCTATCGAGGATGCCTACGCCGCCGAGGGCTTCGATTTCTCCGGCACCCGCGCCTTTGACGAGCGCATCGGATACCGCTCCCAATCCTTTTTGACCATCCCCCTGATTAACCACGAGGACGCGGTCATCGGCGTCCTCCAGTTGATCAATGCCTGCGACGGCGGCGGCGAAGTGGCCCCGTTCGCCGACGCGGATCGCCGCCTGGCCGAGGCCCTGGCGGCCCAGGCGGCCGTCGCCCTGTCCCAGCGCCAGTTGATCGACGCTCAGCGCGAGCTGTTCGAGGCCTTCATCCGGCTGATCGCCAGGGCCATCGACGAGAAGTCCAAGCACACCAGCGGCCACTGCCAGCGGGTGCCGCAGCTGACCATGATGATCGCCGACGCCGCCAACCATTCCGAGCGGCTAAAGCAGCCCGATTTCGCCTTCGACCCGGAACAGCGCTACGAGCTCGAGATCGCCGCCTGGCTGCACGACTGCGGCAAGGTGACCACGCCGGAGCCGGTCATGGACAAGGAGACCAAGCTTCACGGTCTGTTTGATCGCATCCAGGAGGTGGCTAGCCGCTTCGAGGTGGCCAAGCGCGACGCCGAGATCCGCGCGCTGCGCGAGCGCCTGGCGGCCGCCGATGCCGGCCGGGAGCCCGCCGAGTGGGCCAGCGAGGCGTCGCTGGCCGCCGAGCAGGCCACCCTGGACGAGGAGCGGGACTTCCTACGGCGGGTTAACATCGGCGGCGAGTACATGCCGCCGGAGGAGCAGGAGCAGGTGCGCGCCATAGCTGGCCGCCGCTGTCAGGGGCCGGACGGCACCGCGGGCCCGCTACTGGCCGATGAGGAGATCGAGCACCTGACCATCCCTAAGGGCACCCTGACCGAGGCCGAGCGGGAGGTGATGAAGGACCACATGCGAGTGACCATCGACATGCTCGAGTCCCTGCCGTATCCCCGGCATCTGCAGCGGGTGCCGGAGCTCGCCGGCGGCCACCACGAGCGCATGGACGGCCAGGGCTACCCCAAGGGCCTGGTGGGCTACGACAACCCCACCGGCGCCCGCATGATGGCCATCGCCGACGTGTTCGAGGCGCTGACCGCCGCCGACCGCCCCTACAAGAGCGCCAAGACCCTTTCCGAGGCCCTGACCATCATGGGGCGGATGTGCCAGGACAACCACTTCGACGCCGACGTTTTCGACCTCTTCATCCGTCAGCGGGTCTATCTGGATTACGCCCGCCGGTTCCTCAAGCCCGAGCAGATCGATGAGGTGGACGAGCCGAGTATCCCCGGCTATACGCCTTAGGCTGGATAAAACAGGGATTGAACCACGGAGGACGCGGACAACGGCGGGGAGCAAGCCGGAATCCCTGTCGTTCCGTACCGCCTTCCTACCCGCCGCGTCGAGGAACCCTTTCCAGGCCTCTTGATACCTTGGTGTTTTCCCCCGCCGTTCCCCCGCCCGCTGGTAACCGGGGCGGTACCCCCCCTTGTGACGTCGATCACAAGTTCGGCCCCCGGGTGTGAACTACTTCACAGCATGGCCCTGCGGGCTTTGGTTGCATGGCCCTTGAACCTTGGAAGGGATCTTCCCTTCCGGATCATCCATTCCCTCCATCAGAGGAGAGGCACCATGCAACGGATCTCAAGCAGTAACCGCTTTGCGGAACGGATTCGTTTCGGGAGCCGGACCGCCATCCTGGCGCTCGCCGGGCTGGCCCTCACCGCCTGCGGCAGCGGAGGCGGTGGTGGCGGCGGAGGCGGCAGCAGCACCCCCTCCGCCTTCCTGCTGTTCCGGGCCGACGACGGCAGCAAGGGCGCCGAGCCCTGGACCTCCGACGGCAGCGGCAGCGGCACGGAGCTGCTCAAGAACATCAAAGGCAGCGGGGGGGACTCCAGACCGGACGAGTTCACCCGCATGGGGGACACGGTGTTCTTCAAGGCCAATGGGCCCGACAACTCGGAGCTGTACAAGACCGACGGCACGGCCGGCGGCACCCAGCAGGTCAAGGACATCAATCCCTCCGGGTATGCAGGTCCGCAGCATTTGGCCACTTATGACGGGGCCCTCTACTTCACGGCCAAAGACGGCTCCAACGGGTCGGAGCTGTGGCGGAGTGACGGCACCGCCAGCGGTACCCGCATGGTCAAGGACATCAATCCCGGACCGGGGGATTCCGAGCCGGGCAAAGCCCTTTATTCGGGATTATCCCCCACGGTCTACAATAACCACCTGTATTTCAACGCCAATGACGGCACTAACGGGGTCGAGCTTTGGCGCACCGACGGCACGAAAGCCGGGACGGAGCGGGTGACCGACATTAACAACGGCAGTGACGATTCCCTTCCTTTCGGTCTCACTGTCGCCGGCGGGACCGCCTATTTCGGCGCCCAAGATAGCAGCAGCAACAGGGACCTCTACCGTGTCGATACCTCGGGGGCCAGCCCAAAAGCGGTCAAGGTCAATTCGGGCAACGGCATTATTCCTAACAGCCTGGTGGCCTTTGATGGGGAGGTCTATTTCAGGGCCCAACCCGCTGGTGGCAACTTTGATTACGAGCTGTGGCGTACGGCCAGTGGCGGCGGGATTACGCAGGTCAAGGACATCAATAGTGGGAGCAACGCCTCGCAGGCCGCCCCCCGATTGGTCTTCGACGGTAAGCTGTACCTAACGGCCAATGGCGGCACCGATGGCACGGAGCTGTGGCGCAGCGACGGAACTGCATCAGGCACCAAGCAGGTGGCCGACATCAACCCCGGCTCCAACGATTCTAGAATCGGGGCTCTGACCGTCTTCAACGGCGCGCTCTACTTCCAGGCCAGTGACGGCAGTAGCGGCGACGAGCTGTGGCGGACGAGCGGCGGCGCCGTGGGGCAGGTTGCCGACATCAATCCCGGCGGGGATTCCGACCCCGCGTTTCTGACCGTCTTCGACGGCACGCTCTACTTCCGGGCCGATGATGGCATTACCGGCGAGGAACTGTGGGAGACGGACGGCACCATCTCGGGCACCCAACGGGTGGGCGACATCAATACCGGTCTCGGGGACGGCCTGACGGGCTCGGCAATCTTCGCCTTCCAGTAGCCGACCCCTCGCTCCGAGCAGACCGCCGGCGGGTCCCGAGCCCGCCGGTGGCTTTGTGCGGTGGACGAGACGAGCATGCCCCGGTTCAGGGCCCCGTCTGCTGTCCTCTGCGCCCTCTGCGTCTCTGCGGTCCAATCCCCGTTCAAAGGGGCCCGGAACCTCATTTGCTCTCGTGCCGGTACACCCCGTCCCAGTCGGCGGCCAGGTCGGTGGGATCGGTTTCGGCCATGCGCTCAAGGAACAGCCGATAGAGGGGGTCATCGGGGTGGCTGTCGGCGAGCTCACCGAAGACCTCGCGGGCGGTGGCCCAGTCGCGGTGGAAATAGGCGTCCAGGGCGCGTTCGTGGGCGGCCACTTCCTCGCGGATCCCGGCATCCGCCGCCTCGGTGGCGCACAGGGGCTGGTAGATGGTGAGGGGCTCGGCGCGGCCCTTGACCCGCACCCGGTCCAGCCGGCGGAACAGGAAGGCGTCCTCCAGCCCGGCTCGGGTCGTCTCACCCACGACAACGCCCACACCATAGGTCTTGGTCAGCCCTTCCAGCCGGGAGCCCAGGTTAACGGCGTCGCCCAAAACGGTGTAGCTGCGCCGGTAGTCGGAGCCCATGTTGCCCACGTTCATGGGGCCGGTGTTCAAGCCCACGCCGATGGCGATCTCGGGGTAGCCTTCGGCAGCCAGGGTCTCGCCCAGGCGCTCGGCCTCGGCCTGCATGGCCAGGGCCGCAGCCACGGCGTTGCCGGCGTGGTCGGGGTCGGTAAGGGGTGCCCCCCAGAAGGCCATGATCATGTCGCCCACGTATTTGTCGATGGTGCCCCGATTCTCGAAGATGATCCGGGTCATGGGGGTGAAGAAGCGGTTGAGCAGGTCCTTGAGCTCCGATGCCGACAAGGCCTCGGAGATGGTGGTGAAGCCGCGGATGTCGGCGAAAAGCACGGTCATCTCCCGGCGCTCGCCGCCCAGGCTTGCGGCGCTGTCGGGGTCCGCCGCGATCTCTTCCACCAGCTCCGGCGGCACGTACTGGCTGAACAGGTCCTTGAGCTGAAGGCGCCGGCGTTCCTCGAAAAGGAATCCGTAGGCCATGTTGAGGCTGCCCAGAACGAGCACCATGATCAGCGGCAGGGCCAGCGGCACGTCCCACTGGAGCCTGTCCCAGAGGGCGATGTTGGTGACGGCCAGGACAACGGCGACTCCCAGGCTGACCATGGTCAGCATCAGCGGCCGCAGGCGGGGCAGCAAGCCGGCGAGCAGCAGACCCCCCACCATCATGAACGCGAAGTTGGCGCCCTCGGCCCAGTTGGGGCGCTTGGGAAAGCGCTGGGTGAGGATGCCGCGCAGGACATTGGCATGGACCTCAACCCCGGGGAAGACATTGGCCACCGGGGTGGCACGCAGGTCGAACAGCCCCTGGGCCGAGGAGCCCACCAGCACCAGCTTGCCCGCCAGGCGGTCGGATCCGATGGCCCCGGAGAGGACGTCGGTGGCGGCGATGTAGGGGAAGCTGTGCTGCTCGCCCCGGTAGGGCACGAGCACCGCTCCCTCGCCGTCGGTGGGCAGGCGCATGTTGGCCAGCTCCAGATGGTCCACGGGGCGGACATCCCCCACCGGGGCGGTATGGATCTCGACCTCCTCAGCGAGGAGATACAGCCGCGCCATGGCCAGCGCCAGGGAGGGGTAGACCTCGCCTTCGTGGCCCAAGACCAGGTGGTAGCGGCGCAGGATGCCGTCGCCGTCCGGAAGGATAGAGAAGAAGCCTGCGGAGGCGGCGGCCTCCTGCAGCGGGGCCAGATTGCCCAGGTGGCCGGGGATGTTTCGGATGCCGGTGGTGGCCGGATCGCCGAGGCCGGCTGCGGTTAACGGGGGACCGAGAGCGCCCTTGTTGGGGGCGTCGCTGCTGAGCATAAAGCCCAGAACCGTGTCGGTTCCCGTCAGGGCTCGGGCCAGGGTGCGATCACCGTCCAGCTTGGGGGCCGCTCGGTCCAGGATGTCCCATACCGTCTCGGGCGGCTCCAGGTCCGGAACCGCGCGCAGCCGCTCGCGGGTGCGGCGGGCCAGGTTGCGCTCGGGCTCGGCGAACACCGTGTCCATGCCCACCACCACGGCGCCGGCGGCGAACAGCCGCTCCACCAGATCCGCCACCTTGGCCCGGGGCCAGGGCCACCGCCCCTCCTCGCGCAGGGAGCGCTCGTCGATGTCGACGATGACCACGCCGGCGTCCTCGCCCTCGGCGAAGGGCCGGGTCAGGTCGAATCGCAGGTCATAGGCCACTCCCTCCAGTCGGTGCCGTAGATCCCGTACCGGGCCCAGATCGGTGTGCTGGGCCCATAGCGCGGCCGCCACCAGGGCCAGACCCAGAACCACCGGGGTCATCTGCCGCCCTTTGGGCTGTCGCCGCAGGTGTGCCACGGGCTCTCCGTAGGGTGGGAGTTCCCGGCAGTATAGCCATCATGGCACCGCGAGCCAGGGGGGCGGTAAGATGGGAGTGGGGCCGGTCTCGCGGTCTTCGTCGCCTTCCGGGCTGCTCCCCTCGAGGGGAAAACACCGCCGCAACCTGGAGGAGCCCATGGCTGCCATTCTGGGCATGGGTGTCGCCACATTCGACATCGTCAACGAGGTCCCCACCTATCCCGCGGAGGATGGGGAGGTCCGGGCGGGGGCCCAGCGGCTTCGGAGGGGTGGCAATACCGCCAATACCCTGGATGTGCTCGCCCAGCTCGGCCATGCCTGTGCCTGGGCGGGCGTATGGGCCGACGAGCCCGACGGACGCTGGATCATCGGTGATCTGGAGGCGCGGGGGGTGCGCACGGATACCGCAGTCAGGGTGGCTCCGGGCAAATCCCCCACCTCCTACATCACCCTCGCCAGCGACACGGGCAGTCGCACCATCGTGCACTTCCGTGACCTGCCGGAGCTCGCCGCCGATGACCTCGCCGCCATCGACGTCACCGCCTTCCGCTGGGTCCATCTGGAGGTTCGTCCCAATACCCGCGAGGTCACCCAAATGCAGCATCTGATCCGCGAGCGTAGCCCGCGGACCATGATCTCGCTGGAGGTGGAGAAACCGCGCGAGGGGCTGGAGCATTGCCTGCATGATCCGGATGTGGTCCTTTTCGCCGGCGACTATGCCCGGGCCCAAGGCTTCGCTGCCCCCGAGGCCTTCCTGCGCAGCCTGGATCCGACGGCGGTCCCCGGGGTGAAGGTGTGCACCTGGGGCGAAGAGGGGGCCGCGGCTGTGGACAACGGCGGCCGCATGCACCGGGTTGCGGCGCAGCCACCGGAGCAGGTGGTGGATACCGTGGGCGCCGGTGATACCTTCCATGCCGGTATCATTGATGCCCTTGTCCACGGTCGGTCCGTTGAGAACGCTCTGGTTGCCGGGTCCCGTTTGGCCGGCCGCAAATGCGGCCAGTTCGGACTGGACGGGGTAGTGGCAAGCGGGCCTTAAGCCCTTAGTCCTTAAGTGGAAAAAGGTCATTGCGTTCGCGGGTTTGAAGGCGTATCAAAGAGGGATACCCCTTGGAGGGGAGGGTGCCTCTATGTTCCGCGCCGTCCGTACCCAATGCGGCTGCAAGGTGGTTTGTGATTGCCCGGACACCCGGGAATGGGACTGCTGGTACGACCCCGACGCCGTCGCGTTCTATTGCGACCTGGTGGCCTACCGGGAGCGCGAAGGTAAGTGGCTCGATGCCCACCACGAGCCCGTGGATGGCCAACAGTTCAGTCACATCCCGAGCGCGGGAATGACCTTGTTCCAGTGCATCCGACTGGCTCCCAAGGCGCGGACGCCCAGCTAGACCTCGGAACAGGGGCCTATTCCGGCCCACCCCTGGGAAGGCTGTTCCCGTCTGTGGTAGAATGCGCTTCGCCTGAAGCCGAATATCCCGCCCGCACCTGCCGCTCGGTCGCGCCAATCCGAAAGACCAGGCGGCGGCGCGGCGACCCCGTTCTCTTGCCCACCCGGATCATACCCCGGATTGCTTCCGAATTTGGCATTTGCGGCCCCAATAACGGCCCCGCTGGGGTGGTTCCAAGGTGGCCGGGGCGACTGGGCAGGCAGCACGGGAGGGGCGTTGACTCCGTCTCGCATTAGCAAAGCAACCGAACCAGGACTCGAGGGGTTGAACATGGAAGTTTCGGTGAGCGAGGGCTCCGGCCTTCAGCGCCAGGTGACCGTCACAGTGCCCGCCGAGCGGGTGAACCGTGAGCTCGACCAGCGCCTGCGGCAGTTGGCGCAGAAGGTGAACCTGCCCGGCTTCCGTCCCGGCAAGGTCCCCCTCCACGTGGTGGAGCAGAAGTACCGCAGCGAGGTCTACGGCGAGGTCATGAACGAGCTGTTGTCCCAGACCTACAGTGACGCCCTGGAGCAGAACGAGCTCAGCCCCGTGGCCCAGCCCGACGTTGAGCCTGGTGAGCTCAAGCGGGATGAGGCGTTTGCCTATACGGCCAGCTTCGAGGTCTATCCCGAGGTGGAGCCTGCCGGCTACAAGGGCCTGGAGCTGACCAAGCGCACCGCCGAGGTGGATGACGCCGCCATCGACGAGACCCTGCAGCGCCTGCGCGAGATGCGCGCCGATTACCAGCCCGTGGAGCGGGCTGCAGCCGAGGGCGATCAGCTGCTCATCGATTTCTCCGGCAAGATCGACGGCGAGCCATTCGAGGGCGGCGAGGCCAGCGACTACCAGATGGAGCTGGGTAGCGGCCGCCACCTGAAGGAGATGGAGGAGGGCCTGGTGGGCGCCACAGCCGGTGCCACCTATACCATCCAGGTGCCCTTTCCGGAGGATTATCCGCGTGAGGATCTCGCCGGTAAGACCGCCGAGTTCGAGGTCACCGTCAAGGAAGTCCGCGAGAAGCGCCTTCCCGAGGTGGACGAGGCGTTCCTTCAGGCCTTCGGTGTCGAGGATGGCAAGGTGGAAACCTTGCGCAACGACATCAAGGAAGGCCTCGAGCGCGAGGTGACCGAGCGCGAGCGCGAGGAGCTGCGGCGCCAGGTCTTCGAGAAGCTGGCCGAGGGCAACGATTTCGAGGTTCCGGAGCAGCTTGTGGAGCGCCAGCTCGACCGCATGGTGGAATCCCACAAGGAACAGTACCGCCAGCAGGGCCTGGACCCCGAGACCCTGCAGCTGGACACCCAGGAGCTACGCGAGGAGTTTAGGGACAACGCCGTGCGCCAGGTGAAGGTGGGCCTGCTCATCCCCGAGATCGCCCGGGTTGAGGGCATCGAGGTCAGTGAGGAGGAGGTGCGCAACGAGCTCATGCGCCTGGCGGATCAGTACGGCGATCAGCGCGAGCAGTTCCTGCAATACGTCGCCCAGAACCAGGACCAGATGCGGGAGATCGAAGGTAGAGCGCTGGAAACCAAGGTGGTAGATTGGATTGTGGAAAATAGCCAGGTAACCGAGGAGAAGGTGCCCGTGCGCCAGCTCCTGGGCTGGGAGGAGGAAGGGGCCGCCGCCTGATTAGGCCATCCTAGCCGGAGCCAATTTGCCCGACCTTGAAACTCGGGCTAACGGGCCCCATCTAACGGGTAGTCCTCCCCGAATCTTCCAGCAACCGATTCAAGCAACCAGATCAGGAAACCGAATTGGCAGCCGACGAACGCCACAATGGAGCCGCCGACACCCAGGCCCTGGGCTATGTGCCCATGGTCGTGGAGCAGACCGGCCGCGGTGAGCGGGCCTACGACATCTACTCCCGCCTGCTCAAGGAGCGCATTATTTTCCTGGTGGGGCCAGTGGAGGACCATGTCACCAACGTGGTAGTGGCCCAAATGCTGTTCCTGGAAGCCGACAATCCGGATAAGGATATCTATCTCTACATTAACAGCCCGGGCGGCGCGGTGACCGCCGGCCTGGCCGTCTACGACACCATGCAGTTTATCCGTCCGGACGTTTCCACCATTTGCGTGGGCCAGGCGTCGAGCATGGGTGCCCTGCTTCTCGCCGGGGGCGCCCCCGGGAAGCGGCACATGTTGCCCAACTCCCGGGTGATGATCCATCAGCCCCTGGGAGGCTTCCAGGGCCAGGCCACCGACGTTGACATTCACGCCCGCGAGATCCTCAAGACCAAGGAAGCGCTCAACGGAATCATGTCCCGCCACACCGGCCAAAGCTTCGAGCGCGTCGAGGAGGACACCGACCGTGACTTCTTCATGTCGGGCAACGAGGCCGTTGACTACGGCATAGTGGACTCGGTCCTGGAGAACCGACCGGCTTCTGCCGGGTCAGAAGGGTAAGAGCCATCGGCTCGGAAAAAGACGTTTGAGCGATCCCCATCCGATAGATCTGGTCGAAAAGTGGCGGGGTCCGAGTAAAAGGATTGGACGATGAGCGACGACAGTCGTAACAACGGCGGCGGTGATCAGCTCCTTTACTGCTCCTTCTGCGGCAAGAGTCAGCACGAGGTTCGCAAGCTGATCGCCGGGCCTTCGGTTTTCATCTGCGACGAGTGCGTGGATCTGTGCAACGAGATCACCGCCGAAGAGGAGGAAGGGCCCGCTGCCGTTTCAGGAATGGAGGGTCTGCCCCGTCCCAAGGAGATTTACGACACCCTCGACGATTACGTGGTGGGTCAGGAGTTCGCCAAGCGCGTCCTCTCCGTGGCCGTCTACAACCACTACAAGCGGCTCCAGTCCCAGGAAGGCGCCAGCGCCGAGGACGTCGAGCTAGCCAAGAGCAACATCCTGCTCATGGGTCCCACCGGCTCGGGCAAGACCCTGCTTGCCGAGACCCTGGCGCGCATCCTTAATGTGCCGTTTGCCATCGCCGACGCTACCACCCTCACCGAGGCCGGCTACGTTGGCGAGGACGTCGAGAACATCATCCAGAAGATCCTGCAGAGCTGCGACTACGACGTCGATAAGGCCCAGCAGGGGATCATCTACATCGACGAGATCGACAAGGTCACTCGCAAGTCGGAGAATCCCTCGATCACCCGCGATGTCTCCGGCGAGGGTGTGCAGCAGGCCCTGCTCAAGCTGATCGAGGGCACCACCGCTTCGGTGCCGCCCCAGGGCGGGCGTAAGCATCCCCAGCAGGAGACCCTGCAGGTGGACACCACCAATATGCTGTTCATCGCCGGCGGTGCCTTCAACGGCCTGGAGGAGGTCATTCGCCAGCGCTCCGAGCAAGGCGGCATCGGCTTCGCAGCCGAGGTCCGCAGCGAGGACGAGCAGGGTAAGCGCGATGAGCTGCTGCGCAAGGTGGAGCCCGATGACCTCATCAAATACGGCCTGATCCCCGAGTTCGTGGGCAGGCTGCCGGTGCTCGCCACCCTCGACGAACTCGACGAAGAGGCCCTGATCTCCATCCTCACCGAGCCCAAGAACTCCCTGGTCAAGCAGTACCAGCGCCTGTTCGATCTCGACGGCGTGGAGCTGGAGCTGCGCTACGATGCCCTGCGGGCGGTGGCGCGCAAGGCCATCGAGCGGGGCACCGGCGCACGCGGGCTGCGCTCCATCCTGGAGTCGGCCATGCTGACCATCATGTACGAGCTGCCCTCCATGACGGGGGTGAAGAAGTGCGTGATCGACGACAACGTCATCACCGGCGAAGGCGAGCCGCTGCTCATTTACGAGGATGAGGAAGAGGGCCGTTACGCTGGCGGTGACGCCCAGGGCTAAGCTGTCCTTTCGGACTTCCGGGCCCCGTCCCGGGGTATCCGGCAGCCGCCGCGTTGGCAACGCGGCTGTCCGGATTCCCGGGGCGGGGCCTTGGTTTTGGCTGCCCCTTGATTAGGGCCCAGCCAATCCCCAAATGCCCTGTGACACGCCATCATCCCGAATGAACGTCCGCCCGGGTACGGCCCGGGAAGGTAAGAGCGCCAATGGCTGAAGAAGAAAGCACCCAGATTACCGCCGAAACGGGTGATGTGCTCCCCGTCCTGCCCCTGCGGGACGTGGTCATATTCCCGCACATGGTGATTCCGCTGTTCGTGGGCCGGGAAAAGTCCATCGCCGCCCTCGAAGAGGCCATGGCCAACGACAAGCAGATCCTGCTCGTGGCCCAGAAGGACGCCTCCGATGACGAGCCGGCCACCGAGGAGATCCACTCGGTGGGGACCCTGTCCACCATTTTGCAGCTGCTCAAGCTGCCCGACGGCACCGTCAAGGTGCTGGTAGAGGGCGGCCGCCGCGCCCGCGTCGAGGCGTTCCAGTCGGGTGACGAGTACTACACCGCGCGCGTCGCCTTGCTCGCCGAGGAGCCCGGCGATGACAAGGAGATGGACGCGCTCATGCGCTCGGTGGTCAATCAGTTCGAGCAGTACGTCAAGCTGTCCAAGAAGACCCCGCCGGAGGTGCTCACCAGTCTGTCCTCCATTGAGGATCCGGCCCGGCTGTCCGATACCATTGCCGCTCACCTGTCGCTCAAGGTCGAGGAGAAGCAGGAGGTCCTTGAGATGGAGGACCTGCGCGAGCGGCTCGAGCACCTGTACTCCCTGATGGAGTCGGAGATCGACCTGCTGCAGGTGGAGAAGCGCATCCGCGGCCGGGTCAAGTCCCAGATGGAGAAATCCCAGCGCGAGTACTACCTGAATGAGCAGATGAAGGCCATTCAGAAAGAGCTGGGGGAGATGGACGAGGGCGGCAATGAGGCCGACGAGCTCGAGGAAAAGGTCGCCAACGCCGGCATGCCCAAGGAGGTCAAGGAGAAGGCCGATAAGGAGCTCAAGAAGCTTCGCATGATGAGCCCCATGTCGGCCGAGGCGACGGTCGTTCGCAACTACATCGACTGGCTCGTTGCCGTGCCGTGGAAGAAGAAGTCCCGCCTCACCCGGGACCTCAAGAAGGCGCAGCGGGTCCTGGACGAGGATCACTACGGCCTGGAGAAGATCAAGGAGCGCATCCTTGAGTACCTGGCCGTGCAGCAGAGATCCAAGAAGGTCAAGGGCCCCATCCTGTGCCTGGTGGGTCCGCCCGGCGTGGGCAAGACCTCGCTGGGTCAGTCCATCGCGCGCGCCACCAACCGCAAGTTCATCCGCATGAGCCTGGGCGGCGTTCGCGACGAGGCCGAGATCCGCGGCCACCGGCGTACCTACATTGGGGCCCTGCCGGGCAAGATCGTCCAGAACCTGAGCAAGGTGGAAACGCGCAACCCGCTCATGCTGCTGGACGAGGTGGACAAAATGGGCATGGACTTCCGGGGCGATCCGTCTTCGGCGATGCTGGAGGTGCTCGATCCGGAGCAGAACTACCACTTCCAGGATCACTACCTGGAGGCGGAGGTGGACCTGTCCGAGGTCATGTTCCTCACCACCGCCAACAGCATGAATATCCCGCCGGCGCTGCGCGATCGCATGGAGATCATCAACCTTCCCGGCTACACCGAGGAAGAGAAGATCCACATCGCCGAGCGCTACCTGCTGCCCAAGCAGAAGAAGGCCAACGGGCTCAAGGAGAGCGAGCTCCACCTCTCCAGCAACGCCATCCTCGACGTTATCCGTCGCTACACCCGCGAGGCCGGAGTACGGAACCTGGAGCGTGAGCTGGGGACGCTGTGCCGCAAGGCGGCCAAGGAGCTGCTTACCAACAGCCGGCGCAAGAAGGTCCAGATTACCCACAAGAACCTTGAGAAGTTCCTGGGCGTGCCCCGCTACCGCTACGGCATCGCCGAGGAGGAGAACCAGGTGGGTACGGCGACCGGCCTGGCCTGGACCGAGGTGGGCGGTGACATCCTCAGCATCGAGGCCGCGGTGGTGCCGGGCAAAGGCAAGCTGACCATTACCGGCCAGCTCGGCGACGTCATGCAGGAATCTATACAGGCGGCCATGAGCGTAGTGCGCGCCCGTTCCCGCTGGCTGGGCCTGGATCCGGACTTCTACCAGAAGAACGACGTCCACGTGCACGTCCCCGAGGGCGCCACACCCAAGGACGGCCCGTCCGCCGGCATTGGCATGTGCACCTCCATCATCTCCACTTTCACCGGCATCCCGGTGCGGGCCGACGTGGGTATGACCGGGGAGCTGACCCTTCGAGGCAAGGTCCTGCCCATCGGCGGCCTCAAGGAGAAGCTGTTGGCGGCCCGCCGCAGCGGCCTCAAGGAGGTGGTGATCCCCAAGGAGAACGAGAAGGACCTCAGCGAGATCCCCGGCAACATTAAGGATCCGCTGACCATCCATACGGTGGCCTCCATCGACGAGGTCCTTGAAATCGCCCTGGAATATATGCCCGAGGCGCTGCCCGAGTCGGGTGCCGCTGGCAAGAGCGAGGAACGGGAGGCGGCCCAGGACCGACCGACTGCCCACTAAGTAAGAAAATTAGGAAAAAGTTAAAAAGCCGGGCCGCTGTTCGGTCCGGCTTTTTTTGTGTTGAGGAACGGCGTATGCCCTGGTATGTTGCGGTTTCAGTTCCCAACCGTTTTGAGCCACATTCCCTTGACTTAAGGGTATCCTCATATTCTGGTTGTTTTGTTGGGCGAGAAGGCTCCGAGGCGGCTTTTCGGATGTTGACAGGGCCGCTAAGGGGTCCGTATAAGGGTTTGGGTCACTCACCGGAAGAAAGGGGTGTACTGTGAACAAGACCGATCTCATCGAGAAAGTGGCCAAAGAAGCCGACCTATCCAAGGCAGCGGCGGGGCGGGCCGTGAATGCAGTTTTCGATGGCATTTCCGGGGCCTTGTCCAAGGGTGAAGATGTGGGCATCGTTGGCTTCGGTACCTTCTCCGTATCTGAGCGTCCCGCGCGCCAGGGCCGTAATCCCCAGACCGGAAAGCCGATTCAGATCAAGGCCACCAAGGTACCGAAATTCAAGGCTGGCAAGAATCTCAAGGAATCGGTAAAATAACGCCTCCCGCAAGGGCGGTTAGCTCAGAGGTAAGAGCGCCGGTTTTACACACCGGAGGTCACAAGTTCGATCCTTGTACCGCCCACCAAGAGCCGTTATAATTCGGACACTGAATTAGCGGGGCGGTAGCTCAGTTTGGTTAGAGCGCTGGCCTGTCACGCCAGAGGCCGCGAGTTCGAGTCTCGTCCGCCCCGCCATCCATCAGGGCTCTGACCCAAAAAAAGCGAACCGAGCGGTTCGCTTTTTTTGTGCCTGGAAAGGTCCGTACGGGGGGGATGGTCAGGGGGCCAGGCTGGCGGCTCCCGGAGGCCAGCCACGCCCTTTCCTGTTATCCTCGGCGCTTTCCGTTTTTTCGGAATCAGACCGCTATTTGCCGCCGGCCGGAAGGGAATCTCGGCATGCTCGATTTCATGCGTAGTCAGGCTCAGGGCTGGATCGTCAAGGTCCTGTTCGCCGTCATCGTGCTGAGCTTCGCCCTGTGGGGCGTGGGCGACTACTTCACCGGCCAGTCAACGGTGGTGGTGGCCGAGGTGGGCGACCAATCCATCACCCAGGCCGCTCTGCAGAACCGGGTTCGGCAGGAGCGTAACCGCTTGCGCCGGCTACTGGGACCGGACTTCAACGCCGACCCCAAAGAGCTCGAGGCCCGGGTGCTCAAGCAGATGGTCCGGGACCGCATGCTGGACCTGGAGGCCCGGCGGCTGCAGCTGACGGCCTCGGACGCGGCGGTCCGTCGGGCCATCCAGACCCAGCCCCAATTCCGCCAGGGCGGTAGCTTCAACACCGAGCGCTACCGCAATCTGATTGACCGTATGGGCATGGCCCCCAGCGATTTCGAGGCCCGGACCCGCCAGGACCTGGCGGTCCAGGACCTGCGCAACTTCCTGCGCCAGGCAACGGTAGTGGCCGATGAAGAGGTCTGGCGGGCCTATCGGCGGGAGAACGAGCGCCGTACGGTGCGCTACTTCCGGCTTGCCCCGCAGGCTTTTGCTCAACGGGTTACCTTAAGCGAGGCGGACCTCCGGGCCTATTACGAAGACAACCAGCAGGATTATCGGCGGCCAGCCCAGGTTCGCGTCCGCTACCTGCTGCTTTCTCCGGAAAATCTAGCCGACCAGTTCAATCCTGAACCGGGGGAGCTGGAAGCCTACCTGCGCGATCACGGCGACCGGTATGCCGCCGAGAACGGCGAGGTCCCCCCATTGGCCGAGGTACGGGACCAGGTCCTTGGCGACTGGCGGCGGCAGCAGGCAACCGACCGGATCTACGAGCGGTTGCCCACCTTCGAGGACCTCCTGTATACCCGCGACGACCTGACTGCCGCGGCCCAGGAGTTCGGCCTGGAGGTTCGGACCTCGGGCTGGATCCCCGAGCGCGGCGAGCTTCCCGACGGCGTTCCAGATGCCGAGGCCTTTCGCAAGGCGGCCCTCGGCCTTCAGCCCGACCGCAACTCGGAGGCCGTGGAGCTCGGCGATGGCCGCTTCGCCGGTCTCCACCTAGCGGAAAGTCGGGCCCCCACCGTCCGCGATTTCTCGGGGGTCAAGGAAGCCGTCCAGCGGGACCTGCGTCGCCAGCGGGCGAGCGAGCTCGCCCGCGAGGGTGCCGAGCAGGCCCGCGAGGCCCTGGCCCGCGGGGCGGCCGTGAGCGAGGTTGCTGGTGACTACGGGGCTGAGGTGGACAAGGCGGTGGGGGTGACTCGCGCCCAAGCGGGCCAAAAGCTGCCCGAAGGGCTGGCCACTCCGGTATTCGGCGCCTCTGAGGGCGACACCGGCAGCGTCCGCCTCAGCCAAGGGGACCAGGCCGTATTCCGGGTGGCCGAGGTAACGGCCCCGCCGCGCGAGGCAATGGAGCCCAGCCAGCGCGACAAGCTGGCCTCCCAGCTGCGCGAGAAGCGTGGTGAGGCCCGCATGGAGGCCTTCTTTGAGCGCCTGCGAAAGCGTTACAGCGTCCGTATCCGCCGGGAGGTCGGTGGCGGGTCGGCCTGACGCAAAGCCCGGTCGAATCATGGCCGACGCAAAAGGCCCCGCGGCTCAAGCCGCGGGGCCTTTTGCGTCGAGCGGGACGGTCCTACATGGCGATGCTGTGGTAGCCGCTGTCCACGTGCAGGACCTCCCCGGAGATGCCCGAGGCGAGGGGGCTGGCGAGGAAGGCGGCGCTGTTGCCGACCTCCTCGGTGGTGACGTTGCGGCGCAGGGGGGCCCGCTCCTCGTTGTGCTGGAGGATCAGCCGCATATCGCCGATGCCGCTGGCGGCCAGGGTCTTGATGGGTCCGGCGCTGACCGCGTTGACCCGGATGCCCTCGGGGCCGAGGCTGGCGGCCAGATAGCGCATGCTAGCCTCCAGGCTGGCCTTGGCTACCCCCATGACATTGTAGTGGGGAACCGTCCGTTCCGCGCCCAGGTAGGTGAGGGTCAGGATGGAGGCGTCCGGGCGGTCCCTCATCAGCGGATAGGCCCCCTGGGCCAAGCGGGTCAGGCTCCAGGCGCTGATCTCATGGGAGGACAGAAAGCCTTCCCGGCTTGTGGACTCGCAATACTCACCGCGCAGCTCCTCCTTGGGGGCGTAGGCCAGGGAGTGCACCAGGCAATCCAGGTGGCCCCATTGGCGCTCGAGCTCCTGGAACACCGCCGTCACCTGATCGTCGTCGGTGACATCGCAGGGCAGGACCATGTCGGCGCCCAGCTCCTCGGCCAGCGGTTCGACCCGCTTGAGGAAGGCCTCGTTCTGGTAGGTGAGCGCCAGCTCCGCTCCCTGGTCGGCCATGGCCTTGGCCACGCCCCAGGCGATGGAGTTCTTGTTGGCAACACCGAAAACGATGCCCCGTTTGCCGCTGAGAAAGCCCATGGGGGATTTGCTCCTGGCCGGTGGAGGGTAAGCAAGGAGGGCAAGTTTAGCGGCTGGCGAGGCGCCTGAAAAGGCTCGAGTGTCCCCTCCGTTCGAGGGCCCGGCCGACCGTCCCTGGCCCGGCTAGCCTTAATCGGTGTCCTGGCGCGGATCGATGGCGTCGCGCAGACCCTCGCCGAACAGGTTGAAGCCCAGGACCGTGATCCAGATGGCCAGGCCGGGATACAGGGAGAGCCACCAGGCGAACTCGATGTGGTCCTTGCCCGCGGTGAGGATGTTGCCCCAGGAGGCGAAGGGCGGTTGCACCCCGAGCCCCAGGAACGACAGCGCCGACTCCACCAGGATGGCCTCGGCTACCCCCAGCACCGCCGCCACCAGCACCGGGGCGAAGCCGTTGGGAAGAAGGTGGACGCCGATCAGGCGGGCGTCGGAAGCCCCCAGGGCGCGCGCCGCCAGGACGTACTCCCGCTGCCGCAAGGAAAGCAGCTCGCCGCGGACCAGGCGGGTGACCCCCATCCACGAGGTCAGTCCGATCACGGCCATGACATTGACGATGTTGGGCTCCAGGAAGGCGATCACCGCCAGCACCAGGAAGAAGGTGGGGATGGCCAGCATGATGTCCACCAGCCGCATCATGACGCTGTCCACCCAACGGCCGTAGAAGCCGGCCAAGCTGCCCAGCAGGATACCGATGACGGTGGCGATGCCCACCGCCACGAAGCCCACCGACAGCGACACGCGGGCCCCAAAAAGGATGCGGGTGAGGACGTCCCGGCCCAGGCGGTCGGTGCCCATCCAGTGCTCCGCCGACGGCGGGTTCAGGATGGCGTCGACATTGGTGGCGTAGGGGTCGTAGGGCGCGATGACCGGGGCCAGCACGGCCAGGGCGGCCATGGTTCCCACGATGACGGCCCCGGCCACGGCCAGGGGGTTGCGCAGCAGGCGCCGGACCGAAGGGCTCATGAGCTGGCCATGCCACGCCGGACGCGCGGATCCGCCCAGGCCAGGGCCAGGTCCGCGAGCAGGTTGCCCAGCAGGGTGAGCACCGCGGTGACCACCAGGGTGCCCATAACCACCGGGTAGTCCCGGCTCAGGATGGCCTCGTACATGAGCTGGCCCATGCCGGGGATACCGAAGATGGTCTCGAAGATCACCGAGCCGCCGATCAGCCCGGGCACCGACAGCCCGAGCAGGGTGATCACCGGTAGCAGGGCGTTGCGCAGGGCGTGGCGGTAGACCACGGTGCGCTCGGGCAGGCCCTTGGCGCGGGCGGTGAGGATGTAGTCCTGCCGGATCACCTCCAGCATGCTCGAGCGCACGTAGCGCGAGAATCCGGCGATGCCGGCGAAGGCCGATACCACTACGGGCAGGATCAGATGACGGGCGTAGTCGACCAACTGCTCCAGCGGCCCCAGGGACTGGAAGTTGTAGCTGGTCAGCCCCGATACCGGAAGCCAGCCCAGGTGGACGCCGAATAGCACCATGAGCAGAAGGGCCAACCAGAATCCCGGAATGGCGAAGGCCAGGAAGACGGTTACGGTCAGGGTGCGGTCCACCAGCGAGTTCTGGCGCACCGCCGAGACCACCCCGATGGGGATGGCCACCGCCAGGATCAGCACCATGGCGGCGATGTTGATGGTCAGGGTGACGGGGATGCGCTCGGCGAGCTTGGCCAGGACCGGGCGGTTGGCGCCGGTGAAGGAATTGCCGAAATCCAGCTGCACCACACGCTTGAGCCACAGCCCGTACTGGACGGGAACGGGCTCGTCCAGGTTGTAGGCCTCCCGCAGCTGCTGGCGCGCCTCCTGGCCGCTGCGCGGGTTGAGGCTGGTCTCCAGGGTGGTGATGTCCCCGGGAGCCAGGTGCATCACGCCGAAGGAGATGATGGTGATGCCCAGCAGGACCGGGATCATCCACAGGAGGCGCTTGGCGAGGTAGAAGAGCATAGATTTGTAGTATTAAGTAGTTAAGTATTAGGTAGTTAAGTAACAAGCACGGAGAGGCTTCCGGGGCCTTGGCCGTCCCTTAATTACTTAACTACTTAATACTTTCCACTGGTTACGGCTTCAGCGCATCGCGCTGGAGCCGTTGCGGAATATACCAATCCTCGACGTTGTACTCGATCCCCGCCGGGGCCGGCTCGATGCCGCGGATGCGCTTGTGCACGGCGGCCAGGGACAGGGGGGCGTAGAGGTAGACGATGGGGGTGGCCTCGAGCAGCTCGCGGGCGAAGTCGTGGTAGATGCGCTCGCGCTCGGCGGCGTCGAAGGTCTTCAGCCCGGCCTCCAGCAGGCGGTCCACGTCCGGATCCTCGAGGCCGACGAAGTTGAACTCGCCGGGGTCCTGCTGGCTGGAGTGCCAGATGCTGTACTGATCAGGGTCGGGGGAGAGGCTCCAGCCCAGGATGACGGCGTCGAAGTCCTGGGGATTGATGAACTGGCTGATGAAGGTGGCCCACTCCACCAGGCGCAGGTCCACCTCGATGCCCACCTTCTTCAGCCGCCGCTGGATCAGGGTGGCGGCGATCTTGCGCTGCTTGTTGTCGTTGTTGGTGATGATCTCGAAGCTCAGGCGCTTGCCGCCCTTGTCCCGCACGCCGTCGCCGTCGCTGTCGGTCCAGCCGGCCTCGGCCAGCAGGGCGCGGGCCTTGTCGGGATCGTAGGCGTAGGGGGCGATGCCGTCGGGATACCACCGGGTCCCCGGCTTGTAGGGGGCGGCGATGCGCCGGGCCTGGCCCAGCATGACGCCCTTGATCAGCTCCTCGCGGTCGATCGCGTGGGCGATGGCGCGGCGCACCCGGCGATCGGTGAACGGCTCGCGGCGCAGGTTGAAGCCCAGATAGGTGTAGTTGTTGCCCAGGTACTTGTAGGTGGCGATCCGCTCGCGCAGGTCCGGGCGCTCGGGGAAGGTGCGCAGGAAGGTGGCCGGGGCCGGGCTCATCTGGTCGATGTTGCCCGCGGTAAGCTCCAGGAACTGGGTGGTCTTGTCGGGGATGACCCGGAAGGTGACCTTGTCGATGTAGGCCCGCCTGCGGAACCAGCCCTCGTGGCGGGTGAGGTCGATGGACTGGCCCGCCTGCCAGCGGTGGAGCTTGTAGGGCCCGGCACCCACGGGGTCGCGGGCGAAGGGGGTGTCGTTGATGTCCTGATCGGCCAGGATATGGGCGGGCATGATGGCAAGGCTGGCCCAGGTGGAAAGGGCCGGGGCGTAGGGCTCGTCGTAGTGGACCACGAAGGTGTGGGGATCGGGTGTCTCGACCTCCGAAACCCGCTTGTAGTCGGAGCCGTAGGGGGTCTGGGTCTCGGGGTCCACCACGGTGCGCCAGGTAAACGCCACGTCCTCGCTGGTCAGCGGCTCGCCGTCGGAGAACCGGGCGTCCTCCCGCAGGCGGAAGGTGATGGTCTTGCCGCCGTCGGTCACCTCCCAGGATTCGGCGGCTTCGCCGGCAAGCTCCAGGTCGCCGTTGTAGCGCAGCAGGGTGGTGTGGATCAGCCCGCCCACCCGGCTGGAGGCGGAGTCGCCGGCCATGAACGGGATCAGATTGGAGGCCTCGGCGCCCATGGCAGTAATGCGCTCGCCACCGTAGGCCGGGCCTTCCGCCACCGGCTCGCCCTCGGCGGCCGCGCTACCCACAAGGGCGGTAACGCCGGCGGCAAGGAATATCAGGCCGGTCCACGCCGACAACCCGGACAAATCAGCCCCTGTGCTCGGCTAGCTGGGTGGGGTTCACGTAGATGGTCAGCCGATCGCCCGGACGGATGATCGGGTCTTCCTCCAGGTCGTTCCAAGTGCGCAGCCGGTGGACGGGGACGTTGAACTGCTGGGCGATGGCCCAAAGCGAGTCGCCCCGGCGGACCCGGTAGCGCACCTTGGAGGAACGGCCGTCGCTTCCGGCCGGAATCCAGACCGCCAGCTGCTGGCCGGCGTGCAGGGTGTCGCCGGGGGCCATATCGTTCCACTCGGCCAGCTTGCCGGTCGCCACATCGAATTGGCTGGCGATCTCCGACAGGGAATCCCCCCGGTCTACCTCGTGCATGATCCGAGTGCGGCCATCCGGGCCGGACTGCTGGGTCGCTGCTCGGCGCTGAGGCCGGCTTAGGGGGTACGCCCGGTCCTCGGAGGTGGCGGTGGGGATGAGCAGGTGGTCGCCGGCGGTAATGCGGTCGCTGGCAAGGGTGTTGGCCTGCTTCACCACGCCCACGGTGGTCTGGTACTGGCTGGCAATCTCCGAAAGGCTCTCGCCCGACTCGATGCGGTGGCGCACCCAGCGCACCCGGTCCTCGGCGTCCAGCTCGGCCAGGCGCTCACGGAAGCGTTCGGCCCGGTCGCGCGGTACCAGCAGACGGTTCGGGCCTTTCGGCGGCGTGCCCCATTGGTTGAGACCGGGGTTCAGGCGATAGAGCGTCTCGGTGTCGCTGTCCGCCATCTCCGCGGCCTGGGCCAGGTCCAGAGGAGCGTCCAGCTCGACCACCGCGAAGCCCGGCTGGGCGGGAATGGCCGGCAGCTCGATGCCGTATTCCTCGGTGTTTCGGACCACGTAGGAAAGGGCGATCAGCTTGGGCACGTAGCCGTGGGTTTCCCTTGGCAGATCCAGGCTCCAGAAGTCGGTGGGCTTGCCGTGGTACTGGTTGCGGCGGATGGCACCGTTCACCCGGCCGGGTCCGGCGTTGTAGGCGGCAAGGGCCAGCAGCCAGCTGTCGTAGCGGCGGTGCAGGCGCTCCAGGTAGTCCAGGGCGGCGTCGGTTGCGGCCAGGACGTCACGCCGGCCGTCATACCACCAGTTCTGGTCCAGCCCGAAGTGGCGGCCGGTGCCCGGGGTGAACTGCCAGATGCCGGCGGCCCGCCCGGAGGAATAGGCGAAGGGACGGAAGGCGCTCTCCACCACCGGAAGCAGCGCGAGATCGACCGGCATGTCGCGCTTCTCCAGCTCGGCGAGAATGTAGGGCAGAAACGGGCGACCGCGCTCAAACGCCCGGTTCAGGTAGGCCTCGTGGGTCCGGTAGAAGCGGACGAAGGCGTCCACCTGGTGGTGGTCCACCCGGTCCATGGTCAGCGCGGAGCGGAAATCGGGCCAGAAGCTGGTGGGCTCGTCCGGCCCGGCCCCCTGCTCCGGGCCCTCCGCCGTCTGGCTCGGCGGCTCGGTGGCCTCTTCGGCGGGTGAGCGCCCCGCGGCTCCCTCGTTAGAACGGGTCCGCGCGCAGAGGTCCTCGGCGATCCCCGCATTCCGAACCGAAAGCCCGGGCCCCGGGGCAGTCGCCACCCGGACCCCGGCCCTGTTCGGACGGCTTCCCCTGGGCAAGTTCTCCGGGACCACCTCGCTGGGCCGAGGGCGCAGGCCCAGGCCTTCGGCCACGCGGGCCTTCAGGTTCGGCAGCGGCATGGCCGCGGTGGCGTCGGCTTCCCCGGCCCCGGACGCTGCGGCCGCGCCCTCGGCGCTGTCGCTGCCTCCCAGGCCAGGCACCAGCGAAGCTGCCGGACCCTCGCCCAGGCGGGCGCAGCCGCTCAGCACGAGGGCGATGCCGAAAACGGCGGTAGCGCGGGTTGCGCTGTTCGAAAGGCCTCGCGGCCGGGGGGATTGGTCGCTGGGAAATGCCATGAGCTATTTCCTTTCGGCGCCGGCAGCCGGTCTGGCGCACAAAACCGCCCGCCTGCCTAGCTGCCGCAACGGAGCCATTCAGCGCACGGGCGAACAATGGTAGGATCCAGGGCCCCTTTATCCGGGGCCACAAGCTGAACCGTCAAGCCTAACATTTAACCCCCGGCTGTCCGAACGCAAGGGAAGCCGCCGCCCATGACCGTACGTACCCGCTTCGCCCCCAGCCCCACCGGTTACCTCCACATCGGTGGGGCCCGCACGGCCCTGTTCTCCTGGCTGCACGCGCGCCAGAACGCCGGCGCGTTCGTCCTGCGCATCGAGGATACCGACCGCGAGCGCTCCACCCCGGAAGCGGTCCAGGCCATCCTGGACGGCATGACCTGGCTGGGCCTGGACTGGGACGAGGGCCCCTATTTCCAGAGCCAGCGCACCGACCGCTACCGCGAGGTCATCGACCGCCTCCTGGCCGAGGGCCAGGCCTACCACTGCTACTGCACCAAGGACGAGCTCGACGCCATGCGCGAGGCCCAGCGCGAGGCGGGCCACAAGCCCATGTACGACGGCCGCTGCCGCAATCGCAGCGAGCCGCGCGAGGGGGTTGACCCTGTGGTGCGCTTCCGTGCCCCGGATGCGGGCAAGACGGTAGCCGATGACCGCATCCACGGCCGCGTGGCCTTCGACAACGCCGAGCTCGACGACCTCATCATTGCCCGCTCCGACGGCAGCCCCACCTACAACCTCACCGTGGTAGTGGACGACTGGGACATGGGCATCACCGACGTCATCCGCGGTGATGATCATCTCAACAACACCCCGCGCCAGATGCAGATCCTGGCGGCCCTGGGAGTTGAGCCGCCGCGCTATGCCCATGTGCCCATGATTCTGGGGGAGGACAAGAAACGTCTGTCCAAGCGCCATGGCGCGGTAAGCGTGCTGCAGTACCGGCAGGACGGCTTCCTGCCCGAGGCCCTGATCAACGGCCTGGCCCGGCTGGGCTGGTCCCACGGCGACGACGAGGTCTTCACCCGCGACGACCTGCTGCGGCTGTTCCGGGTGGATGACGTCGGCAAGCAGGCCTCGGTGTTCAACCAGGACAAGCTGCTGTGGCTCAACGGCACCTACATCCGCGCCCGCGAGCCGGCCGAGCTGGTCGAGCCGCTCACCGAGCAGCTGCAGAGCCGCGGCCTGGACCCGGCCGCCGCCCCGGCCGACCTGGAGGCCATCATCGCCAGCCTCCAGGAGCGCTCCAAGACCGTCGCCGAGATGGCGGATACGGGGCGGTTCTTCTTCGCCGACTTCGAGGCCTTCGACGCCAAGGCCGCCCAGAAGAATCTCAAGCCGGCCGTCGAGGAGCCCCTGCAGGCGGTGCGCGATGGCCTGGCCGGGCTCACCGAGTGGACCGCCGAGTCGGTGCATGGGGTCATCCAGGCCGTGGTGGACGCCCGCGACCTGAAGTTCGGCAAGGTCGCCCAGCCCATCCGCGTGGCCGTGACCGGCGGCACCGTGTCGCCGCCCATCGACGTCACCCTTCGGCTGCTCGGCCAGGCCACCACCCTCGAGCGCCTGGACCGGGCCCTGGTCTATATCCGGGAGCGGGCCGCG
>NZ_JAZKRM010000023.1:0-36505 GCF_036628635.1 Thiohalorhabdus sp. | reverse complement strand
CCCGGGGAACCCTCGGGGGCTTTTTTAATGGGTTTGCCTTTCTTGGAGGCACCGGAGGAAGGGGCCGGTTATCCAGGGTGGACTTCCCTTGTAGGCTTGGGGGACCAACTAAACAGGAGCCAGGGCATGCGCGCAAAGGCATTGATGGGTATCGGCTGGGGTTTGGCCATGATGGCCGCCCCGCTCGCCGCCGAGGATTTGGGTTCGGCGCCCGGTTTCGAGGCCCGCTCGGTTACCTATCTCGAAGGCGAGGATCCGCAAAAAGCGACCCGCGTCTATATGGCACCGGAAGGGCGCCGCCTTGAGGGGGTTCCGCCCCACGGGCTGGTTCTGGTTTCCCCGGCGGATGCCGAAAAACGGTGGTTCGTGGACGAGGGCAACAAGCGCTATGCGGTAGATGCGTCTGTTAGCAAGGGGGGTAGCCTGGGAAGCTTGCTTTCCCACCAGCCTTGCAAGGGCTTTGCCCGCTCCGAGAAACTGGGGGAGGTGTCGTTGAACGGTCGCGATACAGTCAAGTGGGAATGCCGCCATCCCAACTACAGCAAAGCCGTTCAGTGGTTCGACCCGGGAATCAATACGGTCATCCGAGATCGTACGGAGCAAGGCAAGGTGCAGGAGCTGCGACAGATCCAGGTGGGCTCCCAAAACGCCGAAAAGTTCACCTTTGAGCCCCCGGAGGGCTATGAGCGGGTCCCCATCATGCAGCTTTTCCAGCGCTAGGAGGGTTCGGTTTTGCGGCCATTGGTTTTTGGGGTTCTCGGATTGGTTCTGGCGGCCCCGAGTTTTGCCGAAAAAGCGCCTTTCGCCGATGTCCATCTTCATTACAACTGGGACCAAGAGGAGGTTACCACCCCCCAGGAGGCCATTGATCGCCTAAAGGCCAACAATGTCGTTCTCGGCGTTGTTTCTGGGACCCCCTCCGAGCGCGCCCTCAAACTGCGGAAGGCTGGTGGAAAATGGATTGTCCCCTTTTTCAGTCCCTATATCCACCATCGCGGCCGGGCCGACTGGTTTACCGATCCAAAGGTCGTGGACAGGGCCCGGGAAGCGTTGGACTCCGGTCGGTTCTTCGGCATTGGCGAGGCCCACTTCATTGCGGGGGTAGGACCCTCTTTCCATAATGAGGTGGTCCAAGGGTTGCTGGATCTGGCGCGGGAATACGACGTGCCGTTTTTGATCCATACTGAAAGCTCTAGTCACGAGTATTTCGAGCCGGTTTGCCGGCAGAACCCCGAGATTCGTTTCCAATGGGCCCATGCGGGGGCCCGCCTGGGGCCGGAAGAGGTCGGTTCCCTAATGGAGGCCTGTCCCAACGTTTGGACCGAGCTTTCCGCCAGGGATCCCGGTCGCTACGGCTATTTTGCCGATGCCGACGGCAGTTTGGATCAGTCTTGGATTGAGCTGTTCAACCGGTTCCCCGACCGTTTCATGACGGGTGCGGACCCCGTATGGCCGCCCGGATCGTTGTATCGCTGGGACGTGGCCGATACCGGATGGGACCGCGTGGGTCAATTTCTGGATTTTCACCGGAATTGGCTGGATCAGTTGCCGTCCGAGCTGGCCCGGAAGATCCGTCTGGAAAACCCCAAGAGGTTCTATGCCTATGTCCTGGATACTCCAGCGGGGAACCTGCGGGCGGATTAGGAGTCAATATGGGCCGAGGCTTGGGAATTCCGGAGGAACCTGCTAGAATCCGGAATTTCTAAGAGTTTCGGCCGAATACCGAAAGTGGGTCGCGCACCCGCTTTTTTTATTTCCGGGATGTGGTATCGGTTATGGCGGGGGTTGGCAAGGATAAGCTGGTCGAGCTCCTGGAGCCGGTGGTGACGGCCATGGGCTACGAGCTCGTGGAGCTGGAGTTGGTGGGCAGTGGCGGCAACCGCACCCTCCGGTTGTATATTGATGCCCCCAACGGCGTAACGCTCGAAGACTGTGAAGCGGTCAGCCATACCGTGGGAAAACGGCTCGATGCCGAGGATCCGATCGCCGAAACCTATAGCTTGGAGATCTCCTCGCCCGGGCTGGAACGCCCGCTGGGCAAGCAGGCGGATTTCGATCGCTTCGCTGGCGAGCGGGTCAAAGTGAAGACCTTTGGGCCCATAAACGGCCAGCGTAGCTTTACCGGGACCCTGGTCGGGCTCGAGGATCAAAAATTGGTTGTTGAAACCCCCGAGGGGCGCTCCGCCATCCCCCTCGACCAGGTGGCCAAAGCCCACCTGGTGGCGGACCTATAGCGCCAGTATCGGCAGGATCAAGGGGAAGGCCCGTTATGAGCAGCGAAATCCTGATGGTCGTGGACTCGGTCGCCCGGCAGAAGGGTGTCGATAAGGACATTATCTTCTCGGCCATGGAGGCGGCCCTGGCAACTGTGACCAAAAAGAAATACGGCCAGGAAAAGGCCATCCGGGTCGACATCAATAAGGACACCGGCGATTTTCGGACCGTTCGTTACTGGAACGTTGTCCCCGACGATACCGAGCTGGAAGATCCGGAACAGGAGATGCACCTGTCCGAGGCCCGCAAGATGGACCCCGAGGTGGAAGTGGGCAGCAGGGTCGAGCAAGAGTTGGAGCCCATCGAGTTCGGGCGCATTGCGGCTCAGACCGCCAAGCAGGTGATTCTGCAGAAGGTGCGGGAAGCCGAACGGGACATGGTGGTCGAGGAATATCGGGACCGCGAAGGCGAGCTGATCACCGGCGTGATCAAGCGCGTCGAGCGCGGCAACGCCATCATCGACCTCAACCGCACCGAGGCCCTTCTGCCGCGCAGCGAGCAGATTCCCCGGGAGAACCTGCGGCCCGGCGATCGGGTTCGCGCCTATCTGTATGACGTGCGCCGGACCCAGTCCGGGCCCCAGGTGTTTTTGTCGCGTACCCATCCCCAGCTGATCGTGCGCTTGTTCGAGCTTGAGGTGCCCGAGATCAACGAAGGCATCATCCAGGTCCGGGGGGCTGCGCGCGATCCTGGCTCGCGCGCCAAGATCGCCGTTTCCACCTCCGACGAACGGATCGATCCCGTGGGGGCCTGCGTGGGCCTGCGCGGCTCGCGGGTACAGAAGGTGGTGGACGAGCTCGCCGGGGAGCGGGTGGACATCATCCAGTACACCGGCGACGCCGCAACCTTCGTCTGTAACGCCCTTTCCCCCGCGGAGATCAGCCGTGTGGTGGTGGACGAAGAGCTCAACACCATCGACGTGGTAGTGGACGAGGACCAGCTTTCGCTGGCCATCGGCCGTGGGGGGCAGAACGTGCGGCTTGCCAGCCAGCTCACCGGCTGGGAGATCGATATCCTCACCGAGGAAGAAGAGCACCAAAAGCGGACGCAGGAGTTCGAGGCCAGCCAGAAGTTGTTTATGGATTACTTGGGTGCCGACGAAGAGGTGACCGGAGTCCTCGCCGACGAAGGCTTTACCAGCCTGGAGGAGGTGGCCTACGTGCCGCTTTCCGAGCTGGCCTCGGTGGAGGAGTTCGACGAGGAGATCGCCCAGCAGCTGCGTAGCCAGGCCCGGGACGCCCTGCTCAACAAGGCCATCGCCGAGGAGGAGCGTCTGGAGAACGAGATGGATCCCTCCCTGATGGACGTGGAGGGCATGGACGAGGCCACTGCCCGCCGCTTGGTTGCCGGTGGCATTAAATCTCAGGAGGATCTCGCCGAGTCCGCCGTGGACGAGCTGCTCGACATCCAGGGTATCTCTCAGAGCTTGGCCCAGCGCCTTATCATGGCGGCGCGCAAGCCCTGGTTCGAAAGCGGCGAGGAGGCGCCCAGTCAGGCCGAGGGCTGAGGCAGGCCGATCGTGAGCCCCCAACGGACTTGCCATGCCTGTCGCCGCAGTGCGCCGCAGAGCGAGCTGCTGCGTTTCGTGTGCAGCCCGGACGGCGCTGCTGTGCTGGATCTGCGGGGCAAGCTCCCGGGCCGGGGAGCCTATCTGTGCCCCGATCCCGGTTGCCTGCGCAAGGGGATCAAAGCCAAGGGAGTGGCCCAGGCGCTGGGCTGCCGGCCGCCCGCCGAGGATGCCGAGGCGCTCCAGCGCCAGGCGGTGGAGGGGCTGGCGCGGATGCTGACCGAGAACCTGGGACACGCCCATCGTGCCGGGGCGGTGGTTCCCGGGGTTGATCGGGTGACCCAGGCCCTGGAGCAGGGGCAAGCCCATTGGGTGCTGGCCGCCAGCGACGCGGCCGAACGGACACGAACATGGGTGGCTACCCGGGTGGGAAACGCCAGGGTGGTCACCGCGCTAACCAAAAGCGAGCTAGGGGCCGTGCTCGGCACGGCGGAAGTCGGGTTGCTGGCCATTACCCAGCCCCGGCTGGCGGAGAAGATCCGGACTCTGGCGGTGCGCTGTAATCGGCTGAAAGAGGAGAACGGAGATGGGCAAGGTTAAGGTTTCCACATTCGCCCGAGAGATGGGCATGTCCAACGACAAGCTCCTCGAGCAGTTGCAAGCCGCCGGGGTGAACAAGCACAGCCCCGACCAGTTCGTGAATGACGAGGACAAGCGCCAGCTTTTGGGCTACCTCCGCAAGAGCCACGGTGCCTCGGAGGAGGAAGAGGAGGCCGGCCCTAGTAAGATCACCCTCAAGCGACGCTCCAATCGCCAGATCAAGCAAAGCTTCTCCCACGGACGTCAGCGCACCGTGGAAGTGGAAGTACGCAAGAAGCGGACCTTCGTGAAGCGCCGCCGGGAGGAGGAGCCGGCCGAGGAGCGCGAAACCGTGGCCGCCGAGACCGCCGAGGCGGAGGCGCGGGGCGGTGCCCAGCCCTCTTCCGAAGAAGCTATGGCGGCTGCCGAGGTGTCACCCCAGGCCCCGGAAGCGGAGGCCGAAGCCGAATACGAGGTGGAAGCTCCCGCCGAAGCGGAGACCGCCCCGGCGCAGGCCGAGGAGTCCGGTGCCCCTCAAGCCGAGGCGGAGGCCGCCGAAGCGGAGACTGCCCCTGCCGAGCCTGCCGTTGAGCAGCCTCAGCCCGCCGAGGCCCCGGCTCCGGAAAAGGAGACCGGCAAACGCGCCAAGAAAGGCCGCGAAGGGCGCGAGGAAGAAGCCTATGAGCCCCAGGAGGCCAAGGAAGAGCAGGGCTTCGAGTCTAAGAAGCAGCGCAAGAAGCGGGAGAAGCGGGCCAAACGGGAGGGCGGCGAGCGGCGCCGTGAGGGTAAGGCCTTCGAAAAGCCCGCGGAGCCCCAGGTCCGCGAGGTGGCAGTGCCCGAGACCATCTCGGTGGAGGAGCTGTCCAACCGCCTGGCCATGAAGGCCACGGGCCTGATCAAGCAGTTGTTCAGCATGGGCGTCATGGTCACCAAGAACGACACCCTAGACTCGGATACCGCGACGCTGGTGGTCGAGGAGCTGGGCCACCGGGCCAAGCACGTCTCGGAGGAGGCCCTGGAGGAAGAGGCCCTGGCCTCCGAAAAGCCCCAGGGAGAGGTCCGGCCGCGGCCGCCGGTGGTGACCGTGATGGGCCATGTGGATCACGGCAAGACCTCGCTGCTGGATTACATCCGCACCGCGAAGGTGGCCGCCGGCGAGGCCGGCGGCATCACCCAGCACATCGGTGCCTATCAGGTTGGCACCGAGGCAGGCGATCTGGTCTTCTTGGACACTCCGGGCCACGAGGCGTTTACCGCCATGCGGGCTCGCGGCGCCCAGGTTACCGATCTTGTCATCCTGGTGGTGGCCGCCGACGACGGCATTAAGCCACAGACCATGGAGGCCATCGACCACGCCCGGGCCGCCGAGGTGCCCATCGTCGTGGCGGTCAACAAGTGCGACCTGCCGGAGGCCGAGCCCGATAAGGTCAAGCAGGAGATGTCCCAGCACGGCCTGATTCCCGAGGACTGGGGCGGTGAGACGTTGTACGTCAACGTCTCGGCGAAAACCGGCGACAACGTCGATTCCCTACTGGAGATGGTGGCCCTGCAATCCGAGCTTCTGGAGCTGCAGGCCGTGGCCGATGGACCGGCCCACGGTGTGGTGGTCGAGTCCAAGCTGGACCGCGGTCGCGGTCCGGTGGCCACCATCTTGGTCCGGGAAGGCCAGCTGCAGACCGGCGATATCTTGCTGGCCGGGCCTGAATACGGTCGCGTCCGTGCCCTGATCAACGAGGTCGGCGACAATGTCGAGGCCGTCGGACCCTCCATGCCGGTGGAGGTCCTGGGGCTTTCCGGCGTGCCCGAGGCCGGGGACGACGCCCAGGTGGTCACCGACGAGCGCAAGGCCCGAGAGATTTCCGAGATGCGCCATCAGCGCATTAAGGACCAGCAGATCGCAGCCAGCAAGCGGGCCAAGCTCGAGGGCATGTTCGAGCAGATGCAGCAAGGCGAGGTGGCCGAACTGCCTGTCCTGCTCAAGGCCGATGTCCAGGGCTCCGTGGAGGCATTGCGTGAATCGCTGGAGAAGCTGTCCACCGACGAGGTCCAGGTCAAGGTGATCCACGCCCTTGTGGGCGGCATCAACGAGTCGGACGTCAATCTGGCCCTGGCCAGCGACGCGATCATCATCGGGTTCAACGTCCGTGCCGAGGCCTCGGCCCGGCGCATGATCGAGCAGAACGGCGTCGATGTCCGCTATTTCAGTGTCATCTACGAGGCCGTGGATCAGGTCAAGGCGGCCATGAGCGGCCTGCTGGCCCCGGAGATCAAGGAGGAGGTCACCGGCCGGGCCGAGGTACGGGATTTGTTCAAGGTGCCCAAGATGGGCACCATCGCCGGTTGCCAGGTGATCGACGGCTACATAACCCGCAACGCCAAGGTGCGCGTGCTGCGCGACAACGTGGTCATCTACGACGGCAACCTGGACTCCCTCAAGCGCTTCAAGGACGACGTCAAGGAGGTGCGCGAGGGCTACGAGTGCGGCATCGGCATCAAGGACTTCAACGACCTGCGGGTGGGCGATCAGCTCGAATGCTACGAGTCCCGCGAGATCGAGCGGACCCTGGAATAAACCCTGGTTAGGCGCCGGATCCCGGAGCCGAGGAAAGTCCCTTGAGTCAGCAAACCGGCCGTACCCGCCGCGTCGCCGAGCTCCTGCAGCAGGAGCTCGGGCCCATGATCCAGCAGGAGTTGCGGGACTCCCGGCTGAAATGGGTCAGTATCGTCCGTGTGGACGTCGCCCCCGATCTCAAGATGGCCAAGGTGTTCTACTCCTTGATGCCGGAAACGGAGGCGGCCGCTGCGCCCGAAGAGATCCAGGCCGTCCTGGACCATGCCAGCGGGTATCTGCGGGGTCTGCTGGGCCGACGGGTATCCCTGCGCCACGTGCCCGAGCTGACTTTCGTCTACGATGAATCACTGGAGTACGGGGATCACATGAATCGCCTGCTCCGCTCCTTGGACCATGGGGAATCGGATGGGGACTGAGGCAAGCCTGCAGGAGGCGGCCGTACGTGTCGGCAAGGCCGAGCGCGTGCTGCTTTCCACGCACGTGAGTCCCGACGGCGACGGCATCGGCTCCGGCCTGGGCTTGGCCCTGGGACTTGCCGCCTTGGGCAAGGATGTCTCGTTCCACATGGCCGATCCGGTGCCGAGCTACTTGGGGTTTTTACCTGGACAGGAGCGGGTGCGTAGCGGTGGCAGAAACGCCGAGCCCTGGGACGTCCTGGTAACCCTGGACTGCGGTGACTGGGACCGACTGGGGGACGCCCCCGGCGATCCTGCCCTGTTAGGGACGGTGATCAATCTGGATCACCATCGCTCCAACGAGCGTTACGGCGACCTCGATGTCATCGATCCTGAGGCCTCCGCCACGGGGCTTATGGCGTTCCGGGTGCTGCAGGAGCTGGATGCTCCCATCGGTCCAAATGCCGCGCTCGGGCTGTACACCGCCATCGCCACGGATACCGGCTTCTTCCGTTACAGCAACACCGATGTAGCCACATTTGAGGTCGCCACCGAGCTGGTTCGGGCCGGGGCCTCGCCCTACGCGGTCCACCACGCCCTGCACGAGAACAACCCCCCGTCGCGCCTGCGCATGATGGGTGAGGGCTTGCAACGGCTGGAGTTTCACGCCAACGACCGGATCGGCATGATTCCTCTGGACGCCGAGGCCTTCGACCGTGTTCAGGCCGAGCCTGAGGACGCCGAGGGTCTGGTGGATTTGCCGCGCTCCGTGGCCTCGGTAGAAGTTGCGGTGCAGCTACGCCCCACACCCGAAGGCACTGCCTACAAGGTCAGCCTGCGCTCCAAGAAGCTGGTGGATGTGTCCCGCGTGGCCGAGCAGTTCGGCGGCGGCGGCCACGCCCGCGCCGCCGGTTGCCGGTTGGAAGGGACCTTGTGTCAGGTCCGTGAGCGCTTAGTAGCGACCATCCAGGACGAGCTGAACCGGGCCGCCTGATCCCGGCGACGCCGTTCCCCTTGTCGAGGGCCTGCCTGTCGGCTCCCATCGTTTTCTATCCGGCGTAACCGAGCATCAGCCAATGAACGAAGCCGTTAACGGCATCCTGCTACTGGACAAGCCCAAGGGCATGACCTCCAACGCCGCTTTGCAGCAGGCCAAGCGCTTGCTTAAGGCGCGCAAGGCCGGGCACACAGGAAGTCTGGACCCCATGGCCACGGGGCTGCTGCCGCTTTGCCTGGGGGAGGGCACCAAGGTTTCCAAATTCCTTCTGGAGGCGGACAAGCGCTACTGGACTACCCTTCAGCTGGGGCAGGAAACCGCCACCGGCGATGCCGAAGGCGAGGAGGTCGAGCAGGCCCCGGTGATGGTTACCGATAGCGACATCCAGGCGGTCCTCGATCGGTTCACCGGCGAGATCGAGCAGGTGCCCTCAGTTTACTCCGCTATCAAGCAAAGCGGTGAGCCCCTCTACAAGAAGGCCCGCCGCGGCGAGGATGTTCCCGCTCCCGAGAGCCGGCGGGTGACCATTTACGCCATTCGCCTGGTTGCCCTGACCGAGGATCGTCTGGAGGTGGACATCCACTGCTCCAAGGGCACCTACATCCGTACCCTCGCCACCGATATTGGGCGCGCCCTTGGCTGCTACGCCCATCTGGGGGAGCTTCGGCGCACCGCTTCCGGACCTTTCCGCATCGAGGATGCGGTAACCCTGGATGCCATGGAGGAGGCGGGCTTGGAGGAGCGGCATTCCATGATGCTGCCCGTGGACGAGGCGCTGGCGGACTTCCCGGTGGTTGAGCTGGGGGAGACGGCAGCGTACTACTTGCTCCAGGGGCAGCCCGTCATGGTACCCAAAGCCCCGGACGCGCCGTATTTGCGCCTGTACGATGATGATGGCCTGTTCCTGGGGGTGGGAACCACCTTGGCCGATGGCCGGGTGGCCCCCAAGCGGTTGTTCCATTTGGCCTAGTCATCTTGCCCCGGGTCGGAGCCCCGCGCTATAATAAACATTCGCCCCGGCTATAGCCGGGGCGTTTTAGGAAGCGCGCCTAGCGCGTGGCCGGTTCCAGCGGTCAGGGGGTTTTGAAGCGCTGCATTCGCAGCCATACCCCCTGGGCTGCCGGGAGGCCCTGACTCCACCGCGCTGGATCACGGGGGTGAACTCCGGGTCTGGACGGATTGGATTGCAACCCAGAGGGTTTTGGAATGAGTATTACCGCTGAAAAGAAGAACGAGCTCATCGGCGAGTTCAAGCAGCACGATGGCGACACCGGTTCCCCCGAGGTCCAGATCGCTCTCCTTACCGAGCGAATCACCAACCTTACCGAGCATCTCAAAGAGCACAAGCACGACCACCACAGCCGTCGTGGCTTGCTCAAGATGGTCGGCCAGCGGCGTAAGCTGCTGGACTACCTCAAGCGAGAAGACGTCAATCGCTACCGCGATCTGATCCAGCGCCTTGGCATCCGCAAGTAATCGCCAGGAGCGCTCCCTTGCCTTTTGACCTCCAGCAAGTAGAGCTCGAATACGCCGGCCAGACCCTATGGCTGGAGACGGGCAATCGTGCTCGGCAGGCCGACGGGGCCGTCACTGTCACCCTCGGGGAGACCGTGGTCCTGGTAACAGCGGTCGCCCGCAAGGAAGCCAGGCCCGGCCAGGCATTCTTCCCGCTGACCGTGAACTACCAGGAGCGCACCTTTGCGGCCGGGAAGATCCCCGGCGGCTTTTTTAAGCGTGAGGGCCGGGCCTCAGAGAAAGAAGCGCTCACTTGCCGGTTGATCGATCGCCCCATCCGGCCGCTGTTCCCGGACTCCTTCTTGAACGAGACCCAAATCGTGGCCACGGTGCTGTCCGCCGACGGCGAGAACGATCCGGACATACCGGCTATGATCGGGGCTTCGGCAGCGCTTAGCTTGTCGGGAATCCCGTTTAGCGGGCCCATCGGTGCCGGTCGGGTGGGCTCCAACAACGGCGAACTGGTCCTCAATCCGACCTTCGATGAGCTGGAGCGCTCCGATCTCGACTTGGTCGTGGCCGGGACCCGGGAAGCGATCCTTATGGTAGAGTCCGAGGCCAACCGCCTTTCCGAGCAGGCCATGCTCGATGCCGTGATGTACGGCCACGAGCAGATGCAGCCGGTGATCGGGGCAATCGATGAGCTGACCAAAAAGGCCGGCAAGCCCCGCTGGCAATGGTCAGAGCCCGAGCCCCAAGTGGCCCTCCAGGCCCGCGTCCGCGAGGTGGCCGAACCGGGCCTGCGCGAGGCTTACGCCGTCCAGGAGAAACAGGCCCGCCAGGATGCGGTGGGCGCGGTCAAAGAGGATATGCTGCAGCAGCTGGGCATCGATTCCGACCAGGATCCGGACGGCGCCGGAGAGACCAAGGAGCAGTTCAAGGACCTGGAAAAACGCATGGTCCGCGGGGACATCCTGGCCGGGAAGCCACGCATTGACGGCCGCGGAACCACCGACATTCGGCCCATTACCATCGAGACGAGTGTACTGCCCCGCACCCACGGGTCGGCGGTATTCACCCGCGGGGAGACTCAGGCCATGGTGGTGGCGACCCTGGGCTCTGGGCAAGACGCCCAAGTTATCGATGCGCTGGAGGGCGAGAGCCGCGAGCAGTTCATGCTGCACTACAACTTTCCGCCCTTCTGCACCGGCGAGACGGGCTTCATGGGCTCGCCCAAGCGCCGCGAGATCGGTCACGGCAAGCTCGCCAAACGGGCTTTGGAGGCGGTGGTGCCGTCCCAGAAGGACTTCCCCTACACCTTGCGGGTGGTCTCCGAGATCCTGGAATCCAACGGCAGCTCCTCCATGGCTACCGTTTGCGGTACCTCACTGGCCCTGATGGATGCCGGGTGCCCCATCCATTCCCCGGTAGCCGGTATTGCCATGGGCCTGGTGAAGGAGGGCGAGAGCTACGCGGTGCTTTCGGACATCCTGGGTGACGAGGACCATCTCGGGGATATGGACTTCAAGGTGGCAGGCACCGAGGGCGGCGTAACCGCCCTGCAGATGGACATTAAGATCGAGGGCATCACTCGCGAGATCATGGAAAAGGCCCTGGAACAGGCCCGGACGGGGCGCATCCACATCCTCGGTGAGATGGGCAAGGAGCTGCAGACCTCGCGCGCCGAGCTGTCTCGCCACGCGCCGCGCATGCTGGTAATGAAGGTCAAACCGGGGAAGATCCGGGAGATCATCGGACCCGGCGGCAAGACCATCCGCTCCCTCACGGAGGAGACCGGGACCAACATCGATCTCGACGATGACGGCACCGTCTACATCTCCTCCAACGACGCCGCGGGTGCGGAAGATGCCAAAGCTCGCATCGAGAAGATGGTCGAGGAGGTGGAGGAGGGCAAAATCTACGAGGGCCAAGTGGTCCGCATTACCGAGTTCGGTGCCTTCGTTAATATTCTCCCCGGCACAGATGGCCTGCTGCACATCTCCGAGATCGCTCCCGAACGGGTGGAGAAGGTTACCGACTACCTCCAGGAAGGCGAAACCGTCCGGGTCAAGGTACTCGAGGTCGATGACCGCGGCCGCATCCGTTTGTCCAAGAAGGCCGTTGACCACGGCTGATCCCCTCCCACCATGACCGCTTCCCTCTCTTCCACGCCGCTGGCCAGCGGCGGGGGCCCCGCCGAGACACGGGTCCTCGCTAATGGCGTGCGTCTTTTGGTCCTTCCAGAGCCCGGCCAGGCGGTAGCCGCCCTGGGCATCTGGGTGGAGAACGGCAGCCGCTACGAGGTCCCCAACGAGGCGGGTCTGGCCCATCTGCTCGAGCACATGGTGTTCAAGGGTACGCCCGAATATTCGGTGCGCGAACTGGCCGAAGCCATGGACCGTTTGGGCTGCGAGGTGGACGCCTGGACCGGGCGCGAGCTGACCGCCTATACCCTGGAAGTGCTGCGGGAGGATACCGATCAGGCCCTCGACCTGCTGATGCAGATGGTCGCTCGGCCCCGGCTGCCCGTCGAAGAGCTGGAACGGGAGCGAGGCGTGGTGGCCGCCGAGGCCGCCATGGTCCGGGAGGAGCCCGAGTCCTGGCTGCTGGACGAGCTGGTGCGCTCCGTCTGGGCGGATCATCCCGCCGGATGGCCCGTCCTTGGCGATCCCGAGGTCATCTCGGCGGCGAGTCCCAAAAGTCTGGCCGATTACCATCGGCGCCACTACACCGGTGGCCGGATCCTGCTAGCCGTGGCCGGGAACCTGGATGCGGACGCCGTGGCTGCCCAGGCCGAGGCGGGTCTGGGTCACTTGCCCACTGGCACTCGGCCGGCGGATACGGCTGCCACCTTCCACACCGGCTCTGGCACCCGCGAGGGGCCTGCCGAGCAGTGCCACCTCGCCGTGGCCGCCCCGGCCCCCGCTCGGACCGACGACGAGCGGTTCGCCGCCGGGGTCGCCAACCACCTTCTGGGTGGCTCGGTTACCTCTCGTCTTTTCCGGGACCTGCGCGAGGAGCGCGGGCTTGCCTATGCCGTCTACTCCGACCTGGATACCCTGCGGGACTGTGGCCTGTGGGCGGTCTATCTGGCCTGTCCCCCGGAACATCGCGACGCCGCGCGAGAGCTGGTCCACGCCAATCTGGAAAAGGCCCGGACGCAAGGCTTTGACCAAGCCGATGTGGAGCGAGCCAGACACAGCCTGCGCGCCGCTCTGCTCCGGGGCGGCGAGACCCTGGAGCAGCGCCTCCACCAAGCCGTGGGGGACCACCTCTATCACGGCCGCATTTTGCCCAAGGATGAACGCCTGGAGGCCCTGCAGGGGGTTGACGGCGAATCGGTTCGCCGGATTCTGGATCGGTACTGGCAGCAGTCCAACGAGCTTATCCTGGACCCCACGCCAAGTAGCTGACCGTGTCGCCCTTCGCCCCCCTGTTGCTGGTCGCTCTCCTCGGGGTTACCGCCGTTCGGGTGGGGCTTTGCAGGCGCCAGATGCGCCACCTGCAGGACCATGGGGGCGAGGTGCCACCGGCCTTCCAGGGCCGCCTTACGGCGGACGAGCATGGTCGCGCTAGTGATTATCCGCGGGCCCGTCTGCGTTTGGACCGAGTAAAGGCCCTGGCCGGGGCCGTTTTATTGGTCGCCTTGACCGGGGGCGGGTGGTAGACGGGGTTGTGGCTTGGTTCGGGGAGGGCATACCGTGGCCGGCGGTCGCGGGGATCCCCGCCTTGGTGGCCGTGGCGGCTATTACAGGGTTACTGGATCTGGCCTTCGGGGCCTGGCTGACTTCCCGGGTCGAAGCCCGTTTCGGGTTTAACCGGACCAAGCCCCGCCTGTTTCTGATCGATGCCCTCAGGCAGGGGGTCCTCAGCGGTGTCCTGGTCGTCTTGGTTGGTGGTGCATTCCTGATCCTGATGACCGGGGCCGGATCCCTCTGGTGGCTCTACGCCTGGGGCCTGTGGCTGGGGGTAACGGGTGCCCTCACGTGGGCTTACCCTAAGTGGATCGCACCCCTGTTCAACCGTTTTAGGCCCCTGTCGGATCCGGAGCTGCGGGAGCGGGTTGGCGCCCTATTGCGCCGCTACGGTTTTGCCCTGCGTGGGGTGCTCGTGATGGACGCCTCCCGCCGCACCGCTCACGGCAATGCCTATTTACCGGACTCGGCAGCGCCAAGCGGGTCGTGCTCTTCGACACCCTGCTGGATTCCTTGGATCGGGCCCAAACCGAGGCGGTTTTGGCCCACGAGTTGGGGCATTTCCGGCTGGGCCATATCCGCAATGGGATGATGGTTGCCGTTGCGGCGGCCCTGGCCGGGCTAGGCCTACTGGCCTGGCTTTCTAATCAGCCCTGGTTCTTCACCGGCCTGGAGGTGGAGGGGCCTTCGGCCGTCGCGGCCGTGATCCTGTTCGTCCTGGTCGGGCCCGTATTCGCCTTCCCCTTGAAACCGGTGGCTTCTGCCTGGTCGCGCCGACGAGAGTTCGCTGCCGACCGTTTCGCCCAACGTTACAGCGATGCCGCTGGCTTGAGCCGGGCTTTGCGCAAGCTTTACCGGGATAACGCGATCGCCCTCACGGCCGACCCTGTGTACGCCAGGGTATACCATTCCCATCCCCTACCCGCCGAGCGTATCGCTCGCCGCGATAGGGGCCGGTGACGCGCGCTTGTCGGCGTCGGCATCGGGTGCAAATTGGAAGCGGCCGGTCTTACCTCGGCCATCGGATAGCCCTGGGAAGCCGGCTCCTGGCCTTCAATAGTGGGAACTACGGCCTTTTGTTGGTAGCGATGCCGGAAAGGAGCGGTATGACCGAAAGCGAAGTCGCAGGGAGGTGGCTGCGGTGAGCCTGCATCCCTGGGCCTGGCTGGGGCTGGCCATCCTCCTGGAGGTTGCAGGAACCACTTTTCTCAAGCAGTCTGAGGGCTTCACCCGGGTGGGGGAAGTAGTGGCCATGTTCCTGTGCTACGGGCTGGCCCTTGTGGGCTTGGGGTTGGCCGTCAAGCGCATCGAGATCGGGATTGCCTACGCCGTCTGGGCGGGGGTTGGAACCGCCCTCATTGCCTTCGTGGGTGTCCTGTATTTCCGCGAGTCAATGACGGCCACCAAAATGCTCAGCATCGGCTTGATTATCCTCGGTGTGGTCGGACTGAATATCGAAGCGGGGCGCTAGCGATGGGGGGAGCTAGCTGGCAAAAGGGGCAGGGGGCGACACAAGCCCCGGAATGGGGAGGGGCAACCTTTGGGCGAAGGAATCGGGAAGTGCAGTCGGAGCATCCTATGCCAGGGCTGGCTTAACCCGAGAAAAGCCTGCGGTTGGGTCGGTCACCGGCAGGAGTGGTTCAGTGCGTAAAGAGCCCCCCCCGGGCCAACCAGATAATTCCAGACCCGCTGGTTGGGGCGGGCATTCGTCGCCCAGCGGTTCGCTCAATGTTCTGATGATTGAGGACAACCCTGGCATCGCCCGGCTTGTCCGAGCCATGCTCGGCGACGTTCGTCAGACCACCTTCCACGTTACTGCTACCGGTCGTATCTCCGAGGGGCTGGCCAAGCTGCGCCAGAACGATTTCGACTTGGTGCTGCTCGACCTAATGCTCCCCGATTGCGAGGGGGTGAACTCGGTCCAGATCCTTTCCCAGGCCTTCCCGGACTTGCCCTTGGTGGTGCTCACCGGCCTCGATGACGAGGGTGACGGGCAGGCTGCCATTCAGGCCGGCGCCCACGACTACCTGATCAAGGGCTCGGTGGACAGGGAGCTGCTGGTCCGGACCATCCACTTCGCCATCCAGCGTCACCAAATCGAGCGCGACCTGGTGGACAGCCAGGAACGCCTGCGCAGCCTGGTGGAGAACCTCCCCGACGGTGTTCTGCTCTACTCCGAGACGGGGGTCACCTTCGCCAACCCCGCGGCCCTCGATCTGCTCGGGGCGACCTCCGAGCAAGACCTGGTCGGGCGGGGCGTAGCCGAGTTCGTGGTCTCGGGGCGAGAGAGTAACTTGCACCTAAGGCTTATTGAGGTGCTTCGGGGGGACTACCGTTTCCCGGAGTTCGTGGAGGGCGAGTGCCGGGGTATCGACGGCAACCAGCGCAAGTTCTGCGAGTTCATGGCCACCCGCCTGGGCCGCTCCATGGCGGGCCAGGCCCAGCTTATCCTGCGGGACATCAAGCCCCGCAAGCAGGCGGAGAAGTACCTGCGGCTGGCGACCACGGTGTTCGAGGCCTCGGCCGAGGGCATGATGATTTGGGATCCCCAGGGGCGCATCGAGATGGTCAACGAGGCGTTCGTCGGTATCACCGGCTACGGCACCGCCGACGTCGTGGGCCGGGAGGCCCGGTTCCTCGATGCCGGGCGGCACAGATCCGGATTTTATGAGTCCATGGGCGAAGCCCTCAAGGAGCAGGGCCATTGGCGCGGCGACTTCTGGGCCCGCCGCAAGAGCGGCGAAAGCTTCATTGCCCGGCTCACTATGTCCGCGATTCGCGACGACAGCGGCCGGGTGAGCAACTACGTAGGCGTGTTCAGCGACATCACCGACGAGAAGGAGCAGGAAGCGGCCATCGAGCACCTGGCCAACCACGACCCGCTGACCGGGCTGCCCAACCGGCGCCTGTTCCACGACCGCCTGACCCAGGCCCTGGCCGATCGCCACCGTGAGCCCCGGGACCGCAGCCGACTCGCCCTACTGTTCGTGGACCTGGATGATTTCAAGAAGGTCAACGACGACCACGGTCATAAGCAGGGGGACCGGGCGCTGCAGGAGATCGCCCACCGCATTCGCAATTCGCTCCGGGAAGGCGACACCGTAGCCCGGTTCGGCGGCGATGAGTTCGTGGTCCTGCTCAAGCACCTGCCAAGCGAATCCACCGCCGAGGAGCTGGCGCACAAGGTCTTTGAGGTAATCACCCAGCCCGTGCCGGTGGCCGATTCCAAGGTAAGGGTTGGCGCCAGCATCGGCATCGTGCTCTCCCCCAAGCACGGTGATTCGGCGGACCTACTGCTCGGCCGCGCCGACGACGCCATGTACTACTCCAAGGAGGCTGGCAAGCGCCGCTACCACTTCTACTAGTGTCCCGTCCCTGCCGCCGATGCCCGGCTCTTGCCTGCGTCAGAAGCGGTCCTTCCACTCCCGGACGGCGGCGAAAACCGACACTGGGTCATCATCGAGCGCCCCCTTCTGTCTGGACGCGTTCTTGACGGCGGTCTCGTTCCAGCGAAGGAAGGGGTTGGTTTGTTTTTCCTCGCCGATGGTGGAGGGTAGGGTGGGCTCCCCCTGTCGGCGAAGCTCCACGGCCCAGGCCAGCTTTTTCTTGATTGTCGGGTTGTCGGGCTCCACTGCCTGGGCGAAACGCAGATTGTTTACGGTGTACTCGTGGCCGCAGTAAAGGCGGGTTTCGTCGGGGAGCTCGCGCAGACGGGCAAGGCTGGCCTGCATCTGGTCCGGGGTGCCCTCGAACAAGCGGCCACATCCGGCCGCGAACAGGGTGTCCCCGGCGAAGAGTAAGCCGTCGTCGGCGAATACGAAGGCGGTATGGGCCCGCGTGTGGCCCGGGATGTCCCATACCACGCCGAGCCGGTCCAGCCCCGCTGGGGTGATCCGATCCCCCTCGTACATGGGATGGGTCAGCCCCGGGATACGATCCCGGTCCGCCGCGGCCCCGTACACGGGGAGGTCGTAGGCCTTCTGGAGCTCGCGGTTGCCGCCTACGTGGTCGGGATGGTGATGGGTGTTAAATATGGCCAGCGGCTGTAGCCCCCGGCTCTCCAGATAGCGGGCCACCGGTTCCGACTCGGAGGGGTCGATGATGGCCACACTACGGCCGTCGGGTGAGTGGAGAAGGGCCACGTAATTGTCCCGCAGGGCGGGGATGAGGGCCACTGGGGGCTCCATGAAACGCCTCCTCGGCATGGCTGGCGCTGTCAGGCACCCGGAAAGCTGCAAAAGCGCGTTGGGACCAGGGCGGGGCGCCGTGGTCTGGAAAACCCCGATAATGGTTGCTGGTAGCCGCAACACTGTCAATTGGAGGCCGCCGTGGCTTGGCTGGACGGTACCTTGGGCCATGCCCTAATGGACGAGGAACGGGCCCTGGTCGGTGCTATCCTGACGGAGCTTCCCCTCTTTCGCGACAGCCTCGGCATCGCTCCCCAGAGTTACGCCACATTTCTGAATACCGTGGCCGAGCGCAGTCGTCACAGCCATGTGCTGGCCCCGGCTGCGGGCAACGGTCTCGGCGGCGAGCCCGGGGCGACCCGGCGTCCGCCCAGCCTGGTTTGGGGCCTGCCGGAAGCCCTGCCGTTCGCCAGTGCCCAGCTGGATCTGGTCGTGTTGGTCCACACCCTGGAATTCTCCCGTTCCCCTTATCGCGTGGTGGCAGAGGCCGAGCGGGTTCTGGCACCGGGGGGGCGCCTGCTGGTTCTGACCTTTAACCCGGTTTCCCTGTTCGGACTGGCCCGGCCGTGGCTGCGGCGGGCGGCCCGATATGGCCCATGGTCGGGGCGTTTCCTTAGGGCGATCCATGTTCGCAGCATGCTAGAATCTACCGATTTGGCGCCGGAACGCAGTCGGTATGTCTTCTTCCGACCGCCCTTGACCAGGGAACGGGCCTTGCGCGCCACCCGCTTTCTTGAACGAGTTCCCGGGCGCCACCGCCTGCCGTGGGGTGCGGTAAGCTGTATCCAGGCGCGCAAGGAGGAACCCGGGGTCACCCTTTTGGGACCGGCCTATCGGGCGGAGCTGGCCGGCAGGAGGGAGCCCGGCATACCGGCCTATCCATTCGAACGCCACGACCAGCAGGGAAAGGGCCCGGGTCCCCATGAGCCAATCGGAAACGGTGGAGCTATTCACCGACGGTGCCTGTCGCGGTAACCCCGGCCCGGGGGGATGGGGCGTGGTGCTGCGCTACAAGGGGCGGGAACGCGAGCTTTACGGCTACGAGCCCGAAACCACCAATAACCGCATGGAGCTGACCGCCGCCATTCGCGGCCTGGAGGTTCTCAAGCGTCCCTGCACGGTGGATCTGACCACCGATTCGGAGTATCTGCGCAAGGGGGTTACCGAATGGATGCCCCAATGGAAGCGCCGCGGCTGGCGTACGGCGAGCAACAAGCCGGTGGCCAACCGCGACCTCTGGGAGGAGCTGGATGCCCTGCTCCAACGCCACCATATCCGTTTCCACTGGATACGCGGCCATAGTGGCCACGAGGGCAACGAGCACGCCGATGCCCTGGCCAATCGCGCCATCGATGAGGCTCAGGAGTAGGCCATGAGACGCCAGATCGTTCTGGATACCGAAACCACCGGTCTGGATCCGGCCGAGGGGCACCGCATTATCGAGATCGGCTGTGTTGAGCTCCTCGGCCGGCGCCGGAGCGGCCGAAGCTACCACCGCTACATCAATCCGGAGCGCACTATTCCCCCGGATTCGGCGGCCATCCACGGTATCACCGAGGATCATGTGGCGGATTGCCCGGTCTTCAGTGACCTGGCCGGGGAGCTTTTCGAGTTCGTGGACGGCGCCGAGCTGATCATCCATAACGCCCCATTCGACGTGGGCTTTTTGAACGCCGAGCTGACGCGCTGCGGCTGGCCTCGGCTGGAGGATCACTGCCAGATCCTGGACACGCTCCAGGAAGCCCGCCACCTCCATGCCGGCCAGAAGAACGATCTCGACTCCCTGTGCGGCCGCTACGAGGTGGATAACCGCAGTCGGGACAAGCACGGCGCTTTGCTGGACTCCGAACTGCTCGCCGAGGTGTACCTGGCCATGACAGGGGGCCAGGAGGACCTGGCCCTGGCCAGCGAGGAGATCTCCCCCGCGGCTGCGGCCGAGCGCCTTCTGGATTCCGGACCCGAGGGCCAGCGCCAGCCGTTGCCGGTTACCCCGCCTAGTGCGGAGGAATGGCTGGCCCATCAACAGCTTCTTGAGCGTATCCAGGAGGCGTCAGGGGATTGCCTTTGGCAAGACCGGGGCGCGGGCGATGAGCACTGAAGGGGGATAGGCGGCTACCTCGACCCAACCCGCTTTGATGCGGGTCAATGCTTGAATGGGGGACTCGGTTCAGCCTTGCCGGAAACCGCCGAAATCCAACCGGCAAGGGAGGCCGATCACCGTGGCCGACGGCGACCATGTCCGCGACACCCGACCCGCGCTCCTGCGCGAGCCCTACCGCCTGTTTTTTCCCGCCGGTGCCCTTTATGCCCTGGCCGTCATGGCGGGATGGGGCCTGTGGCTCCTCGAGCCCGGGAGCCGGTCTGCCGGGTGGCCGACCCCGGTGCTTGCCCTCGCCTGGATCCACGGCCACACTCTCATCTGGGGCGTTCTGCAGCTATTCATATTCGGCTTCGCCCTCACCGCCTTGCCCCGGCAATGTCGCCACGGCGAGGCCATTCCGCCACGGCGCTGGGTGGCCCTCCTGGTGGCCTTTCTTGTGGCCCAGGCCGCGACCTGGAGTGGAGCGCTCGGTCTCGGCGCCGGCTTGGCCGTCTCCGGGGCCGCCCTGGGTGGCGCCCTCATTCTGGTGGTGGCCGTGGGATTTGCCCGTTGGGTACCCGACGCCGGCAACCCCCACCAGCCCCGGTTCGCGGTTGGGGCCCTGGCCCTTGTCGGGGGAGCCGCCGTGGCCGATGCCTTAGCTTGGGCGACGACCGAGCCCGGGCTCCACAGCTGGGCCATCCGGGCCGGCCTTTACGGCCAGATGGGCCTGGCCCTGACCTTTCTGCACCGTCTGCTGCCCATGTTCGGCCGCAACGCCTTCCCCGGTTACCTGGGCGAGTCGGGCACCCGCTTCCTGCCCCTTCTAGGTGCCGGCCTGCTGGTCCGCCTGGCCCTGGCGGCCTTCCCCGGCGAAGCCCCCGCTGTCGTCGGCGGGGTGGTGGATCTGATTCTCGCCGGCCTGGTGGCATGGCAGGCCTGGCATTGGTCGCCCCAAACCGCTCTGCGGAATTGGCTTGTAGGGGCCAAGTTGGTACCGGTTGCCTGGTTCGTGATCGGCCTGGCCCTGTCGGGTGGGGTGGCGGTGGGAGCAGTATGGCCCGACGCTCACCGGGCCTGGATGCACGCCCTGGGCGTGGGGGGCATGGCGAGCCTGGGCCTAGTGTTCAGCACCCGTGTCAGTTTGGGCCACGCCGGTCGCCTTCTGGATCCGGATCGCTGGCTACGGACTGGCCTGTGGCTGCTCCAGGCGGCGGTGCTGGTGCGCCTCCTGGCGCCCCTCTGGACGATGCCGTACGGGGGCGGCATGATGAGCGCCACCCATTGGGCGGCCTGGCTGTGGCTCGCGGCCTTTGCCCTGTGGCTGGCCCGCCTGCTTCCGCGCATGGCGGAGCATTCCTGAATTCGACGGTATCCGGCAATGAGTGAACCGGCTGAGGCCCGCTGGGAGTTCCACAATGTACCCGACCCCGTCGCCGGCCTGGAGGCAGCCTACCAGGGGCTCCTGTTCGACCTCATGGGGATGGGTAATCCTCGCATCAACAACCGCCTGGAGGTGGCCGGGGAAGGGCCGGAGACGGTCGGGGAATGGCACCGGGTTATTCTGGTTACCCCCTGGACCGCCCAGCGGGTGTATTTGCCCGTGACGCCTTCCCGACCGGAGGCACTGCCGGACCCTGCCGATCTGGAGTGCGAGGACGACGGCCGGGTGACTCCGGGCGTGGAGGTGGCACTGCTCTTCGGCAGCGAAACCCGCGACCTGGAGGTGGCCTACGACCCCCGTTTGGGTCATCACCTCACCGAGGAGCTGCTGGCCAACATGGGTTCCTTAGGGGACAGCCAGGAAGCCCTGGCCTGGGCCCGAGAAATGGCCCGGCGGCTGGATGGCCGGGCGCCGTTTTCCGCCCGTACCGCCCCTCCGGAGCCCCAGCGGCTAAGCCGGCGCGACCTGTTCCGCCGTCTGCTCAACCGGGGCTAGGACCCGATGCCGGCGGACCCCCGCTTTCCCATCCGCCCCGAGGAGGCCCGCAAGCTTCAAGATGAACTGCGCTCCCGGGTGCGCCGGGAGCCCCTGAGCCCTTCGGTGACCAAGGTGGCTGGGGTAGATGCCGCTTTACTTAAGGATCGGGTAGTTGCGGTGGCCACCTTGCTGTCCTATCCCGGCTTGGAAGTCCTGGAGGAGGCCACGGGTCTTGCCCCGCTTGAGCTGCCCTATGTGCCGGGTCTGCTGTCCTTCCGCGAAGGACCCGCCGTGATGGAGGCCCTGGATCAGCTGAGACGGGCGCCGGACTTGGTCTTGCTCGACGGTCAGGGCATCGCCCATCCGCGTGGCCTGGGTATCGCCGCCCACATCGGGCTGCTGCAGAACCGCCCGGCAATCGGGGTTGCCAAATCGCGGCTGGTCGGGGAGGCCGACGAGGCGGCGCTGGGTCCCGATAAAGGCGCCCGCGTGCCCCTGAGCGTGGAGGGCGAGCCTGTGGGGGCCGTGGTCCGCACCCGCAGCCGTGTCCGGCCCCTCTACGTCAGCCCCGGCCATCGGGTCACCGTCGATGATGCGGTGACCTGGACCCTGGCCTGCTGCACGCGCTATCGCCTGCCCGAGCCCACCCGCCTAGCCGACAAGCAAGCCGGATGGCACAAGCGCCGGTTGCTAAGCGAGACGTCCGGCTAGGCCTGGATCACCCACTCCTGGAAGGATTCGCCATGAGTCACATCGATCGGCTTCTCGAGATCATGGAACGGCTTCGTAATCCCGAGGACGGGTGTCCCTGGGACCGGGACCAGACCTTCGGCTCCATCGTCCCCCACACCCTGGAGGAGGCCTACGAGGTGGCCGATGCCATCGATCAGGAGGATTGGCAGGCCCTTCCCGAGGAGGTCGGCGACCTGTTGTTCCAGGTGGTCTTCTACGCACAGCTGGGCAAGGAGGCGGGTTGCTTCGATTTCGGAGATATCGTGGCTGCCGCCAACGCCAAGTTGGTCCGTCGCCACCCCCATGTGTTCGGCGACGAGGAGGTTCGGGATGCCGCTGATCAGAGCCGGCGCTGGGAGGCCCACAAGGCCGCCGAGCGGGCACGCTCCCAAGGCGGTGACGGCAGTGTCCTGGATGGCGTTGCCGGCGCCTTCCCCGCGGTACAGCGCGCCGGCAAGCTACAGGGTAGGGCGGAGCGGGCCGGGTTCGAGTGGCCGCGGGACGAGGATTCGTTCGCCAAGGTGGACGAGGAGCTGGGCGAGCTTCGCCACGAGGTGGCCGAAGGGGCGTCCCTCCAGCGCTTGGAGCACGAGGCGGGAGACCTGCTGTTCGCTGCCGTGGGCCTGGCGCGCCGCCTGGGAGTGGACCCGGAGACAGCGCTGCGAACCTCCAACCGCCGGTTTGAGCGGCGGTTCCGCCACATGGAGAACCAGCTCACCCAGCAGGGTCTGGGAATGGAAGAAATGGAGCTGGACGACCTCAAGGTCCATTGGCAGGCTGCCAAACGGGCCACCGACGGGGCCGATGAGTGATCGCCCTCGGCCGGTTTTGCCATGCCTGGGTCGGGGGTTGGCGAATTTCGGGGAAAGCAGTAAGCTACCGCCAGAATGGAATGAGATCATGGTCCACACCCTGCTGCTCAATCCCGGAACCCGACCCCTTGCCTGGGCCACCTGGCAGGAACTGGTTATCCTGCATTGCCGGGGAATGGTCCAGCAGCCCATGGGGGAGGTGGTCTATTGGGTTCGGGGTGGCGTGGCGCGGGATACCGGGGAGCGCAGCCTGTTGGAGGTTCCTTCCATCGCGGTGATTTCGCAGGCCCGTCACCCCGGCGACCGGGTCCCCCTGCCGCGCCGGGAGAATCGCGAGCTCTACCAGCGCGACGACTGGACCTGCCTGTATTGCGGCGGTCGCTTTGACCGCCGGGAGCTTTCCCGCGATCACGTCCAGCCCCTCTCTCGCGGCGGTCTCGACCGCTGGGAGAATGTTGCCACAGCCTGCCGGCGCTGCAATCGGGTCAAGGGAAGCCGCATTCCCGAGGAGGCCCGGATGTCTCTGCTGGCGGTACCCTACGCCCCGGTCCACGCCGAATGGATGGTGCTTACGGGACGCGATATCCGTGGCGATCAGATGGAGATCCTGCGCGCTCACCTACCCCGAAGCAGCCCCCTCCGTCTGGACTCTCCCCGGGTCGCCTAAACCCCGACACCTGCCAGCCGCCGCCGTATTAACTCAAAGCTCCACCGGTCAGCAGCACGGTAGGGGATAGGCCGGCAGCCAGCCGCGGGCATGCGCCTCGGCTATGGCCCGAAAGGCTACATAGGCGGCAACGAACCAAAAGGCGTCGCCCAGTGCCGAGCGAAAATGGGCGGGTGAGGTCGTCACCCACTCCGGCTCCTGCCACGGCTGGTCCAGGCTCGGCCAGAAGCGGGGTACCTGCCGTTGATAGGCTTCGAAGGGTTCACCGTGCTTGCGGCGCAGCTTGGCCTCTTCCTCGGCGAAAACCCCCGGATAATAGAGGGCAAAGGCCATGACCAGCAACGCCAAAACGGTCGGATTGGCGCTGGCCAAGCCGAGTCCGATCAGGCCCAGTAAACTGAATAAATACAGCGGGTTGCGGGTGAGCCCGTAGGGGCCTTCGGTGACGACCTGCTGGTTCTTGTGCCCGCCGATGAACAGGGTCGAATGTAGGCGCCCGAAGATCCCGGCGGCTACCAATAGCAGACCCACCCAGGCCAGAAGCAGGGACGGCCAACCCCCGGTCAGCCAGGTGCTTCGGGTGGTCAGGGCGAGCACGATCGCCCCCAGGCCGATGAGCTGGCTGAGCCGGCGTCTGGTCCTGGTCTTGAATAGCGGGTGCTTGGTGCCCATGGGCCTTCGCGGGCGGTGGTTGGCGGGCTCGTCGACGAAAAACGGATTATAGGCGGAAGAATGCGAGGTTACAAATCCCTCGGCCCTCGCGGGGATCGTGGCGTGCGGGCTGGGTGTGGGCAGCGCGGATCATCCCGCTTCGGCTCGTTAGCTACCTCCGGTCCGACGGTCTCACAGGCGGTGGAGGTCCAGGCGCTCCGCCGGCTCGGGGCGCAGGATGCCTTCCTCGCCGCCGCGCTCGTCCCGCACACGCCGGGCGAAGGCGTCCATGGGGTGGTCCTCGCCGTGGACAAGGGCCACTGTTGGGTGGCCCTCGAACCCACGGAGCCAGCTCAGCAAGCCGTCGCTGTCGGCGTGAGCGGAGAACCCCCCCACGGTATGGACCGTGGCGCCCACCTCGACGGGTTCGCCCCAGATGGCCACCTCCCGGGCGCCATCCACCAGCTCCCGGCCTAGGGTCCCCCGCGCCTGGAAGCCGACGAAAACCAAATGGGCCTCCTCTCGCCACAGGTTGTGCTTGAGGTGGTGCTTGATGCGCCCGCCGCTGCACATGCCGCTGCCGGCCATGATAAGGGCGCTGCCGTGGAGCTCGTTGATGCCCATGGATTGGCGGGTGGTACGGGTGAGCTCGAGATTGGGGAGGTCGAACATGTGGCCGCCGTTTCCCGCGCTTAGCCGGCTGGCTTCGGCGTTGTAGACCTCCTCGTGGCGTCGGTACACGCTGGTGGCCTCGATGGCCATGGGGCTGTCCAGGAAAAGCTGCCAGTCGCCCACCCCCCAGTCCTCGTAATATTTGGTGAAGGCGTACAGCAAGTCCTGGGTGCGGCCCACGGCGAAGGTGGGGATCATGATATTGCCGCCGTCGCCCTTGGCGCCCTGCATAATCTCCGCCATCTCGGCCCAGGTGGCCTCCCAGGAGCGGTGCAGGCGGTCGCCGTAGGTGGTCTCCAGGACTATCAGATCGGCCTCTTCGACTTGCTCGGTGTTGCGCAAGATGGGGGCGTCGCGGTGCCCCAGGTCGCCGCTGAAGACCAGCTTGCGCTCGATGCAGTTTTCTTCCAGCCAAAGCTCGGCTATGGCCGAGCCCAAGATGTGGCCGGCATCGCGCAGGCGCATGTGGACTCCGGGCAGGATCTTGCGGATGACCCCGTAGTCCTCGGCCCTGAAGCGCCTAATGGCCTCCTGGGCGTCCTTGACGGTATAGAGCGGCTCCACGGGTTCCAGATGCCGACGCCGCCGCTTGCGGTTGACCGCTTCGGCTTCCCGCTCGTTGATGTTGCCGGCGTCCTTGAGCATGATCCGGCACAGGTCGCGGCTGGCCCGATGGGTATGGATGGGTCCCTGGTAGCCGGCCTTGACCAGCAGGGGCAGGCGCCCGGAGTGGTCGAGGTGGGCGTGGGTCAACACCACGGCGTCGATCTGGCTGGGATCGAAGGGGAAGGGCTCGCGGTTGCGCTCCTCGTCCTCGGGCGCCCCCTGGATCAGCCCGCAATCCACCAGGACGCGCTGGTTCCCCACCCGGATCAGAAAGCAGCTGCCGGTGACCTCCCGCGCTGCACCCAGGAACTGGATGTCCATATGCCCTCCGTCCGAAAAATGAAAATAGGCCGCCCCAACGGCGCGTCCTAGGGTATCAGAGGGCGGTGGCTAGAAAAGGCTAACCGCGGCCGGGAAGCGGGGATCTAAAGCCGGCGGGAATCTTCGCCGAGCGCTTCCTCACCCGGTTCCCGCTTCTGCGGAGGTCGTCCCGGCGCTTACGGCGGCGCCGGGTGGCAGTGCGGGTAAAGGGGCGCTTGGTCGGCATAATGGCTCCTCCGAATGGTCCGGGTGACGGTATTGGGGACCCATTGGAGGGGTGGCCGATTGCCGTTTTGTGACACCGGAGGCCTGCGACGGCAAAAAACGCCCCGGCACAGGACCGGGGCGTTCAGTCCACACCGAAGAGGCCGTTCAGACCGGGGCGGTCACCTTCTCGGAAGAGTGAACGGAGGGCTCTTCCGGCGGCGCCGATCCGGCATCGGCCAAGCGGTCATAGACCCGGGCTGCCAGGTCGGCCTGTTCCGGTTCCGGCAACTGCCGAATCTCCCGCTCCACAGCGATGCCCAGGTCCTGGGCGAACTGGCCGAGAACCGCCTCATTGTATTTGATGCCCGGATAGTAGCGCCGGGTGATCAGATGCAGCTTCATTTTGATGAGATCGCTTTCGCACACGCACATGGCTGCCTCCTTAGCGCCGGAAATGCTTAGATCTACTTTGCGCCAACGTGGCAGTGGATTCAACCGGGCTCGGCGCGAGCAGATAGGACCGTTACAATGTGAGTCCGCAAAAGGAGGTGGATCGTGGCCCAAGTGAGCCTTACTACCCAGGAGGTGGCCACCCTGGCCTGGTTTCTGGAGGCAGCGGTGGTGTCCCTGAAGGAGGCCCTGGAAGAGGCCGAGTCCGAGGGCGTGGAGGACGTGGTCCGGGCGCGAGATCTGTACGATTTGGAGACTCTGCGGGAGGCTTTCCAGGGGGCCATGGGCGAGGCTCTGGAAGAAAAGGCGACGCTGGAGCTGGCCCCCGGAAAGCTCGACCGCCTGGCCCGGCTCGCCGACGATGCGGCCCGCCTTTGCCGGGGGGAGACCCCGCGGCAGGACCTGGAGCTGCCGTCGACTCTGCCGGAGGCGGAAACCCTAGAAAAGACCCTGGTCGCGGTTCGGGACAAGGTCGTGGAGCATCCCGAATACACCGGCGACTTCAAGTAAATCCTCTGCGCTGGAACAGTTTGCCATGAGCCCGGATGCCGAGTACTGGATCGACAAGCTGGGGCTGAGCGGCCATCCGGAGGGCGGTTATTTCCGGGAAACCTACCGCTCGGCGGAAGCCGTCGGCGCCCACGCCCTGCCCGAGCGCCACGAGGGCCAGCGCGCCTTCCAGACCGCCATCCATTTCCTGCTTAAGAGCGACCAGAGGTCCGCCCTGCACCGGATGGCCTCGGACGAGATCTGGTTCTTTCACGCCGGCAGCCCGGCGGTGATTTACTGCCTGTTCCCCGACGGCCGGCGCGAGGACATCCGGCTGGGTCCCCATACGGATCGGGGCGAGGTACTGCAGGCAGTGATTCCCCACGGGGTCTGGTTCGGGGCCGAAGTGATCGAGCCCGATAGCTATGTCCTGGTGAGCTGCACGGTGGCGCCTGGGTTCGAGTTCGCCGACTTCCGGCTGGGGGGCCGCGGCGAGCTTGTGGCCCAGTTCCCTCACCATGTCGAGCTGATCGATCGTATGGCCACCGACTCCGACCGGAAAGGCGATTCATGAGCGAAGCGACGCATCCGGCGCCCATGCTGGGGGTCATCGGGGGCAGCGGCGTCTACAACATCGACGGTCTGGCGAATACGCGCTGGGAAACGGTGGAGACCCCTTTCGGCGAGCCCTCCGACGAGATTCTGCTGGGCGAGCTGGACGGCCTGCCCATGGCATTCCTGCCCCGGCACGGGCGCGGCCACACGCTGCCGCCCAACGCGGTCAACTACCGCGCCAACATAGACGCCCTCAAACGACTCGGCGTCACCGACACCCTGGCGCTATCGGCGGTGGGCTCGCTGCGCGAAGGCCTGGCCCCTGGCGCCTTCGTGGTGGTGGATCAGTTTATCGATCGCACCATCCAGCGGGACAAGTCCTTCTTCGGACCCGGCCTGGTGGGGCATGTGTCCATGGCCCGACCGGTGTGCGGCCGCCTGGGCGACATCCTGGAGGGCATCGCCCGCGGGCAGGACCTGCCAGTGGTCCGTGGGGGCACCTACCTGGCCATGGAGGGTCCCCAGTTCTCCAGCCTGGCGGAGTCCGAGCTCTACCGGGCCTGGGGCTGCGATGTGGTGGGCATGACCAACATGCCCGAGGCCAAGCTGGCCCGGGAGGCCGAGATTTGCTACGCCACCGTGGCCATGGTTACCGATTACGACTGCTGGCATCCCGACCACGAAAACGTCCAGGTGGAGGATGTCATTCGCATCCTTACTGACAATGCCAGCAAAGCCCGGTCCCTGGTGGCGGCTGTTGCCCGCGGGTTCGGGGAGCGCCCCGAGCCCTGCCCTCAGGGCTGCGACCGCGTCCTGGACGTGTCACTGATCACGCCGGCCCAGGCCCGGGATCCAGCCGCGCTTCGCCGGCTCGACGCCGTCGCCGGTCGTGTTCTCAACCACCAAGAGGGCTAGCCGAATGATCGATCCGGAAACCCTCCGGAGCCGCATCCGTGCCATCCCGGACTACCCCAAGCCGGGGGTTGTCTTCCGGGACATCACCACCCTGCTGCAGGATCCAGCCGGTTTCCGAGACACCGTGGACCTGCTAGTGGCGCCCTTCGCGCGCAATCAGGTGGACAAGGTCATGGGCATCGAGGCGCGCGGCTTCATCATAGGCGGCGCTGTGGCCCACCAGTTGCGGGCCGGGTTCGTGCCGGCGCGCAAGACAGGCAAGCTGCCCTGGGAGACGGTAAGCCAGGACTACGAGCTGGAATACGGCACCGACGCCATCGAGGTCCACACCGACTGCATCGCCCCGGGCGAGAAGGTCCTGCTGGTGGATGACCTGATCGCCACCGGGGGCTCGGCCGAGGCCGCCCTCAAGCTGGTGGAGAAGGTGGGCGGTGAGATCGTGGGTGCCTCCTTCGTGGTCGAGCTGCCCGATCTGGGCGGCATGCAGCGCCTGCGCGACGACGGCTACCAGGCCTCGGCGCTGGTCAGCTTCGAGGGCGATTGACCGCATGCTGGTGGACGGCGTCCCCTATCGCGCCATCTGGCTGGACGACGACGGCTGGTCGGTGCGCATCATCGACCAGACCCGGCTGCCGTGGGAATGGCACGTTCCCCGGTTGACCTGCCTATCCGAGGCGGCGGATGCCATAAGCGCCATGCGCGTGCGCGGGGCGCCCCTGATCGGTGCCACCGCCGCCTTCGGGCTGTGCCTGGGCCTGCGCGAGGACGCCTCCAACGCGGCCCTGGAGCAGGGCCGGGCCGAGCTGCTGGCCACCCGGCCCACGGCGGTGAACCTGCGCTGGGCGCTGGAGGTCCTGACCGAGTCGGTGCAGCCCTTGCCCCTTTCCGACCGAGTCGCCGCCGCCTACGCGCGTGCCGCCGCGATCGCCGAGGCGGAGGCGGCCACCTGCCGGGCCATCGGCGACCACGGCCTGGCCCTGATCCGCGAGGCCGCCGATGCCAAGTGTGAGGGAGAACCGGTAAACGTCCTCACCCACTGCAATGCCGGCTGGCTGGCGACCGTCGACTGGGGTACCGCGCTGGCGCCGGTCTACCGGGCCCATGATGCCGGCATCCCGGTCCACGTGTGGGTGGACGAGACCCGACCGCGCAACCAGGGGGCCTCGTTAACCGCCTGGGAGCTGGGCCGCCACGGCGTGCCCCACACCCTGGTGGCGGACAATGCCGGCGGCCATCTCATGGAGAGAGGTCTGGTTGATCTGTGCCTGGTAGGCACCGACCGCACCACCCGCAACGGCGACGTGGCCAACAAGATCGGCACCTACCTCAAGGCCCTCGCCGCCGCCGACAACAATGTCCCCTTTTACGTGGCCCTGCCCGGCTCCACCATCGACTGGGAGACGGCCAGCGGCGCCGACATCCCCATCGAGGAACGGGCTGCCGAGGAGGTGACCCACATCCCCGGCCGTACCGACGCCGGAGAGATAACCCGCGTCGCCCTGGGTCCGGAAGGGACTCCTGCCGCCAACCCCGCCTTCGACGTCACCCCGGCCCATCTGGTGACTGCCCTGGTTACCGACCGGGGGGTGTCCGATCCCACCACCGAAGCCCTCGCCGGGCTCTACCCGGAGCGGGCGGGGTGAGGCATCTGGCTCAGCGCCGGGCGGTGGTAGCGGCCCTCGCCGAGCTGGCCGAGCGCGGCCTCAATATTGGCACCTCCGGCAATGTCGGTCTGCGCGTTGAGGGCGGCCTGCTGGTCTCGCCCTCGGGGGTGGCGCCAGAGTGGCTGCGGCCTGGGGATGTGGTGGAGCTGGGCGCGGATGGAGCGGTCCTCGAGGGCCGGCTACCCCCCCACCAGCGAATGGCGCTTCCACCGCGACATCCTGGCCCATCGCGACCACATACATGCCGTTGTGCACGTCCATTCGCCCCGCGCCACGGCGCTGGCCTGCCTGCCCCGTCCCATCCCGCCATTTCATTACCTGGTGGCCCTGGGCGGCGGCAGCGACATACGGGTTGCCGACTACGCCACTCTCGGTACCCAGCAGCTTTCCGACAATGTCCTGGCTGCGTTGGCCGACCGCCGCGCCTGCCTCATGGCCAACCACGGACTGATCGCTCTGGGTACCGATCTCCCCAAGGCGGTGGCCCTCGCTCGGGAATTGGAGAATCTAGCCCACCAGTACCTGCTTGTCCTGCAGACAGGCCAGGAGCCCGCGCTCCTCACCGAGGAGCAGATGGCGGAGGTCCGGGCTCGAATTGCCTCCTATGGTAAGTCTTCTTGAGCCATGGCAATGGCTAGGTTCGCCCAGTTTGGCAGTGATCCGGAGGGAAAATGAGCGGCTTTCAAATGCGGGTGGCGGTAACCCCTTAAGATGCCCAGAATGGCCGTAGAGGCCAATCATGCGCATAACTGCCGCATTCGCATTACTGTCCCTTCTGGCCACCCAGCTGTGGGCGGCCGAACAGCTTGTAATGCGGGCGCTTACCGTAGAGCATGACGGGGAGGTTTATCAGGTTCGTCTGGAGGCGGTGGTGAATGTCCCGCCGGATCGGGTGTTTGGCCTGCTCACCGACTACGAACGGCTGGATCGGTTTAACCCCGGAATCGTGGTAGCAGAGCGCCTGGAAGGGGGTTCTGCCGAGGTGGATCGGGTCCGAACCGTACTGGAAGGATGCGTGCTTTTCTTCTGCCGACGCTTGGAGCGGGTGGAGACTGTACGGACCAATGACCAGCGGCGGATCACAACTCGGTTGGTGCCGGAGGGCTCGGACTTCCGTTCGGGAGAGACACGCTGGGTGCTCGCCGCGGTAACGGAAGGCACCCGGCTTCGTTTTCGCGCCAGGTTGCTTCCCGATTTTTGGGTGCCTCCGGTGATCGGTCCCTGGGCCATCGAGCGAGAGCTGCGCTCCAATATGCGGACAATGCTGGAGCGTCTAAAACGCTACGGCCGTTCGGCAGAGGGGCACACTAGGTCGAGGGATGTCTATCCCGAGAAATTGCGGCACCCTGGTCGGGTCGTCGATTCTCCGAATGGATGAGGATACGAAACGCTGGAAAGGGGTTGAAGCTATGGATGGCATTCGCTGGTTGGCTCGCTTTTTGGCCCTGCCGTTGGCCGTTGCCGTGTGCTGGACCGCCCTCGGCGCCGCCTCGGCCCAGGCCGGATTGGTCACCACGGAGGAAGTGGTTGCCAAGGAGGTTGCCGCTGCTGACCGCACCCGGGTCAAGGCCTATCTGGCCCGCCAGGATGTCCAGAGCCAGCTTCGGAAGCTGGGGATCGAGGCCGAAGAGGCCACGGCGCGGGTAGATGGGCTCACCGACGCCGAGGTCCAGCGGATCGCGGCCAAGCTGGACCAGCGGCCCGCCGGTGGCGATGCGCTGGGGACACTGGTGGGCGCGGGGGTCTTCGTGTTCGTCGTCCTGCTGATCACAGACATCGCCGGTGCCACGGATGTCTTCCCGTTCGTGAAGAAGTGACCGAGCGGAGGTGCCTCGGCTACGGCTCGTCCTCCTGGCAGCGGCGGTGGCCCTGCTAAGCGGCTGCGCCGATCTCCAGACCGAACAGCTAAAAGAAGACCCCGGCGACCTGCCGCCTCGGAGCCAGGTTGCCGGGGTGCCGTTCTACCCCCAGCAAGCGCACTATTGCGGCCCCGCCTCCCTCGCCATGGTCCTGTCCTGGGCCGGGGCGGAGGCTACGCAGGACGACGTAGCCGGACAGGTATTCACCCCGCAGAAAGAGGGTGCGTTCCGCGCCGATGTAATTGCTGCCGCCAGGCGCCGGGGTTACCTGGCGGTTCCCGTTCGGGGCATACCCGAACTGTTCGCAGAGCTGGCCGGCGACCACCCCGTACTCGTGTTTCAGAACCTGGGGCTGTCCTGGCTCCCCCAGTGGCATTTCGCCGTGGCAATTGGTTACGACCTGCCGGGGGGCGAGATCCGCCTGCATACCGGCGAGCATCGGGCCCGTGGGGTGGCCCTGGGAACCTTCGAGCGGACCTGGGCTCGAACCAACTATTGGGGTGTGGTGGTGCTGCCGCCGGACCGGCTTCCGGCCACGAAAGGAGCCGGGCGGGTGCTGGAAGCGGTGGTGGGACTGGAGAAGGCGGAGCGTTTCCGGTCCGCAGCCGCTGCTTACGCCGCGGCGACCCGTCGGTGGCCCGGGGAGCTGGGAGGCTGGGTGGGCCTGGCTAACGCCCGTTACCGCCTCGGGGATCTCCGGGGAGCGGTAGATGCCCTTCAGGCCGCTCTTGCCCACCATCCTCTAGCCGCAGATGCTTGGAACAACCTGGCGGTAGTCCTGGCTGAGCTCGGGCAGCGGCGGGCGGCCCTGGAGGCCGCGAGTCGCGCCGTGTCGACCGGTGGCGATCGCTATGCTACCTATCGGCAGACTCTGCGCGAGGTGGTGGGCTCGCCGAAGGACGAAGAGGGGCGCAAGGATGGGCAGTCCCCCTGAAGCCGGGCGGCAGGAGCTACGGGCCTTCATCGGGGGCCAATTGCCGCCACTGCTGTCCGGTCCATACCTCGGCCGGTCGGAAATGGCTTTTGTACGCCATCTTCGGGCTCTCCCGGATCCAGTAGCCGAGATAGACATGGGGAAGTCCCAAGGTTCTGGCCTGTTGGATCTGCCATAGCACCGCATAGGTCCCCAGGGATCGGCGGCTGGCCTCGGGGTCGAAGAAGGTATACATGGCGGACAGGCCGGTGGTCAGGAAGTCCGTTATCGCCACTGCCACCAAGTGACAGGTGGGGTCGCGAAAGGTCACCAAGTGCGTGTCCACCGGTGATTCCAGACAGGCCCGGGCGTAGTCGGCCGGGTCCTCGAAATCCATTTCGCCCCCCGAGTGGCGGACGCCCTGGTAGGTCTTGTAGAGGCGGAAGTGCTCCTTCCGGAAAACCGCTGGTTCGATGCCGACCGTGAGGTCGGTATTGCGCCGCCAGCACCTTCGTTGGCCCCGATCCGCCCGGAAGTCGTTGACGTCGATTCGCAGCGACTCGCAGGCAGCGCAGCCAGGGCAGTGCGGGCGGTAAAGGCGGTAACCACTGCGCCGAAAGCCGTACCGGATGAGCTCGCCGTAGAGGCTGGAATCCAGCGGGACGGTAGGGTCATAGACCGCAGAAACGGCCGTCCGGTCGGGAAGGTAAGGGCAGTCGTAAGGGAAAGTAGCGTATAATGTCATACCTTGCGGATGCCGCCTGAGCCTTGGTTGACACCCTAGATGGGCGGCCATAGGGTGCTTAAAATACGAAGATTTACCATTCTCGCGAATATCAGCCGGAATGGAAACGGGGTAACGTGGGGCTGCGACTGGTTCGGTTTTGGTCATCCCCCATCCGCATAGACACAGGAGCAGGTCGTGAAGCTCACTGGCGCAGAGATCGTCGTCCGATGCTTGCAGGAAGAGGGAGTGGATACCGTCTTCGGATACCCTGGCGGCGCGGTACTCCACATCTATGACGCCTTCTTCAAGCAGGACCGCGTGCGCCACGTACTGGTTCGCCACGAGCAGGGCGCCATCCATGCCGCCGAGGGATATGCCCAGGCCACCGGCAAGGTGGGTGTGGGCTTGGTGACGTCCGGGCCCGGGGCCACCAACGCCGTCACCGGACTGGCCACGGCGCACATGGACTCGGTGCCCATGGTGGTGATCTCGGGCCAGGTGCCCACGGCCATGATCGGCAACGACGCCTTTCAGGAGGCCGACACGGTGGGCATCACCCGGCCGTGCACCAAGCACAATTTCCTGGTCAAGAATGTCGAGGATCTAGCCGCCACCATCAAGAAGGCATTCTACATCGCCGCTAGCGGGCGGCCGGGCCCGGTGGTGGTGGATGTGCCCAAGGATGTCTCCGGGGCGGAGTGCGAGTTCGCATACCCCGACAAGATCGACATGCGCTCCTACAATCCGACCATCAAGGGCCACAGCGGTCAGATCAAGAAGGCGGTGGAGCTCATGAAGGGGGCCGAGCGCCCCATGGTCTACACCGGGGGCGGTGTAGTCCTGGGCGATGCCGCCGAGGAGCTGACCCAACTGGTGCGGAAGTTCAACTTCCCCATCACCAACACCCTCATGGGCCTCGGCGGTTATCCCGGCGATGATCCGCAGTTCGTCGGCATGCTCGGCATGCATGGCACCTACGAGGCCAATATGGCCATGACCCACTGCGACGTTCTGGTGGCCATCGGCGCCCGCTTCGATGACCGGGTTACGGGCAAGATCGAGCGCTTCGCGCCGCATGCCAAGATCATCCACGTGGACATCGATCCGGCCAGCATCTCCAAGAACGTGGAGGTGGACGTGCCCATCGTGGGTCACGTGCAGTCGGTGCTCGAGGAGATGAACCAGGCCGCCGACAAGATCGGTACCGGCGAACCCGAACGACTGCGGACCTGGTGGGACCAGATCCGTGAATGGCAGTCCCGGGATTGCCTCTACTACGATCGCGAGAGCGCCCTGATCAAGCCTCAGTACGTGCTGGAGAAGCTCTATGAGGTTACCGGCGGTAACGCCATCATAACCTCGGATGTGGGCCAGCACCAGATGTGGGCGGCCCAGTTCTACCACTTCAAGCGGCCCCGTCAGTGGCTCAACTCCGGGGGCTTGGGCACCATGGGGTACGGCCTGCCGTCGGCCCTGGGCGCCCAGATGGCTTATCCCGACGCGGCTGTGGCCTGCGTCACCGGCGAGGGCAGCATCCAGATGAACATCCAGGAGCTGTCCACCGCCAAGCAGTACCGCCTCCCGGTGAAGGTCATCAACCTGAACAACGGCTACCTGGGCATGGTGCGCCAGTGGCAGGAGCTCTTCTACGACAGCCGCTACGCCGAGTCCTACGTGGACGCCCTGCCGGATTTCGTGGCTTTGGCCGAGTCCTACGGTCATGTGGGTTTGCGTACCGACAAGCCCGGCGATGTTGAAGGCATGCTCCACGAGGCTATGAGCACAGATCGGATGGTGTTCTTGGACTTCGTTACCGACCCGGAGGAAAACGTCTATCCCATGGTCCCGGCCGGGGCCGGCCTGGATGAAATGGTGCTTGTCTGATGCGCCGGGTTATATCGGTCCTGCTGGAGAACGAGGCCGGCGCCCTGTCGAGGGTGGCCGGCCTGTTCTCGGCACGCGGCTATAACATCGAGGGCCTTTCGGTGGCCCCAACCGACGACGAGCAAGTATCCCGGATGACCATCGTCACTCGGGGGGACGAGCAGATCATCGAGCAGATCATCAAGCAGCTGCGCAAGCTGATCGAGGTGATCAAGGTCACCGACCTCACCGAGGGCGCCCACATCGAGCGCGAGATGGTGCTGCTCAAGGTCCAGGCCGAGACCGGCGAAGACCGCGCCGAGATCAAGCGCATCGCCGACATCTACCGCAGCCGCATCATCGACGTCACCGACTCCTCCTACACCCTTGAGGTTACCGGGGATGGCCAGAAGGTACAGTCCCTGCTCCAGCTGTTCGAGCCGGCCCGCGTGGTGGAGGTGGTGCGCACCGGCACCACCGCCATCGGACGGGGTGCCCGGGGGATGTAGGTAACGGCAGTTTTAAGTGTTCAGTTTTAAGTTTTAAATAAACCAAACCGGCGCCTTTGGCCCTTTCCTGCCCGAGGTCCGGTGAGGGCGTTTTTTGTTCAGGCTCCCGTCTGGAAAGACTGGCAATTCCCAAAAGGCCTAGTGCTTTTGATTTAAAACTGAACACTTAAAACTTAGGGATCGGACCATCAGGTAGGACCTTGTTAAGGTTGCCTGATGGCCCAGAATCAG
>NZ_JAZKRM010000022.1:0-36881 GCF_036628635.1 Thiohalorhabdus sp. | reverse complement strand
GCCAGCTCGCGCAGCTCGGCCGGGGAGTGGATGCTGTCCAGGAGGCGGGTCATGGGATCGATGTCCGATTCAGTGGTTGCGCTCGACAACGTAGCAGGCGAGGTCGCGCAAGGGATCGGCCTCAGGGCCCAAGCTCTCCAGGCAGGCCAGGGCCCGGTCCAGCTCGGTCCGACCCATGCGCTGGGATTCCTCCATACCCAGGAGGGCGGGGTAGGTGGCCTTGTGATGGGCGGCATCGGCCCCTGCGGTCTTGCCCAATGACTGAGTGTCGCCGGAAATATCCAGGATGTCGTCGACGATCTGGAAAGCCAGGCCGATGTGGCCTCCGTAGCTCGCCAAAGCTTCCCGGCTCTCCGGAGTGGCACCGCCCGCCAGGGCGCCCAGCTCCACCGAGGTCTGAAGCAGGGCGCCGGTCTTGAGGCGATGGGTCCGCTGCAGGGCCGCGACATCCGATGCGCGATCCTCCTGCGCCAGGTCCAGGGCCTGGCCGCCGACCATGCCGTCGGTACCCACGGAGCGGGCCAGAAGCCGGACCATGCGCAGGCGGACGGCCTCGGCCAGGGCCTCCTCGTCAGCGATGCTCTGGAAGGCCAGGGTCTGGAGGGCGTCCCCGGCCAGAATGGCCGTCGCCTCGTCGAAGGCGCGGTGCGTGGTGGCTCGCCCGCGTCGCAGGTCGTCGTTGTCCAAGGCCGGCAGATCGTCGTGGACCAGAGAGTAGGCGTGGATGCATTCCACTGCAACCGCAGGGGCAAGGGCCTGATCGATGTCGCCGCCCACGGCCTCGCAGCCGGCAAGCACCAGAATGGGCCGCAAGCGCTTGCCGCTGCCGAGGACGGCGTAGCGCATGGCGGCGCCCAATGGAGCCGGATGGAGGCGGTCCTCGGCGGGAAGACGGGCCTCCAGGGCCGTCTCGATCCGCTCCCGATGTCGCTTCAGGTAGGTTTCCAGTTCGTTTGGCACAGGGCTACTCGTCGTTAGAGTCATCACCGGCAAAAGGCTCAAGCCTCTCCTCGCCGGCCTCGCCCACAAGCTTGTAGACCACTTGCTCCGCATCTTTGAGCTGGGTCTCGCACTGGCGGGCCAGGGTGATGCCACGCTGAAAATCCGCCAGGTCCTGCTCCAGTCCTTGCTCACCGGATTCCAGGCGCTCCACCAGGGACTCGAGCTCGGCCATGGCCTGCTCGAAGGAGAGGTCAGCCTGGTCCGCGCTCTCGGGCGGCTTCTGGGAGTCGTCGGTCAAGGGCGTTTACCGCGAAAAGGATCGAAACGTAGGGGGGTGGGCTGGGGTTGCCCTACGATTACGTTATTCCAGGGCCACTGGCGGGTCAATTTCCCTTCCTCGGCTGCAGCCATGGGAGGGAGTATTAAGTAGTTAAGTATTAAGGGGTTAAGGAAAAAGCCACCGCTATCCGGTGGTTTGGGAGGTCCTTCATAACTTAAATCTTCCGGATTACCCGACCGCCTCAGCCCCTTGGGAAAGCCAAGCAGAAACAGGGGCCAGGAGCTGTGTGGCACACTGCCTGACTACCCGGCGAGTGGTCAGGCACTTCCCTGGTCTCACCAAGCCTCCTGCCCGGTCTGGCTTATGGCTGAGGCGTTGGAGTCATCAGGTACATCTTACCTGATTGCTTCTGACCCTTCCGGCTCTAGGCGCAGGCAATACTCCCGATTTCCGGCCTCCCCGGGTATCGGCACCTCCATCGCCGTGCGGGGCCGGAAACCGGCGGTCGCCGCCTGGTCCCGAACCTTGTCCAGCGCGGCTTGGCGGGCATCGGCGTCCCGAACCACGCCGCCGCTTCCCACCTGTTTGGGGCCCAGCTCGAACTGGGGCTTGACCAGGACCAGGACCACCGAGCCGGGAACCACCAGCCCCCGGAGGCGGGGCAGGACTGGACCCAGGGCAATGAAGCTGAGGTCGGCCACCAGCCAATCGAAGGGCGGGGCCAGCACGGCCGGGTCGATGCGCCGGATGTCTGTGGCTTCCAGGCAGCGTATACTTCCCTCGCGGCGCAGGCGGGAGTGGAGCTGATCGGTGCCCACGTCCACGGTCACCACCTGGTGGGCCCCGCGCTGCAGCAGGCAGTCGGTAAAGCCACCGGTGGCAGCCCCCACATCGATGGCCCGTGCCCCGGTAGGGTCCAGGCCTAAGGTGTCCAGGGCTGCCTCCAGCTTGAGTCCGGCCCGCGAGACGTAGGGGATGTCGGCCTCGGTCACGGTCACCCCGGCGTCGTCCGGTACCTCTCGGCCCGGCTTGGTAACCTGCCGGCCGTCCACGGACACGGCGCCGGCCTCCACCAAGCGGCGGGCACGAGCGCGGCTGGCGGCGAAGCCACCTTGGACAAGCAGGGTATCGATGCGGATGGTCATAACGGTAGGCTAGCGTTCCTTGTCCGGAAAGGCAGGCACCAACCAACAAGACCGGGCCAATCGCCCATTCCATGCGTAACCGCCGTGGCACAACCATTAATGTTCCGGGGTGTGCTCCGCGAGGAACTGGGCCATGCCTTCAGGGGCTTCCTGCATGCCTGCCTTGTTTTCCTACCAACCGGTGGGGCAGACCTCGCTCTGCTTCTCATGGGAACCCTACCCATATTTGCCCTCGGTGACCCTGAAGAGCGGCATTCCTTCTGGATCTCGCGTTGGGCATTACCGCGGTGGCGGTGAAGTCGGGGGCTGTTTGTTGACCAGTACCCTCACGGCGTCTCCTTAGGGCGGATGGGCCAGGTTTAGGATGAAATTAAGACTCATTCTTATATAAGCGAGCTATGCTAGAATGGAAGCTCGCTCCCAACCAACGGACCCGAACGGACCGCGTCCGGGACCTGTCCCTTAGGACCACTTCCCATGGCTGGCAACGCAATTGGCGAACTGTTCCGGGTAACCACCTTTGGCGAAAGCCATGGCCCCGCCATCGGCGCCGCGGTGGATGGCTGCCCCCCCGGCCTGGCCCTTTCCGAGCCGGATATCCAGCGCGACCTGGACCGTCGCCGGCCGGGTCAGTCACGGTATACCACCCAGCGCCGCGAGGCCGACGAGGTGGAGATCCTGTCGGGTGTGTTCGAGGGTGAAACCACTGGCGCCCCCATCGGCCTGGCCATTCGCAATACCGACCAGCGCAGCAAAGACTACTCGGATATTCAGGAGCGTTTCCGGCCCGGTCATGCGGACTATACCTACTGGCTGAAATACGGCCGGCGAGACTACCGCGGCGGCGGTCGTTCCTCCGCCCGAGAGACGGCGATGCGGGTGGCTGCGGGCGCCATCGCCCGTAAGTACCTGGCCGAGCACCTGGGCATCACCATTCGCGGCTGCCTGGAGCAGATGGGGGATATCCGCCTGGAGCGCAAGGACTGGGCGGCGGTGCCCGACAACGCCTTTTTCAGTCCTGACCCGGATCGGGTCCCTGAACTGGAGGAGGCCATCAACCAGTTGCGTAAGGAGGGTGATTCCATCGGCGCCGGTGTGTATGTGGAGGCGACCGGGGTGCTGGCCGGGCTCGGCGAACCGGTGTTCGACCGCCTGGAGGCCGACTGGGCCAAGGCCCTGATGGGCATTAACGCGGTCAAGGGCGTGGCAGTAGGCGACGGTTTCGAGGTGGTCCGGCAGCGCGGGTCCGAGCACGGCGATGAGATGGACAGCGGCGGCTTCCGCTCCAACCATGCCGGCGGGGTTCTCGGTGGCATCTCCAACGGCCAGCCGCTCACCGCCCGTGTCGCCGTCAAGCCCACATCCAGCATTACCCAGCCCCGCCAAACCGTTGACGAGCAGGGCAACGAAGTGGAGATCTCCACCCGGGGCCGCCACGACCCCTGCGTTGGCATCCGGGCAGTGCCTATCGCCGAGGCCATGACGGCCCTTACGCTCATGGACCATTTCCTGCGCGACCGGGCCCAGAACGGCGAGCGCCCAGTGGGCTGAAAAGAAGGTGGCCAACCGCAGAGACGCAAGACCGCAAAGGAAGAAGGCCAAGGCGCTGGACAGAGGCCCATTGCAGGCGTTTAGGGGTCCGCCACGACATTGACACAGCAAGCCTAGCTGAATCGCAGCGGGAAACCGCCCCTGAAAGGTCCATAACCGCCGTAGCCAACCGTCCTTTCAGGTTCATTAACCTCAAGGCTGCCCCATGCAAAGGAGCCCCCGGTGGACGCCGAACCCGGCGCCGCATCTCCGACGACCGGTCTGAGACGCGGCTTTGCTGCTCGGTACGCTGGTTTCTATTTTCTCTATTTTGCCACCCTTGGCGCCATCCTCCCCTACTGGAGCCTGTACCTGCAATCGCTGGGCTTGGCCGCGGTGCAAATCGGGGTGCTGGTGGGGGCGATCCAGATCACCAAGATCTTCGCGCCCAACGTCTGGGGACCCCTGGCCGATCGTACCGGTCGGCGCATGGCGGTGGCCCGTGGCACCGCCTTGGCTACCTTGGTGGCCTTCCTGCCCCTGTACGGCCTGGACACCTTCTGGCCCATGTTGCCCGTCGTGGCCCTGTTCGCCTTCTTCCATGCCGGGCCCCTGCCGCTGGTGGAGGGAGCGGTGTGGGACGTGGTCCAGCGCTATCGGGCCCATTACGGGCGGTTGCGGCTGTGGGGCTCGGTGGGCTTTATCGTCACCGCCGTGGGGCTCGGCCCCATGCTGGACCATCTGGGTATGGTCCGGCTGCTGGACTTCCTGAGCCTGCTGTTCCTAGGGGTGTTTCTGTTCACATTTTTTGTGCCCGAGCCTGGCCGGGCCCCTGAAACCAGCGGGGGTGGCTCCCTGCTGGCGACGCTGCGCCGCCGTCCGGTCTGGGGGTTTTTCGCCACAACCTTTTTGATGCAGGCCAGCCACGGTGCCTACTACGGCTTCTTCTCCATCCTCATGGCGGAACACGGCTACTCCGGGCTGGCTATTGGCCTACTTTGGGGTTTGGGGGTAACCGCCGAGGTGGTCGTGTTCTTATTCACCGACCAGCTGGTGAATCGCTTCGGGATACGCAACATGCTGGCCGGCAGCCTGTTCCTAGCCGCCCTGCGCTGGTGGGTTACCGGGGCCACTGACCTCCTGGTACTGCTGCTTCTGGCCCAGACCCTGCACGCGGCTACCTTCGCCAGCTTCCACGCCGCTGCTGCCCGCCACACCCACGACCTGTTCCCGGGTGCTCAGCGCTCCTCGGGGTTCGCCCTGTATTCTAGCCTGGCCTTTGGTTTCGGCGGCGGGGTGGGATCCCTTATATCGGGTGGGTTATGGGACCGCATCGGGGGTTCCGGCACCTTCTGGGTGGCGGCCGGGCTCGCCGTGGCGGGCCTTGCTGTGATGCGGCTAACGGGGGTGGCGAGGCCGGCTTTCGAAGGGGTTGAGTAAAACAGCCCCGGAGTAGGGCCCGGCAAGATAAGCATAAAAAAACCCGGGCCGGAGCCCGGGTCTTTGATAGCCGTCCCGGGGTCACTTACTTCTCCAGGCCACGGCTCTCCAGTAGCTGCTGGACCAGGGCCTGGGTGTCGTCGGGCTCGTCGGCTTTTTCGGCGGGCGTCCAGGAGTAGTCCGGCTCAAGCCGGTAGGAGCCGCGGAAAGTATCCGGCGGAGTGCCGTTCCAGTCGTCCGGGGAAAGCATGGAGAAATACAGGGAGCTATCCTCCTTTTCATAGAGGTGGTAGGTTTTCCCCGGCTGGCGCTGGAAATTGCACTTTGCCGTGTGTAGCTCCATATCCTGCTCGGCGCTGGCCATGATCTCCTCGGCCTCCGCCTGCAGGGCCTTGATCTGGTCGGCGATGACCTTGAGCTTGCCGCTGACCCGGGTGTTGACCATTTCATCGGCCTTGGCGATCTCCTGAGCGGTGTTCACCAGACTGAAAGCCGGTGCGCCGCGCTCCACGGGGTAGGGGGAGGTGGAATCGGGGCCCTCATGGATCTCGCCCTTGTCTTCGGGCTCTTGCTGATCAGTTTGAGTATTCGAATTTTGCTCGTCGGCCATTTGATCCTCGGTAGATCGCGTCTTACAGTTACAGCGTAGCTTCTCGCGCTTAGGCGCTTCAACCTTACGTCGTTGGGTGCCTTCGGTCCTTGCGAGGCCTTTTTCTCGGGCTGGTGAAAACACTGTTGCAGCAAGCGCCACCAGGTGCCTGAATATGCATCATCCGGCGTCGTGTCGCTTTTGGGCGATACCTGGGTAGGCCCCAACGAGGAGCCGTTTTTATGGATCACCGGTTCTCTTATTTCCGGAAGCCCGTTAATGCCTTATTGCTTCTGGTTCTCCTTATTCTAACCGGTCTGGTCCTTTCCGAGGCGCGGGCCCAGTCCATGGCCAAGGCGGCAAAAGGCCAAAAGATTTTCTTCAAGGTCTGTGTGCAATGTCACACGTTGCAGGAGAAAGACCAGCTCTCAGGCCCTGGGCTGGCGGGTGTGCTCGATCGGGTGCCCTCGGAGGAGTGGCTCATGAACTATCTCGAGAACCCCGAGGGAATGCTCGAAAATGGCAATGCCTACGCCCAGCAGATCTCCGGGGATTATCCTCTGGGAATGCCCAGGCTGAAGGTTATGCAGGACGCGTCCAATCGCGAGGCTGTTTTGGCCTTCCTCAAACAGATGCGCCAGCAAAACATGGCTAGCCAATAGGGCGGATCATTCCCCGGATGGGGTGACACCGCCTAGGCATTGGCCCATCCGCACATGGTCGGTAGGCCTCAGATTCGGGTCCCAGTTCGCTTCTCCCCGGGGGAACATCAGGATCACCGTCGATCCCAGATTAAACCGGCCCAACTCTTCTCCTTGGTTCAAGCGCACCGCCTCGGTTTCCTCACCCGGGTAGCTCCATGCCCGGACCCGCCGGCCTGAGGGGGGTGTAATGGTCCCTGCCCACGCCGTTTCGATGGTTGCAACCAGCATGGCTCCCACCAGGACCACGGCCAGGGGTCCGGAATCGGTGTCAAACAAGGCCACCACCCGTTCATTCCGAGCGAACAAACCGGGAATGTGGCTTGTGGTGGCAGGGTTTACCGAAAAGGCTCGGCCAGGAACATGGACCATCTCCCGCAGGGTTCCGGAAACCGGCATGTGCACCCGGTGATAATCGGGAGGGGCCAGATAGATGGTAGCGAACTCGCCGTTTTTGAAGGGAGCCGCGCGCTCGGGAGAGCCTCCCACCAATTCGGTAGCCCCGAAGGACCGGCCCTTGGCCTGAATAAGACGGTCATCGGGGATCCGGCCGAATTGGCTCAGGGTGCCGTCAGCCGGACAAGCGATACCGTTGTCGTCGGGGCACAGAGGCCGGGCCCCCGGGCGCAGGGCGCGAGTGAAAAAGGCCTGGAAATCCGGAAAGGCATCCGGGTCGGCCTCCGCCGATTCGGCCATGTTTACCCCGTAACGGTTTACGAACCACTGGGTAAGGGGGCCCTTTACCCAGCCTTGCCGGCAGCGGGTAGCGAGTCCCACCAACCGCGACAGGGCGTGGTGAGGGAGGGGATATTGGGCCCAAGCGAACAAGCACTCAGCCATGCGGGAAAGGGTCGGCACGCGGCAATGCATCCTGGGGTTGGCCTAGCGTCGCTTAAGGATAGCGGTTATAGGGCCTCCAAGGTAAGTGCATTTGACCGGAACAGGGGGATTTGATTCAATCGGCAGCCTTTCCGTCCCCATCGTCTAGCGGTCCAGGACATCGGCCTTTCACGCCGAAGACGGGGGTTCGAGTCCCCCTGGGGACGCCATATAAGGGACTTTGTTCCCGATCTGCTACCGGTCCTTTGCGTAGGGCCGGTTTTTTTAGGTTGGTACCCCCAAAGCGGGTTCTGCTCCAACTGCCATTTTTGAAGTCCGGCCGGAAACAGCAACCCCTGCAGACCCCGCCGCGGATAGCTGGTTTGAGGGAAAGACAAGGCTCGGCTGCTGTTGAGCGCGGGGCTGAATTCCATGAGACTGGGATTTGAAGCTCACCCGCGAGCGAGGCGGCGTAACCCTCCGGCTACTCGTAGCGGGCAGGGAATTTCAGGGGATGCGCAATCGCTGGTGGCCGTCAACGCAAGGAGAGGGCACATGGAGGTATCGACGGAGGAGCTGCGCCGGGCCAAGGAGGCCGCCGAAGACCTCCTCGAGGAGATGGGGCTCGCCGCCTATCTGTACGAGGTAGAGCCAACAGCGGGCGAGTGGCTGGTCCGGGTCGAATGCACCGTCTCCGACGACGCTTGGCAGTCGGCGGAGCTGCCGGTGGCCAAGGAGCAGCTCTTGTCGGCCGCGGGCGATTCCCGCATCCGGGCGGCTCTGCTGGCGGATTGGGGTGGCGAGTTGGAAGAATGTCAGCGACAGCCCGCGGAGTGACCCCGCCTTCTGACCCTCCTGGGTTGAGGTCTGTCCCCGCGGAAAGGGGAATCACGAGCGGACAAGGGGAAACTTAGAAGGAATCGGGCTTGCCTTGTCCTAACCCCGCCGGTTACTTAAACCCGAGAGGGCAGCCGGGGTTAGGGCCGAGGTGCACTGGCTTCAGCCTGATCCCCATCGCTCGGCTGGTCTTTGTAAAGGCGGATTCGGAAGACCCCTATGGCATGTAAATGGCAAAGGCCATCGAATGGCCTGAAGGCGGAAAAGGTTTCTCGCGTTGCCCTTCGAAGCCCTAGAAGCCTTCTGGGCACAGGCTCCTACCACCCTGTCGGCACTCGGGATCCGTAAAAAGGCCCGGCGGCAGGCCGGGCACATTCGAGGACCGGGAAGCGGGGGGCTAGAGACCGCCGAACTGGAGCCTATCCGCCACCGCGTCGAGGCCCGCCTGGGCGCACTCGGCGTCGAGGTCGCCGCCCGGGGCGCCGCTCACCCCAACGGCGCCGACCAGCGAGCCCTGGGTTTCGATGGGGAGGGCACCTGCCAAGGTCAGCACCTCGTCGAGATGGTCGAGCTCCGCCGCAATGGCACTGCGGCTCTTGTCTAGGTTGGCGCTGGCGGTGCCCGAAAGGATCACTGCGCCCGCTTTCTCCTTGGCGATCTCCATGGTCATGCGCGGCGCGTAGACGTCCCGCAACAGGGCCTGAGTATCGCCGCTGCGGTCCACCACCACCGCGGTTACCTGAAATCCGCGCTCCCGGCAGGCCTGGACGGCCCCGTCAGCGATGTCGCGGGCTAGCTCCATGGCCATGTGCTTCATCTCGACGAAGTCCGATTTCTCCTGGGCGGCGACGGGGCCGGTCATAGGCAGGAGCATTACGGCCGCGGCGGCAAGGGTGGGCATAAGGTAGGGGCGATGGGGCATGGCAACCTCCTTGGCTGGCCGACGGGGTTGAAGCCGCCGGCTAGGAACCGAACAATCGGACGTGAAATACTTGAACGAACCGCTGGGTCTTCAGCGGGCCCTCCAACCGAGCAGGAGGCTATAGATGGCCAAAGTGACGCTCAAGGGCGATCCCATCCATACCAGCGGCGAGCTGCCCGAGGTGGGCCAGGCGGCTCCTGATTTCACTCTGGTCGACCAGGACCTGGCCGAACGGTCCCTGGCCGATTTCGCCGGCAAGAAGAAGCTGCTCAATATCGTTCCCAGCCTCGATACACCGGTGTGCGCCGAGTCCACCCGCCGGTTCAACGACTACGCGGCCAGCCACGACGATACGGTGATGCTGATCATCTCGGCCGATCTACCCTTCGCCCAGAAGCGCTTCTGTGGCAACGAGGGCCTGGACAATGTCGTGCCCCTTTCCATGATGCGGGACAAGGCCTTCGCTCGGGACTATGGTGTTCTCCTGGAGGACGGCCCGTTTGCCGGCGTAACCGCGCGCGCCGTGGTGGTGCTCGATGAAAACGATCGGGTGGCTTACCGTCAGCTGGTACCGGAGATCGCCGACGAGCCCGATTACGACGAAGCCTTGCAGGCACTGGGCTGAGGGACCCCGGCCGGTTACTGCAGGGAAGGCTCTGCGGGGGCCGGCGGAATGGACTGGCAGGGGCCGGCGTGGTGATGGGTCATGCGCCATTCCCCTTCCTCGTGGCGGAACAGGTTGGTGGCCACCAGGGGATGCTCGCCGGGGTCCTCGTAGGTGATGACGAAGGCATGGTCGCCGTCGACCACGGTCCGCTCTTCCTGATGGCGGAGGATGCCTCCTGAGCTATGGGCAAAGATTTCCCGCCAGGTAGCCATTACGGCCTCCCGGCCCACCAAGGGGTCCCATCCGGGATGGATGCAAACCACGGGAACCCGATGGGCCCAGACCCGGTCCATTAGCGCAATGTCCCGGCTGTTGAAGGCCTGGTAGAAAGCCTGATTGGCGAAAAGGACGGCGCCGTACGATTCGGACATGGCGATGCTCCCACTGTGGCCGGGCGGCGAACTCGGCCGGCAAACCGAGGAGGCGGGCATGAGCGGCAAAGATCATTTGGACATGGATCAGGCCCAAAGGGATCCGGGGTCCGTCTTCGACAGCCCGGAGAGCCTGGGGGCGCGTTCCGACCTGACCGCGGAGACCAAGCGGGAGCTGCTGCGGCGCTGGGCCTACGACGCGCGCGAACTGGCTGCTGCCGAGGACGAGGGCATGAACGGCGGCGAGCCGTCCCTCCTGGGGCGTATCGAAGCGGTGCTGGCGGCGATGGACGAACCCCCCGAAAGGGACGACTAGCCCGCCGTTTAGGGCTGTTTCGGATTTCCCACCACCACCTCCGATCCGGCGATGCCGGCGGGAAGCCGGAAATGGCAGCGCGATCCCGCCTCGATGCCGTGGGCGGAGAACCAGCCGCGGTTGACCTCCAGGGCGAAGCGGGCGGGTCCGTGGGATGGGTATCGCCGATAGCCGTCCTGCGGTCTCCCCGAAGGCGGTGGCGGCATCCGGTGGATATTGATAATACGGCCCCGTTTGTCTAGGAAGGCGATGGACAGCGGGATGCGTGTTCCTTTCATCCAGAAGCGGCGCCTGGCCGATCGGTTCCAGACGAACAGCATGCCGCGGTTGGGCCCTAAGCGATCCCGACCCGACAGGCCGGTGGTACGCGAGTCCGCCGTGGCCGCTACCTCCGCCGGTAGGGGGGTGCCGTCCACCCGCAGGGTGATCTCGGGTAGATCGCCGGCCCCGGCCATGGGGCTTACCAAAAGGCTCAGGAACAGCAGCCATCCCAGGCGGCCTCCACTCGCCTTCAACGCAGGCCCTTCCCGATTCCCCGTGTGAACCGGCGGATCCGGCGGAAGGAACGATCGATGCGGGCTTCGGGGATCGCGCCCGTTGCCACCAGGGAGTGGATGATCGCCGCGGAGCGGGCGGCAATGTCCGGTTCATAGACCGTGTTGTTGGCAAACATGAACAGGTCAACGTCGGCCCGCAGGGCCTGAAGGATTACGGTGCGGAGGCCGAACTTCTCCCGGATGGCGGCCATTTGGAGGTCGTCGCTTACCACCACGCCGCCGAACCCCAGCTCTTCCCGTAACAGGCCCTTGACCGTGGCCGGCGATAACGAGGCTGGCCAGCGGTCATCGAGCCGCCCGTGCCAAAGATGACCCACCATGACACTCTCTGCCAGGCCCCGGTCGATGAGCCGCCGGTAAGGGGCTAGCTCCCGGGAACGCCAGCTGTCGGTTATGGCCACCGCCCCTTCGTGGGTGTCGCCCCAGGCACTGCCATGGCCCGGGAAGTGCTTGAGGGCGGTAGAGACGCCGGCGTCGCGGTGAGCCCGGACCACGGCGGCTGCGCGGGGGACCACCTCCTGGGGCCGTTTCCCGAAGGCACGATCGAGACCGGCGATGACCGGGTTGTCCGGATTGATGGCCAGGTCCACCACCGGGGCCAGGTTCCAGTTGATTCCCAGCCCTGCCAGCTGACGGGCAGTAGCCGAAGCCGTACGCCGGGTCGCCGGTAGGGGACGCTCGCCAAGGTCGGCCGCCGAGGGGGCCACTTCGAAGCCCCGGGACCGGGAGAGGCGATTGACCTGTCCGCCTTCCTGATCCACGGCGATCAGCAGCGGGTAGGGGGCGGCCCGCTGCAGGTTCCGGGTCAACCGGTGCAGCTGCTGGGGGTCCCTGATGTTGCGGGTCGCCCGCCCGCTGGGGACATCGCGGTCGAACAAGACCACGCCGCCTATGTGGTGGCGGCGGATGGTCCGCGCGATGGCGGAGCCACGGTCCGCTTCCAGACCCCGGAAACCCACCACCAGCATCCGACCGATGCGCTCGTCCAGGTCGGATCCGGTAGCGGTGCCGGCTGGCAACAGGGTGCTCAAAAGAACCGCGGTGAGGAGTCGCCTTCGGCGAAGAGCGGAGAACGGGCCTTTCCCGAGCACGGCGTTTCCGGGTCGGAGGGCCGATGGCGGTCTCGAACCCAGGGGGCGGCTATCCGTCACCAGCACCCCCGGCTGTTTCCGGAACGGCGGCTTCGGCAACGGACAAAAAACCTTCGGGCCTCCGACGGCGGAAAATCCAGGGCGGGCGCTCCGGCTTGCGGGAAGGCTCAGGTCTGTTCGGAGTTGCTTCCGGGCCCGGAGGGATTGAGCTGGGTCAAGGCTTCCAGGGCGAGGCTGGTACGGAGGCTTTGAAGGTTGGCGCGCGCCTTGCGGAGATAGCGATGGCTGATCTCCGAGTCGCCTTCGCCCAATTCGTCCAGCCGGTGAAGGGTATCCCGGAGGACGTCGTCGAGTTCGTTCAGGGTGGCCATGGCGAAACCCCAGGGTGGACGGAGACGGATCTGTACCCTAAGGATGGCCCAAGAGCGCCACCCCTGCAAGCCGCTAGCCGGCACTAGGCGGGCTGATGGATAGCGCCATCCGGGCTGAGCCCGATGGTTGCCCCGCGCTTGGGCGCGAGCAAGGCTTGGAGCCCACAGTCATCGATTTCCATTCGACCAGGGAAGCGGCGGAAACCTCTTTTTCAAGGGGCTTGATGATCGGCTCAGGCCTGGGTCTGGCCGCGATCGGGCGGGCTTGGAGAAACCTAGACCTTCCTGAAAAAGGGGAGGGCACGGGGGTAATGCCCTGGCTCGGAAGAAGGCCTTCCCAATTGCTGGTGTCATTGGGGCGGGGTTGATGGCGGTGCCCGTTCTGCCTGTCCGCGGATTCCCGGGCAAACCCAGCAAGGCGGAGGGCGGCAGGTGGGGGAGCACCTATTGGGCACCAATTTCACGACCCAGTGCGACGTCAATACCTAGCCGCTACGCAAGAACCTGTCCTATATGTTCGGTAACGAGTACATGACGGGGGATTTCGAATCCCGGGAGGTGAAGGCCCAGGCAGGGGATAGCTACCGGGTGATGCTCCACTACCTCGACGGCGAAGCCGGACCAGCCACCGCCAAGTGCGATGTGGATCTGGTAGCTCAAGCGGCCAATTTTAGGGCCGAAAACGCCGAGGTGTTGAGCTGCCTGACCGGCTATCTCTAGGGTTTGGTGCTAACCCCTTCGACCGTCTAGGTCCGTGCCCCGCACCCGGGGCGCATGGTAAGCTCCGGACGAACCTGCCATAGGCCGGAACCGCGGGAGGCCCTCTTGACTGATGCCCAAAAGTGGCTGGCTGCTCTGGCCCTGGTCGTCGCTGGGGGCTGGCTCCTGTACCTGCTCGCGCCGGTCCTTACCCCCTTTCTGGTCGCAGCCCTGCTGGCCTATCTCGGTGATCCACTGGTGGATCGCCTGGAAGGGCGAGGCATGGGACGCACTCTCGGGGTGGTGGTTGTTTTCGTCGGTCTGGTGGCGCTGTTTCTTGTCCTGATACTGTTGCTACTGCCCCTTCTCGACACCCAGATCCGCACCCTGGTGGCTCGGGTTCCGGCCTATTTTGCCTGGATGGAGAACGTTGTTGTCCCCTGGCTTGCCGCGCATCTGAATCTGGATCCCGACATGTCGGCTTTGGATACCCTCCGGGATTCCATCCAGAACCACTGGCGTAGCGCGGGAGGGCTTGCTGCCAGGGTGGTCGACGCTATATCGCGCTCCGGGCTGGTGCTCGTGGGGTGGGCGTTCAATCTGGTGCTGATCCCTGTGGTCACCTTCTACCTGCTGCGGGACTGGGACCGCCTGATCGCCGGTATCAGGGGACTTCTACCGCGGGCCTGGGAGGACCCGGTAGTCCAGATGACCCGGGAATCTGATGAGGTTCTGGCTGGATTCCTCCGCGGCCAGCTCCTGGTTATGCTCGCCCTGGGGGTGATCTACGCCGGGGGGCTGTGGCTGGCCGGGCTGGAATTGGCCTTCCTGGTCGGTCTGGTGGCCGGGCTGGTGAGTTTCGTCCCCTATCTCGGCTTTATTTTGGGGGTAGTGCTGGCAACGGCCGCCATGCTAGTCCAGACCGGCGGCGATCTGATGGCCCTGGTGCCGGTTGTGGGGGTTTTTCTGGTGGGTCAGGTGATCGAAACCATGGTTCTGACCCCCCTTTTGGTGGGGGACCGGGTGGGCCTGCACCCCGTGGCGGTGATCTTCGCGGTGCTGGCGGGTGGTCAGCTTTTCGGCTTCATCGGAGTCCTTCTGGCCCTTCCCGTCGCCGCTGTGGCCGCGGTTTTCGTCCGCCACGCCCACCGCCGTTACCTGGCTAGCGATATCTACCGCGATCGTGGGGAGGAAAGCTGACGCCCATGGCCCGGCCGTCCGAAGCGGTGTTTATCGGTGTGGATGTGGGCACCCGCGGGGTCCGGGCCTGCGCCCTAGACCGAAACGCGGTGGTGGTCGACCAGACCGAGCGGTCCCTGGCCCCGCCTCGGGGGGATGGGGGCGTCAGTGAGCAGGATCCCGAGACCTGGTGGCAGGGACTGGTGGGTGCGGCCAGGGAGCTTGCCGGACGGATCGGAAGTCAATCGGTGACAGCCCTGGCGGTGGATTCCACCTCGGGTACCTTGGTTGTGACCGCTGTCAATGGACAGCCGTTGCGTCCGGCCCTGCTGTACAACGACCGGCGCGCCACCGCGGCCGCCGAAGCCATCGCCCGGGTGGCCCCTGCGGCGAGCGGGGCTCACGGCGCCAGTAGCAGCCTTGCCAAGCTGCGCCACCTGGGCGAGCGCGGCGAGCTGACCGGCGCCGGCCATGCCCTGCATGCCACCGATTGGCTGACCGGCCGCCTGATCGGCAAACAAGGGGTCACCGACGAGAACAACGCCCTTAAGATGGGCTATGACCCGGTTCAACGGGACTGGCCCGACTGGCTGGGTAAAATGGTACCCGTCGAGCTATTGCCCGAGGTGGTGGAGCCGGGTAGCCGTCTGGGTAAGCTGGAGCCCAGGGCGGCCGCGGAATTGGGCCTGCCTGCCGGAGTGGGGGTGCACGCGGGAACCACCGACAGCATTGCGGCTTTCCTGGCCACGGGCACGGAGAGACGGGGAGAGGCGGTGACTTCCCTGGGCTCCACCCTGGCCCTCAAGGTGATCAGCGAATCGCCGGTTTTCGCCCCCGAGCACGGGGTCTACAGCCACCGGCTGGGACAGCGCTGGCTTCCCGGGGGCGCCTCCAACAGCGGCGGTGCGGTGCTGTTGCAGTATTTCACACCCAATGAGCTTACCGCCTTAACCCCCTACCTCGATCCCGAAACCCCCACCGGCCTTGACTACCTGCCGCTGCCCGCCATCGGGGAGCGCTTCCCAGACAACGATCCTCACCTGGCGCCCCGGATCGAGCCCATACCTGCAGACCGGGCGGCCTTCCTTCAGGGTCTGCTGGAGGGGATCGCGGCCATCGAGGCCCGCGGTTACCGGCGGCTCGCCGAGGTGGGGGCGGAGTATCCCGAACGGGTGCACACCGCAGGCGGCGGTGCCGGCAACCCGGCTTGGACCCGGATCCGGGAGCAGCAGCTGGGCGTGCCGGTGGCTTCGGCCGGGTCCGCGGAGGCGGCCTGCGGGGCGGCTCGGCTCGCCATGGGGCCGGTAACCTAGTCGGCCTGAAGGTGCTCCAGAACCTGGCGGATCCCCGAGACCCCCTCCTCAAGCATAATGGCCAACGGGCGGCGATCGTCCAGATCGGGCTGGGTCGTGACGACCCAGGTGTAAGTACGGATGTCGTCGTCGCCTGGGAAACGATCGGCCAGTTGCTGGTGGATGGCGAGTAGCGCGCTGGCCCGCCCCAGGGTTTCCGGGTCGGGTTCCAGGGGGCGGCCCTTCTTGTGGGCCTCCAGGCGTTTCTTCTCTCGCGGGGAATGGCCTAGCAGCTCCAGCTTCTGGGAGTCCTCCAGCCCCCAGCGCCGGAACAGGGCCAGCACCATGTAGGCCAGCTGGGCCCGTTCGTCCTCCGGGGGCAGGGTGGGGGGGGATGACTCGGCCATGGCCTACTCCTGAGCTGTTCCTGTGCCGCTTTTCTTTGGGCAACTGGATGGTCCGTGCGCTCCGCATGGCCCGCCTGGGACACCTCGGCATCAGCCGAGTAGGCTGCGCAGGAACCGATCGGCGGCGTCTAGGGCGGCGCCAAGGTTGCCTTCCGCGGTGTTTCCGGAACGCTTGCGGGGCGCCAGATCGTGGTTGCCATCCGGGGCCCAATGGAACGCAATGGCGGGGTCGAGGGGATAGTTCGCGACCTCGTCGCCGTTGCCGAAGGGATCGCGGGTGCCCTGGGCGATCAGGGTCGGCGTAGCCAGTCGCCGCAGGTGGTCGATCCTTGTCTTGTCCGGTCTGCCCGGGGGATGGAAGGGGTAACCGAAACAAAGCAGCCCAGCCACGCCGCTATCGTCGGCCACCAGGCTGGCCATGCGGCCGCCCATGGACTTGCCGCCAATCACCAGACCCTGGGGTCCAAGCTCGGCAATCACTTCCTGCCAAGTTGCTTCCAGCACCTGTTGTCGGTCGGGGGGCCGCTTCTTGCCGTCGTCCCGGCGGCGTAGCATGTAAGGAAACTCGAAGCGGGCCACACACCAGCTCCGAGCCCCCAGGCCCGCGGCCGCCTCGGCCATGAAGCGCGAGTCCATGGAGGCGCCGGCGCCGTGGGCGAGGACGACGGTCAAAGGCGCGGATTCGGGACCGTCGAAGAGATAGTGCAAGGCGGTTTAAGGCGGTTTTAAGTGTTAGGTTTTAAGGGAAGACGGAAAGGGTAATCCGGGAACGGTGCCATCATTAACCCTTCCATCTTTTGCTTAACGCTGAACACTAGAAATATTATTACTTAATAACTTAATCCTTAGAACTTAGGACTTAAAACACTTTAGCGTTTAACCCCCGATAAACGACATCTCCACCTTCCGTTGGCCGGCGGTTTCCGCCGTCCGAAGCTCGGAATAGCGATCGGCGCGGGCGGACCAAAGCGCCTGGATGCGCCGGGTAATGGCCTCGTCGCTGGCCTGCTCCTGGCGCAGCATATGCCGGAAATCATAGCCGCCGTCGGCGAAAAGGCAGGTGAATAGCTCGCCCTGGGCGGACAGTCGGGCGCGGGTGCAGGTGCCGCAGAAGGGCTCGGTTACCGAGGGGATAATGCCCACCTCGCCGCCACCGTCGCCATACCGATAGCGGCTGGCCACCTCGCCAGTGTAATTGGGATCTAGGGACTCGATCGGCCAATGGGTGGCGAGGGTGTCCCGGATCTCGGCGGCAGTGACCACGTCCGCCATGCGCCAACCGTTGCTGTTGCCCACATCCATGAACTCGATGAAGCGCAGGATATGGCCGCTGCCCCGGAAATGGTCGGCCATGGGCAGGATCTGATCGTGGTTGAGACCGCGCTTGACGACCATGTTGACCTTGACCGGGCCCAGGCTGGCCTCCCCCGCTGCCTCGATGCCTTCCAATACCCGGGCAACGGGGTAATCCACATCGTTGATCCGACGGAAGACCCCGCCATCGATGGCATCTAGGCTGGCGGTTACCCGGTTCAGACCGGCGTCGCGCAAGGTGGCGGCCCGCTGCGGGGTGAGTAGGCTGGCGTTGGTGGTCAGGGTGATGTCGTCGATGCCGGGGATGTCGGCCAGCATGCCGATGAGCTGTTCGATGTCGTGGCGTACCAGGGGCTCGCCCCCGGTGATGCGCAGCTTGCGGACTCCCTCCGCGGCAAACAGGCGTGCCAGGCGGGTAATCTCCTCGAAAGAAAGGATCTCCGATCGGGGCAGGAAAGCGTGCTCGGAGCCGAACAGCTCCTTGGGCATGCAGTAGACGCAGCGAAAATTGCACCGGTCGGTCACCGAGATGCGCAGATCGCGCAGTGGGCGTGCCAAGGTGTCGTGCGTGGTCATGATCAGTAGCCGGCTGCCGTTGGGGTCTGAAGGGAGCCGGGCAGGGGCAAAGCCCGAGCAGATGGGTCAACATTAGCGGATGCTGACAAAGTAGTCCAAGCGGGTAGCGGCGTCAAACCAGGAAGGCAGCAAAAGGGGCGCCTCAGCGAAAAGAGGGTCGGGGGAGCCCAGCCCTGAAACCAGCCCCGGACAAAGGGGCAGCAGGCAATCGGAGAAAGCCTTAGGTTTGGAGCAGGGAAGCCCTTTTCCGACCCAGGGAAGGTCTGATGATCGGAGTTTTAAGGGGCCAGGATCCGCCTAGAAGTAGCGCCGCATCTGGCTGACCACCACCCCCTGAATGGCGACTTGCTCGGGGTGGTAGACCTGGGGGGCGTGGTCGGTGTTTGCCGGGTGCAGCACGATCTCCCCGGCGCGATGCTCGAGGCGCTTGAGGGTGGCTTCCTCGCCGTCGATCAGCGCCACTACCAGCTCGCCATTTTCCGCGCGCTGACGCTCTTCGACCACCACCCAGTCCCCATCGAAGATGCCGTCCTCGATCATGGAGTCCCCTTCCACCTGTAGCACATAGCAGGGGCGGTCACGGCGGAGCTGGGGCGGGACCTCAAACCCCTCGGGCTGGGACACTGCCTCGATCGGTCGGCCAGCGGCGATGCGCCCGAGCAAGGGCAGGCTTTCGTCGTCGGTTCCCTCATGGTTCCCGGCCAGGTGCACGCCCCGTTTCTTGCCCTCCATGGGCTCCACCAGGCCGGCATCCACCAGGGCCTGAATGTGGCGGTGCAGACTGCCGCGGGATGTCATGCCCAGCGCCCGGGCCAGCTCGTCCAGGGTGGGGGGGGGCTCGCCGGCGTGGGCCTGCAGGTATTCGTAGATCTCGCGCTGACGGCGGGTCAGTCGGCTGTCCATGATGGCCTCCCTATTTGGTGTCTGGCAGTATCCCACAAAAAGAACGAAAAGAGAACACCTTAGTTGGGATAGAGGGGCTTTGCGGGGAGGCTCGGTGTTGAGAGTTGGTATTCCCTGGAAACTCCAGCAACGGGGGCCTGTCTTTTCCGTGGAGGACGAGTCAAGAACAGCGGATTCGGAAAGGGTCAGCCAGGGCGCGCCACCGGAGCTCTGCCCGCCTGGAGGCGCTCATGCCCGGGGCTGGTTGCCTTCCCTTGTTTGAGGGTCAAGGGGAGGGGGCATGCGGCGTTTTGCTATCTCGGAAGTAAGCTGTCCTCGTTGGGGCGGCGGAGTAGCCCGCTGCACAGAACCGGAGCCGGCTAGGCAGCGGAAACGCCACCGGCCCGGGTTTGTTTCCTGCAACGGCGGAACCCCATTCCAGGTCGGGGGTCCTCTGGTTTTGGCGCCGTAACGGGGCCACCAATCCATCCCCTGGGTACCGGAGGCGGGGTCGCCGTGCCAATACCATGGAGGCTTGGATGACAAACCCCTGCGACCAGCAACGGAGCCTTGGCGACGGGACACGGAACGGGGCCCGTTCGAACCGGAGCGAGGTCCGGCGCACTCGGGGCTGGTATTCCAACGCCCTATTGCTGTTGGCCCTGGCTCCCTTGGGGCTTGTGGCCGCCGGTGCGGTGGCCGACGAAACCCGGAAGGCCACCTTTGCCGGTGGTTGCTTCTGGTGCATGGAGCCACCCTACGACAAGCTGGAAGGGGTCAAGGCCACCGTTTCAGGCTATACCGGCGGGGACTTGGCCAACCCCTCCTACGAGCAGGTTTCGGGCGGGGGCACCGGCCATGCCGAGGCGGTCCGGATCGAATACGACCCCGACCGGGTGAGCTATGGCCAGCTCCTAGTGGTCTTCTGGCACAACATCGACCCCGTCGCGGTCGATCGCCAGTTCTGTGATCGGGGAAGCCAGTACCGCAGTGCCATCTTCTACCACAACGAACGCCAACGCCGGCTGGCAGAGCGTTCTAAGCGGCTCCTGGCGGAATCGGGGCGCTTCGATCAATCCATAGCCACCGAGATTGCCCCAGCCAAGGCGTATTACCGGGCCGAGGATTATCACCAGGACTATTACGAGAAAAGTTCCATCAAATACAAGTTCTATCGCTGGAACTGCGGCCGGGACCAGCGGTTACAGGAGATCTGGGGCGACCTCGCCGGCAAACCCGATCCCGGTGAAGCACTGGCGCCCATCCTGAAGGGCGAGAACGGCGGTAGCTGAGGAATCCTAAGGTCAGCGGCTCAGGCCAGCTCGAAATCGAGGGCCAGGCCGTTGTTGCAGTAGCGCTTGCCGGTGGGCTCGGGGCCGTCGTCGAAGACGTGGCCTTGGTGTCCGCCACAGCGGGCGCAGTGGTACTCGGTGCGGGGGATGACCAGGGCCCAGTCCCGCTGGGTTTCGATGTGGTCCGCCATGACGTCATAGAAGCTGGGCCAACCGGTGCCGCTTTCGTACTTCCATTCCGAGCGGAATAGGGCAAGTCCGCAGCCGGCGCAGACGTAGGTGCCCTCCCGTTTTTCTTTGGCCAGGGGGCTGGAATGGGGCGACTCGGTACCGGCTTCGCGGAGGATGTTGAACTCCTTTTCCGTTAGCCGCCGGCGCCACTCGGCCTCGGATCGTTGGATGCGGTCGAGGCGGGTTTCCTTGTCGGTAGCCCCGGCCCTGAGGGCGAACCATCCCGGAAGGGCGGCGACGGTGCCCAGGCCGATCACAAAGGCTCGACGGTACATGGTGGCTCTCCTACCTGAGAGGTGGTTGGCGATTCTTTATAATGGAGACCGCGTCGGGTGGAAAGGTTCCCGGCCCAAAATGGAAATTTCCAGCTTACATTCACGGGAGCGCCATGACCTTACGCCGCTACCGTCAGATACGGGAAGTTTTGGACCGTCGCCAGCCCGACCTGACGGTGCTGATGGATCGGGTGAGCAAACCCTTTAATCTCTCGGCTATCCCGCGCACTTGCGATGCCGTGGGTGTCTTCGAGGCGCAGACCGTCGCTCCCGAAGGCCCCGTCCGGGCCGACTTGACCGCTTCCGGGGGCAGTAGCAAATGGGTGCCGCTGCATGTCTATGGCTCCTTGGAGGAGGGGCTGAACGCCGTCCGTGCCCGGGGAATGCAGCTAGTGGCCGCCGATAACGCGGCGGGTGCCCGCGATTTCCGGGAGATCGATGACACCCTGCCTACCGCCATGATTCTGGGTCCGGAGCTGTACGGGCCCCGCCCCGATGCCCCAGGGGAGATGGATCACCATGTGGCCATTCCCATGGGCGGGATGGTGGAGTCCCTCAATGTCTCCGCAGCCAACGCCGTACTCCTGTTCGAGGCCCAGTGCCAACGCCAAGCCGCCGGGTTCTACGACGAGCCGCGCCTGGATGCCGATACTTACTGGCGCACCCTCTTCCGATGGGCCTACCCTCACCTTGCCCGTTATTGCGATTCCCGGGGACTGCCCTATCCGCGCCTGTGCGAATCGGACGGCAGCCTCCTCGACCCCCTCCCCGAAGGGTGGACTGAGGCCGACGGCCAGCCGGGCTGACTCTCGCCTACCGGTCTGGAGGGCGGAGATGGCCAATCAAGTTGGGCGGAGAGGTGGCTGCTTCCGCTACCGGAGGGGTTGCTGGGTCCTGGGGGAAGGTGGAGGGGCCGAAAGACCGCATACAAGGGCGGGTAGAGGGAAGATCAGGGGGCAGCCCCGGCCGGCCTGGGGCCGCTTGCTGCCAGGACTATGACCCCGAAAGGGGTCCCACCTGTGAGGGCTGCTCGGCCTGATACATCCACAACTGCCAACGGTCGGTAACGTCCTCGCGCCGAAGCAGATAGAGGCCGCCGCCACCGGCATGGACCTTGAGGTAACAATGGTCCGCACCCGGCCAACGGTCGAGGATATCGGTAACGCCGATGTAGCGATCGCCCAGGAGGAAGCCCTGGGGAAGGTCGTCGCGCTCCGGGTCGGTGTCGACTTTGATCTCCATGGCGTTAGTCCGGGATCTGAAAGCTGTAGCTCTCGTTGATGCCGAAGCGGTCGGCCATCTCGGGGTCGGCGGTCTCCAGGTGGAAGGTGGCGTGAACCAGCCCTTTGCCGATTTCCTCGGTGTTGGTGAATTCCAGACTGTAGATGGGGTGGCCGCGGTGGACATGCTCTTCCTTGCTGGCGCAGATCAGGGTGATCTCCATGAATTCCTCCTTGGGTTGGGAGCCGTGGTCTGCTCCCTTCATGGTTGGGCTGTGGGGTGTCCGATTTCAAGCGCAGCGATTATCCCTGGGGCCCGACAGGAGCATTGCCGGCCGCCAAGGCGTCATGCGTGCGGGCCTGCCAGATTCGCGCCGGCATCGGCCAGGCCCGCCACCGAGCGGGCAAGGCGGTCGAGGTCAAGACGTTCCGGTTGGTCGCCTGGACCATGGTAGTCCGGGTTGCGGAAGGGAAGGGTATCGGTGGCCATGACCCCCGGCCAGCCTTCTTGCCAGAAGGCCCAGTGATCGGACCAGGTCGCTCCCGGGACCCATTCGAGAAGGACAGCGCCGTAGACGGGTAGACTTGCGTGTCCGCCTAAGTGCTCCAGTAAGTGCTCCAGAAGCGGGCTCGAATCCGGGTTGGCCACCAGGGCCAGGAAGTTACCGGTGTCCGGAATCGCCCCCGCTTCCGGGGCCAGAGGCAGGGTCTGGGTTCCGGGCTCATCGCGGTAATATCCCAGACCGTCCAGGGCCACGGCACCAAGAAGGGGGATCCCCTGCCGGCTACAGGAACGGGCGTGGATCCGGCTGCCCATGGCCTCGGACTGGAAATAGGGCGGCTCCTCGTTGACAAAGGCCACAACCCGCAGGGGCAGGGGTGACTGCCGGCCGCCGAGCTCCGCTGCCAGGGCCAAAAGGCCGGCCACGCCGGAGGCGTTGTCATCGGCTCCGGGGCTGCCGGGGACTGTGTCGTAATGGGCTCCCCTCAGCAGACGGGGTCCCGGCGGTCCCACATCGGCGATCAGGTTTCGGCAGGTCTCCGAGCCCACGCGGAAGTGCTCGCTGGAAACCCTTAGCCCGCTGTCCCCCAACCGGTTTTCCACGAACAGGGCCGCCCGCTCCAAGGCCTCGGGTCGGTCCAGGTGGCGCTCTCCGATGCCTCCAGCCAGCTCCTCGATGTCCGCCGCCAGGGCGCTCCGGAGCCGGGCCTCCTGGGAGGTCGGATCGGGCAAGGGCCCCGGATGGCTAGGTCCGGGTAGGATGCGCATGGCGAGGTACTCCACGGGTATTGGGAACGCTGGGGGTTGCCTGCCCACCAATCAGGGAGCATGTTGAAACCCATCGTCGCCGACAATGAGGGCACGGGTCATGGCCGAGCAGGGCAAGCGGGGCACCACCCCGGTCCGGGAGATCCGCGAGCTGGCGCGGCGATTCTCCGAGGCCGAGATCGAAAACTGTATTCACCATCAGCTGGATGCCGGCAACAACCCGTGCGCTCCCGACGAATCCGCCAAGGAGGCCATGGCGGTCCTGGCCAAAGCGGAATATGTTCGCCAGCTCATGGAGGAGCCGGGTTATAGCTTGTCTCAGGCCATCCGCGAGCTGGGCCGGCGCATACGCCAAGTGCAACAGTACGGGTCCCCACAGGAGGGTTAGCCACCGCCACTGCGTCGGCGCACCAGGACCTGGAAGGTGAAGGGATGGGGGTTGGTGTCGTCCGCCGGATGGCTCTCTTCGGAAACCACCTCCCAGGCCAGGGGGTCGGGCTCGGGCATGAAGGTGTCGCCATCGACGTCGGCGTGGACCCGTGTCAGGCGAATGAGGTCGGCCCAGGGCCAGGCTTCCATGAACACCGAGTGGCCACCGGCCACCATGAGCTCGGACACATCGAGGGCCTCGGCCATGGCCAGGCCTTCTTGGACCGAGCCCACCGGAATGACGTCGTCCGCCTCGTAGGGGAAGTCGGTCGGGCGGCCCGTCACCACGAGCAGCCGGCGCTCGGAAAGGGGGTTGGGAAGTTGTGGGGTGGGGTCCAGGGATTCGTAGGTTCGCCGGCCCATAAGCAGGGTCTTGCCCTTGGTATGGCGGACGAAATACCGCAGATCTCCCGGAAGGTGCCAGGGCAGACGGTTGTTCACCCCGATGCTGCCGTTGTCGGCCGCGGCCATGATCATGGTGATATCCATGGCGTTTGCCCTCCTCGCCCGTTGGCGGGTGGTTTATGATCATTTAGGCAATAAGCATGACGGTTGATTCGATTCCCATAAACCGCCGGTCACAGGAGGTGACCATGAGCGTCGATCATTACGCCTTCGGGCGGCTGACCTATGACGGTCGGGAGTACGCCAAGGACGTGCTCATCCACCCCGACCACCAGGTCCATTCGCCTTGGTGGCGCAACGAAGGGCATCGGCTCGATCCCCAGGATCTGGCGGAGATCCTGGCCGACCCGCCTGACGTCCTGGTCATCGGGACGGGTTACTACGGCAACATGGCGGTCCCCGAGGAGATTCGCGAGGCGTTGGGGGAGCTGGGGGTGGAGCTGGTCGTGGCCCGGACCGGGGAGGCCGTGGCCGAGCTTGACCGGCTGCAACAGGAGTCCGCGCGCACCGCGGCGGCCCTGCACCTTACCTGTTAGGGAGCGAGGCGCTGCGCCTGCGTGGCCTACTTCGCGGTGCCTCCCGCCTCCCGGACCAGTGCCTTCAGGGCCCGCTGGATCCGGTCGGGGTCGTCGGTGGTTAATACCTGGAAGCCCCCGGCCCGGGCACGATCTCCGTTGGCTTGGGAGTCGTCCACCAACAGGATGCGCTCGGGAGGCAGGTTCAGGTCGGTGGCGACGTCGTGGAACAGGGTGGGATCGCGCTTGCCCTTGCCCAGGCGGTAGCTATTGTAGACCCGGTCGAACGCCGCCAGGAAGCCGTCCCGCTGGTCCAGCCGCCCCAGCCAGTCGGTCTGATCGGTGAGCAGCCCCACTAGGAAGCCGGTCCGCCGCAGCCGGTGGACCCACTCGAGCATTTCGCTCCGTAGCCGGAACCGTGACAGGATCGCATTCTCGCCCTCCAGCGGCTCGACCCAGAGGCCCGAGAGCTCACCCAGGCGGCGCCAGAAATCGGCCTCGCTGCCGGTCCCCGTGACGTAGCCGGAGCTGTAGACGGCGTCCATGGCCTGGGCCAGCACCTGATCGGGGTCCTTGCCGTGATGCTCGGCGAGGAAGGCCAGCCCGTTCCGGAAGCCCTCCTCGGCGATGACGCCGCCGAAATCTAAAAGCACTGCCCTAATGGCTGGTTGCTGCACGAGCTGGCCCCTGAAGGTTTCAATGGTCCCCGGTCTAAACACCTAGCCTGACCCAAGGGAGGGCGCCATGCCAACGGTCCGCGAACCATCGGCGGGGATGGTGGTAATCCGAATGGAGGGGGGCGAATGCCGCTTCCTCCTGCTCCGGGCCTATAATTACTGGGATTTCCCCAAGGGCCTGGTGGAAGCCGGGGAGGACCCCCTGGCCACGGCCCTCAGGGAGGTGGCGGAAGAAACCGCCATCCGTGACCTGACATTGCCCTGGGGTACCGATTACCACGAGACCAAGCCCTATAGCAGCGGACGCAAGGTGGCCCGCTACTACCTGGGACGCACCGACCAGAGCGAGGTGCGGTTGCCGGTGAGCCCGGAGCTGGGCCGTCCCGAGCATCATGAATACCGCTGGGCCGATCGGGAGGAGGCTCGGCGGTTGCTGGGCGACCGGGTGGGTGCGGCCCTGGAGTGGGCGGCGGAGACCGCCGGCTGCTAGCTGCTAGAGGTTTCGGGGGCGGCGCCGGTCCTCTTCGCGGCCGTTGGGGCCCACATAGAGGTCCCCGAGCTGTAGAATCGCCGCCACCCCCGGAGGAACGGGGGTGACCACCTCGAGGCGCCGGCCGGGATAGTCGATCCGCCGCAGGCGCGCCAGGCCGCGGCAAGCGCCGCGGCCATCGGCCACTCCACAGAGGAGGTCGGGCTCGAACCCGGCCGGCAGATGCTGGGTCCCCGGTTCCTTATGCTCGGGGCCGCCCACCACCAGGCGGCCCTCGGCGGTGTCCTCGGCATACACATGGGTACCAGGGTCCGCCGGGGCTCCCGAAAATAGCAGGCTACGCTGGATCCCCAGGCAGTCCAGGTGCCATTCCCGCCTCCGGGCCCCGGCGAAGTGCTCCCGGAATCCCCGAGCCCGGCTCGCCCCCCGCTGCTCGGGCGTCTTTGCGGCAATGCCCGGGGGCGGGCGCAGGCGAAATTGGCGGGAGGCCTGGGCACCGGCCAGGATCGCCCCGGCCTCGTCGTCGCTTTCCAGGGCCACCACAACCTCCGGCCGCAGGGATTCCAGCAGGAATTGGATCAGGGTGCGCCCGACGCCCTGGATCATGCCCGGGGTATCCACCAGGGTCACCCGGTCCCCCGCGGCTTCCGCCAGCCGTCTGGCCCCGATCACGATGGGCAGGAGGTGGCCCGGTGGGCTGACCGCCCCGACGAAATAGTGGCCCTCCGGCCGCTGCGCCGGCGGGTCCGACGGATCCCCCAGTCCCAGGGTGACGGTGGCCGGCGGTCCCAGATCCTTTTGACCGATGTCGGCATCGACCAGGGCCGTGGCATGGCTCGCCGCCAGCAGACGGCGCCGGAGAAGGGCGCAGAAGGTGGACTTGCCACGGTCAGTGGCCCCCAGGACAACAATCCGGCGGGGGGCCTGTCGGACCAAAGCCCCAAACGCCCGCTCCCAGCTTTCGGGGACGACAAGGCGCCTCTCCGGAGTACAGGAGGCGGCCAAAAGGGGCTGGTGGGGATTGGTCATGGCGGGTAATTCCGGCAGCAGGGATGCCCCCCTGTGTAGCCCAATGCCGCTCCGCTGGAAAGGCCCCGCCCGTGCTATCCTGCCCCATCCTTGTCCCGCGCCCTGACGTTTGAGCATCAGGTCATGACCCGCCGCCATTACCGCCCCATTCTTATCGCTGGCCAGGGACTGGCAGGTACCCTGCTGGCCGTCGCTCTGATCGAGCGTGGCCGCCGGGTGTTGGTGGCCGACCCCGGCCATGCCGTGGGAGCGAGCGGGGTGGCGGCGGGTCTGGTCAATCCCATTACCGGTCAGCGTCTGGCGCGAGCGGGTGACCTGGAGACCCTGTTGCCGGCAACGCATCGGCGGTTGACGGCCCTCGCCGAGCTCCTGGGGCAGCCCGTTCATCGCCCGACGCCCATTCTCCGCTACCTCTGGGGCGACCGGCCGCGGACGGCGTGGCCGCGCCGCCGGGAAGATTCCGCTTACACTCCCTATCTGGAGGCCGGCCCGGAGCCCGACTCCGTATGGATCCATGGCGGGGCGGTGGTGGATAACGAAGCCCTGATCCGCGGCGTGCGGGCCTGGCTGGCCGACAACGGGAACCTGGTGGCCGAGAGGGTGGACCCCGGGGACGTGACCGAGGCCCGGGAAGGCATCCGCTGGGCCGGGGGCAGCTATAGCCGGGTGGTATTCTGTGAGGGCGATCAAGTGGGAACCAACCCCTGGTTCGGCGAGATCCCCCTGGCCCCGATCAAAGGGCAGGTCCTGGAGGGGCGGGCGTCCGACCTTCCGGCGTATCCGGTCCACGGCACCAAGTCCCTGGTGCCCCTGGGCGGCGATCGCTTCCGGGTCGGGGCCACCTACGACCGCGACGACATCGGCAGGGAGCCTACCGAGGCCGGGCGGGTGGCTTTGGAGGCGGGCATGGAGGAGCTGCTCCCCCGCCCCGAGGGAGCCACCATCAACCGCCACCTAGCCGCCATCCGCCCGGGGAGCCCCGACGGGCGGCCGTTTTTGGGCCACCCTCCGGGTCATCCGCGTGTGGGTCTGTTCAACGGCCTGGGATCCAAGGGCCTGCTTCTGGGACCGTATTACGCGGATCGCCTGGCCCAGGCCCTGGCGGAAGGCGGTGACCTTCCCCCAGAGGCCACCCCGGACCGATTCGCCGGATCGTCGTGATGCCCGCCCCCCAGGTGGCCGCCGCCCAGCGCACCCTGACCGCTGTCCTCCGGCCCGGGGACCTGGCCCTGGACGCTACGGCCGGGAATGGCCACGACACGGCTTTCCTGGCCCAGCGGGTGGGCCCTTCCGGCCGGGTGCTGGCGGTGGATGTCCAGGCCGAGGCCGTCGCCGCAGCAGCGCAACGGCTCCGGGCGGACGGGCTGGCGGATCGGGTGGATCTGCGCCGGGCCGATCATGCGGATCTGGCCGAGCTGGCGCCCGCCTCCCGGCGGGGCCGGTTCCGGGCCGCGGTGTTCAATCTCGGCTACCTGCCCGGCCAAGAGGGCGACCGCATCACCCGGCCGGCCACTACGCTGGGCGCCCTGGATGCGACCTTTCGCCTGCTGGGGCCGGGCGGCCGGCTGGCGGTGGTGGCCTACCCGGGCCATGCCGGCGGCGAGGAGGAAGCCGAAGCGGTCGCCTCCTGGGCCAGATCCGCGGCGGAGGCGGGGCATCGGGTCCTGGCGGTCGGGCGCTGGCGGCGGGGCCTCAGTCCTCGTGCGCCCCGTCTTTCCGTGATCGAACGCATTATCAGGCCCGATGGCCCGCCGGAGGGAACCGGAGAGGGCTGTGGCGATACGGAACCGGGTGGGACTGCGCAAAAACGGGAGGGGTGATGTCTGAATCCCGCCGCCAACAGCGTTTTTGGCGAGGCCGGATGCGATCCTCATAAAGGGGAGGAACGGCTCCATAAAGGGATGGCATAGTTGAGATGAAGTGCCACCCATCGCTAGGGGGGAGGCCCATGCATCTGAATCGGCGCGAGTTCCTGCACGCCCTTGCCCTGGCCGGAGCCGCCGGCATGCTTCGGCCCGGCGGCGCGAGAGCCGCCGACTGGTTCGCCGACGACCCCTTCGCCATGCCGGATTTCGGCAATGTCACCCTGATGCATTTCACCGACTGCCACGCCCAGCTCAAGCCGGTGCATTTCCGGGAGCCCCACATCAATCTGGGCGTCGGCAACATGAAGGGGGAGCCGGCCCACCTGGTGACCGACGCCCTGCTGGAGCACTACGGGATGAAGCGGGGTAGCCGGAAGGCCCACGCCTTTACCCCCATCGATTTCGTGGAGGGGGCGCGCGAGCACGCGCGCAGGGGCGGCTTCGCCCACCTCAAGACCCTGGTGGAGCGCTACCGCGCCGAGCTCGACGGCCGCACCCTCCTGCTCGACGGCGGCGACACCTGGCAAGGCTCGGCCACCAGCCTGTGGAGCGATGCGGGCGATATGGTGCGGGCCTCCAACGAGCTCGGCGTGGACTTCATGACCGGCCACTGGGAGTTCACCTACGGCGAGGAACGGGTCCGGGAGATCCTGGACAACGAGCTGGGCTCCGATTTCGTGGCCCACAACATCAAGGACGTCACCTGGGGCGACAACGTCGATTACTTCGACAACTACGTGGTCAAGGAACGGGCCGGGGTGCGCATCGCCGTGGTGGGTCAGGCGTTCCCCTACACCCCCATCGCCAACCCCCAGTACAAGATTCCGGACTGGTCCTTCGGCATCCAGGAGGGCCACGCCCAGAAGGTGGTGGACGAGATCCAGGAAGCTGACAAGGCCGACGTGGTGGTGATCCTGTCCCACAACGGCATGGACGTGGACAAGAAGATGGCCTCCCGCATGCGTGGTGTCGACGCCATCCTCGGCGGCCACACGCACGACGCCATGCCGGCGCCCATGGAGGTCGATAACGCCGGCGGTGGCATCGGCGGCAAGACCCTGGTGACCAACTCCGGGTCCCACGGCAAGTTCCTTACCCGCCTGGATTTCGACGTCAAAAACGGCCGGGTCCGGGACTACCGCTTCCGCATGCTGCCCGTTTTCTCCGATGTCATCCCGGCCGATCCCGATATGGCCAAGCTCATCGATGAAGAGCGGGCACGGGCCGAGAAGAAGGCGGGCAAGCGCCTGGATGAGGAGCTCGCGATCACCGAGGATCTGCTCTACCGCCGGGGCAACTTCACCGGCACCTTCGACCAGCTCATCCTGGACGCCCTGCGGGAAACCCAGGACGCCGAGATCGCCCTGTCCCCGGGCTTCCGCTGGGGGGTCTCGGTGCTCCCCGGTGATCCCGTCACTCTGGAGGAGGCCTACACCCAGACCGCCATCACCTATCCCGACGTCACGGTGGACGAGATAAGCGGCGAACGCCTCAAAACCGTTCTGGAGGATGTCGCCGCCAACCTGCTCAACCCGGATCCTTATTATCAGCAAGGCGGCGACATGGTGCGCGTGGGCGGGCTCGACTACGCCATCGATCCCACCGCCGAGACTGGCAAGCGCATCTCCGACATGGTTATCGACGGCAAGCCGATCGATCCCGGCAAGACCTACAAGGTGGCCTCCTGGGCGCCGGTGGATCCGGTGGCCGACTCCCTGCCCCCGGCCTACGAGGTCTTCGCCGACTGGCTGCGGTCCCAGGAGCGGGTTCGCGCGGGTGAGCCCAATGTGCCCCGCATCAAGGGCTTCAAGGCCAACCCGGGGCTGGACCGGGCCATGCTCGGCGGCTGAGCCCGGCCTTGGCGATCCGCGTGGGCACCTGCGGCTTCAGGGAAGCCCAGGCACGGATCTTCGCCGACATGGACTGCATGGAGGTCCAGCGGACCTTCTATCAACCGCCGCGGGTGGCCACCGCCCGGCGCTGGCGGGAGCGGGCTCCGGCCCCCTTTCGGTTCATGGTCAAGGCCTGGCAGCTGATCACCCACGAGGCCTCCAGCCCCACCTACCGGCGCCTTCGGGAGGAGCTCTCCGAGGACCAGCGCGCCGGGTTCGGGCGCCTGCGATGGAATGCCACCACCGCCGAGGCGTGGCAGCGGACCCAGGCGATCGCTGACGCCTTGGAGGCGGAAGCGGTGGTCTTCCAGACCCCCAAGAGCTTCCGGCCTACCCAAGAAAGCCTGGCGAATCTGAGGCAGTTCTTCGGCAAGGCCGACAGCCGGGGCCGCTGGCTGGTCTTCTAGCCCCGCGGTGAGGCCTGGGCCGATGACCTGCTGGCGGACCTGGTGACCGAGCTGGACCTGGTCCACGCCGTGGATCCCTTCCTGTGCCCGCCGGTGGGGCAGGGACCGGCGTATTTCCGCCTTCACGGGCGACCGGCCTATAATTATCGCTATCACTATAGCGACGAGGATCTCCAGCAGCTTGCCGGTTGCCTGGGGCAGCGCCAGTCGGTCCGTGTACTGTTCAACAAAACCAACATGGCAGACGATGCCCGTCGCCTTAAAGGCCTTCTGGGTGCCAGCTAGACTGCCGCCTAACCCCTCCCGTGAAGGTCCATGCTGCGAACCCTGGCGCGCATCCTCAAAGTGCTGAACTCCGAAACCCATCCGGCGCTGGTCGCCGGAGCTGTCGCCACGGCCGCGATCATGGGCTTGACATCCCGTGGGGTCTGCACACCCTGCTGATCCTCCTGTTGGTTCTGATCCTCCGGGTCGATCTTTCCACCTCCCAGCTGGCCTATGCGGTTTTCACCGGAATTGCCAATATGCTGGACCCGGTTTGCCACCGGGTCGGTTTCGTCCTGCTCACCAGCGACGCCCTTCAGAGGTTGCGGACCGGCTTCTAGGGGACGGTCCTCGGTCGCCTGTCCGGGTTCAACAACACGGTCATCCTGGGGAGCTTGATCTTGGGGCTGGGGGCCGCGGTGGTCCTCTTTCCGGCTGTGGCCACCCTGGTTCACCACTACCGATCCGCGGCCCGGGAGTGGTTGGGGCGCAGCCGCCTGATACCTTTCTCAAGGCAAGCAAGCTCTACCGCCTTATACAACGAGATCAGTTGGTAGGAGGCAATGCGGATCTTTTGCTGATAGGGCCTTGGGGTGTTCGCCGGGCTCGTGGTGGTCCTCGCAGGGGGCTGGTGGCTGTTTGCCGACGTCTGGCTCGAGCGGGCGGTGGAGGGAGCAGGTGCCCGAATGGTGGGTGCCAAGGTGGAGCTTCGAGACGCCGGCCTGGGCTTGTTCCCCATTCGCGTCGAGCTAAACGGGCTGCAGGTCACCAATCCCCGCCGTCCCATGCGGAATGCCCTGGCTGCCGACCGCATCGGCGTTAATTTGGTACCCGTTCCCTGGTCTTCGGGCGCACCCGCATCGACGAGATGGCTGTCGAGGGAACGGCCCTGGCGAACCGGCAGCCAAGCCGGCGAACCATGCCTACTGAAGGCAGCCCCGCCTGGTGGTTTTGAAGCAGCGTGGACCAGGCTGGGCGCGGAGCCAAGGCGAGAAGGTTAAGGGGCCAGTCCCGTGCCGCTCCTTTCATGTTCCTGCGGAAAAGCCTTTCTGGCCGGATACTAAGGGGTTCCCCCTAAAGGACACCGTGTTTATCCGGGTATTTCGGCTCTCCTTTTTGGTTTAAAAATGGAATACCACTTCGGAATACCGCCTAGGTTGGGAGGGGGATGTGCCACGTTATTGGCTGCCTGTTACCCCGAGAAAACTGCCGTTCCCCGGCCATTCCAATAGAGTGGCCCGGGCCGGGGCGGAGTTCTCCGACTTGGAATGGAACGCCCTGATCAACCGGGCCCGTTCGCTTCTGCGGGCCTTGGAAGCGTGCCGGGCCGGGGGCGAGGGCTTTTCCTGCAAGGTTTGTCCCATGGCCGGGACCGGATCGGAGGGACTTCCCGAGGCGCGGGCGGCCGCCTGTCGAACCCATTTCCGGGCCCTGGAGCGCCGCCTCACCCATCTGACCAACCAGGTGCCCGAGCCGGAGCGCCAGCAGCTGCGGCGGACCGTGGACGGCCTGCATCTGGCCTACCGCCAGCTCGACCCGCAGGAGGAGCACCATGGCCGAGACCTTTGAAGGCAAGGGCTATCTGTTCCAGGACGGGCGACTGGTGGCCCCCGTGCGCTACCGCCTGCGCTCGGAGCGCGACGCCTGGGGCCACAGCGCGGCCAACGGCGAGCTGTGGGTGGCCTCCCAGCGTTGGACCGGCAACCCGGGCGACTCCTACGTCATGCACACCGAGGACGGCTTCAGCCTGCCCCTGGAGCTGACCCGGAAGCCAATCGGGCAATGGCAGCCGTTCCGCCGGCTCTCTCACCGGGAGGTCGCCGATGGCCTGGGATAAGACCAGCTGGAACCGGTGCTTGCGCATCACCCGCAGCGCCCTGGTCAAGCGCGACGCCCTGTCGGGTCACTGCGCTCCCGGCCCCGACCAGCGCGACGCCGAGCGCGAGCGCCGTGGCTAGGCCGCCAAGGCCCGCGCTAACCTCAAGCAGCTGGCCCGCCTGGCGAAGTGGGCACCTGATCGTTCCCGGGCGCTGGCAACCTTCCACGAGCTGCGGCATTGGTACGAAAACCCCGTCGGCAACGACCGCCGGGGCGGTTGACGGTCGAGGCGACCGGCATGGAGCCCCCGACCGCTGTGCCGGTGCCGCCAACCTCGCCTACGCCACCCCTCGCTGGTTGAACCCTACAAGATTCGGAGGATTCCCCATGGCAGCCACCAACCAAAGGTCACCCAGATTCACCAGCTGGGCCATGATCTACCACCAGGGGTTTCCGGTCGCCGTGTGCCCGGTAGAGGCCGTCAGTGGCGATACCATGCAGCTGGTTTGCGGCCCCCTCCGGTTCGAGCGCCATGCGCCTTTGGTGCTGCAAGTCACCCACCACCGCGAGCCGGGCCGGATCGGGACCCGGATGAAGGGGACGGTGGAGGGAATCGACGCCAACGGCATGCAGGTCCGGCTGGAGCCCACCCGCGGCTAGAGTTTGACGCGAACACGCCGGATCGACGGGCTGGCCCGCATGGCCGGCCCGTCGGTGACGCCCCTACCCAAGCCCCGAGAAGGGCAAACATGACCGCAGACGACAACCCCGGCGAGCTGGCCCCCTTCCAAAGGCGCACGCACCGGGTCAATATCGAGGACCGGGAGGCGGACATCCGGATCACCGCGGGGCTGCCCGGGATCGCCAAGACGATGGGGCGGTGTCGGTGTCCGACAACGCCGTGACCATCAAGGCCAGCACCCGGGAGGAAAAGGCGTAAGGCGAGCCGGAAGGCGCGCTCTGCCGCCGCGAGATCGCCTTGGGCGCCTTGCCCGGACTGTGCCCCTGCCCGGGGACGTGGACGCCGACAAGGCCAGGGTCGCCTTCGGCAACAGCCTCCTGGGGCTGACCCTGCCCATGGGGGAGACGGCCAAGCGCCGGCGGATTCCGGTGGAACAAGAACCGGGGAAATGTATCCCCCGTGTCTGGTTTCGCGAGCCCCTCGGGGTTCCCGTAATGGGTTCGGACACGGAAGGAATCCGCTCGTTTTAGACGCTGGGGGAGGGCGGTTATTCCCTTGAGGTGGTTTAAGGCCCGGTAGCCCACGTGGGCTGCCGGGCCCTCTTGGACGCAAGCCGGTCCGGTTCCTGCCTGGAACGCGAGACATTCGGAGGAAGTGGTAGGGGACAAATGGACGCTGCTTGCTTCCAGTGTCAGGATGAGCCCAGTGGTGGCCCGGGCTGGATACAATGCCGCTGGCGGAGGCTGACAAAGTTGGCTTTCGCCCTCCTGCCGTTCTAGGTTGAATAGGCAGGAAATGAAACACCCACAGGGAGCACCCATGGCCGAGGACAACAACCTTCAAGAAGAGATCGACGCCCTGAAAAGCGACCTGGCCAACCTTCGCTCGGATATTTCCGAGCTCACAGGCGCGGTGCGCGATATGGGGTATGCCAAGGCCGGCGAGTGGCGTGGCTCGGTGGAGGACGAGCTGAATGAGCGTCGGGAGGACCTTCGCCGCGCCATGGGGGCGGCGCGTGACCGGGGCCGCTGGGCCGAGGAGGAGTTCGAGCAACGGGTTAACGACCACCCCTGGGGCTCTCTGCTGGCGGCCCTCGGCGTCGGTTTCATCCTGGCCAAAGTAATGGAACGGGGAGAGCGACGCTGACTTCGCTCACCGAGCTTGCGATTGCTTTCGCGGACCTCATCGAGGCGGAGGCCCGCGCCCTCCGGCGAGGCACACTGCGCACCGGGGCCGGCCTGGCGGTTATCGGTTTGGCGGGTCTGTTCGCTGCGGCCGGTTTGGGTCTTCTTCTCTGGACCCTTTTCCGAAGCCTTTCCGGGTTGTGGGGAGTTACTCTGGCCGCCCTTGTGACCGGAGTGGCCGCCCTTATGGTGGCGGGGGTGCTGGCGTGGACAACGAAACGAATCGCCCGCTGACCCCGGAGGAGGCCAAGGAACGGCTGCGGGAGGTCGCCAGCGAGGTGGGCGTTACCCCCTGGATCCGTCGCCACCCCGTCACCGTGCTGGCCGGTTCAGTCTCCATCGGGTATCTGGTGGGCTCCCTCTCCCCTAGGGAGCGCCGCAAAGCAGGCTCGCTTCTAGCGCGCGTGGCCTTTCGGGGAATTGGCTCCTTGCTAAACTAAGGGTTGGCCCCGTCGATCCGATAGTAAATGGCAGGGCTAGCCTAGCTTAGGGGCGTGAGATCCCTAGGAGGCTTGGCCCTGGGGAGGTGAGGAAGGACCCTGAACAGGGTGCTAGCCATCCCCCCAGCCGAAAGGGATGATCGGGAATAAAATCTATGGACTTCTCCCGTTTTGCAAGCCCCTATCGGTAGGAGGAGGGACGGGTGGCGCAAACCTATTCGGCCTCTGGATGGGGCGATTCTCGGCCCCGTGCCGTGATGGAGAAATCCGCGCCTGCGGTTCCTGATTAAAGCCTCGGCTTCAAGGAGCCATTTTTTTGCTCAGGCTAGCCGCAGGCCGGTACCCGTTTCCGCCATCAGCAAGGGCGCTTGCAATTGCTCGGGGGGTCAGTCCGCCAATTTGGTTTCAGTTGCCCGTTGGCGCGAACGCCGCCGCTCAAGCGGCCGCGGCCTCGGCGCGGAAGGCCTCCCCGCGGGTCAGCACGGCCCAGGCCACCCGGGTGAGCTTGTTGGCCAGCGCCACCGCCGCCTTGTTGCGGTGGGTGCCGCCGGCCAGCTGGCGGATCCAGCGCCGCAGAGCATCGTCACTGCGATGGGCCTGCTGCAGCATGGCCCGGGCGCCGTGAATCAGTAGGGTGCGCAGATAGCGATTCCCGCGCTTGCTGATGCCCAGCAGCCGGGGCTTGCCGCCGGTGGTGTACTGTTGGGGCACCAGCCCCAGCCAGGCGGCCAGATTCCGACCGCGTCCGAACTGCTGGCCGTCACCCGCCGCCGCCACCAAGGCCGTGGCCGTGATCGGACCGATCCCGGGAATGGTCGGCAGCCACGCGGCCGCGGCATCCCGCCGGGCCAGCTCCTCCAGCTGGCGGGTCACGCCAGTCACCCGCTCGTCCAGCTCCTCAAGCTGGGTCCAAAGCTGCGCCAATAGGTCCCGGACGATATCCGGCAAGCCGTTGTCGGCGTCCTCCAGGATCCGGGGCAAGGCCTGGCGCAGGTTGCCCAACTGCTTCGGCACCGTGATCCCGAATTCCAGCAGGCTCGCCCGTATCCGGTTGGCTGTCTCCGTGCGCTGGGCCACCCAGCCCTGGCGCGCCCGGTGCAGCAGCTGGATCGCCTGCTGGGTGGTGTCCTTGACCGTCACCTCCGGCATGGTCGGCCGCGTCGCCGCCTCGGCGATGGCCTCGGCATCGGCCCGGTCGTTCTTCTGGCCCTTGCTGTAGGCCCGCACGAACTGGCCGGGCAACAGCACGGCCCGGTGCCCCATCGCTTCCGCCTTGCGGGCCACATAGTGCGAGCCGGCGCAGGCCTCCATCGCCACCCGGCAAGGCGCCAGGTTGGCCAAAAACCGGAACAGACCGGTGCGGGTCAGCTTCTTGCGCTCCACCGGCTGACCGCGGTCATCCAGGCCCACCACGTGGATGGTGGTCTTGCCGAGATCGATACCAAGGGTTGCAATGCTCATTGGGCTTCTCCTTCTGATGGGTCCGTCGTCAGAGCCAACGAACCCAGGCTAGTTGTGCTGTAACAAGAGGTTGTCCACAGTTACCCGATCACGCTGACCGGTGGCTGA